>NZ_JBIVIA010000032.1:0-1091 GCF_044749485.1 Pseudomonas sp. NPDC089401 | reverse complement strand
GAATACACCGTCAACATCGATGCAGACGGCAAAGGCTCGCTCCAGGTTGATAACCCGAATGGCGAAGACGTCTACAACGACGCCAGCAGCCTGGTTGCTGAAGTAGTGAGCGGCACCGGCGGTAACTTCGAGAAGATCGAGACCGGTGCCAAGGGCACCGCCGAAATCGCAGACACCGAAACCCCGGTCACCGTTACTGTAACCGGCGTCGCGGCCACCGAAGCGGATGCGAAGGTTACCTTCAACTTCGAGTTGAGCCACAAACCAGAAGCGGGCAGCGATCCAGTACAACTGGTCGTGCGCGTTGCGGGCCAGGAATACACCGTCAACATTGATGCAGACGGCAAAGGCTCGCTGCAAGTCGACAACCCGAATGGTGAAGACGTCTACAACGATGCCAGCAGCCTGGTTGCCGAGGTCATCTCTGGCACTGGCGGCAACTTCGAGAAGATCGAAATCGGTGCCAAGGGCACTGCCGAGATCGCCGATACCGAAACTCCGGTAACCGTGACGGTCACTGGCGTTGCCGCCACTGAGGCCGATGCGAAAGTCACCTTCAACTTCGAGCTGAGCCACAAACCGGAAGCCGGCAGCGATCCAGTACAACTGGTCGTGCGTGTCGCAGGCCAGGACTACACCGTCAACATCGATGCGGATGGCAAAGGCTCGCTGCAAGTTGATAACCCGAACGGTGAAGACGTCTACAACGACGCCAGCAGCCTGGTTGCTGAAGTAGTGAGCGGCACTGGCGGCAACTTCGAGAAGATCGAGACCGGTGCCAAGGGCACTGCCGAGATCGCCGATACCGAAACGCCGGTCACCGTTACTGTGACTGGCGTTGCCGCCACTGAGGCCGATGCGAAAGTCACCTTCAACTTCGAGCTGAGCCACAAACCAGAAGCCGGTAGCGATCCAGTGCAACTGGTCGTGCGTGTTGCCGGTCAGGAATACACCGTCAACATCGATGCTGACGGCAAAGGTTCGCTCCAGGTTGATAACCCGAACGGCGAAGACGTCTACAACGACGCCAGCAGCCTGGTTGCTGAAGTAGTGAGCGGAACCGGCGGTAACTTCGAGAAGATCGAGACGGG
>NZ_JBIVIA010000031.1:0-1123 GCF_044749485.1 Pseudomonas sp. NPDC089401 | reverse complement strand
ACGGCCGGGGTCTCGACGTTGACTTCCTTGAAGAAGCCCAGGCGCTCCAGGCGGGTCTTGGACTGGTCGATCAGGTAGGTCGAGGCCCAGCCGCCTTCCATCTGGCGCATTTCGCGGCGCAGCACTTCGTCTTCGGTCTTGGTGTTGCCGCGGTAGTTGATGCGGTTGACGTAGGCACGCTTGCCCGGGTCGACGACGAACATGATGTCGACCGTGTGGTCCTGGTCGTTCGGCTGTGGCACGCCGTTGACGTTGGCGAAGGTGTAGCCTTCGTTGCCCAGGCGGCGGGTGATCAGCTCGGAGGTGGTGGTCATCACCTTGCGCGAGAACACCTGGCCCGGCTGCACCAGCAGCAGCGACTGGACCTGGTCTTCCGGCACCTTGAGGTCGCCCGACAGCTTCACGTCACGCACGGTGTACTTCTCACCCTCGTTGACGTTGACGGTGATGTAGACGTGCTTCTTGTCCGGGGTGATCGACACCTGGGTGGAGGCGATGTCCATGTTGATGTAGCCGCGGTCCAGGTAGTAGGAGCGCAGGCGCTCGAGGTCACCGGAGAGTTTTTCGCGGGCGTACTTGTCGTCGTTCTTGAAGAACGACAGCCAGTTGGTGGTCTTCAGCTCGAACAGCTGCTGCAGCTCCTCGTCGCCGAACACGGTATTGCCGACGATGTTGATGTGCTGGATGGCGGCGACCGTGCCTTCGTTGATCTTGATCTTCAACGCCACACGGTTGCGCGGCTGCGCCACCACCTCGGCGTTGACCTCGGCCGAGTAGCGGCCCTGGGCCACGTACTGGCGCTGCAGCTCGTTGCGCACGCCTTCGAGGGTGGCACGCTGGAAGATCTCGCCTTCGGCCAGGCCCGACTGCTTCAGGCCCTTCATCAGGTCTTCGGTGCTGATCGCCTTGTTGCCTTCGATCTCGATGCTCGACACCGACGGGCGCTCGACCACGTTGATGATCAGCACGTTGCCATCGCGGTTCAGCTGGATGTCCTGGAAGAAACCGGTCTTGAACAGCGAACGGGTGGAATCCACCAGGCGACGGTCGTCGGCCTGGTCGCCCACGTTGAGCGGCAAGGCGCCGAACACGCTGCCGGCGGACACCCGCTGCAGGCCGTTGA
>NZ_JBIVIA010000030.1:0-1365 GCF_044749485.1 Pseudomonas sp. NPDC089401 | reverse complement strand
GAGGGTGTCAGAAATTTTGTGTTCGGGCATAACATGAGTAAGAGGTGCATGTATGCCAACAAAAAAGAAACCGCTCCGTGAGTTACCAAAGGTCCCGAAAGAGCTGCTTGAGCAGTTTTCCGCGACCCCGCTGATGACCGCAGAAGCCATCGAAGAGGCCTCAGCAGCGTTCAAGAAGGCGCTGATCGAGCGAGCCCTGAACGCCGAACTGGGTCATCACCTGGGCTATCCTCCGGGCGCGCAGCGCCCGGAGGATGAAACCAACCAGCGCAATGGCACGAGCGGCAAGACAGTGCTAACCGGTGATGGCCCGCTGCGGCTGGATATCCCGCGCGACCGGGATGGCAGCTTCTCGCCCATCCTGATTCCCAAGCATGAACGTCGTTACACCGGTTTCGACGACAAGATTATCGCCATGTACGCCCGTGGGATGACGGTCAGAGAAATCCGAGCCTTTCTCTCCGAACAGTACGGAACAGACGTCTCACCCGACTTCATCAGCTCCGTGACCGACGAGGTCATGGAGGAGATTGGCGCGTGGCAACAGCGCCCTCTGGAGCCGATGTATCCGGTCATTTTCTTTGATGCTTTGCGGGTCAAAATCCGCGAGGAAGGGCTGGTTCGCAACAAAGCGGTCTACTTGGCGCTGGGCGTTTTGCCTGATGGCACGCGCGACATTCTGGGTATCTGGATCGAGAACACCGAAGGTGCCAAGTTCTGGATGAAGGTGTTCAACGAACTCAAGACACGCGGCGTCGAGGACGTGCTGATTGCCGTGACCGACGGCCTCAAAGGCATGCCAGAGGCCCTCAGCGCGGTATTCCCAGGCACGACGCTGCAGACCTGCATCGTGCATCTGATCCGCAACAGCCTCGATTATGCGGCCTGGGACAAGCGCCGAGTGCTGGCCAAGGCCCTCAAACCGATCTATCAGGCCGTCAACGCTCAGGCGGCGGAACAGGCGCTGGATGAGTTTGAGAGCGGGCCTTGGGGCACGCAATATCCAACAGTGGTGGCTGCCTGGCGACGGGCGTGGGATCGAGTGATTCCGTTCTTTGTTTTCCCGCCCGCCATCCGGAAGGTGATCTACACCACCAATGCCATCGAAAGCATCAACGCCCAGCTACGCAAGATCATCAAGACCCGTGGCCACTTCCCGAACGACGACGCGGCGACCAAATTGATCTGGCTGGGGCTGCGCAACATCACAGCCAACTGGGGCTCGGCGGCGCATGATTGGAAGAGTGCGATGAATCAATTTGCGATTCTGTACGGAGATCGATTCATCAGGCCAACTTGGTGAAAATTAGGGCCTGCCTGACGGCAGGCCGTTACCGGCCCGCACACAAAAAATCTGACACTCCC
>NZ_JBIVIA010000028.1:0-2428 GCF_044749485.1 Pseudomonas sp. NPDC089401 | reverse complement strand
GCGAACTTTCGGTTCGTTTCGTCTTCACCACCACAATTTGATGCCTTATGCTCAAATTGCTTGGGTGTTATATGGTCAAGCCTCACGGGCAATTAGTATTGGTTAGCTCAACGCCTCACAGCGCTTACACACCCAACCTATCAACGTCGTAGTCTTCGACGGCCCTTTAGGGGATTCAAGATCCCAGTGAGATCTCATCTTGAGGCAAGTTTCCCGCTTAGATGCTTTCAGCGGTTATCTCTTCCGAACATAGCTACCCGGCAATGCCACTGGCGTGACAACCGGAACACCAGAGGTTCGTCCACTCCGGTCCTCTCGTACTAGGAGCAGCCCCTCTCAAATCTCAAACGTCCACGGCAGATAGGGACCGAACTGTCTCACGACGTTCTAAACCCAGCTCGCGTACCACTTTAAATGGCGAACAGCCATACCCTTGGGACCGGCTTCAGCCCCAGGATGTGATGAGCCGACATCGAGGTGCCAAACACCGCCGTCGATATGAACTCTTGGGCGGTATCAGCCTGTTATCCCCGGAGTACCTTTTATCCGTTGAGCGATGGCCCTTCCATACAGAACCACCGGATCACTAAGACCTACTTTCGTACCTGCTCGACGTGTTTGTCTCGCAGTCAAGCGCGCTTTTGCCTTTATACTCTACGACCGATTTCCGACCGGTCTGAGCGCACCTTCGTACTCCTCCGTTACTCTTTGGGAGGAGACCGCCCCAGTCAAACTACCCACCATACACTGTCCTCGATCCGGATAACGGACCTGAGTTAGAACCTCAAAGTTGCCAGGGTGGTATTTCAAGGATGGCTCCATGAGAACTGGCGTCCCCACTTCAAAGCCTCCCACCTATCCTACACAAGCAAATTCAAAGTCCAGTGCAAAGCTATAGTAAAGGTTCACGGGGTCTTTCCGTCTAGCCGCGGATACACTGCATCTTCACAGCGATTTCAATTTCACTGAGTCTCGGGTGGAGACAGCGCCGCCATCGTTACGCCATTCGTGCAGGTCGGAACTTACCCGACAAGGAATTTCGCTACCTTAGGACCGTTATAGTTACGGCCGCCGTTTACCGGGGCTTCGATCAAGAGCTTCGCTTGCGCTAACCCCATCAATTAACCTTCCGGCACCGGGCAGGCGTCACACCCTATACGTCCACTTTCGTGTTTGCAGAGTGCTGTGTTTTTAATAAACAGTCGCAGCGGCCTGGTATCTTCGACCGGCGTGGGCTTACGGAGCAAGTCCTTCACCCTCACCGGCGCACCTTCTCCCGAAGTTACGGTGCCATTTTGCCTAGTTCCTTCACCCGAGTTCTCTCAAGCGCCTTGGTATTCTCTACCTAACCACCTGTGTCGGTTTGGGGTACGGTTCCCAGTTATCTGAAGCTTAGGAGCTTTTCTTGGAAGCATGGCATCAACCACTTCGCGCTCTAAAGAGCACTCGTCATCAGCTCTCGGCCTTGAGATCCCGGATTTGCCTAAGATCTCAGCCTACCACCTTAAACTTGGACAACCAACGCCAAGCTGGCCTAGCCTTCTCCGTCCCTCCATCGCAATAACTGGAAGTACAGGAATATTAACCTGTTTTCCATCGACTACGCTTTTCAGCCTCGCCTTAGGGACCGACTAACCCTGCGTCGATTAACGTTGCGCAGGAAACCTTGGTCTTTCGGCGTGCGAGTTTTTCACTCGCATTGTCGTTACTCATGTCAGCATTCGCACTTCTGATACCTCCAGCAAGCTTCTCAACTCACCTTCACAGGCTTACAGAACGCTCCTCTACCGCATCACCAAAAGGTGATACCCGTAGCTTCGGTGCATGGTTTGAGCCCCGTTACATCTTCCGCGCAGGCCGACTCGACTAGTGAGCTATTACGCTTTCTTTAAAGGGTGGCTGCTTCTAAGCCAACCTCCTAGCTGTCTAAGCCTTCCCACATCGTTTCCCACTTAACCATGACTTTGGGACCTTAGCTGACGGTCTGGGTTGTTTCCCTTTTCACGACGGACGTTAGCACCCGCCGTGTGTCTCCCATGCTCGGCACTTGTAGGTATTCGGAGTTTGCATCGGTTTGGTAAGTCGGGATGACCCCCTAGCCGAAACAGTGCTCTACCCCCTACAGTGATACATGAGGCGCTACCTAAATAGCTTTCGAGGAGAACCAGCTATCTCCGAGCTTGATTAGCCTTTCACTCCGATCCACAGGTCATCCGCTAACTTTTCAACGGTAGTCGGTTCGGTCCTCCAGTCAGTGTTACCTAACCTTCAACCTGCCCATGGATAGATCGCCCGGTTTCGGGTCTATACCCAGCGACTAAACGCCCTATTAAGACTCGCTTTCGCTACGCCTCCCCTATTCGGTTAAGCTCGCCACTGAATATAAGTCGCTGACCCATTATACAAAAGGTACGCAGTCACCTAACAA
>NZ_JBIVIA010000027.1:0-6091 GCF_044749485.1 Pseudomonas sp. NPDC089401 | reverse complement strand
AACATGTAGCTCAGGCGTTCGGCGGGGTATTCCGGGTCCAGCGGCACATAGGCGCCACCGGCCTTGAGGATGGCGAGCAGGCCGACTACCAGCTCGAGGCTGCGTTCGGCGGCGATGCCGACCGGGGTGTCCTGGCGCACGCCCTGGGCGATCAGGGCATGGGCCAGTTGGTTGGCCTGGCGGTTGAGCTGGGCATAGCTCAACGTGCGTTCGCCGAACACCAGCGCGGTGGCGTCGGGGGTGCTGCGTACCTGGGCTTCGACCAGGGCGTGGATCGACGGTGCGGCGGGGTAGCTGTGGGCGGTGGCGTTCCATTGCTCGAGCAAGCGCTGCTCGGCGTCGGCCAGCAGGATGGCTTCGCCGAGGGGCAGGTGATGGGCTTCGGTCACGTGCTTGAGCAGGCGCAGCCAGTGTTCGCCCAGGCGGGCGATGGTGGCGTGGTCGAACAGCGCGGTGGCGTAGGTCAGGCTGGCGCCCAGGCCCTGGGCGTCTTCATGGGTGTTGAGGGTCAGGTCCAGCTGCGCGGTCTCGGTGGCCAGCGGCAGCGGCGCGATGGCAAAGCCGTGGGCAGGGCCCGCATCGCCCTGGACGCTGGTATTGACCTGGTGGTTGAACATGACCTGGAACAGCGGGTTGTGGCTGAGGTTGCGTTCCGGCTGCAGGGCCTCGACCAGTTGCTCGAAGGGCAGGTCCTGGTGGGCCTGGGCCTGCAGCGTGGTGGCCTTGACCTGGTCGAGCAGGGCGTCGAACGACAGGGTCGGCTGGCACTGGGCGTCGATCACCAGGGTGTTGACGAAGAAGCCGATCAGTTGCTCGGCCTCGACCCGGTTGCGGTTGGCCGTGGGCACGCCGACGCGAATGTCCGGCTGGCGGCTGTAGCGGTGCAGCAAGGCCATGAACGAGGCCAGCAGCACCATGAACGGCGTGGCCTGGCGGGCCTGGGCGAGCTGGCGCACGGCATGTGCCAGGGCCGGCGGGATGGCCAGCGGCAGGCGCGCGCCTTCCAGGCGCTGCACGCTCGGGCGCGGGCGGTCCTGCGGCAGCTCCAGCACCGGCATTTCGCTGCCCAGGCGCTGGCGCCAATAGTCGAGCTGGCGCTCCTGTTCGCCGGCTTCCATCCAGTGCCGCTGCCAGATGGCGTAGTCGGCGTATTGCAGTTGCGGCTCGGCCAGCTGGCTGGGCAGGCCCTGGCTGAAGCGGGTGTAGCAGTGGGTCAGTTCCTCGACCATCACCTGGATCGAGCGGCCATCGCTGATGATGTGGTGCTGCACCACCAGCAGGACGTGATCATCGCTGGCCAGTTGCAGCAGCTCTGCACGCAGCAGCGGCCCACTGGCGAGATCGAAGGGTTCGCGCAGGCGCGCCTGGATATCGGCCTGCAGGGTGGCTTGGTCGACGCGGGTCACGGTCAGCGCCAGGCTCGCCGTGGCCTCGACCAGTTGGGCCACGCCCAGGTCGTCTTCGACGAAACGCGTGCGCAGGCTGTCGTGGCGGCGCAGCAGTTCATCCAGGCTGGCCTGCAGCGCGCCGTGGTCGAGCACACCGCGCAGGCGCAGGGCGCAAGGGATGTGGTAGGCGGTGGACTGGCGGTCGAACTGCCAGAGGAACCACTGGCGCTGCTGGGCGTACGACAGTGGCAGGCGGACGAATTCCTCGCGTACCCGGGGGATCGGCAGGCTCGCCACTGACAGGCCTTCCTCGCGCATCTTCTGCAGGTATTGCCGGCGCTTTTCCAGCGGCAGCAAGACGAAGCGTTTGGCGATTCTCGAAGCGGCAGTGCTGTCCATCAGTGTTCCTCCATTTCGTCGAGCCAGGCTTCGAGGGTGTCGAGCTTGCTTTCATCGACCGCGGTTGTCGTGGTGTCCAGGTGAAGCGCCAGGGCTTCGAGGGTCGGGTGCTGGAACAGGGCCTGGGGGGTCAGTTCGCGGCCCAGCGCCAGCTGGATGCGCGAGACGGTATTGATCACCAGCAGCGAATGGCCGCCGAGTTCGAAGAAGTCGTCGTCCAGGCCCACGGCCTGTACCCCGAGCACCTCCTGCCAGATGCCGGCCAGTTGTTGCTGCAAGGGGGTCTGCGGCGTGCGCAGGGGGCGTTCGGCGTTGCTGTCGGGTGGCGCTGGCAATGCCTTGCGGTCGAGCTTGCCGTTCGGGCTCAACGGCATGCTGTCGAGCCATACGCAGTGGGCCGGGACCATGTAGTCGGGCAGCTGCGTTTTCAGCACGGCGCGCAGGGCGGCGCTGTCGCGGGGGTGTTCGGGCTGGCTGACCAGGTAGGCGAGCAGGCGCGTGCCGCTGGGGGCCGGGTCTGCGATCACCACGGCCTGGGTGATGCCGGGCTGCTCCATCAGCCGCGCCTCGATCTCGCCGAGTTCGATGCGCAGGCCGCGGATCTTCACCTGGTGGTCGATGCGCCCGCAGTACTCGATCACCCCGTCGGCGCGGTAGCGTGCCAGGTCGCCGGTGCGGTACATGCGTGCGCCGGGCTGGAACGGGCAGGCGACGAAGCGTTCGGCGGTCAGCGCCGGGCGCTGGTGGTAGCCGCGGGCCAGGCCCACGCCGCCCAGGTACAGCTCGCCGATGACCCCGGCCGGTTGCGGTTGCAGGCCGGCGTCGAGGATCCAGCAGGCCAGGTTGGCGATCGGCGTGCCGATCGGCACGCCGGTCTTGCCTTCGTCGCGGCAGGTCCAGTGGGTGACGTCGATGGCCGCCTCGGTGGGGCCGTAGAGGTTGTACAGGTTGGCCTGGGGCAGGCGGGCGAAGACTTGCTGCTGGGCATCCACCGGCAGCGCTTCACCGCTGCAGACGATGCGTTGCAGGCTGGTGCAGCGGCTGGCCTGCTCGTCGAGCAGGAAGGCCTGCAGCATCGACGGCACGAAGTGCAGGGTGCTGACCTGGTGCTGCTCGATCAGCTGCACCAGGCGCGCCGGGTCGCGGTGATCGCCCGGTGCGGCGATGGCCAGGCGGGCGCCGGTGATCAGCGGCCAGAAGAACTCCCAGACCGACACGTCGAAGCTGAACGGGGTCTTCTGCAGGACCGTGTCGCTGGCGTCCAGGTCGTAGGCGACCTGCATCCATTGCAGGCGGTTGGCCAGGGCCTGGTGGCTGTTGCCGGCGCCTTTCGGGCGGCCGGTGGAGCCGGAGGTGTAGATGACGTAGGCCAGCTGCTCGGGCGTGCACGGCAGTTGCGGGTCGTGCTCGGGCTGCGTGGTTTGAGGCGAGTCGAGCAATTGCACGGGCAGGCCGGCCGGCAGTGGCAGGCGTTCCAGCAAATGCGACTGGGTCAGCAGCAGGCCGATGCCGCTGTCCTCGAACATGTAGCTCAGGCGTTCGGCGGGGTATTCCGGGTCCAGCGGCACATAGGCGCCACCGGCCTTGAGGATGGCGAGCAGGCCGACTACCAGCTCGAGGCTGCGCTCGGCGGCGATGCCGACCGGGGTGTCCTGGCGCACGCCCTGGGCGATCAGGGCATGGGCCAGTTGGTTGGCCTGGCGGTTGAGCTGGGCATAGCTCAACGTGCGTTCGCCGAACACCAGCGCGGTGGCGCCGGGTGTGCTGCGTACCTGGGCTTCGACCAGGGCGTGGATCGACGGTGCGGCGGGGTAGCTGTGGGCGGTGGCGTTCCATTGCTCGAGCAAGCGCTGCTCGGCGTCGGCCAGCAGGATGGCTTCGCCGAGGGTCAGTTGCGGGGCATCGATCACTTGCGCCAGCAGGCGCAGCCAATGCTCGGCCAGGCGCGCGATGGTGGCCGCCTCGAACAGGTCGCGGTCGTAGCTGAAGCTGGCACTCAGGCCGTGCTCACCCAGGGCGGTGCCCAGGGCCAGATCGAACTGGGCCTGCAACGGCTGGCTGTCCAGCGCCTCCAGGCGCAGGGCGCCAAGTGGCGTGGCGGCGGCCGCCTGGTGATGGTTGTACAGCACTTGGAACAACCCCTGTTGCGCGCCACGCTGGGGCAGCAGCGCCTCGAGCAATTGCTCGTAGGGCAGGTCCTGGTGGTCCTGGGCGTCGATCATCGCCTGGCGGGTCTGTGCCAGCAGCGCTGCGAACGACAGGTCACTGGCGCATTCGGCGCGCAGCACCAGGGTGTTGACGAAGAAGCCGATCAGTTGCTCGGTTTCCACGCGGTTGCGGTTGGCCACCGGCATGCCGATACGCAGGTCCGCTTGGCCGGTGTAGCGGTGCAGTACGGCCTGCCAGGCGCTTAGCAGGACCATCGGCACGGTGGCCTGGTGCTGTTTGGCGAAACCTTGCAGGGCTGCGGCGAGCGCATTCGGCACGGCCAGTTGCAGGCGCCCGGCCGGGCGTTGCGAGTCGTCGCGGCGCGCGTGGTCCCAGGGCAGCTCCAGTGCCGGTGGCTCGCCGGCCAGTTGCGCGCGCCAGTAGGCCAGCTGGCGCTCGCGCTCGCCGGCTTCGAGCCAGCCGCGTTGCCAGGCGGCGAAGTCACCGTATTGCAGTGCCAGGGGCGGCAAGGCCTCGCCCTGATACAACGCGCACAGCTCGCGGACCATCACCTGCATCGACCAGGCGTCGGAGACGATATGGTGCTGCACCAGCACCAACAGGTGCTCGTCGGCGCCGATCCGGGCCAGGCCCACGCGCAGCAGGCGGCCGCTGGCCAGGTCGAAGGGCTGGCCGAGCAGGTCGGCGACGAAGGCGTGCTCGGCACCCTGATCCAGAGCCTGGGCCTGCAGGTTCAGCGACCACGGCGCGAGGATCTGCTGGCGCGGTTGTTCGCCGTCGAGGGTGAAGGCGGTGCGCAGGGTTTCGTGGCGGGCGATCAACTGGTCGAAGGCGTTGCCAAGCGCGGCGACATCCAGCAGGCCCTTCACGCGCAGCACGCTGGGGATATGGTAGGCACTGCCGGCTGGGTCCAGCTTCCACAAGAGCCACTGGCGCTCCTGGGCGAACGATAGCGGCAGCTGGTCGCGGCAGGACTGGGCCTGGATGGTCGTGCTGCCCACGCTTTGCAGGCTGGCCAGGGCCTGGCAGAAATCGCCCAGGCGCGGTTGGTCGAAGAGCAGGCGCAGGGGGAAGTCCAGGGCCAGTTCATGGCGCAGGCGTGCGACGACCCGCGCCACCAGCAGCGAGTGCCCACCCAGGGCGAAGAAGTCGTCGGCCAGGCCCACCCGTTCGACGGCAAGTAATTCGGCCCAGGTCGCCGCGACCTGCCGTTGCAGGGCGCTGGTCGGCGCCAGGTATTGCGCCTGCTGCGATTGCGCGTCCAGCGGTGGCAACGCCTTGCGGTCGAGCTTGCCGTTGGGGCTCAGCGGCATGGCGTCGAGGAACAACCAGTGGTTGGGCACCATGTAGTCGGGCAGGTGGGCCAGCAATGCCTGGCTCAGTTGCTGGCGTTGCGGCGCCGGCTCACCGGCCTTGGCCACCAGGTAGGCGACCAGCTGGTTGTCCACCGCCAGCACAGCGGCTTCATGGATGGCCGGGTGCTCCATCAGCCGTGCCTCGATCTCGCCGAGCTCGATGCGCAGGCCACGGATCTTCACCTGGTGGTCGATACGCCCGCAGTACTCGATCACCCCGTCGGCGCGGTAGCGCGCCAGGTCGCCGGTGCGGTACATGCGCGCACCGGGCTGGAACGGACAGGCGACGAAGCGTTCGGCGGTCAGCGCCGGGCGCTGGTGGTAGCCGCGGGCCAGGCCCACGCCGGCCAGGTACAGTTCGCCAATGACCCCGGCAGGCAAGGGGCGCAGGCCGGCGTCGAGGATCCAGCAGGCCAGGTTGGCGATCGGGATGCCGATCGGTACGCCGGTCTTGCCTTCGTCGCGGCAGGTCCAGTGGGTGACGTCGATGGCCGCTTCGGTGGGGCCGTAGAGGTTGTACAGCTTGGCCTGCGGCAGGCGGGCGAACACCTGCTGCTGGGCCTCGACGGGCAGGGCTTCGCCACTGCAGATGATGCGCTTGAGGCTGTTGCAGCGGGTCATCTGGCCGTCGAGCAGGAAGGCTTGCAGCATCGACGGCACGAAGTGCAGGGTGCTGATCTGGTGCTGCTCGATCAACTGCACCAGGCGCGCCGGGTCGCGGTGATCGCCCGGTGCGGCGATGGCCAGGCGGGCGCCGGTGATCAGCGGCCAGAAGAACTC
>NZ_JBIVIA010000026.1:0-11017 GCF_044749485.1 Pseudomonas sp. NPDC089401 | reverse complement strand
GGAATCCACCAGGCGACGGTCGTCGGCCTGGTCGCCCACGTTGAGCGGCAAGGCGCCGAACACGCTGCCGGCGGACACCCGCTGCAGGCCGTTGATGCGGATGTCGGCGATCCTGAACGAAGCGGCCTGGGCCATGGAGGCATTGAGCAGCAGGAGGGAGAGCAACAGACGCGGGTAGTTCATCGGGGGTTCCAGGCGGGCGTAGATAGAGCAGCGCTGGGCTGCCGGGAAGCGGGCGATGAGCATACGGGCGGGCCGTGTTCGGCGCGGTTAACCGAGGGTAAAGATGTGTAAAGTTCGCCCACGGCCCGGCGCGACGGGGCGATCATGACGCCTTTGCAGAACCTGAAAGCGTACCCACCATGATCCCCGTACTGCTGGTCGACGACGACCGCGAACTCACCGAAATGCTTGCCCTCTACCTCGCCCGTGAAGGCTTCCAGGCCACCGCCGTGGCCACCGGCACCGAAGGCGAACACCAGGCGCTGAGCGGCCTCTACCCTATCGTGGTGCTCGACGTGATGTTGCCGGACCTGTCAGGGATCGAGGTGTTGCGGCGCATCCGCGCGCGCAGCCAGGTACCGGTGCTGCTGCTGACCGCCCGGGGCGACAACATCGACCGCATCGCCGGCCTGGAACTGGGCGCCGACGACTATGTGCCCAAGCCCAGCTCGCCGGGCGAACTGGTGGCGCGCCTGCGCGCGATCCTGCGTCGGGTGCAGCCGCAGGCACTGGCAGACAGCCAGAGTGCCGAATCGGTGACCCGTGGCGCGCTGACCCTGTGGCCCGGGCGGCGCAAGGCGCAGTGGGGGTCGGCCCCGCTGGAACTGACCGGCACCGAGTTCAGCCTGCTCGAAGCCCTGGTGCGCCAGGCCGGCCAGCTGGTGAGCAAGCAGGACTTGTCGCTCAACGCCCTGGGCCGCCCACTGACCCGCTACGACCGGCGCATCGACGTGCACATCAGCAGCATCCGCCACAAGCTTGGCCCGCGTGGCGACGGCAGCAGCTGGATCCAGAGCGTGCGGGGCATGGGTTACATGCTGATCGTCGAATGATGCGCCGGCGGCTGTTCTGGAAGCTGTTCCTGGCCTTCTGGCTGGCCAACACCCTGACGTTCCTGGTGGGCGCCGGGGCGTTCATGCTCAATGAGTTGCGCGGCGACACGCCGGGCTTGCGGGCGATGCTGAGCACCGAGCTGAACCTGCTGCACCGCTATGGCGAGCAGGCCGGGCGCCAGTACCTGCAGGTGTCGCCACAGCCACCCGACGTGCAGGTGGGGTTGTACGACGGTACTGGCCACCTGCTGGCCGGGCGGCCTGTCGAGACGCCGCGCTTCGAGCGCGCGCTGCTCGACGAGGGCGGCAAGGCCCTGGTGCTGCGGGCTTCGGTACCCACCCCACTGGACGAAGCGCCGCGCCCGCGCGGCGTCGGCCCCTTCGTCACCGGCGCCTTGATGAGCGCGCTGTTCGCCTTGCTCTGCAGCCTGTACCTGACCCGGCCACTGACTTGGTTGCGCGAAGCCATGGGCCAGGTCGCCCAGGGCCGCTTCGACGTGCGCGTGCGCCCGCGTTTGGGCAAGCGCCGCGACGAGATCGTCGAACTGGCGGAGGATTGTGACCGTATGGCCGGGCAGCTCAAGGCCATGGTCGAGGCCCAGCAGCAGTTGTTGCATGACATCTCCCACGAACTGCGCTCGCCGCTGACCCGTCTGCACGTGGCCATCGGCCTGCTGCGTCAGGAGCCGGACCGAGAAGAAATGCTCGGACGCATCGAGCGTGAATCACGGCGCATGGATGACCTGATCGAGCAGTTGCTGACCCTGGCGCGGGTACAGTCGCAGCAAGGCCATAGCGAACATGAGGAACTCGATGTCGTCGAGGTGCTGGCGCAGATCGTCGAGGATGCCCGCTTCGAGGCCGGGATGAAGCAGGCTCAGGTGACCTTGCTGGGCGCCGCTACCTTCGTCACCCGTGGCCATGAAGAACTGTTGTACCGCGCCTTCGAGAACGTGGTCCGCAACGCGGTGCGCCACACCGCGCCGGGCAGTGAAGTGCGTGTCGAGGCCGTGCTGGCGGGGGGCGGCGAGCGGTTGCAGGTGCATATCGTCGACCAGGGGCCGGGGGTGCCGCCTGCACGCTTGCAGAGCATCTTCGAACCCTTCGACCGGGGCGGGCAGGGTGGTGTGGATGGCTTCGGCCTGGGCCTGGCCATTGCCCTGCGGGCGATTGGCCTGCACCAGGGCAGCATTGGGGCGCAGGCGGACGAGGGCGGCGGGCTGCGGGTAGCGATCACGCTGCCGCGGCTGGGTTGACCCTGGCCAGGCGGTCATTTAGATTGTCGCCGCGATTTCGAATCATGTTTCGACTGGGCCTGCTGCAGGCCGCCGCCATCAGGATGGATGTCGGTACGTAGGCCTGTGATGTGTTTTATTCAGGAGATGTACTTTGAAAGGGAATTTCAACAAGTTGTCGCTTTCGTCGGCGCAGAAACGGCGCATCAAGGCGCTGTACGCCCGCAACAACTACCGTGGTCTGTTTTCCATACTGGAAAGCATCGCCTGGATCGGGTTGGGTGTTGTCGCCAGCCAGATGTGGGGACTGGCCGGATGGATCATTGCCATGGTGATCATCGGCACCCGCCAGCGCGCCCTGGCCAGCCTTCTGCATGAGGCCGCCCACGGCACCTTGTTCAAGGCCAAAGTGCTGAACAGCACGGTAGGGCGCGTCGTGTGTGGCTGGACGATCCTGCAGTCGTTCGACAGCTACCGCAAATCCCATGTTCTGGCTCATCACCCGCACATCAGCGATGCGCAGCAGGATCCCGACTACAGCTACATGCTGGAAGCCGGGGTCTACGCCAACCAGTCGCGAGCTGCCTTCATCTGGAAGTTCCTCATCACCCCGGCCCTGGGGCGGCTGACCCCGCACTATATCGGCTACCTCCTGCGCGAACGCCTGGGCAAGGCCCTGCAAACACCGAAGGAGCGTGGTGAGGTACTGTGCATTCTGGCCTTCCACACGGCCATTCTGGCGGCCAGCCATTACGCCGGCGTGATGACCGAGGTTGTGCTGCTGTGGTTTGTACCCTTCGTCGTGGTCTACCCATTGGTAGGGTGGTATAGCGAACTGGCCGAACACTTCCCGATGATGGATGCCCGTTACGCCAGGCACAGCTTCTTCTCGCGCAATCGCTATGCCGGGCGCATCGAGAAACTGTTCATCGGCATGCACGGCGACCACTACCACCTGACCCACCACTTGCTGCCAGGCTTGCCTCACTGGAATTTGGGCAAGGCCACCGAAATCCTGCGCGAAGACGACGCGTTCCGGGCCTGGGATGACCATTGGGGTGGCATCTTCAGCAGCGCGCAGGGCAAGGTCAGCCTGCTGGCCTACCTGTTGAACGAACACCCCTTCGAGTTGCCCGACTCACCCATCTTCGCCGAGGCTCGCCCTTGAGGCCATTCGACCACTTTGCCGTGTGCGCCCTGGGCGCTGCGGCGCTCAACGGGCTGATCGGCCCGCTGACCAAGATCGCCTTGCTGCACGGCCTGAACGCCCCGCAGATTGCCTTCAGCAAGGCGCTGATCGCCTTCGTGCTGCTGCTCGGTTTCTGCCTGGCCAGCGGGCGCAGGCGTGACCTGCGGGAAACCGGCAAGTCCTGGGCGAAGCTGGCGGTGCTCGCCCTGCTCGGTATCTTCAGCCTGTACTACTTCGAGACCCAGGCCTTCGCCGAGGCGTCGGTGTCGCTGGTTTCGTTTTTGACCTACGCCGCCGGGGGCTTCAGCATCCTGTTGGCGGCGGTGTTCCTGCGTGAGCGCCTGGGCCTGCTGAAGGTCTTGAGCTTTCTGGCGATCGTCGCTGGGGTGCTGCTGTTGCTGGGTGCTGGCAGTGAGATGAGCGGGTCGATGAAGGGCGCCACCCTGGCGCTGCTGGGTGGCCTGGGGTATGCGCTGTTCATCTTCTTCGCCAAATACAGCAACGCCGGGAGTGGTTTGGTCCAACTCACCTGGCTGTTCGGATTCGGCAGCCTTTACCTGTTGCCTCCTGCCTGGCTGGCCGGCTTCAGCGTGCCGTCAGTGGAGGGCGGGCTGGCGTTGCTCGGCCTGGTACTGCTACCGACCATCGGCGGCTTCTACCTGACCACTCGCGCCATCGCGCTGGGGGAGGCTGGGCGTGTGCAGATCATCGAAACCTCAGATCCGTTGTTCGCCACGCTGTTTGCCTTCCTGATGTTTGGTGAAGTCCTGAACCTGTCTGGGGTGTGGGGAGCCGCGTTCATCCTGTCCGGGTTGCTCTTGAGCCTGTTCGCCGGGAGCGTCGACAAGCCCCTGGAGACAGCGTGCGAGCAGGCCAAGCCCTAGCCCATTGCCGCGCTCAGATGCGCGGCAGTTCAAAACCCTCGATATTCCGTTGCAGCTTCTGCGCCCAGGCGTGCAGTACGCGCATAAGGTGCAGCGCCGCCTGCGACGGCGGTTCGAAGCGCGAATGGACGAAGCTGATATCGAAATGGATTTCATCGGCCAGCGGCACCACGGCCAGGCCGCTGTCCTGGGCGACGAACTCGTCGATGATGCTGATGCCCATGCCTTGCTTGACCAGCGCCACGGCTTCGTTGGCGTTGGTGAACGACAACAGCGACTCCAGCTGCAACCCACGCCGCTGTATGTGCCCGGCGAGCAACTGGCCGAACGGCATGTCCGGGCGGAACAGCAGCAACGGGTGGCCCTGCAACTGCTGCAGGGTCAAGGACGGCTGCTGCGCCAGCGCCTGGTCCGGCGGCATCACCACCACCATGCGCCCGCGCATGAAGGCTCGGGAATGCAGGTGGTCGTGGACCACCGGCAACGCGGCGATCGACAGGTCGACGGTCTTCGACAGGATCTGGTTGGGCATGGTGTGCATCAGCGAGGTCTGCCACTCGATCTGCAGCGACGGCGCTTCGCGCTTGAGCTGGGCCAGTGCCGTGGGAATGACCACGGTCGACAGCGAGGCGCTGCAGGAGATGCGCAGTGTGCGATGGGCCCCGGCGGCCAGGGACTGGGCGCATTCGTTGACTTGCAGCGCCGCTTGGTACACCCGCTCGACCTCGCGGTAAAGCACCTGGGCCTCGGCCGTGGGCACCAGGCGGTTGTTGATGCGCTCGAACAGCCGGTAGCTCAGGCGCCCCTCGATGTAGCCGATCAGCTTGCTCACTGCGGGCTGCGACACGTAGAGCATCTTGGCCGCCGCGCTGATCGAGCCGGTCAGCATCACGGCACGGAACACTTCCATATGCCGCAGCTTGAACACCATCGTGGTGCCGTCCGAGTTTTCCTGGCCGGGGAGCATATCTATTACCTTCGGTTATGGTCTTCGCCATCTGTGTATGAGCGCGCCAGGCACGCCCGCAGTATCGTGAGCCCAGGCTATCGCCCTGGCGGCGAACAATAACAAGAACTGCAGGCAAGCGCAGTGGCGCTTGAAGGATGAGCGAGTGAACATTTACGACGAACCGAAGATCGACTGCCATAACCATTTGTTTGACCCCGCCCATTTCCCCTACCACCCCGACGCCCCCTATGCCCCCTCCGGCCAGGAGGTCGCCACCCTGGCCCAGTTCAACCAGGTGATGGATGCCTACGGCGTGCGCCATGCCTTGCTGGTACAGCCGAACAGCGGCTACCACACCGACAACCGCCTCATGCTGCAGGCCATGGCCACCGGCCAGGGCCGCTTCAAGGGCGTTGCCGTGGTCGAGCGGCAGATCAGCCTCGACCAGTTGGCAGCGCTGCGTGAGCAGGGCGTGGTCGGCGTGGCATTGAACCCGGCGCTGTACGGCGTGAAGACCCTGCATGACGCCGGGCCCTTGTTCGGCAAGCTCGCCGAGCTGGACATGTTCGCCCAGGTGCAGGTCTGCGAGGACCAGCTGCTGGACTTGCAGTGGCTGCTCGAGGGCAGCTCGGCGCGCCTGTTGATCGACCATTGCGGCCGCCCGGACGCCGCCGCCGGCCTGCAGCAAGCGGGCTTCCAGGCCCTGCTGCGCCTGGCCCAGAGCGGCCGGGCCTGCGTGAAGCTGTCGGGCATGCAGAAGTTCGCCGATGCCGAAGGCCTGTACGGGCAAAGCCATGCCTACGTGCAGGCGCTGCTCGAGGCGTTCGGCCCGGATGCCTGCGTGTGGGGCTCGGACTGGCCGTTCATTCGCCAGCACGCCCGGGTCGACTACGGCCCGCTGCTGAAGCTGGCCGAGCAACTGATGCCGGACGCCAGCGTGCGGCGCAAGGTCATGTGGGATACCCCGCGGCGCCTGTTCGGTTTTGCCTGAGCACGTGCATTTGCCATTCCAATAACAAGAGAGCAATCCCATGAGCACAGAACAGCACTTCGGCGCGGGGGTGTTCGACACCCCTGCGCGCGCGCAACAGCGCACCCGTACCCGCTTCATGATCCTGGCGCTGATCTCCGGTGGCACCATGATCAATTACCTCGACCGCAGCGTGATGGGCATCGCAGCGCCAAGCATCAGTGCAGATCTCGGGCTGAATGCGGCGATGATGGGGGTGATCTTCTCGGCATTTTCCTGGACCTACGCCGCCGCGCAGATCCCCGGTGGCATCCTGATCGACCGCCTCGGCACCAAGCTCACCTACTGGCTGGCGCTGACCCTGTGGTCGCTGTTCACCGGCCTGCAGGGCCTGGCCCAGGGTTTCCTGTCGTTGCTGGGCATGCGTTTTCTGGTCGGCGTGACCGAAGCGCCGTGCTTCCCCACCAACAGCCGCGTGGTCGCCACCTGGTTCCCGCAGAGCGAGCGGGCCAGGGCCACGGGCATCTACACCTTTGCCGAATACACGGGCCTTGCGTTTCTCACGCCGCTGCTGTTCTGGGTACTGCACGCCTATGGCTGGCGCTTCCTGCTGATGGCGGTGGGCCTGCTGGGCGTGCTCTACGGCCTGGTGTGGTGGCGCAAGTACCACGAGCCGCACCAGTCGACCTCGGCCAACCAGGCCGAACTGGACTACATCGCCGCTGGCGGCGGGGTGGTCGACGGCGGGCAGAAGGCCACGGTGTTCCGCTGGTCGCAGATCCCGGCGCTGCTCAAGCACCGCAACATGCTCGGCATCTGCCTGGGCCAGTTCGCCTGCAACTCGACCAACGTGTTCTTCCTCACCTGGTTCCCCACCTACCTGGTCACCGAGCGGCACATGCCCTGGTTGAAGGTGGGCTGGGTAGCGGTGCTGCCGTTCATTGCCGCCTCGCTGGGCACCCTGGTCGGCGGCTGGATCTCCGATGCGCTGCTGCGCCGCGGCTACTCGCTGAACCTGGCGCGCAAGCTGCCGGTGATCGCCGGGCTGCTGACCGCTTCGATCATCGTCCTGGCCAACTACGTCGAGTCCGACGCGCTGGTGATCACCATCCTCTGCGTTGCCTACTTTGCCCAGGGCATGTCGGCGCTGGCCTGGATGATCGTCTCCGACATCGCGCCCAAAGGCCTGCTGGGCCTGAGCGGCGGGCTGTTCAACCTGTTCGCCAACGCCGCTGGCATCGTCACCCCACTGACCATCGGCCTGATCGTTACCGCCACCGGCTCGTTCGTCTGGGCCCTGGCCTTCGTTTCATCGATCACCGCGCTGGGTGCGCTGTGCTACCTGTTCATGGTGCGCGACCTGCGTCGCCTGCCGGATATTCCTGCTGTTTAAACGTGGAGCAAGACAATGAGCCAATCCCTGCAAGGGCAAACTGCAATCGTCACCGGCGGCATGCGCGGCATCGGCCTGGCCATCGCCCAGCGCCTGCACCAGGCCGGCGCCCAGGTGGTGATCTGGGACCTCGCGGTCGATAGCTGGAACACCGAGGAAAACGGCTTCGAGCCGGTGCTGCGCCAGGCCGTCGACGTGGCCTCGCTGGCCTCGGTGCAAGCCGCCTTCGGCGATGTGCTGCGCCGGGTCGGCCCGGTCGAGATCCTGGTCAACAACGCCGGTATCAACGGCCCGGTGGTGGCTTCGTGGGAATACCCGCCAGAAGCCTGGGACAAGGTCATCGCCATCGACCTCAACGGCGTGTTCTATTGCTGCCGCACCGTCATCCCGCACATGCGCGAGCGCGGCTATGGGCGCATCGTCAACGTTGCCTCCATGGCCGGCAAGGACGGTGTGCAGTACATCTCCGCGTACTCTGCGGCCAAGGCCGGGGTGATCGCCTTCACCAAGGCCGCGGCCAAGGAGCTGGCCCAGGACGGCGTGTTGCTCAACTGCATTGCCCCGGCCATGGTCGAGACCCCGCTGATGGCCGAGATGACTGCCGAACACATCGCCGCGAGCAAGGCCAAGATCCCCATGGGTCGCTTCCTCAAGGCCGAGGAGATCGCCAACATGGTGACCTGGATCGCCGGCCCCGAGTGCAGCTTCACCACCGGATTCGTGTTCGACCTCAGTGGCGGGAGGGCCACCTATTGAGGGCGCTGGGCGTTGCTCACCTGACCGCGCTGGATCTGCCACCGGTGGATCTGGTGCGCCAGGCAGCGCGGGCCGGCTTCGCGGCGGTCGGGCTGCGCTTGCACCCGGTGCTGCCGGGGGCGCAGGCCTACCCGCAGCCGGTCGGCAGCCCGGCTGCCCGCGAGTTGCAGCGGGTGCTGGTGGGCGAGGGCGTGCGGGTGAGCGACATCGAATTCCTGTCGCTCACCCCGCAGCTGCAGGTGGCCGAATGCGAAGCATTGCTGGCGGCGGGCGCTGAGCTGGGGGCGGCAAGCCTCACGGTTTCCGGTGATGATGACGATCCTGCCCGGCTGTCGCAGACCTTTGCGGCGCTTTGTGAGTTGGCCAGTGGCTATGGCCTGCGCGTGGACCTCGAGTTCATGCGCTGGCGCGCGGTGGCCAACCTGCAGCAGGCGGTGGCCGTGGTGGCCGGGGCCGGGCAGGAAAATGCCGGGGTGCTGGTGGATGCGCTGCACCTGTACCGTTCGGGCGGGGATGAACGGGCGGTTGCCCAGGTTGACCCTCGGTATCTGCGAGCGGTGCAGGTGTGCGATGCGCCGCAGTTGGCACCGCCTGAGGCGCTGATCATCCAGGAGGCCAGGGAGGGGCGGTTGCTGCCGGGGCAGGGGGCGTTGCCGTTGCTTGCGCTGCTGGATGCGCTGCCGGCCAATACGGCTGTGAGTGTTGAAACCCCCTCATCGTTGCTGGCCACCGTTGATCGCCTGGAAGCGGCCTACCAGGCAACCCGGTCACTGATTTAGCACCGGCGCGGTCCTTGACTCCTGATCCATGTCGGCCGGCCACTCGACCTTGGGCGCAAGGCGCAGGGCGAATTCGCACCAGAGGACGTCGTTGTGATCTTTCGGTGGGCCCGGCGGTGGAAGCGCGGAGGGCCCCTTTTGCATGTAAGTGCAGACATAGGCCCAGGCGTGTGCGTCGGCGCCCATGAACGTCAAGTTGAAGCGGTCGATCACATTGTGGGTGCCGGGTTCGACGATGGAGAGCATCACGCCCCATTGGAATATGGAGCCGCCGTGTTGCCACCAGCGTTCGGCGCGGACTTGGCTCCAGTCGTAGGACACTGGGACGACTTGCCATTTTCCAAATGGCTTCCACCATTGACACCGGAAGTTGTAGGCATAGATTTTTTGGCGTGCGCGGTTGAATCTTATCGGTTCGTCACGTGGGAAGGCTGTATCGATACGGAGGCAAGAAGTGGTCAACAAAATGCCTGCCAGTAAGAGGCCTATGCTCATTAGTGTATGCCAAGGCAGTCCAAGTCGAATGCTTTCAATTATCAGCCATGGAGCACCCAGGGTGCCTGCTCCAGGGAATATTGAAATAAATGACATAATTCCTCGGGCCCGGAGTTGGCATCGTGGGATTTCTAGATAGATGTCATCTTGATGGTTTGGGTTGTGTTTCCCAAGGCTTGCCGCAATTAGAGGAGGCGTAAAAGGGGGCGGTAAATCCTCTTGCCAGCCAACGCAGGGCGGATTCAATAGTGGTGATCTCATGGCCTTTATCCTCGCTTATCTTGTTCTATCTTTTCCTGTTGCCACTTGTGCGCACCTGCTTCAGCAATGATTTGCTGAATCAACGAGACAATGAAGGCCTTTGTCCTGCTCGAGACTCCCCGGGAGCGTTAGGGCGCAGTCCTTGACTCCTGATCCATGTCGGCCGGCCACTCCACCTTAGGCGCAAGGCGCAAAGCGAATTCGCACCAGAGTACGTCGTTGTGGTCTTTCGGTGGGCCGGGTGCTGGAAGGGCGGAGGGGCCCTTTTGCATGTAAGTGCAGACATAGGCCCAGGCGTGTGCGTCGGCGCCCATGAACGTCAAGTTGAAGCGGTCGATCACATTGTGGGTGCCGGGTTCGACGATGGAGAGCATCACGCCCCATTGGAATATGGAGCCGCCGTGTTGCCACCAGCGTTCGGCGCGGACCTGGCTCCAGTCGTAGGACACTGGGACGACTTGCCATTTGCCAAATGGCTTCCACCATTGGCACCGGAAGTTGTAGGCATAGATTTTTTGGCGTGCGCGATTGAATCTTATCGGTTCGTCCCGCGGCAAAGCTACATCTGTACGGATGCAGGTGACTATTGCCAATAGGGTTAGCAGCAGAACGCCCGTGGCCAGAAGCGTGAGCCAATACATTTCGATTCTAATACTTTCAGAAATAGCCCATGGTGCTCCCAGTGCCACTGCTCCTGGGAATAACGTGAGAAGGGATAGAATTCCACGGGCTCGTAATTGGCTTCTCGGGATTTCCAAGTATATGTCGTCTTGATGGTTTGGGGTGTGCTTGCCAAGGCTTGCTGCAATTTGAGGGGGTGTAAAAGGGTGCGGTAAATCTTCTTGCCAGCCAGGGCAGGGTGGATTCAGCAGTGGCGCGTTCATAACTGCCTTACCTTGCTTATCTTGTCTTCTCGGCTAGTGACGTGTGCGTACCCGTTCTCGTCATCTGCGTCTGGCCAGTAAGTCAGTGTGATTTCGATGGCGTTGATGATGTGGTCATCGAATAGAAGAATGGAGCCGTTAATTCTAAGCGTGTCGCCACTTAGCTT
>NZ_JBIVIA010000025.1:0-12540 GCF_044749485.1 Pseudomonas sp. NPDC089401 | reverse complement strand
GCTTGGACGGGGTGAAAACCGCGTCCAAGCCTCAAATGTGTAAACCATGTCCCCGGTTTACGATGTAAACGATGTCTCCGGTCGTACACCGCGAACACCGGCGAAGCCGGTGCCAGGCACCGAGTCGCCTTCTTCGCGGGTAAACCCGCTCCCACAGGGAAACGCGTCAGCCTGGATTGACCAGGTTCGGCGGCTGCCGGCCAGCCAAGGCCGCCAACAGGTTCTCCACCGCACAGCGCGCCATGGCCTCGCGCGTTTCATGGGTCGCCGAACCGATATGCGGCGTCGCCACCACATTGTCGAGTTGCAGCAGCGGCGAGTCGGCAGCCAATGGCTCCTGCACGAACACATCCAGCCCTGCCCCGCGAATCCGCCTCTCCTGCAGCGCTTCGATCAACGCCTGCTCGTCCACCACCCGCCCCCGGGCAATGTTCACCAGAATCGCCTCGGGCTTCATCAACGCCAGTTCCCGTGCCCCGATCAACCCCTCGGTACTGGCACTCAGCGGCACCGTCAGACACACGTAGTCCGCCTCACTCAATAGCGCCTCCAGGCTGCGATAGCTCGCACCATAACGCGCCTCGACCTGCGGCTTGGGCCGCGAGCTGTGATACAGCACCCGCATGCCGAACCCGGCGGCGCCGCGCCGCGCCAGGGCTTCGCCAATCCGCCCCATGCCGACGATGCCCAGGGTCTTGCCATGCACATCGGTGCCAAAGTGCGCCGGCCCCAGGCTGCCCTGCCAGTGCCCGTCACGCACCCAGGCGGCCAGCTCGACCACCCGCCGCGCGGTGGCCAGGAGCAAGGCGAAGCCGGTGTCGGCGGTGGTCTCGGTCAGCACATCGGGGGTGTTGGTCAACATCACCCCGCGACGGCTGAGGTCAGCCAGGTCGTAGTTGTCCACGCCCACCGAGACGCTCGCCACCACTTCGAGCGCGGGGGCCAGGTCGAGCAGGCCGGCATCCAGGCGCAGGCTCGCGCCGAGCAGGCCATGGGCGCCGGGCAAGGCATCACGCAAGCGCGCCTGGCCGTCCTGGCCGGCGACGTCCACCCAGGTCACCTCGACCTGCTCCTGCAGGCGAGCCATTAGCGCCTCGGACAGGCGCTTGTACAAGACGATTCGCTTCTTCATCACGGTTTCCTATCGGCCCATGGCCAGAGGTGGTTTTCAGTGCGGCGGTCAGCGCCACTGCGGTCAGCAGCGCCCCGGCCATGAACAGGTAGGAGGCACCCGGGCCGCCCGTGGCGCCATTGAGATAGCCGACCAGCCAGGAGCCGCCGAACGATCCCAGCGCGCCCATGCTGTTGATCAGCGCCATGGCGCCGCCGGCGACATTGCTCGGCAGGATCTCCGGCACGATGGCGAAGAACGGGCCATAGGGCGCGTACATGCAGGCCCCGGCCACCACCAGCAGCGCATACGACAGCCAGAAGTGCTCGCTGCCCAGGGCATACGAGCCATAGAACGCCACGGCGGCGATCAGCAGCGGCGGCCAGACGAAGCGTTTGCGCTTCTGCAGCCGGTCCGAGGCCCAGGACACCCCGACCATCGCCAGCACCGCCGCCAGGTACGGCACCGACGCCAGCCATCCGGCCTCGACGATATCGACGTTGGCCGCCTGCTTGAGGATCGACGGCAGCCACAGCACGAAGCCATACACGCCGATGCTCCAGCAGAAGTACTGCATCGACAGCACGATCACCTGGGGCGAGCGGAATGCCTCGCGGTAGTTCTTCACCGGTTTGATGCCCTGCTGCTCGGCAGCCAAAGCCTGTTCCAGGCTGGCCTTCTCCTGCTCGCTGAGCCAGCTCACCTGGGCCGGCCGGTCATCCACCAGGCGCCACCAGAGGAAGGCCCAGAGCACCGCCGGCAGGCCTTCGATGATGAACATCCAGCGCCAGTCGAAGTGCTTGATCAGGTAACCCGACACCACCGACATCCACAGGATGGTCACCGGGTTGCCGAGCATCAGGAAGGTATTGGCCCGCGAACGTTCGGCGCGGGTGAACCAGTGGCACAGGTACACCAGCATCGCCGGCATCACTGCGGCCTCCACCACCCCGAGCAGGAAGCGGATGGCGATCAGCAGGTAGACGTTGCTGATCATCCCGGTCAGGGTCGCCAGGCCGCCCCAGAGGATCAGGCTGGCGAAGATCAGCTTCTTCACGCTGCGCTTTTCGGCGTAGATGGCCCCCGGCACCTGGAAGAAGAAGTAGCCGAGGAAGAACAGTGCCCCCAGCAGCGACGACAGCGCCGGGGTGATTTTCAGGTCGTCGGCCATGCCCGAGGCCGCGGCAAATCCATAGTTGGCGCGGTCCAGGTAGGCCAGGCTGTAGGTGATGAAGACGATGGGGATGATGTACCACCACCGCCGTGGCGCGAGGCTTGTCGGTTGCATGAATCATTCTCCTGAGCTTGTTGTTCTTGTCGCAACAGGGCCGGCGTACCGGCGATCGGCATTTCAAGCGGTTCTGGGTAAACGTTGTGCCTCCAGTTCATGACGCCGTGGCAGGCCTTCCATGTCGCCGCGTGACTGCACCGCGCGGCTGCCACACCAGTTGCCACGGGCCACCGCGTCGTCCAGCGGGCAGCCTTCGAGCAGCGCGCTGACCACGCCGACGGCGAACGCATCGCCGGCGCCGACGGTGTCGACCACCTTGGCCACCGGCACCGCGGCGACCAGGCCCTGGCTCTGGGCATTGCGGAAGTAGGCGCCCTCGCCGCCCAGCTTGATCACCACCTGCTCGACACCTTGGTCGAGGTAGAACTCGGCGATGTCGGCGGGTGCCTGCTGGCCAGTCAGCAGGCGGCCTTCCTCCAGGCCCGGCAGCACCCAATGGGCCTTGCACGCCAGGGCGTTCACTTCGCGGATCATCGAGGCCGGGTCGGGCCACAGCGATGGGCGCAGGTTGGGGTCGAAGGAAATGCTCCGCCCGGCGTCACGCATGCCCTCGACCAGGGCGTGTGAGAGCTCTCGGCAGCTCGCCGACAGCGCCAGCGGGATGCCGGTGGCATGCAGGTGGCGGGCCTGCAGCAACGCCGGGTCGAACTGCGCGGTCGACAGCTGGCGTGCCGCGGAATGACCCCGGAAATACTCCACGGCCGGGTCGCTGCCATCGTCACAACGGCCTTTGAGCTGAAAACCGGTCGGCTGCCCGGCATCGACCTCGACCCGGCTGCAATCCAGGCCTTCCTGACGCAGGCTGGCGAGCACGAAGCGGCCCAGCGAGTCGTCGCCCACCCGGCTCAGCCAGCACACCTTGAAGCCCAGGCGGGCCAGGCCGATGGCCACGTTGCTGTCGGCCCCGGCGATGCGCTTGGTGAACGCGTCGACGCTGGCCAGGTCGCCGGTGTGCTCGGCGACGAACATCGCCATGGTCTCGCCGAAACACAGCATGTCATGCTCAGGCATGGCTCACCTCCTCGCCCAGGCCCAGGCGCGCCAGGTTGTGCACCTGGGCGCGGGTGACGGCCAGCAGGTCGGCGCCGACCAACGGGAACTCCACGGCACGCACCAGGCCTGGGCTGAATTCGTCGAACAGCGCTTCCCAGGCCAGCAGGTCGGCAGCCCTTGGCGGCACGGCGAGAAGGCGGCCATTGGCCTCCTGCTGCACCGCCTTGCAGTGCACGTAGCGCACCCAGCGGCCGAGCTGACGCGCGGCCTGCAACGCAGATTCGCCCTGCCATTGCCAGTTGCCGATGTCGAAGGTCATGCCCACCGGCAGTACCCAGCCTTCGACCCGGCGGAAGAAACCCAGCAGCGGCTCGATGCGCCCGCCGTGCTCGGTCTGGTCGTTTTCGACCAGCAACATTGGATCACCCTGGCGCAGCATCGCCTGCAGGGCGCTGACTTCGCAGTGGTCACTGTAGTGACCCAGTGACACTTTCAATGCCACCGCGCCCAAGGCCCGCGCCAATGCCAGCTTGGCCGGCAGGCGCGGTTCCGGCTGGCCATCCGCGGTCCACAATTCCAGAGGCGAGGAATACAGGCATTCCAGGCCCGAGGCGCGGATGGCGGCCGACAAGGCGGCGGTATCCGGGGCATCGTCGAAGAGTTCTTCGCGCAGCTCGATGCGCTCCACGCCAGCGGCTGCCAGCAGTTCGATGAAGCTTTCCTGGCCACGCTGGCGGACCAGCTCGGCACCGTAACTGGAAAGGCTGATGGAAACGGGGTTCGCGTGCATTGTTCTTGTCCTTATGAAACCGGTTTCATTTCTACTTGAACGGTACGGGCAGCCCTGCCGCCCGCCGTTATTGCTCGGGTTGGGTCGACCCTCGGGTGATCAGGTCAGCCTTGAAGTCGATACGTCGCGGCGCGTCATTGCCCCCGCGCAGGCGTTCGAGCAGGCACTCGAACGCCGCCACGCCGATGCGCTCGGTGGGTTGCGCCAAGGCCGTGATGCCGCTGCCGACCAGCGGGTACCAGTCCAGTTCGTCGAGGGCGATCAGGCCGACATCGGCGAACAGGTTGCAGCCGCTCTCGTGCAGTACGCGGGTGACCGCCAGGGTGGCCACGCCGTTGAAGGTGAAGATCGCCTGCGGGCCGTGGCCCTTGCTGGCGAGGAAGGCGCCGAGCTTGGCGCGCAGGCCGCCGTCGACTTCCAGCAACTGCTGGCGCATGCCACTGCGGTTGCTGATCGAGGCGGTGAACGCCTGTACCCGCTCGAGCCGCGAGCTGGTGCCGTCGAGTGCTTCGGTGACGGCGAGAATGTCGCGGTAGCCACGGGCCTGCAAATGGTCCAGGGCCTGTTCGATGGCGTCGGCATTGTCCAGGCCAACCAGGTCGACGTTGAGTTCCGGCAGTTGCCGGTCGACCAGCACCATGGGGATGTCGCGCTGCAGGTTGAGCAGTTCGCCAGGGTGGCGGCCGAGGGTGTTCACGATCAGCCCCTCGACGTTGTAGGACTGCAAGGCCGTCAGGTGGTGACGTTCCTGATCATCGTCGCGGTTGGTGTTGCACACCACCAGGCTGTAGCCATGCTGGCGGCAGGCGGTTTCCACGCCATGCATCACCGCGACCGAATAGGGGTTGAGGATATCCGCCACCAGCATGCCGATCAGGCGCGTCTGGCCGCGTTTCAGGCCGCGGGCCATCTGGTTGGGGCGGTAGCCCAGGCGTTCGATGACCTCCTCCAGGCGCTTGGCGGTGGCCTCGGCCAGCAACTGGCGATCGCCACCGATGTAGCGCGAGACGGTGGCCTTGGACACGCCGGCCACACGCGCCACTTCGCTGATGGTCACCCGCTCGCGGGCATGGGGGGATGAATCGGTCATTGCGGGTCCCTTGTGATTGTTGTCGGGTGACGGCGAATGAAACCGGTTTCAATACAACAAAACCTTGCGCGTTCGTCAACCTGCCGTTGATCGGGAGTGTCACAGGGAGGGTGAGGCAAGGCAACAGGTATGCGCCCTAACACGTTGAAACGGATGATAATTAAAAACCCTGTGGGAGCGGGTTTACCCGCGAATGCTTCGCTGAATCCGGCATCGCATTCGCGGGTAAACCCGCTCCCACAGAGTTACCTCAGGGGTTTCACATCAGCGGCGGTGACCGCGCTGCCCTGGTTACCCCAGCTGGTGCGAATGAAGTTCACCACATCCGCCACTTCCTGGTCGCTCAAGCGCCAGCCGAACCCTGGCATGGTGAAGTTCGACGGCGCCGCATGGGTCGCCGGCAGCGTGCCGCCCGCCAGCACCACATGGATCAGCGACGTGGCATCCGCCGTCTGCACCACCGGGTTGCCGGCCAGCGCCGGGAACACCCGGGTGTAGCCGTGGCCGTCGGTACGGTGGCAGGCCGCGCAGTTGTCGATGTACACCGAGGCGCCCGGCTTGCTGTCGTCACCCTGCCACAAGGCGTCGGCGACCTGCTTGTCGTAGGCCTGCGGCTGGTCGTCCGGGTTGCTTGGCGGCAAGGTCTTCAGGTAACGGGCAATGGCGGTCAGGTCGGCATCGCTCAGGTGCTGCAAGCTGTGCTCGACCACATCGCTCATGCCGCCAAACACCGCGCTGCGGTCGCTGCGGCCGGTCTTGAGGAACTGCACCAGTTGCGCCTCGCTCCAGCTGCCCAGGCCATCCTTGTGATCACCGCGCAGGTTCTTGGCGATCCAGCCTTCCAGCGGCGCGCTGCCGGCCAGGAACTGCTCGCCGTCCTGTGGGCTCAGGGCTTGCTCCTGCATGGTCAGCGCCCGTGGCGTGTGGCAGGCGCCACAGTGGCCCAGGCCTTCGACCAGGTAGGCACCGCGGCTGACCACCGGGTCCGCCCCGGCCGTTGCCTGCCAGGCCTTGGCCTCAGGCGCAAACAGCCCGCGCCAGATCGACAGCGGCCAGCGCATGCTCAACGGCCAAGGGATGTCGCTGGCCTTGTTCGGCTGCGCCACCGGCGCCACGCCCTGCATGAAGTAGGCATAGAGCGCCTGCATGTCCTGGTCGCTGACACGCGCGTAGGACGGATACGGCATGGCCGGGTACAGGGTGCTGCCGTCCTTGGCGATGCCCTGGCGCACCGCCCGGTCGAACTCGGCGAAGCTGTAGTTGCCGATGCCGCTGGCATCCGGGGTGATATTGGTGGAATACACCGTGCCGATGGGGGTTTCCATCGGCAGGCCGCCGGCGAAGGGCTTGCCGCCCTTGGCAGTGTGGCAGGCCACGCAGTCACCGGCGCGGGCCAGGTACTCGCCCTTCTGCACCAGGCTATCTTCGGCCTGGACGGTGGCGCTTGCGCCCAGCAGCAAGGTTGCGATCAACAGGTTCTTCATGTTCATCGCTCCTCAAGCCTGGACCAGCGGGCCGGGGTTTTTCAGGTACTGCTCGCGGATCGCCCGCGCCGACCAGTAGGTCAGCGCGGCCACCAGGCCGGTGGGGTTGTAGCCCAGGCCCTGGGGGAACGCCGAGGCGCCGGGGACGAACACGTTGTGCACGTCCCAGCTCTGCAGGTAGCGGTTCAGCGCACTGGTCCTGGGGTCGGTACCCATGATCGCGCCACCGTTGAGGTGGGTGGTCTGGTAGCTGGCGGTGTTGAAGTGTTCCTTGACCTTCTTGCCAAGGACGGCGATGGATTTAGGGTTCATCGCCTGGGCGATCCTGCTCAGCTTGTCGACCATGAACTGGTTCATCCTGATGTCGTTTTCCTGCCAGTCGAAGGTCATGCGCAGCAGCGGCTGGCCGTAGGCATCGCGGTAGGTCGGGTCGAGGTCGAGGTAGTTGCCGCGGTACGACTGGTGCGCGCCGTGGGCGTCCATCGATACCTGGTGGGTATAGTAGTCGGCGGTGGCCTTCTTCCAGGCGCTGCCCCAGGCCGGGGTGCCCGGCGGGTTGGCGACCCCGGCGATCGGCCGGCTGCCGGCCTGGTTGACCCACATCGGCGAACCGCCGACGAAGCCGTGCGGGCCGTGGTCGAAGTTGTCGGCGTTGAAGTCGTCGATGGCCACACCATTGCCGCCGGCGCCAATGAAGTTGTTGGTGTAGGTGTCCTTGTCGAAGAACGCCTTCACGGTGCCCATGTTCTGGTAGGCGAAGTTGCGCCCGACCACGCCCTCGTTCTTTACCGGGTCATACGGCTTGCCGATGCCCGACAGCAGCATCAGGCGCACGTTGTTGAACTGGAAGGCGGCGAGAATGACGATGTCCGCCGGCTGCTCCACTTCGCGCCCCTGGGCGTCGATGTAGGTCACGCCGGTGGCCTTGCGCTTGCTGTCGTCGAGGTTGACCTTGAGCACATGGGCGTTGGCGCGCAGCTCGAAGTTAGGCACCTGGCGCAGCGCCGGCAGGATGTTCACGTTCGGCGAGGCCTTGGAGTACATGTAGCACACGTAGCCACTGCAGAAGCCGCAGAAGTTGCAGGGGCCCATCTGCGCGCCGTAAGGGTTGGTGTAGGGCCCGGAAGTATTGGCCGACGGCAGGTTGTAGGGCTTGTAGCCCAGGCTCGCGGTGGCCTTTTCGAAGAGCTTGGCCGACACCACGTTCTTCTGTGCCTGCAGCGGGAACGGGTTGGAGCGATCCGGCGCGTAGGGGTTGCCGCCCTGCCCTTCACCGACCAGCTTGCCGTTGACGGTCCAGGCCTGGCCGGAGGTGCCGAACACCTTCTCGGCGAAGTCGAAGTGCGGTTCCAGTTCTTCATAGCTGACGCCGAAGTCCTGGATGGTCATGTCCTCAGGGATGAAGCGCTTGCCGTAGCGTTCTTCGTAATGGCTGCGCATGCGCAGTTCCATCGGGTCGACCCGAAAGTGCACGCCCGACCAGTGCAGGCCCGCGCCGCCCACGCCCTTGCCGGGCAGGAAGGCACCGAGCTGGCGGTTGGGCAGTGCGACATCGTTGACGCTGTGGCGGATGGTGACGGTTTCCTTCGACACATCGACGAACAGCTTCTTGCGCACGCTGTAGGTCAGTTCGTCGATCACCTGCGGGTAGCTGCCGTCCGGATAGGTGTCCTGCATCGGCCCGCGCTCGAGCGCCACGACCTGCAGGCCCGCCTCGGTCAGTTCCTTGGCCATGATTGCCCCGGCCCAGCCGAAACCGACGATTACTGCGTCGACCTTTTTCATTGCATTGGCCATGCCTTACGCCCTCTCGCCGCGAATCGATACTGCCGGGAACGGGTACGGCTCGTTGCGCTCGACCCAGTCCATGAAATCTGCCCGGGCACCGGGGAAGCCGATCTGCGTCCAGCCGACCATGCCCTTGTTGCCGCCATGGATCGGGTCGCAGAAGAAGCCTTCGCGGGTGTTCTGCACCAGCAGGCTGAAGAATGTCTTGGCCGGCAGTTGCTCGAAAACGATGCCACCGGCTTCGATCATGCCGAGAACCTTGTCTCGGGTAGCGCTGTCTTGCTCAGCAAAGGCTTTACCGCTGGCGTCTTTGCACCAGGCATCCGCAGCGGCAATCCCCAGGCGGTAGATCTGTTGCGGGCTCAGTTGCAGCTGATAGCCAAGCTCAGGGGCGGCATCGGCCTTGAACGGGCCTTGCATGTACCACTGGGCGCCGGTGGCGTACGGCGTGTTCATCTGCCGGTCGATGAACTCGGCGGCACCCGCTTCCAGGGCGCCAGGGCCAAGCTCGTCGGCCGGGATGATGCGCGACACGGCGGCCTGCACGAAGGCCCATTCCTCGGCGGTGAAGAAGGTCGGCTGGTAGTGGCCGGCCGCAGGCGTGGCCGGCACCTTGGGTTCGCGGACCGGCTCGGCGGCGAGCATCTGGCTGGCACCCAGGCCGGTGCTGGCCACCGTGACTACCGGTATCAAGGTCAGGGTCTTGCGCAGGAAGTCCCGGCGCGGATTGTCGGGGGCATGGTCAGGCATTTCGGGTCCTCATCTGCGTTGCGGCGGCCTTGGGTTGCGCCATCTGGTGTCCGGCCTGGGCCGGAAAAGCCGCGTAATCTAACGGGTTTGCAGCGCTTTTGAAACCGGTTTCAAAGCCTGCGACATCTTGAGCCTTGACGGCTGCCCTTTTGGCACCGGTCGTCGGCCTGCGCCGTGCCGCTACCACCATTCATCCGAGACTGCCTTGCCAGCCCCTGGCGACTCATCTACACCTAGATTTCGGCCAATGATGGCCAAGTGACTTGCCCTCGGCACGCCCGAAACGCATCCGTCATGCAGGGAGCGTCCCCATGCTCGCAACAGACCCGAAAGACGTCATCGCCAGGCTCACCGATGCCTACGCCGATATCGTCGCGCTCGACAATTTTGCGCTCAGTTGCCAAGGCGTTCAGGTCGGGCGTATCGCCGATGAGCCCGAGTGGTTCACGCGGGTCGCCATCGAATTCCGCCGGTTGGATGCCGCCGCCGATGTCTGGCAGCTGGACAGGCCGCTGGTATGGCTGCCGGTGCTCCAGGCGTTTCGCGACTATTGTGCGATGTTCCTCGCCAGTTCTCGCCTTTTCGACCAAGGCTCAACCGACGATGCACGCTTGTGGGTCGAGCTGTTCGAGGTGCGCCTGCTGCCAGATGTGGTCAATGGCCTGGCGGCGACGCGGGCTGCCGACAAGGAGCTGCGGGGCATGATCCGTGCGTTCGGCAGCCCACAGCCGCAGATGGCTGCGGCCCTCGCCGCCGGCCTGGAAGCCCTGGTCGGCGAACGGCAGCATGCGTTCAAGCCAAGCACCCGTCTGGCCCACCTGACCAGCGCGCTCGGGACCATGGGCGGCCTGCAGGCGCAATACCTGACCTTGCGTGGCACCCTGTCACGCCTGGTGGCGTTCTGGGAGCAGCAGCAGGCCAGCCTCGTGCAACTGCTCACGGCGCTCAAGGCCGGTGCACAGCCCAGTAATTTGCCAGGCCTCAAGGCCTTGCCGGGCGAACTGGCAGCCTGGCAGGTGATCGACGCGTTCGTGGCCCACCTGTCGAAACTCGACATCACCGTCGGCGCCCCAGCGATCATCGACATCGGCGGCCTGCGCCCGAGCACCCCAGCCCTGCCAGACATCTGAACCGCGCGGCGGTCGCCGCACCTGCCCTCAGCCCGTATGATGGCCGTCCACACCTGGGGCCATTTATGTTCGATTGGGAAGACCTGCGCCATTTCTCCGCCTTTACCCGCGCCGGCTCGCTGGCCGCCGCCGCTCGGCAATTGGGCGTCGACCATGCCACCGTGGCCCGGCGCATCGCCGCGCTGGAGGCCGCGCTCAACCTCAAGCTGGTCGACCGCCGTCCCAGGGCCTATGCGCTGACCGAGGAAGGTCGGCGGGTCGGCGAATACGCCGAACAGATGACCCAGTCGTCGTTCGCCCTGGAGCATTTCGCCAGCGCCGGCCAGCAACAGGTCGAAGGCGAAGTGGTGCTGGCGGCCCCACCCGCCCTGCTCGGCAGCATCATCGCCCGGCGCCTCGGCGCACTGTACCAGCGCTACCCGCAACTGCGCCTGAATCTGGTGGGCAGCAAGTCGCGCGCCTCGCTGGCAAGGCGCGAGGCCGACATCAGCATCGCCCTGGCCCGGCCCACCGAGCCGACCCTGGTCGCCAGCCTGCTGGGCTACCTGGACTACCGGCTGTACGCAGCTCCCGCTTACCGGCGTGGCAGCGGCGCGCCACGCTACATCGGCTATGACCAATCCCAGGCCAAGTCGCCGCAGCAGCAGTGGCTGCTGCGCCAGACCGACAACCAGCCGTTCGCCCTGCAAAGCAACGACCTGCGCATCCAGGCCCAGGCCGCGGCCGGTGGCATCGGCATTGCCTGCCTGCCGGCGTTCATGGCCCAGGAGCACGGCCTGGAGGTCGTCGGGCGTGACGAGCAGACCCTGAGCATCGAGATCTGGCTGGCGGTGCACGAAGACGTGCGCAGCACGCCGCGCATCAAGGCAGTCACCGATTTTCTCCAGCAGCAGGTGAGGCCGCTGCTGCGCTTGTGAATTTTTGCGGATGCAACCTGCATCGATACGGAGTTTCCGCAGGTGAGCATCGCCGCTAAGCTCTCCCCATCGCACAAACGAGCCTTGAGGAGAAGCGCATGCAGTACGTCAAACTGGGCAACACCGGCCTGGATATCTCGAAACTCTGCCTGGGCTGCATGACCTTCGGCGAACCGGACGCCGGCACCCACCCCTGGACCCTGGGCGAGGCCGACAGCCGCCCGATCATTCGCCACGCGGTGGAACAGGGCATCAACTTCTTCGACACCGCCAACAGCTACTCGGCCGGCACCTCGGAAGTCATCCTCGGCAAGCTGCTCAAGGAATTCACCCGCCGCGAGGAAACGGTGATCGCCACCAAGGTGTTCTTCCCCGCCAACATGTGGGAAGGCAGCACCCGTCCCAATGAGCAAGGCCTGTCACGCAAGGCAATCCTGGCCAACATCGACGCCAGCCTGACCCGCCTGGGCACCGACTACGTGGACCTGTACCAGATCCACCGCTGGGACTACCACACCCCCATCGAGGAAACCATGGAAGCCCTGCACGACGTGGTCAAGGCCGGCAAGGCCCGCTACATCGGCGCCTCGTCGATGTACGCCTGGCAGTTCGCCAAGGCCCAGCAGGTGGCGGCCAGCAACGGCTGGAGCCGCTTCGTGTCGATGCAGAACTACCTCAACCTGATCTACCGCGAGGAAGAGCGCGAGATGATCCCGCTGTGCCTCGACCAGGGCGTCGGCCTGATGCCCTGGAGCCCGATGGCCCGCGGCCGGCTGACCCGGCCCCATGGCCAGCAGACCGAGCGTACCCGCACCGACATTTCCGGGCAGTCGTTCTACGAGAAGACCGAGGTGGAGGATGGCCGGGTGATCGACGTGGTCGAGCAGATCGCCACCGAGCGCGGGGTGCCGATGGCGCAGGTGGCGCTGGCGTGGGTACTGGGCAAGCGCGGGGTGTCGGCGCCGATCGTCGGGGCCTCGAAGGTGGCGCAGCTCGATGACGCGATTGCGGCGTTGGGCTTCCAACTGAGTGCCGAAGAAGCCGCCCGGCTCGAAGCGCCCTATGTGCCGCACGCGGTCACAGGCTTCAAGTAAGCCTGTACCGGCCTCTTCGCGGTGTACGACCGGAGACATCGTTTACATCGTAAACCGGGGACATGGTTTACACATTTGAGGCTTGGACGCGGTTTTCACCCC
>NZ_JBIVIA010000024.1:0-16908 GCF_044749485.1 Pseudomonas sp. NPDC089401 | reverse complement strand
ACAGAATTCCTTTCCGTTAATGGCGCGTGACTCTACAAAATCTCAGCGCTGGAGGAGAGAAGATTAGGTTTCTCGGGATTTCGTACAGAGCCTAGTCAGCCAGTGGAGAAGCAGATGATCAGTAAAGATTGCTTTTTTATTGTGGTTGACTCAACCCTGATTTGCTGGGACTTCCAGGCGCACAAACAGTATGAAATGTCGACCGCTCACGCGCAGCGTCTGATGTATTTAATTGAGAACCCTGGTTGCGTTGATCAGGCCTGCGCAATTGATCAGGCGCTGATTTCCGCGGGGGTTGTGAAAGTTGATCAAGAATCCACTGAGGCTTGGGGTTGGGACGTGCTCTCTAGGATCTATCACTTCGGCACAAAAAATATTCCTTTGGAAGATGTGCCTGTGGATGAAACAGCGTGGGCGAAGCTCTATCTGGAGCATTGTGAAAGCCTATGGCAAAAACAGGTTCCGTTGGAGCGCCAGCATTCGGGCGCTGAATCAGGCATCCCGTTACCCTCAAGAACCTGCGAAGGGGAACTCGAAAAGGTACTGTTGCGCCGTTCGACTGTCCGGGAGTTTCTTGATTTTCCTCTCCGCTTGGAGAGCTTGGCGAAAATCCTGCAGTACACATTGGGTTTTGTAGATGAGCGAGAGCTTCCTGAGAGTTGTGGATTGCCTGATGCATTTCGAAAGCGCCGCTGCAGCCCATCGGGTGGAGGATTGAATTCAACCGAAGGCTATGTATTGGCGAATAATGTAGACGGCCTTGATAAGGGGCTCTATTACTATGAGGCCGCCAGCAATCGGTTGCTTCTAAAGTCGGTTGATATCCCGCAATTGGGGGCGCTGCTGTCGGGGCAGCATTTTGCAAATAATCTGCCAGTTGGCGTATTTTTCACCTCTAGGTTCGACAAGCTGTGGTGGAAGTATGAGCACTCCCGTGCCTATAGGAATGCGTTGCTGGAAGTTGGGCATGTCGCTCAGACGTTTCAGCTCATGAGTACGTCCCTTGGGTTGGGGACGTGGTTGACCGGGGCGTTATGCGAGAAGGAAATAGAACCCCTTTTGAAATTAGAGAATGCTCATGAGCAGGTGCTCTTTTTTGTAGGTTGTGGTTACGCCAGTGGTGAGGCGACACCTGAAAGCCTGAGGGAGCTTGCTCGGTAGAGGACACCGTCTCGATGAAACAGAAAAAAGCAGTGAATCGATCGCTCATGGCCTTCGACGCGTGGGACAGTTCCAGTTCTGTACGTACCCGCCCTTACGCCTATGCGCTCTCGAAGAAAGATTGCCTGCAGGCCGAGCCGAGTTTATGGTTCCCGACTGCATTGGTTCCGCTCACCGGATACCCTGAAGTAAAAGGCTTGCCTGTTCACGGACTTCGCAAGCTGCATATTAGGTGCTTATTGTATTTTTTAGATTACACCACTGAGCTAGAGGTTGCTCTCGTCAACAGAGCTGTCACGTGTATGGTTCAGGGCGACTTGTCTGGATTCTTTTCGCCCGATGAGCGGAATGCGGCGTTAAAACTGTACACGGATGAAGGCTATCACGCTTTGTTCTCCAATGACTTGGCTGAGCAAGTTGCTACCTACTTTAAGTTGAGCAGGTTCCGCTCTACACGTTTGAAACATTTTAATGACCTCTTAGCAACCTGCGGTCGCGGTGATGAAGCGCTTGGCCTGTTTGTCATGGCGTTTATTTCGGAAACTGTCATAACGCAAGCGCTGTCGTTGTTGACTCGAGATGAGCTGATTTTGCCCGTTTTCAACATGTTGAAAGACCATTTGCATGATGAGGCCAGGCACTCGGTTTTTTTTGCCGGCTGTTTCGCAACGGTATGGCAACAGGCCTCGGATACCGAAAGAGAATTCATAGTCAATACGTTGATCGTGGGGCTGCGTATTTTTTGTCGGCCAGACATTCCGTTTGCGAGGTTTCAGTTAAAGGATGCGGCTGTTTGCTGTGAGGGCGCTGTCCGTTTTCTCAGGCAGAACTGGCGTCTCCGGATGCCTGCTACTTTGCAGTTGACGCTCAACGCCATAAGGCGCACAGACTTGCTCTCGAATGTTTCATATTTTTGCCGTTTTAAGAAGGAGGGTTTTATTGATGGTTAAACAATTCTCCCCATGGCGTGTCAATTTTTATGTGCCATTGCTCCTGCTAATCAGCTTGCTCGGTGTGTTCCCTCTGGATGTCATCTTGCCCTCCGTACCTTCGTTGGCCCGGGAGTTCAATGTCGATTCAAAGTACATTGCCTATTCGATCAGCCTCTTCGCGATCGGAGTAGCCCTCTCGCAAACGATCATTGGCCCGCTTTCGGATCGTATGGGTCGGAAACGGTTGCTGATTGCCGGGCTGGTTGTATCGGTCATCGGGGCTCTGGGGTGTATCCTCACAACAGGCTATGAAGGCTTCATGGTATTTCGTCTTTTACAGGCGGTTGGATGCGGCTGCTTCGTGCTCAGCCAGGCATTGGTGCAGGACATGTACAGTGGCCATCAGCGAAATGCGATGCGTATCTTGATGACCAGTATCAGCGGCCTGTTCATTTCACTTTCGCCGCTTGTTGGCAGTGTGCTTCAGCAATATTTCGGGTGGGAAGGCAGTTTTAAGGTGTTTATCCTACTTGCAGTGATCGTGCTGATTCTCTGCGCCCTGTTGTTGAAAGACGAACCGAAACCCAATGGCGGCCTAGGCATGTTGAGTACCTATCGGGTGCTACTCAAGGATCGCGTATTTATCGTGAGCTCGTCATTTTCGTGTCTGGCGTTCGCCTGTCATTTTTCCTTCGTGGTTGTTTCCCCGATGTTGCTCATGGGGCAGTTGGGGCTTACCGCCTTCGCTTTTGCCATGGTGTTCCTCGGGTATGGGCTGGCCTATATGATTGGCGGGTTCATAGCCAGTCGGCTGAACCGTCGGATTACCCTGCAGGCACAGATCGGTTGGGGGTTCGCACTCATCGGTCTGGCTGGAAGTGTGCTGTGTCTGGTTGTTTTGGTGAATGCGCTTTCAGCAGTGAGCCTGTTGTTACCGTTGACGCTTTGTAGCATTGGCACAACTATTGTTCGGCCAGCTGCCACGAGCCATGCACTGGGCCACCACTCTGAGCGTGCAGGTGCAGCTGCATCGCTCAACAACACGCTGCTTTTTGCCTTCGGTGGGGGTATCAGCATGCTGCTCGCATCGATAGAGAACAGCTTGCCGTTGAGTTTGGCGTTAGGCTTCATAGCCTCTAGCCTCGTGGGCTGCGGCTTGCTTGTTTATCTCGGTGGGCTGGAACGCAACGCGCCATTCCTCAAGGTCCGGTAACTTGGATAATGGCCTGGGTTTCGTTGCCAGTTTCACCGACACTGGCACAGCACCGGCGAGGCCTCTTGCCCATGAAGACGGGTGGTTCGGGATCTTAATCAGCGTAGTTGGCATGAAATTCTCATGCAACTTCCCATCCGCCATGCTTGTGTAGCGAATGGCACACTTTTCTCCACTTATGCCCTGCATGAGGAGGTTCCATGAGTTGCCTGATCTGCGCGGGTCATGCCGAATCCATCGATTGCCTGGCCGGTTGGGAAGAGCGCAAGTGCGCCCAGTGCGGGTGTTACCGAATGTCTCAGGCGTTGATCCTGTCGATGATGGACGAGGGGCAGATCTTCGATGCCGAGAAGATGCGCCAATGGCTGCAACTTCAACGCAGCGTCGAGGCGATACCGACCATTGCCGTGCACGAAGCCATCCTGGTGCAGTAGCGGCATTGATGAATCCAGTTCCCTGGATAGATGAAAAAGTGCCAGGGATCGGAACGCGGATAATCAATAAACTCCGGGGATTCTGATTGGAGTTTCCCCTCGCCATGTCTGCTTTCGAATCAACCGCCGAGGTGGCCTGCGCCTCACGCAACGCCACCCTCAGCATTGCCATCCTGGCGTTTTCCGCCTTCCTGATCGTCACCACCGAATTTCTGATTGTCGGCTTGTTGCCGGCGATGGCCAGGGACCTGGGCATTTCCATCGCCGTCGCCGGGCAACTGGTGACGCTGTTCGCCTTTACCGTGATGGTGTTTGGCCCGCCGCTGACGGCGCTGCTGTCTCACCTTGACCGCAAGCAGCTGTTCATCGCCATTCTGCTGCTGTTCGCGGCGTCCAACGCCCTGGCTGCGGTGTCCAGCAGCTTCTGGGTGCTGGCCGTGGCACGGTTCATCCCGGCGCTGGCATTGCCGGTGTTCTGGGGGACTGCCAGCGAAACGGCCGGGCAACTGGCCGGCCCGCAACGCGCTGGCCAGGCGATCTCCAAGGTCTACCTGGGTATTTCGGCCGCCATGCTGCTGGGCATTCCCCTGGGGACCGTGGCGGCCAATGCGATTGGCTGGCGTGGGGCGTTCGGGTTGCTGGCCGGGTTGTCGCTGCTGATGGCCGTGGCCATGTGGGCGTGCATGCCGAAGGTGGCGCGCAGCGCCCGCATCGACTTGCGCAAGCAGGCGCGGATCTTCAAGGAGCCCGCCTTCCTGGCCAACGTGCTGCTTTCGGTATTGGTGTTCAGCGCCATGTTCATCGCCTACACCTACCTGGGCGACATCCTCGAACGTGTCGCCGGGGTGGCGCCGGCGCATATCGGCTGGTGGCTGATGGGCTTTGGTGCCATCGGCCTGGTCGGCAACTGGATCGGCGGGCGGGCGGTCGACCGCTCGCCGCTGACGGCGACGGCGCTGTTCCTGGCGTTGCTGGCCCTGGGCATGGCCGCCGTCACGCCGCTGGCCCAGGCCGGTTGGGCAATCTGCATCGCGCTGGGCATCTGGGGCATCGCCAACACGGCGCTGTACCCGGTCAGCCAGGTGCGGGTGATGCAGTCGGTCAGCCATGCTCAGGCGCTGGCGGGTACCAGCAATGTGTCGGCGGCCAACGCCGGTATCGGCATTGGCGCCATCGTCGGGGCAATGACCATCACCCACCTGGGGCTCGAGTACCTGGGGTATGTAGCGGCGGCCGTCGCGCTGCTGGCGTTGCTGCTGACGCCAGTGGTGCGCCGCCTGTCCGCAGGGCGCTAATCGGCCTGGCGGGTGCCGTGGGGCGCCAGCCGTGGCAGCAGGTAGTCGAGCAGGGCGCGGACCTTGGGCAGGTTCTCGCGGCTTTTCAACCACACCAGGTTCATCGGCAGGCCGTTGGTGGCCAGGTCCGGCAGCACTTCCACCAGCGTGCCCTGGTCGATGTGGCGCTGGGTGAGCCAGGTTGGCAGTTGGCCGATGCCGTGGCCGCCAAGCACGGCCGCCACTTCGCCCTCGCCATCGCCCACGGCGATCCGTGCCTGCGGCGTGCGCCGCTCCATTTCGCCCGGCTGGCGGCCCTTGAAGAACCACGGGCTGACCTGGCCATCGCTGTGGCCGTAGCCGACGCAGTGGTGCTGCTCGAGGTCGCGGTCGCTGGTCGGCGCGCCATGCCGTGCCAGGTACGCCGGAGCGGCGCAGAAGATCAGGCGCTGGGCGCCGAAGTACTGGTGGCCGAGACCCTCTGGCCAGGTATCCGGCCCGCCGATGCGCACGACGATGTCGATGCCTTCGTGGAGCGGGTCGATGAAACGGTCGGAGAACGAGATGTGCGGCTGCAGCAGCGGGTGCAGGCGGATGAAGTCCATGATCAGCGGCAGCACGTGCAGGCGACCGAACGAGGCGGGCAGGTCGATGCGCACCTTGCCGTGGGGTTCGTCACCTTCGGCCTTGAGCGCCTGCTCGACGTCTTCCAGGTCGGCCAGCACCGAGGTGCAGGTGCGGTAGAAGGTGATGCCGGCTTCGGTCAGTGCCAGGGTCCGGGTGGTACGGTGCAGCAGGCGCGTGCCCAGGCGGCCCTCCAGGCGGGCGATGCTCTTGCTGATGGCCGAGCTGGTGAGGTTGAGGCGTTCGGCGGCGGCGGCGAAGCTGCCCAGGTCGGCGACGGCGACGAAGACATCGAGGCCCTTGAGCCGTTCTGAGGAATGCATCGGGGTGGTCCATTGGTGAATCTGGTGCTTGATGATCGGCAAAAGACCGTTGTGTATCAACCAGAATTCTTTAGTGCCTGCACCGGCCTCTTCGCGGGTAAACCCGCTCCCACAAGGCTGATGGAGATCCCTGTGGGAGCGGGTTTACCCGCGAAGAGGCCGGTGCAGGCATCACCCAGTTACAGACCTGCGCCGCTTCTGGCGATACATATCGTCATCGGCGCGATTGAGCAGGGTGTCGATGTCCTGCCCATCCTCGGGGTAGCTGGCCACGCCGATGCTGCACGACGGCATGGCCAGCCCGGCATACTCCCAACCCAGCGGCTGCGCCATGGCCGCCAGCACCAGGGCCACCTTCTCGGCCACGGCCGTGGGCGAGGTCACCTCGGTCAGCAACACGGTGAACTCGTCGCCGCCCATCCGTGCCACGCTGTCATCAGGGCCCACGCAGGCTTCCAGGCGCCGCGCCACCGCGCACAGCACGCGGTCGCCCATGGCATGCCCGTGCCTGTCGTTGATGCCCTTGAAGTCGTTGATGTCGAGAAACAGCAGCGCCAGCGGCTGCTGCCGGCGCAGGGCGGTGCTCAGGCGCTGGTTGAACAGCGAACGGTTGCCCAGCCGGGTCAGCGGGTCGTGGTGGGCGAGGAAGCGCAGTTCCTCCTCGGCCCGGGTCAGCGCCGTCACGTTGCGCGCCACGCCGATGCGTGCGCCGACCTCCTCGGACCAGGAGGCTGCCCAGAGAATGTGCACCACGCTGCCATCCTTGCGCAGGTAGCGGTTGCGAAAGTCCTGGTGCGACTGGCCGTTCATCACGCGGATGATCGAGGCGCGGGTCGCCTCCAGGTCGTCGGGGTGCATGTAGCGGGTGATCGGTGTGCCGATCAGTTCGTCGGCGCGGTAGCCGAGCAGCGCCTCGCAGGCGTTGCTGACGAAGACGATGGTGTTGTCCCGGTCGACCACGAACACGGTGTCCAGCATCAGCTGGATCAGCTTGGAAGAAAGCGCTTGCAGGTCAACGGGCATGGGGCGGGCGTCCGTTACGGAGGGCTCGGGCGCAGGCAGCATACACAGGGGCGGGGCGGTTCCACCAGTGCGCATTGTCAGGCCGCTTGCGGATATACTTCGCGCCCGTTTTCCGTACCCAGGAGTGCACATGCAGCAGGTTCTGCTCATCGTCGATGTCCAGTCCACCTTCAGCCCACCCGAGTGGCTGGTCGATGGCATCCGCCTGTTGTCGGCGAAGATCCCCTCGTTCGCCTCGGTGGAACTGCACGACGAGCAGGTCACGCCGTTCCAGCGCCAGTTGGGCTGGCACCCGGCGGCCGAGGACGAGTGCCTGATCGAGGTGGACCAGGTGTTCATCAAGCACGGCTACGGGCAGACCGCGCAAACCCTCGAGGCCATCAGGCAACTGGGCGTGGAGCGGGTGCTGGTGTGCGGCATGCAGACCGAAACCTGCGTGCTGGCGGCAGGCTTCGCCCTGTTCGATGCGGGGCTGACGCCGACGCTGGTGACCGACCTGACGGTGGGCTCCTCGCTGGACCGTTCCGGGAAGTTGGGCATCGATTTGTGGAAGCATCACTTCCAGCATGTCACCACGCGCGCCGAGGTGCTGGCCGGGCTGGCTTGAGGCGGCAAAAAAACTGCCTGGCGCCCGTGCGATTCCATTAGCATGGTGCTCGGCCCGTGCCCCGTGCCAGAAGCGCAGGGCCTATCCCTTCCTTGAATCTGCCTTGCCTGCCATGACTGCCTTCTACCTCAAGTTCCTCATCACTCCCACCCTGATGCTGGCCATCTCGCTGGCGTCCAAGCGCTGGGGCACGAAAATCGGCGGGCTGCTGTCCGGGCTGCCGGTCACCTCGGCGCTGGTCATGCTGTTCCTCAGCCTCGAGCAGGGCCCGGGCTTCGCCTTGCAGGCCGTGCCGGGCGCGCTGGCGGGGCTGGCAGCGGTGCAGGCGACCTACCTGTTCTATTACCGGGTGACCCGGCGGCTGCCGGCGTTTCCCGCGTGCATTGCCGCGCTCGTGGTGTACGCCGCCAGTGCCGCGCTGATGAGCCACCTGCACTTGGTGGCGCTGTCGGTAGGGGTAACGCTGGCACTGTTGAGCCTGATCATCCTGGTGACCTCGCGGCAGGTGGCGCCGGCCGATGCCAAGGTGGTGCAACTGCCGCGCTGGGTGATCCCGCTGCGCATGCTGACCGCGACCCTGCTGCTGCTGGCGATCACCGCCAGTGCCGAATGGCTCGGGCCGGTGGCCAGCGGCCTGTTGGCGCCGATCCCGGTGATCGCCTGGCCGCTGGCGGTGTTCGCCCATGTGCAGGGCGGGCACCATGAGCTGGGCGCGATCGTGCGCGGCAATGCCATTGGCGCCGTGGGCGTGCTGGGTTTCTATCTGGCCGTAAACGCCACCATCGCTCAGTGGGGCACCTTGCCCGCCATCGCTGCGGCCGTGGTGCTGGCGGTGGTCGCGACGTTCGCCCTGGCCCGGTTGCTGGACCGGCGCTGAGCAACACCTGGCGCACCGATTGGTGCGCCAACCTTGTATCTCTCTGTATCTCCCATGCCATTACAAGGGTTCGCATACAAAAGCCGCTCCTGATCGATACGCCACCGATACATGCCTGAGGCCAAATGGCACAGCCCGAACGGACAAGCCCAACGGCCTGCGTTCACTGGCTTACAAGCCCTAACGGCATGACCGTATGACTATCAGGAGAATCACCATGACCCGTATCCAGCGCTCCAACAAGACCCGCCTCGGCCTGCTCGGCATTGCCCTGGTCGGTGGCCTCAACATGGCCGCTTCGGCCTTCGCCGTGGAGGCACTGCCACAGGGTTATCAGCTCGCCGCGGCGGAAAAGACCGGGGAGGGCAAATGTGGCGAAGGCAAGTGCGGTGCCAGTGGTGCGAAAGCCAAGGCCACCCAGGGCGAAGGCAAGTGCGGCGAGGGCAAGTGCGGCGCCAGCGGTGCCAAAGGCAAGGTCACCCAGGCCGAAGGCAAGTGCGGTGAAGGCAAGTGCGGTGACGCCTCCTTCGCCCGCACCGATGCCGATCACGATGGCCGCGTATCGCGCGCCGAGCTGCTGGCCGTTGCCCCAGGCGCAGGTGCCGAGTTCGACAAGATCGACGCCAACCACGACGGCTTCCTGTCCGAGGCCGAGGTGTACCAGTACCGCAAGCACCAGTTCGACGCCAACGGCAACCCGTTCCCCAGCGACCTGTACAGCAAGCTGAGCCAGGCCAAGAACTGACCGGCGTCGGCGCCTCCCCGCGGCGTTGGCCGGGGAGGCGCATCACCTCAAGGACATTCCCCCATGACCTCATCCCTTTCCCTGCAAGGTGCCGGCCTTGGCCTGCGGCGGGCCCTGCTACCCGAACTGCTGACCCTGGACGCGGGTGCCGTGGACTTTCTCGAATGCGCGCCGGACAACTGGATCGGTGTCGGTGGCCGCTACGGCGAGGGCCTGGCGCAACTGGCCGAACGCTTTCCGCTGGCCTGCCATGGCCTGTCGCTGTCGCTGGGTGGCCCGGCACCACTGGACCACCACTTCCTGCGCCAGATCCGTGGCTTCCTCGACCGTTACCAGGTACCGCTGTTCAGCGAGCACCTGAGCTATTGCGCTGATGATGGCCACCTGTACGACCTGATCCCCCTGCCGTTCACCGATGAAGCCGTGCGCCACACCGCCGCGCGCATCCGTGAAGTGCAGGATGCCCTCGGCCGCCGTATCGCCGTGGAGAACATTTCCTACTACGCCGCACCATTCCAGGCGATGAGCGAGATCGATTTCCTGCAAGCGGTGCTGAACGAAGCCGACTGCGATCTGCTGCTGGACATCAACAACGTGGTGGTCAACGCCTGCAACCACCGCTACGACGCGGCGGAATTTCTCGCCCAGGTGCCGGCCGAACGGGTGGCCTGCCTGCACGTGGCCGGGCATTACGACGAAGCCCCGGACCTGAAGATCGACACCCATGGCGCCAGTGTGCGGCCCGACGTCTGGCAGTTGCTGGCCAGCGCCTACCAGCACCTGGGCAATGTACCGACCTTGCTCGAACGCGATTTCAACCTGCCGCCTGTGGCCGAATTGCTCGAGGAAGTGGCCTGTATCCGCGACCTGCAGGCCGGCGCCCAGACCCTGGAGGTGCGCCATGGCTGAGACCCTGCGCGCGCAGCAGTTGTGCATGACCGGGCATATCCGCGACCCGCAGGCCAACCCGCCGCCGCCCGGCATCGAGGCACGGCGCCTGGCGGTGTACCGGCAGCTGTTTTTCGGCAATGTGCAGGCGTTGCTGGCCGGCAGTTTCCCGGTGCTGCACGCCAGCCTGGGCGCCGGGCAGTGGCTGGCGCTGATGGAAGACTTCTACGCCCGTCACCGCTGTCAGACCCCGCTGTTCACCGAGGTGGCTGGCGAGCTGGTGGACTACCTGCAACAGCGTGCCGACCTGCCTGGGTGGGTTGCGGAACTGGCCCATTACGAGTGGATCGAGACGGTGCTGCTGCTGGGCGACGATGCACAGCCCGAGCATGACCCGGAAGGCGACCTGCTTGAAGGCGTACCGGTGCTGTCCAACCTGGCCTTGCCGCTGGCCTATGCCTGGCCGGTCAGCCAGATCGGGCCTGGGCATCTACCGCAGGAAGCGCCAGTGGAGCCGACCTTGCTGCTGGCCTGCCGGGGAAGTGACCATGACGTGCAGTTCTCGCGCCTGGCGCCGTTGGCCCATGCGCTGTTGATGTCATTGCAGCAGCACGCGCGCAGCGGTCGTGAACACTGCGCGGCGCTGGCTGCGGTGGTTGGCGTCGAGCCGGCGAGCCTTCAAGGGCAAGCTCTGCAGCTGCTGAATCAGCTGAAAGCTCAAAACGTGGTGCTTGGCACAATCCCTGTGGGGATCGAGTCAGCTTGAGGAAGCGGCTACTGGCAATCTGCCCCGACCAGCAGTATTGGCGTAGCACGCCGGCGTGCACTAGCGTTCAGGAAATCCCGCCCGTGGTAGACCGACATCATGCCGGACCTGCGCCCGAACCCGATGCTCGACCTGGATTACAGGGCTGAACGCCCGATTTTCGGCGACTTTCTCCAGCAGGCTCGGCGGTGTCCCGAAACACCGGCGATCATCGCCCCCAGCGTGAGCTGCAGCTACGCCCAGCTGGAACGCATCAGCCACGGCATCGCCGCCACTTTGCTGGCCAGCGGCGCGCAGGCGCAGGATCGGGTAGTGATCGTCGCCAGCCGCTGCGCAGGCCTGATCTATGCCATGCTTGGCGCCCTGCGCGCCGGGCTGACGTTCACGGTAGCCGACGTTGCCTATCCGCCAGCGCGCATCGAGCAGATCATCCAGACGCTGCAACCGGCCTGCATCCTGCTGTGTGGCGACGCCGAACTGGCGTCCGGGCTCAAGGTGCCGGAGGCGCCGCAAGCGGCGCTGCGGGCCTTCCCCGATACGGCGACCCGCCTGCCACAGGTGAGTCCCGCGCAGCCGGCCTACGTTACCTTCACCTCCGGCAGCACCGGCGTGCCCAAGGGCGTGCTGACCCATCATGCGCCGCTGGTGCACTTCATCGAATGGCACGTGCAACGCCACGGCTTTACCCAGGATGACCGGTTTTCCCTGCTCTCGGGCCTGGGCCACGACCCGGTGTACCGCGACGTGTTCACGCCATTGTCGATCGGTGCCACGGTGTGCTGCCCGGCCCAGTCGACTTTGCTCGACCCGTCGCAATTGGCTGACTGGATACACCGGCAACGTGTTTCGACCCTGCACCTGACGCCGCCGCTGGGCAAACTGATCGAGGCCGGCGGGCGAGTGCTGCCGCACGTGCGCTACCTGTTCTGGGGCGGCGATGCGCTGGGAGCCGGGCAGTACGAGCAGGTTCGGCAGATGGCGCCCAACGCCCGCAACGTCAACTTCTACGGCACCACGGAAACCCCCCAGGCCATGGCCTTCCACCCGCTCGAAGGGCTGGCGCCGGGCCAGCGGGTGCCGCTGGGCAAGGGCATCGACGGCGCGCAGCTGCTGGTGGTGAATGCTGGCAATCAACTGGCGGTGGAAGGCGAGGAGGGCGAGATCCTGATCCGCAGCCCGTACCTGTCGCTGGGCTACTGGCAAGATCCTGCGCTCACCGCGCAGAAGTTCGTGGCCAACCCGTTTACCGGGCGCGCGGACGATCGCTGCTACCGCACCGGCGACCTGGGCCGCTACCTGGCCGACGGCAGCGTCGATTTCCTTGGGCGCGGTGACAGCCAGGTGAAGATCCGCGGGCACCGCATCGAGCTGGGCGAAATCGAATGCGCCCTGGCCGGCCTGGCGCAGGTCAGGCAGTGTGTGGTGTCGCTCGATCGTGACCACCCGGCACCCAGGCTGGTGGCCTACTGCGTTGCGGCGCAGCCGGTGAGCGGCGCGCAGCTGCGCCAGGCCCTGGCGCTGCAGTTGCCGGACTACATGGTGCCGGCGCAGTTCGTCTTTCTCGATGCCATCCCGCTCACCCCCAATGGCAAGGTCGACAGACGCGCCTTGACGCTATCCGGGGTCGACAGCGCACCCGCTGCCCAGGCGCTGTCGCCTGCCGCGCAACAGCTGGTCGACGCCTGGGCGAAGATCCTCCAGGTGCCGAGCATCGATGCCAACCTGAGTTTCATCGAGCTGGGCGGTGACTCGCTGACCTTCGTTCAGGCCTCGCAGGTGCTGGAAGAAAGGCTCGGGCAACTGCCGGCCCAGTGGGAGACGCGCCCGGTGCGCGAGCTGGCCGAGCTGGCGCAGCGGCCACGGCCGCCTTTGCGTGACATGGACATCACGGTATTCCTGCGCATGGTCGCGATCATCACCATCGTCGCCGGGCACCTGGGGCTTTTCGAAAGTGGCCTGCTGATGGGTGAGACCACCGCGCTGTACCTGGTCTCCGGGGTCGGCCTGGCGCGCTTCCAGCTCAACCTCGTCGAGAGGCGCGGCGATGCCCGTTCGCTGCTCAAGTCCATGGCCGCCATCGCCGTGCCGACGTTGCTGTACACGGGGCTGGTGCAATTGCTGTTCGACAAGCTGCACTGGCAGTCGCTGCTGCTGATGTCCAACTGGTTCCCTGTCGCTGAAGTCGGCTATTTCAACTACTGGTACATCGAGGTGCTGGTGCAGATGGTGCTGATCCTCGCCCTGGTGCTGTCGATCGGCCCGGTACGCCGGCGGATCATGGCCAACCCGTTCGGCACCTTGCTGCTGGCGGCCTGCGGGCTGATGGTGGCGGATGTGTTACTGAGCCTGTACGTGTTCGACGCACGCGCCCTGCACGACCGGGTGCCGCAGCATTACCTGGGGGTCATGGCGCTGGGCATGGCGGTGCATTTTGCCGACAGCCGTCGGCGCAAATGGCTGGCGAGTGCGGTGGCGTTGTTGATGATCGGCGAGCGCGAGGTCATGACCATCATCGGTTTCGGCTGGGCGCAGTGGTCCCAGGCCGTGCATATCGACCTCGCCTTGCCGGCGGTGCTCGCGCTGATCTGGGTCAGGGCGGTACCGTTGCCGGGCGTACTGGCCAAGGCGGGGGCGCTGGTCGCCTCGTCGACCTTGTACATCTACCTGACCCACTTCCAGTTCCAGTCCGTGGCCCGGCGCATCGGTGACCAGCCGCTTCTGGCGGTGGCCCTGGCCCTGGTTGGCGGGGTCGCGGTCGGGCTGGCCTGGAGTGCCATCAGCCGCGCAGTGCTGCTGCGCTGTGGCAGAGGCCGGCGCAAGGCTGCGGCGCAGGTGCTGGAGCAGGTTACCTGAGGTGCGGAGCGGCCAAGCCTAGCCGGGCGCCAGGCCGTTGAGCAGCAGGCGTAATGAGCTGCTGGCGGCGGCCCTGTAATCGATGGGCTGGGCACCACCGCGCGCGAGGTGCCAGCCACGGTCGATGCACGATTGGGCGATGGCCCAGACCGACGGCAATACGTGTTCCGGGTTGACCGCAGCCATCTGGCCACTGCCGATCCACTGGCGGATCTGTGCGGTGTTCGCCTGCGCCTGGCTCGCCCAGCGTTCGAGGAAATCGCCGGGGATGCGCCGGCCACCTTCCTTGAGCTCCTGCAGGAACACTTTCGAGGCGAAGGGCTGGCCTTCGAACAGGGCGATCATCGAGACGACCGTGCGGCTCAAGGCCTGCATCGGCTCGTCCTCGCGCTGGAACGGCGCACAGGCTTGCAGGTAACCCGGGGCGATGTCCTGCAGCACCTGCAGGTACAGGTTGGCCTTGGACTTGAAGTAATAGAGCACGTTGGAGCGCGGCAGGCTGGCCCGCGCGGCGATCACCGACAGCTTGGTGGCGGCGTAGCCCTGCTGGGCAAACGCCTCGCTGGCGGCATCGAGAATGATCCTGCGCACAGGCTCGCCATCGGCGGTTTGCCTGGGCAGTTCGAACGGCATGATGTACACGGCGACGATTCCATACGGCGCCCGATGCGCTGATCGGTGCGCGGGAAGAGGTGGAATGCGCAATATACAAAACTATACAGCGAATGTCTCAGAACAAGTCCCTGTCGCCGGTATGCCTGGCGACAGGGTACTCACGGGCGTGGCTCAGCGGCGGTGATAACGGTGGTCGTCGTAGTGGTGGCCGCGGTCATGGTGGCGCTCCCAGTCGCGACGGCGTTCGGCTTCACGCCGGGCCTGCTCGCGGCGCCATTGGGCGCGGCGCCATTCTTCGCGGCGGCGGTCCTCGCCGCGGTAGTGCCAGCGGCCATCGCGCCAGTAGCGGTCGTCATGGGCCAGCATCGTGGCCGGTTGCGCATCGGCCACGCTGGCCAGGTTCGGCCATGGGTTTTCGGCTGCGCGCGCGGGTGCCTGGACAGCCGTTTCGTGGGCCAGGGCAGGGTTCGAGGCGTGCATCGTGGTGGCCTGCGCCGAGCCGATGGCGGCAAGGGCGAACAGGCTGGTGAGCAGCAGTCTCGGGAGTTTGATGTTCATGTGCTAGGACAACCCCAGGTTGACATAGGGACATGCACCGACACGGCACCTTCGGGTAGCGTCCGGTGCACGCGTGTGCATGTCCCAATAGACAAGTTAATGGGGAAAAGTTCTGAGCTGTCAGCAGTTTAGTGAGCTGCACCGGGTCGACCGGCGGTCATTGCAGGGTCAACAGGTGTGGTCGCGCAGCCACACCAGCGGGCGGGCCGGGTCGTCGCTGCCCATGCGGGCGAAGGTGTCCGATTCGAGCATGGCCTTCACTTGAGCGCCCAAGGCCAACAGGTGTTCGGCGAAACCTGGGGCCATGCTGCCGCTGTCTTCCAGCGAGACGCCGCTCTGGCTGTGCTGGATGGCCAGGTGGTAGTGGCTGGGGGCGTCGCCACTGGCAGCGAGGAGGACGGTATAGCGCGGGCCGAGCAGGGCGGCCAGGCGCTGTTGCACCAGGTCGAGCAGCGAGGTGTGCACGTCATCGTGCAGTGCCGTGGCCAGCGCAGTGGGGGCGAAGGGGGGCATGAGGTTACCTGAAAGGCTTGTCGTATGGATCCCAGCTTAGCCAAGGCGACTGTCAACTTGGGTTAAGCGAGGGTAAAAGCGGGTAATTTGTGTGGGCCGCGTGGGAGTGTCTGTAGGAGCGGCCTTGTGTCGCGAAAGGGGTGCGAAGCGCCCCCTGGATATCTGCTTCACCACATAAAATGTCGGGGCCGCTCTGCGGCCCTTTCGCGACACAAGGCCGCTCCTACAAAAAGAGCCCCGCTCATTCCAGTGGGTCAGAACGTCTGGCCCAGGGAGAACTGGAAGATCTGCGTCTCGGCGTTGTCCGGCTTCTTCAGCGGCGCCGCCAGGCTGAAGCTCAGCGGCCCCATCGGGCTGTACCAGGTCACGCCAACGCCCAGCGACACCGCCAGCTGGTTCAGGTCGACGTTGCCGCAGCCTTGGGTGGTGGACAGGTAGCAGGTGTCGGCATACACGTTGCCGGCGTCGACGAACACCGAGCTGCGCAGCTGGCTCTGGTTCTTGATGAACGGCATCGGGAAGATGTACTCGGCACCGCCGGTGACCAGGATGTTGCCGCCCAGCACGTCGGTGTCGCGGTCGGAGTAGTAGGCCTGGCCTGCGGCCGAGTAGTTGCCGGTGGCCGGGGTGCTGCGCGGGCCGAGGGTGCCGTCCTTGAAGCCACGTACCGAGCCCTGGCCGCCGGCGGTGTAGCTTTCGTAGAAGGGCAGGCCGTTGGTGGCGCCGTAGCCGTTGCCATAGCCCAGGGTGGTGTGCAGGCGCAGGGTGGTGGCCTGGGTCACGGGCAGGAAGGTCTGGCCGTTGTAGTCGACCTTGTAGAACGACAGGTCGCTGCCCGGCGTGGTGGCCATCAGGGTCAGGCTCTGGGAGTGGCCGCGGGTGGCCAGCACGCCCTTGTTCAGGGTCGACTCGGACCAGCCGATCGAGGCCTTGAGGTTGTTGAAGCTCTTGCCTTCGCGCTGGATGAAGTCGTAGATCTCGTCGGCGCTGTAGGTGCCGGGGCTGATGTCGTCGTGCTGCAGGGTCAGGCCGTAGGTCAGGCGCGAGGTTTCGTTGATCGGGTAGCCGAAGTTCACCCCGGCGCCGTAGCTGTTGATGGCGTAGTAGGAAACACCGTCGTCGTAGTAGTCGCTGTAGTCGGTGCTGCTGTAGAACAGGTTGTAGCCCAGGCTGACGCCGTCTTCGGTGAAGTACGGGTTGGTGAAGCCGAAGTTGTACTTGGTCTGGTATTCCGACCGGGTCAGGCCGATCGACACCTTGTTACCGGTGCCGAGGAAGTTGCTCTGGCTGATCGAGCCCCCGAGGATCAGGCCGGCGCTCTGGGCAAAGCCGACGCTGGCGGTGATCGAGCCGGACGCCTGTTCCTCGACGCTGTAGTTCACGTCGACCTGGTCGTCGACACCGGCTACGGCCGGGGTCTCGACGTTGACTTCCTTGAAGAAGCCCAGGCGCTCCAGGCGGGTCTTGGACTGGTCGATCAGGTAGGTCGAGGCCCAGCCGCC
>NZ_JBIVIA010000023.1:0-22404 GCF_044749485.1 Pseudomonas sp. NPDC089401 | reverse complement strand
GGGGCGGCATCAATGCCCACCTCGAGATCCAGTCATGCCAACAAGGCTGACAACCATGGCCTCACAGACATGGCCACGTTGCAACAAATGTGGGAGCGGGTTCACCCGCGAAGCGCCGCGCGGGCGGCGCTCGATCTGCCAGGCGCCAGAGAGCCCAAGGCATGCACCCGCGCTCAATCTCAAAGGCGCCGAAAACATTTCGGCATGCTACCTTTACCGCCTTCCAACCCCCGCCACGCCCCGCAGGAGCCCTCGTCATGGCCGCCCCCGTCCTTCCCCCCTTCCGCCCGCGGTTCGCCCCCACTGCCACGCTGCTCGGCATGCTCGGGCTCGCCGGTTGCCAGATGGGCGGCTACCAGGACAGCGTGCCACCGACCAGCGGCGTTCAGCCGCTCAAGGGCCTGGCGCAGAACGTCTCGATCCGGCGCAACGCCATGGGCGCGCCGCTGATCGAAAGCAGCAGCTTCCATGACGCGCTGTTCAGCCTCGGCTACGTGCACGCCGGTGATCGCATCGAGCAGATGCTCGCCATGCGCCTGCTGGCCCAGGGCCGCCTGGCGGAACTGGCCGGCAGCGACGCGCTGGACATCGACCGCCTGATGCGCGCCGCCAATCTCAAGCAGAGCGCCGCCCAGCAGTACGCCGATGCATCGCCTCGGCTCAAGCGCTTCTTCGAGGTGTATGCCCGCGGGGTCAACGCCTACCTGTTCCGCTACCGCGACAAGCTGCCGGCCAACCTGGCCAGCAGCGGCTACCGCCCGGAATACTGGAAGCCCGAAGACTCGGCGCTGATCTTCAGCCTGTACGCCTTCAGCCAGTCGGTGAACCTGCAAGAGGAGATCAGCGCCCTGACCCTGGCGCAGCAGGTCGGCAGCGACAAGCTGGCCTGGCTGTTGCCCGGTGCACCGGACGAGCCGCTGGCCGAAGCCGAAGCCGAGAAACTCAAGGGCCTGAACCTGAGCAGCCAGCTGCCGGGCCTGGCCGCCCTGGCCGCCGCCAGCCAGAAGCTCGCCGACCTTGACCTGCTCGGCAGCCCCGGCTCGGCCAACCTGGCCCTGGGCCCGCAACGCAGCCGCAGCGGCAAGAGCCTGCTGGCCAGCGACAGCCGCGCCGCCTGGGCCCTGAGCCCGGTGCAGCTGCACACCGGCAAGTACCAGGTCGCCGGCCTGTCGCTGCCGGGCCTGCCCATCGTGCTGGCCGGCTACAACGGCAAGCTGGCCTGGAGCAGCAGTGCGGTGATGGCCGACAACCAGGACCTGTACCTGGAACAGCTGCGCCACAGCGGCAGCCAGGTCAGCTACCTCGCAGACGGCAAGTGGCTGCCGGCCCGTGCCCGCAGCGAAACCTTCTTCGTCCGCGGCCAGCGCCCGCTGCGCGAAGTGATGTACGACACCCGCCATGGCACCTTGCTGCCGCAAGCGGGCAATGCCAGCCTGGGCCTGGCCCTCAACCTGCCGCAGCTCAAGGGCGACCGCAGCCTGGATGCGCTGTTCGACCTGACCCGCGCGGCGAACATCGAGCGGGCCTTCGACAACACCCGCGAGATCGGCGCCGCCGCCCTCAACTTCGTGTTCGCCGACCCCGAACACATCGGCTGGCAGGTCAGCGGCCGCTACCCGAATCGCCGCGAAGGCCAGGGCCTGCTGCCGTCGCCGGGCTGGGACGGGCGCTATGACTGGGATGGCTTCGCCGATGCGATGCTGCACCCCTACGACCAGGATCCGCCCGCCGGCTGGATCGGCCACGCCAACCAGCGCAGCCTGCCGCGCGGCTACGGCATGCAGCTGTCCAACACCTGGTACTACCCCGAGCGCGCCGAGCGGATGGGCCAGCTGGCCGCCAACGGCCGCCACGACAGCCGCAGCCTGATGGCCCTGCAGAACGACCAGGTGACCCTGCTGGCCGGCAAGCTCAAGCAGATGTTCGACGCGCCGGGCATGGCCCAGCCGCTCAAGCAGGCGATCGATGCCCTGCCTGCCGCCGAGCGCGACAAGGCCCGCGATGCCCTGGCCCGGCTCAAGGCCTTCGATGGCCGCCTGAGCCCGGTGTCGGCGGATGGCGCCTTGTACGAGCTGTTCCTCCAGGCATTTGCCAGGCAGACCTTCCTCGACGACCTCGGCCCTGAATCCAGCCCCGCCTGGCAGGCCTTCGTCAGCAACGCCCGGCTGTCGTATTCGGCCCAGGCCGACCACCTGCTCGGCCGCGAGGACAGCCCGTTCTGGGATGACCGCAACACCGCGCAGAAGGAAGACAAGCCGACCATCCTCGCCCGCAGCCTGGCGGCCGCGGTGGATGCCGGCACCGCGCAACTGGGCAGCGACCGCCGTGCCTGGCAGTGGGGCAAGCTGCACCAGTACCGCTGGCCGGCCCCGGCCTACCATGGCCTGGGCGATGCGCTGAGCCATGCGCCGATGGCCGCCGGCGGCGACTTCACCACCCTGGCCCTGACCCCCTATGCCTGGGGCAGCGACTTCGACACCCGCCTGCCGGCCTCGGCGCGGATGATCGTCGACTTCGGCCAGGCCGAACCGTTGCAGGTGCTGACCAGCAGCGGCCAGTCCGGCAACCCGGCCAGCGGGCACCACAGCGATGGGCTGGATGCCTGGTTCAAGGGGCAGTTCATGAGCTTGCCGCTGCAGCCGCAGAACTTCGGGCGGGCGTATGGGAGCCAGCGCTTGACCTTGGTGCCGGGCAAGTAGGCAGGAAGGTCGGAAGCCGCCACGACTGGCGGCTTTTCGAGCAGGAGCGCTAGGCAGTCACGACAGCAAGTTCGATGCGCTGGCCGAGAACATGCAATGCATGCTCAACCTGCTCGATCTTCGAACGATGCAACAAGTCCACAAGGCGATCAACCTGTGGGCGATTGACACCCAATCGCCGCGCCATCTCGGTTTTACTCACCTTCTGCTCGATCATGGTATTCCACAGCGCGGCTTTTGCCGCAGTCAGCGCAGGCAAACGCACGACAGCTTGATCCGGCCGCGCCATGGCAGGTTTCGGAATGGCGATCTTCTGGTCCACATAGAACGAAAGCGCTGACTCCATGGCATCGACTGCATCGAATAATGCCTCGTCCTCGGTATCGCCAGCACTCGACATTTCGGGCACGTCCGGGCAACTGATCCAGACGCTGCCCTCTTCTCGATGAATGATTACCGGGTAATCGAAGATCATGTAGTGCTCTCCCCTCCTTCAAGACTCAAACAGGCCCAGATCCTTGAGGATCTTTTTTCTGAGCCCTTCACCCATCTCTTTGGCGCCATGATCAGGGAAAATCGTCTGACGATTGCCAAGGTAGACCTTGAAATGGCTCCCCTTGGCTGGAACGAACGTAGCACCTTGGGCACGCAGCCATCGGCGAAATTCACTGTACTTCATACGGGCCTATTCAATTTGCAGCACACGCACGCAAGGCGCAACATTTTTGTTGCACACCATCAACGACGTCCGTAGTTAACCGCGAAACGCTCTTCCTGATATCCGAATGCCGGGTAGTCCATTTCTCCCAATCAAACTGCCCGAACTTCCTCTCCCCCGTACCGCTCCTAGTAATGACCCCGGCAACTTTGTGCGCCCCCCATGGACCTCGTCATCGCCCGCCCCGAAGGCCTCTACTGCCCGCCCGGTGACTTCTACATAGACCCCTGGCGCCCGGTCGAACGTGCCGTGATCACCCATGGCCACGGCGACCATGCCCGCAGCGGCAACCGCCATTACCTCACCGCCGCCCCCGGCGCCGGCATCCTGCGCAGCCGGCTGGGGCAGGACATCGACCTGCTGGCCCTGCCCTACGGCCAACGCATCGAGCACCATGGCGTCAGCCTGAGCCTGCACCCGGCCGGCCATGTGCTCGGTTCGGCGCAGGTGCGCCTGGAGCACCAGGGCGAAGTCTGGGTCGCCTCGGGCGATTACAAGGTCGAGCCGGATGCCACCTGCGCCGCGTTCGAGCCGGTGCGCTGCCACACCTTCATCACCGAATCGACCTTCGGCCTGCCGATCTACCGCTGGCCCAGCCAGGCTGAAGTGTTCGCCGGGATCAACGCCTGGTGGCAGGCGAACGCCGCGCAAGGCAAGGCCAGCGTGCTGTTCTGCTATGCCTTCGGCAAGGCCCAGCGCATCCTCCATGGCCTGGACCCCGGCATCGGGCCGATCCTGGTGCACGGCGCGGTCGAACCCCTGAACCGGGTCTATCGCGAGGCCGGTGTGCAACTGCCGCCCACGCGCTACGCCGGCGACATCCCGCGCAACGACCCGCTGCTGCGCCAGGCGCTGGTGCTGGCACCGCCGTCCGCCGCCGGCAGCAGCTGGATGCGCCGCTTCGGCGACTACAGCGACGCCTTCGCCAGCGGCTGGATGCTGCTGCGCGGCACCCGCCGGCGGCGCGGGGTGGACCGGGGTTTCGTACTCTCGGACCACGCCGACTGGCCAGGCCTGCTGTGGGCCATCGGCCAGACCGGCGCCGAGCGGGTGATGGTCACCCACGGCTCGGTCAACGTGTTGGTGCGCTACCTTGGCGAACAAGGCCTGGACGCCCGCGCGTTCGTCACCGAATACGGCGACGAGGATGACACGCCGGCCACGGAACCCGAGGCATGAAAGCCTTCGCCGCGCTGTACCTGCGCCTGGACGCCACCACCTCCAGCAACGCCAAGCTCGACGCCCTGCGCGACTACTTCGCCAGCGCCCCGGCCGATGACGCGGCCTGGGCCGTGTACTTCCTGGCCGGCGGGCGCCCCCGGCAACTGGTGCCGACCCGCGTGCTGCGCGAGCTGGCCATGGCGCTGGCCGGGCTGCCCGACTGGCTGTTCGAGGAAAGCTACCAGGCCGTGGGCGACCTGGCCGAAACCATCTCCCTGCTGCTGCCGGAAAGCCCCCAGGCCAGCGACGAGGGTCTGGCCCACTGGGTCGAGGTGCATCTGCTGCCCTTGCGCGGCCTGCCGCCGGAGCATATCCAGCAGCGCCTGCCGCCGCTGTGGGCGCAACTGGACCGCCCCAGCCTGATGCTGTGCCTGAAACTGATCACCGGCAGCTTCCGTGTCGGCGTGTCCAAACTGCTGGTCACCCGCGCCCTGGCGCAACTGGCCGGGCTGGACGCCAAGCGCGTGGCCCAGCGCCTGGTCGGCTACACCGACATCGGTCACCGCCCGACGGCGGCCAGCTATCTCAAGCTGATTGCCGAGGAATCGGCGGATGAGCATCGCCAGCGCGGCGGCCAGCCTTACCCCTTCTTCCTGGCCCACGCGCTGCAGGCGCCGAGCGAACAGTTCGACAACCTGCTCGGGCCGCCCAGTGCCTGGCAGATCGAATGGAAGTGGGACGGCATCCGCGCCCAGGTGGTCAAGCGCGACGGCCAGTTGTGGGTATGGTCGCGGGGCGAGGAGCTGGTCACCGAGCGCTTTCCCGAACTGCACGGCCTGGCCGAGCATTTGCCGGACGGCACGGTGATCGACGGCGAGATTCTGGTCTGGAAAGCCGACGCCGACGGCCCGTCCGTGCAACCGTTCGCCGTGCTGCAGCAGCGTATCGGGCGCAAGACGCTGGGCAAGAAGCTGCTGGCCGATGCCCCGGTGGTGCTGCAGGCCTATGACCTGCTCGAGTGGCACGGCGAGGACTGGCGCAACCGCCCGCAACATGAACGTCGCCGGCAGTTGCAAGGCCTGGTCGAGGACCATCCGCTGGCCCCGCTGCTGCTTTCGCCGCTGCTCGAAGGCCGCGACTGGCAAGACCTCGCCCGGCAGCGCGAACAATCGCGCAGCCTGGGCGTGGAGGGGCTGATGCTCAAGCAGCGCGATGCCCTGTACGGCGTGGGCCGGACCAAGGACATGGGCCTGTGGTGGAAGTGGAAGATCGACCCGTTCAGCGTCGATGCGGTGCTGGTCTATGCCCAGCGCGGCCATGGCCGCCGCGCCAGCCTTTACAGCGACTACACCTTTGCCGTGTGGAATGCGCCGCCGGGCACGCCAGAGCGTGCACTGGTGCCCTTCGCCAAGGCTTATTCCGGGCTCAGCGACGAGGAAATGCGCAAGGTCGATGCGATCATCCGCAAGACCACGGTGGAAACCTTCGGGCCGGTGCGCAGCGTGATGCCGACCCTGGTGTTCGAGCTGGGGTTCGAGGGGATTGCCCTGTCGAAACGGCACAAGAGCGGGATTGCCGTGCGCTTCCCGCGGATGTTGCGCTGGCGCCTGGACAAGCCGGTGGACGAGGCGGATGACCTGACGACGTTGCAGGCACTGTTGGTCTGAAAGACCGTGTCGACTGCCTTCGCGGGCAAGCCCGCTCCCACAGAAGCCAGCGCGAAGTCGAAAATTATGCTTCTATCTCTGGTCGCAGACCGTATTCGCCACGCAGCCAGGACCACCATGCACCATTCGACCCACGACCTGCTCTCGCCCGTACCGGGCATCTCCCGCCAGTTGCACAGCTTCCACTTCGGCCCGCGCGGTGGCGCCAAGGTGTACATCCAGGCCTCGCTGCACGCCGACGAACTGCCCGGCATGCTGGTGGCCTGGCACCTCAAGCGGCGTCTGGCCGAACTCGAGCAGCAAGGGCGCTTGCTGCGCGAAATCATCCTGGTGCCAGTGGCCAACCCGGTCGGCCTGGAGCAGGTGATGCTCGACGCGCCACTGGGCCGCTTCGAGCTGCAGAGCGGGGAAAACTTCAACCGCAACTTCGTCGACCTGTCCGACAGCATTGGCGACCTGATCGAGGGCCACCTGACCCAGGACCCGGCCCACAACCTGGCCTTGATCCGCGAGTACCTGCGCCGTGGCCTGGACGCCCATCCGGCACGCACGCCGCTGCAGTCCCAGCGCCTGGCCCTGCAGCGGCTGGCCTGCGACGCCGACCTGGTGCTCGACCTGCACTGCGATTTCGAGGCCGTCGAACACCTCTACACCACGCCGGAAGCCTGGCCACAGGTAGAGCCGCTGGCCCGCTACCTGGGCGCTCAGGCCAGCCTGCTGGCCACCGATTCCGGCGGGCAGTCGTTCGACGAATGCTTCAGCCTGGTCTGGTGGCAGCTGCAACAACGCTTCGGCAAGCGCTTCCCGATCCCCCTGGGCAGCGTGGCGGTGACCGTCGAACTGCGTGGCCAGGCCGACGTCAGCCATGAACTGGCGGGCAAGGATTGCCAGGCGATCCTCGACTACCTGACCCATGCCGGCGTCATCGACGGCACGCCGCCCGCCCTGCCGGCACTGCCCAGAGAGGCAACGCCGCTGGCAGCCGTGGAACCGATCTACGCGCCGCTGGGCGGCCTGCTGGTGTACCACGCCCGCCCAGGCCAGCACCTGGAGGCCGGCCAGTTGATCGCCGAAGTCATCGACCCGCTCAACGACCGCGTCACCGCCGTGCGCAACAGCCAGCCCGGCCTGCTCTACGCCCGCAACGTGCGGCGCATGGCCACGGCCGGCATGGTCATCGCCCATGTCGCCGGCGAACAGGTGTGCCGCAGCGGTTACCTGCTGGCCAACTGATCAGGGTAAAACCAATGCGCCGGGCGCGTGGTCTGTAGAAGCACAGCCTCTGCAGGACCACCACCGCGCATGCCCAGCTCCCCCGACCTTGCCAATGCCTGGTTCGCCGCCCGCGGCTGGAAGCCCTTCGCCTTCCAGCGCCAGGTATGGGCGGCGGTCGGGCGCGGCGAATCGGGGCTGCTGCATGCCAGCACCGGCGCGGGCAAGACCTACGCCGTGTGGCTCGCCGCCCTGCGCGCGTTCACCAGACAATCTCATGGCGGGCGCCAGCCAGCGCCGTTGCAGGTGCTGTGGATCACCCCCATGCGCGCGCTGGCGGCCGATACCGCCCGCGCCCTGCAGGCGCCGCTCGATGAGCTGGGCCTGAACTGGAGCATCGGCGTGCGCAGCGGCGACACCGGCAGCGCCGAACGCGCCCGCCAGGCCCGACGCCTGCCCAGCGCACTGATCACCACCCCGGAAAGCCTGACCCTGCTGCTGACCCGGGCCCAGGCCGCCGAGGACTTCGCCAACCTGCGCCTGGTGGTGGTGGACGAATGGCACGAACTGCTCGGCAACAAGCGCGGCGTGCAACTGCAACTGGCCCTGGCACGCCTGCGGCGCTGGCATCCCGGCCTGGTCACCTGGGGCCTTTCGGCCACCCTCGGCAACCTGCCGCACGCCCTCGAGGTGCTGCTGCCGCAAGGTGGCCAGCTGGTCAAAGGCCGCCAGGACAAGCAACTGCTGGTCGATACCCTGCTGCCCGACACCCTCGAGCGCTTTCCCTGGGCCGGTCACATGGGCATGAAGATGCTCGAACAGGTCGCCCGGGAGCTCGACGCCAGCACCAGCAGCCTGGTCTTCACCAACACCCGTGCCCAGGCCGAACTCTGGTACCAGGCCCTGCTCGACGCCCGCCCGGAGTGGGCCGGGCAAATCGCCCTGCACCATGCCTCGCTGGCCCGGGCGACCCGCGACTGGGTCGAGCAGAGCCTCAAGCAGGGCACCTTGAAAGCGGTGGTGTGCACCTCCAGCCTGGACCTGGGCGTGGACTTCCTGCCGGTGGAGCGGGTGCTGCAGATCGGCTCGGCGAAAGGCATCGCCCGGCTGATGCAGCGCGCCGGACGCTCCGGGCACGCGCCAGGGCGGCGTTCGCGGATCACCTTGGTGCCTACCCACAGCCTGGAGCTGGTGGAAGCGGCCGCCGCGCGCGCCGCCCTGGCCGCTGGCCACATCGAGGCGCGCCGCTCGCCGCGCCTGTGCATGGACGTGCTGGTCCAGCACCTGGTCAGCATGGCCCTGGGCAGTGGCTTTCGCCCCCATGAACTGCTCGAGGAAGTACGCGCCACCTGGGCCTTCCACGACCTGCGCGACAGCCAGTGGCAGTGGGCTCTGGACTTCGTCAACCATGGCGGCAACTCGCTCAGCGCCTACCCCGACTACCAGCGGGTCGAAGGCCATGCCGATGGGGTCTGGCGGGTGACCAGCGAGCGCCTGGCGCGGCGTCACCGGATGGGCATCGGCACCATCGTCAGCGATGCCAGCCTGCAGCTCAAGTACTGGAGCAAGGGCGGCGGCGGCAAGCACCTGGGCAGCGTCGAGGAGGCCTTCATCGCCCGCCTGCGCCCCGGCGACACCCTGGTGTTCGCCGGGCGCATCCTGGAGCTGGTACGGGTCGAGGGCATGACCGCCTACGTCCGCCGCAGCACGGCACGCAAGGCCGCCCTGGCGCGCTGGAACGGTGGGCGGATGCCCCTGTCGGGCGAGCTGGCCGACGCCCTGGTCGAACAGCTTGACGCGGCGGCCCATGGCCACTTCGACGGGCCGGAAATGCAGGCAATACGCCCGTTGCTGGCGCTGCAGGCACAGTGGTCAGCCTTGCCCACCACTGCCACGCTGCTGGCCGAAACCCTCGCCACGCGCCAGGGCTCGCACCTGTTCCTCTACCCATTCGCCGGGCGCATGGCCAATCTCGGCCTGGCCAACCTGATCGCCTGGCGGGTCAGCCGCAGCCAGCCGCTGTCGGTGTCGATCGCGGTCAGCGACTATGGTTTCGAGCTGCTCAGCCCGAGCGAGGTGGACTGGGCAGGATGCCTGCCGGACGCGCTGTCCGCCGACAACTTGCTGGATGATGTGCTGGCCAGCCTGAATGCCGGCGAAATGGCCCTGCGGCGCTTTCGCGAGATCGCCCAGATTGCCGGGCTGGTGTTCGGCGGCTACCCGGCCGCGCAAAAGAGCACGCGGCAGATCCAGGCCTCCAGCGGCTTGTTCTTCGAGGTGTTCCGCAAGCACGATGCCGGCAACCTGCTGCTCGGCCAGGCGCGCGATGAAGTGCTCGGCGAGGAACTGGAGATCGAACGCCTGCAACGGCAGTTGCTGAAGATGCAGGGCTTGCGGCTGGACCTGCAGGTGCTCCGGCGCCCCGGCCCGCTGGCGTTCGCCTTGCTGGTGGAGGGCATGCGCGAGACCCTGAGCACCGAGAAGCTGGCCGACCGCATCGCGCGCATGGTCGCCGACCTGGAAAAAGCGGCGAGCCGCCCATGAACGGCTACCTGCCCATCGAGCATTGCGGTGAAACGCTCTGGCTGCTGCCGGACCGCGCCCTCTACTGGCCCGCCCGCCGCACCCTGCTGGTGGCCGACGTGCACATCGGCAAGGCCGCCAGCTACCGGGCCCTGCACCAACCGGTGCCACGCGGCACCACCGAGGTGACCCTGGCGCGCCTGGATGCCTTGCTGGCGGCCCTCGCCTGTGAACGCCTGATCATCCTGGGCGACTTCCTGCATGCCCGCAACGCGCTCACGCCCGCTACGCTGGCCAGGCTGCATGCCTGGAAGCTGCGCCATCCGACGCTGGACGTGATGCTGGTGCGCGGCAATCATGACCGCCACGCGGGCGACCCACCCGCCGAACTGGGCATCACGGTGTACGATGAACCGCTGCTGCTGGCCCCGTTCGCCCTACAGCACGAACCCACGCCACACCCTGATCACCCGGTCCTGGCCGGGCACGTGCATCCGGTTTTCCTGCTGCGTGGGCGGGCGCGCCAGCGCCTGCGGCTGCCCTGCTTCATGCTCGACACTCAGGTCAGCCTGCTGCCGGCCTTCGGTGAATTCACCGGCGGCTGGCGCATTGCCCCTGACGCGAACAGCCGTGTGTTCCTGTGCGGGGGCGATCGCGTCTGGGCGCTGGCCGAGTGATCAGGCCACCGGCGCAGGCGGCGCTTCGTCGGGCAGGGTCGGCTCGCCCGGCTCCATGGGCGGGTGTTCACCGGGCTCGGCGGGTTGCGGGGTGTCGGGATCGGGCTGGTGCGGCACACCGCCGGCCTGCAGGGGCAGCGGGTGGGCCAGCAACGACCAGGGCAGCATGCCGACCTGGTTGGGCTGCAGCACAGCCAGCTTGGCGCTGATGGCGGGATGAAGTTTCATGGGCAGCTCCTGACGGGGGCCGATGGGCCAGATGCACATCGGCACGGTTACCCCGTTGGAGTGCCAGAGGCGCAGGGAATTCCCCGCGCTTGTCGGCTCAGGTGCGTGGCAGGGTGACGCCGCGCTGGCCCTGGTACTTGCCGCCACGGTCCTTGTAGGACACTTCGCATTCCTCATCGGACTGCAGGAACAGCATCTGCGCCACGCCTTCGTTGGCGTAGATCTTCGCCGGCAGCGTGGTGGTGTTGGAGAACTCCAGGGTCACGTGGCCTTCCCACTCCGGCTCGAGCGGGGTGACGTTGACGATGATGCCGCAACGGGCGTAGGTGCTCTTGCCCAGGCAGATGGTCAGCACGTCACGCGGAATGCGGAAATATTCGACGGTGCGGGCCAGAGCGAAGGAGTTCGGCGGGATGATGCAGACGTCGCTCTTGATGTCGACGAAGCTGCCGGCGTCGAAGTTCTTGGGGTCGACGGTGGCCGAGTTGATGTTGGTGAACACCTTGAATTCGTCGGCGCAGCGCACGTCGTAGCCGTAGCTGGAAACGCCGAAGGAGATGACACGGCTGTCCTGCTCGCCGCGCACCTGGCGCTCGACGAACGGTTCGATCATGCCGTGTTCCTGCGCCATGCGGCGAATCCACTTGTCCGATTTGATGCTCATGGCGGGGTGTCCTGAAGAGTTGCGGGGGGAAAATCCGGACGCGTATCTTACCGGTCCCGACGCCCGGGTTAAAGTTCCGTGCCGCATCCCGCGCCCGACGGGGCCTCTGGCGGCCGCCGATCCGAATTTGCGTAAAGCGGCTACAGACCATTGGCAGCTCGTGGAAAGTGGGGTAAGGTGGCGCCACTGTGCTGCACGTGACACCGAGAATCTCTAGTTTGATGCACGATCCTGATCGGCCCATCGCTGAATTTTCTGCTCTCTTTGCGCTCAGTCCCGGCCAGGGTTTTTCCTGACCGTTATCAAATTGTCCAAGGAGACAGAAAAATGTCCAACCGTCAATCCGGTACCGTTAAGTGGTTCAACGATGAGAAAGGCTACGGCTTCATCACCCCTCAGTCGGGCGATGACCTGTTCGTGCACTTCAAAGCCATCCAAGCTGACGGCTTCAAAACCCTGAAAGAAGGCCAGGCTGTTACTTTCGTCGCTACCCGCGGCCAGAAAGGCATGCAGGCTGAAGAAGTTCAAATCGCCTAAGTCGATTTAGCTTCCTAGCTTTCAAAAAAAACCCGCCTTCTGGCGGGTTTTTTTATGCCTGATCGAAACACCGAGTCGCCTGCTTCGCGGGTAAACCCGCTCCCACAGGGACGGCGCAATACTTGAAGGCTGCGCTGTACCTGTGGGAGCGGGTTTACCCGCGAAGCAGGCCCACGCTGTCTTCAGTCTTCACTGATGGTGATGCTCGGCATCGCCGGCGCCGCCGCTTCCTGCAGCACGATCCGCGCGCCCACCTGGCGCGCCAGCTCCTGGTAGACCATGGCGATCTGGCTTTGCGGCTCGGCGATCGCCGTCGGCTTGCCGCTGTCGGCTTGCTCGCGGATCAGCATCGACAACGGCAGCGATGCCAGCAGCTCGACGCCGTACTGCGCCGCCAGCTTCTCGCCACCGCCTTCGCCGAACAGGTGCTCGGCATGGCCACAGTTCGAGCAGATGTGCACGGCCATGTTCTCCACCACGCCCAGCACCGGGATGTTGACCTTGCGGAACATCTCCACGCCCTTCTTGGCATCGAGCAGGGCCAGGTCCTGCGGGGTGGTGACGATCACCGAGCCGGCCACCGGCACCTTCTGCGCCAGGGTCAGCTGGATGTCGCCGGTGCCCGGCGGCATGTCGATCACCAGGTAGTCGAGGTCGTCCCAGGCGGTCTGGGTGACCAGTTGCAGCAAGGCGCCGGAAACCATCGGACCACGCCAGACCATCGGCGTGTTGTCATCGGTGAGGAACGCCATGGACATCACCTCGACGCCATGGGCCTTGATCGGCACGAACCATTTCTGCTCGCGGATCTGCGGTCGGGTGCCCTCGGCGATGCCGAACATCACGCCCTGGCTCGGACCATAGATGTCGGCATCGAGAATGCCCACCCGCGCACCTTCGCGGGCCAGCGCCAGGGCCAGGTTGGCGGCGGTGGTCGACTTGCCGACCCCGCCCTTGCCCGAGGCCACGGCGACGATGTTCTTGACGTTGGCCATGGCCGGCACCTGGGCCTGGGCCTTGTGCGCGGCGACCACACAGTCGATCGAGACCTGGGCCGCGCTGACGCCATCGAGGTTCTCGAGCGCGGTCTGCAGCACCTGGGCCCAGCCGTTCTTGAACAGACCGGCGGCATACCCCAGCTGCAACTGCACGCTGACCTGGCCACCCTGGATATCGATGGCGCGCACGCACCCGGCGCTGACCGGGTCCAGGTTCAGGTAAGGGTCGTTGTACTGGCGAAGCACGCCTTCGACGGCGGCGCGGGTAACGGCACTCATGGACACTCCCATTGGCAAACTGAATGCGAAACAGGCGCCTATCCTAACCCGTCAATCGTCAGCAGATGCGCGCTTGGGGTGAAATATATTCGCCGGCCCTTTATAGTGGCCGATCACCCTCATTTTTACCCGAGCCAGATAAGTAGCCGAGCCACCATGTCCGAGCCACGTCAGATTCTCGTCACCAGCGCCCTGCCCTATGCCAACGGTTCCATTCACCTTGGCCATATGCTGGAGTACATCCAGACGGACATGTGGGTGCGCTTCCAGAAGCTGCGCGGCAACCAGTGCATCTACGTCTGCGCCGACGACGCCCACGGCTCGGCCATCATGCTGCGCGCCGAAAAGGAAGGCATCACCCCGGAGCAGCTGATCGCCAATGTCCAGGCCGAGCACAGCAGCGACTTCGCCGACTTCCTGGTGGACTTCGACAACTTCCACTCGACCCACAGCGACGAGAACCGTGAGCTGTCGAGCCTGATCTACGGCCGCCTGCGTGACGCCGGGCACATTGCCACCCGCTCGGTAACCCAGTACTTCGACCCGGAAAAGGGCATGTTCCTGGCCGACCGCTTCATCAAGGGCACCTGCCCGAAATGCGCGGCCGAGGACCAGTACGGCGACAACTGCGAAAAATGCGGCGCGACCTACGCCCCGACCGAACTGAAGAACCCCAAGTCGGCGATCTCCGGCGCCACGCCGGTGCTGCGCGACTCCCAGCACTTCTTCTTCAAGCTGCCGGACTTCCAGGCCATGCTGCAGCAGTGGACCCGCAGCGGCACGCTGCAGGACGCCGTGGCCAACAAGCTCGCCGAATGGCTGGATTCCGGCCTGCAGGAATGGGACATCTCGCGTGACGCGCCGTACTTCGGCTTCGAGATCCCGGGCGAGCCGGGCAAGTACTTCTACGTCTGGCTGGATGCGCCGATCGGTTACATGGCCAGCTTCAAGAACCTCTGCGCACGCCGCCCGGAGCTGGACTTCGACGCCTTCTGGAACGAAGGCTCCCAGGCCGAGCTGTACCACTTCATCGGCAAGGACATCGTCAACTTCCACGCCCTGTTCTGGCCAGCCATGCTCGAAGGCGCAGGTTTCCGCAAGCCGACCGCGGTCAACGTGCACGGCTACCTGACCGTCAACGGCGCGAAGATGTCGAAATCCCGCGGCACCTTCATCAAGGCCCGCACCTACCTCGACCACCTGCAGCCGGAATACCTGCGCTACTACTACGCCGCCAAGCTCGGCCGTGGCGTCGACGACCTCGACCTGAACCTCGAGGACTTCGTGCAGAAGGTCAACTCCGACCTGGTCGGCAAGGTGGTCAACATCGCCAGCCGTTGCGCCGGCTTCATCCACAAGGGCAACGCTGGCGTGATGGTGGCCGGCGATGCCGCGCCAGAGCTGACCGAAGCCTTCCTGGCCGCCGCCCCGTCGATCGCCGACGCCTATGAAGGCCGCGATTTCGGCCGCGCCATGCGCGAAATCATGGCCCTGGCCGACCGCGCCAACGCCTGGATCGCCGACAAGGCACCGTGGTCGCTGGCCAAGCAGGAAGGCAAGCAGGACGAAGTCCAGGCCATCTGCGCCCAGGGCGTCAACCTGTTCCGCCAGTTGGTGATCTTCCTCAAGCCGGTGCTGCCGCTGCTGGCCGCCGACGCCGAAGCGTTCCTCAACGTCGCCCCGCTGACCTGGAACGACCACCAGTCGCGCCTGGAAAACCACCAGCTGAACCCGTTCAAGGCACTGATGAGCCGCATCGAACCGGCCAAGGTCGAGGCCATGGTCGCCGCCAGCAAGGAAGACCTGCTGGCCGCCGAAGCCCAGCAGGCCCCGGCTGGCAACGGCGAGCTGGGCAAGGACCCGCTGTCGGCGGAAATCGAGTTCGACACCTTCGCCGCGGTCGACCTGCGCGTGGCGCTGATCGTCAAGGCCGAGGCGGTGCCGGGTGCCGACAAGCTGCTGCAACTGACCCTGGACATCGGTGACGAGCGCCGCAACGTGTTCTCCGGCATCAAGTCGGCGTACCCGGACCCATCCCAGCTCGAAGGTCGCCTGACCATGATGGTGGCCAACCTCAAGCCACGGAAGATGCGCTTCGGCATCTCCGAGGGCATGGTCATGGCAGCCGGCCCTGGCGGTGAAGAAATCTACCTGCTCAGCCCGGACAGCGGCGCCAAGCCAGGCCAGCGCATCAAGTGACCCCCAAGCCCCGGCCTCAGCGCCGGGGCTTTTTCATTCCCTCGCTGCATAGCCGGACACGCACCGCGATTCCCGGCTATCGTCATCTGCATGAACGACTACGTCCTGATCCTGGTCAGCGCCGCAGTGGTCGGCCAGCTGCTCATGCAACGGCAGCCAGCAGGCCGACCGCACCTGCACGTGTGCGGCCTGGCCTGCGCCTTGTCGATAACCCTGGGCATCGGCGGCGGGCAGTTGCTCGAACGCCTGCTGGTGGCGCCCGCTGCCTGGCAGGACCTGCGGCTGTTCCTGCTGTTGCCCTGGCTGGCATCGCTCGGCTGGGGCGTGCCGCGGGCCCTCGCCAGACTGCGCCCGCACTGGCCGCAACCGGCCCACGTCACGCTGCTGCCCTGCAACGTGGTGACGCTGGGCGTGGCCCTGCAGGTCATGGATGAGCGAAGCGCTTGGCTGGCCACCTGTGGCTGGGCCCTCCTTTGCGGGCTGGGCTATTGGCTGGCCCTGGCGTTGTTCGACGACCTCCTGCAACGCTGCGAGCAAGCCGAGCTGCCTGCGCCCTTGCGCGGCCTGCCCATCGCCCTGATCAGCGCCGGCGTCATGACCCTGGCGTTCTCCGGGTTCAAGGGTTTGTTCACACAATGAACCGCACGCACCGTTTCGACCTCCGGCACCCGCAACCCCAGGGCGAGAACGCTCGTGTGCAGCCCTGACCCTCGGCTGCGCACGGCCATGGGCCTGGTCCTGCTGGCCTGTGTGCCAGGCCTGCTGGCGGCCTTCTGGGTGCAGGGCTGGGGCCTGTTGTTCAACCTGCTGCTGTGCGCGGCCGGCGCGCTGGGCTGTGAGGCGGCGACGCTGGTGCTGCGCGGCCAGCCTGTGGCGGCGACCCTGAACGATGGCAGCGCGCTGGTGACCGCTGTACTGCTGGCCGTCGCCCTGCCCGGCCTGGCCCCCTGGTGGTTGCCGGCGACGGCTGCCGCCATTGCCATTGCACTGGGCAAGCAGGCCTTTGGCGGTGTCGGCCGCAACCTGTTCAACCCGGCCATGGTCGGCTATGCCTTCGTCCTGCTGAGCTTCCCACTGCAGATGAACCATTGGCCTGACCAGGCCCCCGGCTTCATCGACAGCCTGCACCGGGTGCTGGGAAGTAGCAGCGAGCAGATCGACGCCTGGGCCAGCCCGACCGTACTCGATGGCCTGCGCCACAACCGCAGCCTGACCATCGACGAGCTGTACGCCAGCCACCCCGGGTTTGGCAATCTCGGTGGCCGTGGCGGCGAGTGGGTCAACCTGGCCTTTCTGGCCGGCGGCGCATTCCTGCTGCAACGCAAGGTGTACAGCTGGCATGCGCCGGTCGGTTTGCTGGCCGGCCTTGCGCTGTTCAGCCTGCTGGCCTGGAACGGTTCCGGTTCGGACTCCCATGGCTCGCCGCTGCTGCACCTGTTCTCCGGCTCGACCATGCTGGCGGCCTTTTTCATCGCCACCGAACCGGTATCCGGCCCCAGGACCGCCTTGGCCAGGCTGCTGTTCGGCGTTGGCGTCGGCCTGCTGATCTACCTGATCCGCACCTGGGGCAGCTATCCGGACGGCACCGCGTTCGCCATCCTGCTGATGAACCTTGCCGCACCGGCCCTGGATCGCTTCGCCTCGCGCCGTCAGCAGGCCGCGCCATGAAGCCCAGCGTGCGCGGCATCGCGCTGCTACTGCTGGTGGGCACCCTGGCGCTGGCGCTGACGTTGGCCTGCCAGCACTGGACCCGGGACGACATCATCAACGCCGAACAGCAGTTGCGGGCCCAGCAGTTCCTCGCGGTGCTGGCCGCGCAGCGCTACGACAACCAGCCGCTGGACACGCCGCTGGCGCTGCCCGATGAACAGCCGCCGCGCAGCCGGATCGTCGCGGCCTACCGCGCAACCCTGGGCGCGACACCCACCGCCATCGTGCTGGTAAGCCAGGTGCAAGGCTACGCCGCACCGATCCGCCTGAGCGTCGCCATCGCCGCCGACGGGCGACTGATCGGCACCCAGGTCATCGAGCAGCAGGAAAGCCCTGGCCTCGGCGGGCGCCTGGGCGATCCGCAGGCAAACTGGCTGGGGCAATTCGCCGGCCGTAGCCTGAATGATCGCTGGGCGATCAAGCGTGACCAGGGGGACTTCGATCAACTGGCCGGCGCAACGGTCACTTCGCGCGCGGTGATCGAAGCGCAGCAGGATGCCCTGAGCTACTTCGACCAGCACCGCGCGGCCCTGCTTGGCGTTGCTGCGCCATGACCAGGCATTGCTTGCTGGCCGTCAGCCTGGCACCGCTGCTGGGCGCCACCGCCACCCTCGCCCAGGCCGCCGCCATCGGCCTCGCCATGCTGGTGCTGGGTATCGCCCACCAGGCGTTGCTGGTTCCCCTGCGCAGGCGACTCGACGGCGCACTGTACGCCGTGGCAAGCCTGCTGCTGCTGGCGGCCCTGGCCAGCTGCCTGCAACTGGCGCTGCGGGCATGGGCGCTGCCACTGGCCTTGTCTCTGGGGTACTATCCGGCGTTGCTCTGCCTGCAGTGCCTGGCGTTCGACGCGCTGTTGCCGAACCAGGAGCGCTGGCGCCAGCTGCTGGTGCAACTGGGCGGCCTGGTGCTGGTCTGCGTGCTGCTCGGCGCCGCCCGCCAAGGGTTGGCCGATGGCCTGGGCCTGGAGGTGGCCCGCCAGCCAGCCGGTGCACTGATACTGCTCGGCGTGCTGCTGGCCTTGTACAATTACCTGCATCCGGGCACTGCCCCCTCACGCCGTCAAGGAACGCGCTGACCCCATGAATGCCGCCAAACGCCTGGAGATCTTTCGCAGGCTGCACGAAGACAATCCCGAACCCAAGACGGAACTGGCCTATACCACCCCGTTCGAGCTGCTGGTTGCCGTCACCCTGTCCGCCCAGTCCACCGATGTCGGCGTCAACAAGGCCACCGCCCGTCTGTTCCCGGTCGCCAATACCCCTCAGGCGATCCATGCCCTCGGGGTCGCCGGGCTGAGCGAATACATCAAGACCATCGGCCTTTACAACAGCAAGGCCAAAAACGTGATCGAAGCCTGCCGTCTGCTGATCGAGCGGCACGGCGGCGAAGTGCCACAAACCCGCGAAGCGCTCGAAGCCTTGCCTGGGGTTGGCCGAAAGACCGCCAACGTGGTGCTCAACACGGCCTTCCGCCAACCGGCCATGGCCGTGGATACGCATATCTTTCGGGTCAGCAACCGCACCGGCATTGCGCCCGGCAAGACCGTGCTCGAGGTGGAAAAGAAGCTGCTCAAATTTGTACCCAGGGATTACCTGCTCGATGCCCATCACTGGCTGATCCTGCATGGGCGCTACGTGTGCCAGGCCCGCAAGCCACGCTGCGGCAGTTGCCGCATCGAAGACTTGTGCGAGTACAAGCAGAAGACTGGCGACGATTGAGGCAATAGCAAAAGGAGGCATATCGCGATTGAAAAAATCTTTTTTACCGGACTTCGCTTTCCCGTTATAAGGACGGCCAATGGCCCTTTGGCTTGGAGCGACTCATGAGTACCGATAAAGACGAGCTGTCGATCGAAGATGACTTTGCCACCGCTGAAGATGACGCGGAGCCCCAGGTGGAGACCGCAAAGACCAACCTGAGCAAACGCCGCACCATCGACAACCTCCTCGAAGAACGTCGCCTGCAGCGGCAACTGGCCGATTTCGACTACGACCTGTAGCCCTGACGAAAGCCTCCCTTGCGGAGGCTTTTGCGCACTTGGCGTGGTCAGTTGAGGCCATGCCGCCGGGCCAGCTCGATCAGGTCCACCAACGAGTGGGCATTGAGTTTGAGCAGCAGGCGCGTCTTGTAGGTGCTGACCGTCTTGTTGCTGAGGAACATGCTGTCAGCGATTTCCTTGTTGGAACGCCCCCTTGCCAACTGCTGCAGCACCATCATTTCCCGTGCCGACAAGCGTTCCACCATCTCCGTTTCGGTGGCGCCCCCTACCCGCCCGCGCGACTTGTGCAGGGCCTGGTTGGGGAAGTAGCTGTAACCCGACAACACGGCCTTGATGGCGCTGAGCAACTCGGTCAACTCCTGCTGCTTGCACACGTAACCCGAGGCACCCGCCTGCATGCAGCGCATCGAGAAGTGCCCGGGCGCCTGGGAGGTCAGCACCAGAACCCGGCTGCCCGGACTGGCCGTGGCCATGCGGGCGATCACCTCCAGGCCATCGAGCTTGGGAATGCCGATGTCCAGCACGACGATGTCGGGCAGGTGCTCCCGGGTGAGTTGCAAGGCGGTCACGCCATTGTCGGTTTCGGCGACCACATCGTAGCCGTGCCGCTCCATCAGCATGCGCACTGCCAGGCGTATGACCGGATGGTCATCCACGATAAGGACTTTATTCATGCGATATCCATTCATTATTCTGCTTTGACGACGCGTCACCTTAACCGAGCCGGGCGCTTGATGGCGTGTGGATTTCCCCGGCAGATAGCTGAATAGACGTGACTTACGACCGATTAAGAACTCTCCTACAACGTTACTTTTACGCCATTAATGCCCAGAGGCTCATGACCCAGGGCAACGAACCGGCGTTACCGACGCAACCGACCGATTGAACGCCGATCATGGAGACACCGACGTTCGCCAAGGGGCGCGAGCTTCCTCGCCAGGAAACACAGCACTGTTCGGTCACGCCATGAAAACGGGTATAGGTAGGGAAACCGCAGGAGATCACCATGCCCGAACGCAACGCCGTTGGCCCGCTGACAATCATCGCGATTTTTGCCGGCATCATCGAGGCATCGGCATTGGCGGCATTGCCTTTTCTCGGCGAGCAAAGCCAGACCCTCTACACATGGTTCCTGGTGTGCTTCCCGTTCTTCCTGACCGCGCTGTTCTTCCTGACGCTGAACTTCAATGCCAAGTCGTTCTACCAGCCGGAGACGTGCGAAGGGGACGCGAGCACACCGGACATGCCTGCCATCAAGTCGACCGATCCGGTCACCGTGATGCTATCGGGGCCTGACGCCCAGAAACTGCTGGAACAGCAACTGCTCCAGGCCGTCGCGCAAACGCCGGAGACAGAGCGCAGGTGGTGCTTCTGCAATGTTGAAATGCGCCAGTGCATCCACCTTTCGATTGCCCCGATGCCAGGCACCTGGGCCCATGTGCACTGAGCCCACGGGCTTGCGCAGGGCAAAAAAAACCCCGGCCTGAGCCGGGGTCTGCGTTGCCTGCGGAGGGCTTAGAGCATTCCGCGGCCTTTGTTCGCGGCGATGCGCATGCGCAGTGCGTTGAGCTTGATGAAGCCAGCGGCATCAGCCTGGTTGTAGGCGCCGCCATCTTCTTCGAAGGTGGCGATGTTGGCATCGAACAGCGAATCGTCCGACTTGCGACCCACCACGATGACATTGCCCTTGTACAGCTTCAGGCGGACCACGCCGTTCACGTTGACCTGCGAAGCGTCGATCATCTTCTGCAGCATCAGACGCTCCGGGCTCCACCAGTAGCCGGTGTAGATCAGGCTGGCGTACTTCGGCATCAGCTCGTCTTTCAGGTGAGCGACTTCGCGGTCCAGGGTGATCGACTCGATGGCGCGGTGAGCCTTGAGCATGATGGTGCCGCCCGGGGTCTCGTAGCAGCCACGCGACTTCATGCCGACGTAACGGTTCTCGACGATGTCCAGACGGCCGATGCCGTTGGCGCCGCCGATGCGGTTGAGTTCGGCCAGCACGGTGGCCGGGGTCATGTCGACGCCGTCGATGGCGACGATGTCACCGTTGCGGTAGGTCAGCTCGAGGTAGGTGGCCTGGTCCGGGGCGTTCTCAGGCGAGACGCTCCAGCGCCACATGTCTTCTTCGTGCTCGGTCCAGGTATCTTCCAGGACACCGCCTTCGTAGGAGATGTGCAGCAGGTTGGCGTCCATCGAGTACGGCGACTTCTTCTTGCCGTGGCGCTCGATCGGGATGCCGTGCTTTTCGGCGTAGTCCATCAGCTTCTCGCGGGACAGCAGGTCCCACTCGCGCCATGGGGCGATGACCTTGACGCCTGGCTTGAGCGCGTAGGCACCCAGCTCGAAACGCACCTGGTCGTTGCCTTTGCCGGTAGCACCATGGGAGATGGCGTCGGCGCCGGTCTCGTTGGCGATCTCGATCAGGCGCTTGGCGATCAGCGGACGGGCGATGGAGGTACCCAGCAGGTACTCGCCTTCGTAGACGGTGTTGGCGCGGAACATCGGGAAGACGAAATCACGCACGAATTCTTCGCGCAGGTCGTCGATGTAGATCTCTTTGACGCCCATTGCCTGGGCTTTGGCGCGAGCCGGCTCGACTTCTTCGCCCTGACCCAGGTCAGCGGTGAAGGTCACCACTTCGCAGTCATAGGTATCCTGCAGCCACTTGAGAATCACCGAAGTATCAAGGCCGCCGGAATACGCCAGTACGACCTTTTTTACGTCCGCCATGCCATCACTCCACGGGGTTGTACGGAAAGGGATCGATTCTACCGGCGTTGCGGGGAAAATTACAGTGGGGCGACAGCTTCTGACGACAAAGCGACAGAAATTGTCGAGGTCGCGACTTAGTGTTCAGCACTGGATTTTCGCCGCCTGTGAGATCGAGCGCCGCCCGCGCGGCGCTTCGCGGGCAAGCCCGCTCCCACATTTGTTGCAACGTGACCATGTCTGTGAGGCCATGGTTGTCAGCCTTGTTGGTATGCCTAGATATCGAAGTGGGCATTGATGCCGCCCCACATGGCTCAAGACTTGCGCCAAGGCAGGCGACCATGGCCTGACAGGTTCGGCACGTTGCAACAAATGTGGGAGCGGGTTCACCCGCGAAGCGCCGCGCGGGCGGCGCTCGATC
>NZ_JBIVIA010000022.1:0-42532 GCF_044749485.1 Pseudomonas sp. NPDC089401 | reverse complement strand
ACCATGGCCTGACAGGTTCGGCACGTTGCAACAAATGTGGGAGCGGGTTTACCCGCGAAGCGCCGCGCGGGCGGCGCTCGATCTCACAGGCGCCAGAAGGCCCAAGGCATGCCCCAGGGTGGCTCAGAAATCCCGAGGCAGGCGCATCAAGCGCCGTGGCACTTCTTGAACTTCTTCTCGCTGCCGCATGGGCATGGGTCGTTGCGGCCAACGTCCTTCAGGGCGTTGCGCACCGGCTCCTGGTGGCCATGGTTGCAGTGCGGGCCGTGCACATGGCCGTGGTCGTGATCGTGGTGATGATCGTGACCGTGGTTGCAGTCGGGACCATGGACATGGGGTTGCTGGGTCATTGCAGGGTTACTCCGGTAAGAAATCGCCGGGGATTATCTCACCACTGCGCGACAAGTGCAGGTCCCGATGGATGAGCAGCCCGGTCTGCAGCTCGCCCTGCAGGCGGTAATGCAGTGGCTGCTGGCTTTTGAGCAGTTTGGACAAGGGCTTGATTTGCTGCCACAGGTTGGTCCGCGCACTGATCTTGAAGGTGCGCCGGGCGTGCCCGCCGACACTGCGCCAGACGCTGACCTGGTCGTCGGCCAGCTTGAGGTCGTTGAGCCACAGGCTGTAGTTCAGGTTGCGGATGAACAGGCGGCTGTCGTTGGGGTTGTCGATGCGCAGGTGCAGGATGAACTCCTGTTGCAGCAACTGCGCCTTGACCGTCTCGACCTCGACCAGGTGCACCTCGGGGTCGCGCCAGTCGTCATCGCTCCAGCTGGCGCAACCGGCCAGCACGGCGCCGAGCAGGAGCAGGAGCACAGGCCGACGTATCTGGCGCAACATGGCCTGGTTACGTCCGTTCGAGCGCGGCGGCGTCGGCACGCTTGAACTTGATCCGCCGGCTCCAGGCGATGGCGGGGCGCTCGAACAGGACATAGGCAATGGCTGCGAAGGCGATGCAGACGGCAATGATCAGCAGCGCCGCGAGCAGGTCCGAGGCGATGCCCGTCGGCACGAAACGCCGGAAAACCCGCATGAAGGTGCCTGTCACCGGCGAGTGGAACAGGTACAGGCTGTAGGAAATCAAGCCAATCTTCTGCACCGGGTAGCTGGACAGGAAGCCAAGCGAGGCGGAACGCGTGACCAGGAAGCAAAAGCCGACGCCGGTGAGCCCGGCCGCAATGGTGAACGAATTGTCGCTGGCAATGCCGATCAGCAGCACCAATGCGCTGTAGCCGATGGCGATACAGCGGCTTTGCCGAGTGCCCGAAAGGGCCTGGGCACACAGCACGCCGGCCATGAAGCTGAACCAGAAGCCAATGAACCCGCCCTGCCAACCGATCGACTGGACCAGCCCGGTGGGCCACAGCAGCGCCAATGCCGCGCAGATCCACACGGGGATGTTTCTGCCCTTGAACGCTTCGCCGCCGCTGCTGTGGTCGGCCAGCCACAGCAACACCGCGAAGGCGATATAGAATTGCACCTCGATGCACAGCGTCCAGAACACCGTAATGATGTTGTCGATGCCCAGCACACCCTGGAGAAACGCCAGGTGCGCGAGAACGTCGGTGGCGCTGGGAATGTTGAGCCCGCTTTGCCCGGTCAGGTGCTTGGCGGCAATCACCAGCAAGCCCAGGGCGACGGCGGCATAGTAGGGCGGGGCAAGGCGCACCAGGCGGCGGGCGACGAAGTTGGTCGCATTGGCGCCGTTCATCGGCACGCGAGCGGTGGTCGTGGCCATGACAATGCCGCTGAGGACGAAGAAGATCGGCACACCCAGGTGACCGGCATCGAACACTGCCGCTTTCACCCAGCCCGGCAGCGCGGCCAGCAGGGTGGGGATGTGATTGCCTTCGGACAAGTGGAACAGCACCACCCAGAACGCGGCGAAACACCGCAGTGCATCGATCAGGGCCAGGCGGTGTTTGTCGTCGGTGGTGATTGCACGCATACCCGCTTCTCCTTGCGCCCGCACGGCAAGTCGCTGTTTGGCCACTGAGCGCAAGTTTAGCAGTTGGGCAACGCTGTCAAGGCTGGCGCAAGCGTGCACCCGGTCGTAGCGGCCTCAGCTGGCGGGGATGTAGTTGTTGCAGCATTTCTTGAACTTCTGGCCGCTGGCGCAGGGGCACGGGTCGTTGCGGCCGGCCTTGAGCCCGACGGTGGGGTCGATGAAGTACCAGCGCCGCTCGTGCTGGACGAAGGCCGAGCGCTCGCGGTGCTGGTGGTCGCCGTCCTGGTCGTGCCAGCGGGCGGTGAAGGTGACGAAGGCATGCTCGGGCTGGCCACCGAGTACCTCGGCACTTTCCACCTCCAGGCCAAGCCAGGTGCTTTGGGCGCTCCAGGCGGCGATCGCGGCGCGGTCCAGCCCGGCCTGCTGGGCCGGCAGGGTGGTTGCCACCAGGTAGTCGATCAACCCCAGCACATAGGCGCTGTAGCGCGAACGCATCAACGTCTGCGCATCCGGGGCCGGGGTGCCGGCGTGGTAGTGCCCGCAGCAGGCGTCGAGCAGGTTGCCACTGCCGCAAGGGCAGACCGAGACACTCATCATTACCACCAGTACTTTCCAAAGTTTTCCGGGTTGGCCCAGAACCGGGCATTGAGCCAGTCCGGGACCTGCTTGTAGTCATGCAGATCATAGGTGAACAAGCACAGCACCTGCTCGTCGCGGCGGAACTTCTCGCTGGCCGACAGCGCCAGGGCGAAGAAGTCGGTGTCCTGCCAGCCGCAGGCGGGCAGGTCGGCCAGCACCGCGACACGGCTGGCGTTCAGGTTGCGGATGCCGCCCAGCAGTTGCAGGCCGGTGCGCTTGGGCAGGTGCTCCAGGCAGTCCACCAGCACCGCCAGGTCGAAGCGCTGGGCCGCCAGCGCCGCCGGCAAGGGGCCGGGCGCGCAGGTTTCGATGGTCACTTGCGGGTGCGCCTGGGCAAAGGCGTCCAGCGCCGGAAAGCGGGTGCCCACCAGCAGCAGCCGGTGTGGGGTGAAGCGTTCGAGCAGGGCCGCCAGGGCCTGCTGCGGGGTGCGCTGGGAAAAACCGTCGGTCATCGCCAATCCTCGTTCTGGTCGTCCAAGACTAGCGGGCCGAAGCGTGCAGGCAAAGGGGCACGTGGCACCGTCATGGCTTATCGCTGGCAGGGATGAACAGTGCGGTCTTTACTCCCACAGATCGGCCTTGCGCCGATTCCCCCTAGGAGAAGCAACAAAATGAGCATAGTTCGCACAGCGTTACCCCTGGTACTGCTCACCAGTGTGTTGACTGGATGTGCAGGTTTGCAAAAAACCGACTGGCCGAAGTGTGCTGCCGTCGGGGGCGTCGGCGGCGCCGCACTGGGTGCCATCGAAAGCTCCAGCTGGGCTGGCTGGGGCGCGCTGCTCGGCGGTGGCCTGGCGGCGGGCTACTGCTGGGCCCACGGCGATGGCGACGATGACGGTGATGGCGTACTGAACAGCCGGGACAAGTGCCCGGGCACGCCCCACGGGGTGAAGGTCGATGCCACCGGCTGCCCGCTGCCGCCGCCACCGGTGGTCGAGGACGTGGTCGTGCAGAAGGAGGAAGTGATCGTCATTCGCGACGTGCACTTCGAGTTCAACTCCTCGCGCCTGACCGCTACCGACAAGGACCGCCTGAACACCGTGGCCACCCGCCTGAAACAAGAGGCGCCGAGCGCGCGCCTGAGCGTCACCGGCCATACCGACAGCGTCGGCTCCGACGCCTATAACCAGAAACTGTCCGAGCGTCGTGCCCACTCGGTAACCGACTACCTGGTCGAAAGCGGCGTGCCCCGCGCCAGCTTCATTTCGGTGACCGGTGCCGGTGAAGCCCAGCCGGTCGCCGACAATGCCACGGCCGAAGGGCGTGCCATGAACCGTCGCACGGAGATCAGGATCCAGCGCTGACTGTGTGCGCCCGCGCCTTGAGAAGTGGCGCGGGCGCGTCTTTACTCCAGCGTGCCATTTGCGGCCTCGGACATAAGGAGCATTCATATGAGTGTGATGTCGAAGGCAGCCCTGCCGTTGTTGGTAGCTGCCAGCCTGCTGTCTGGTTGCGCTACCCACAGTGACGGCAGCGCGCCTCTCAATCAAAGGACCTGGCCCATCTGCAGCCTGCTCGGTGGTGCGGTCGGTGGTGGCCTCGGCGCCATCGAAAGCTCGAGCTGGGCTGCCGGCGGCGGCGCCCTCGGCGTGATCGCCGGCGGCCTGATCTGCTACGCCCAGGACGGTGACGAAGACGGCGATGGCGTGTTCGACCGCCGTGACCGCTGCCCCGACACCCCGGCCAACACCCCGGTCGACCACATGGGTTGCCCACTGCCGCAATATCCGCCTGCCAAGCCTGCGCCGGAACCCGAGGCCAAGGCCGAGGTGATCAGCCTCGACGACCAGGGCCAGGTGATGTTCGCCTTCAATTCCGCGGACCTCGGCACGGCCGCCCAGCAGCGCCTGCAAAGCTTGCTGCCGCGGCTCAACGAGCTGGGGGTGATGAAGATCAAGGTCGTCGGCCATACCGACAGCGTCGGCTCCGACACATACAACCAGAAGCTCTCCGAGCGCCGCGCCGCCAGCGTCGCGGAGTATTTGATCAGCCAGGGCGTGGCGCCGCAGAAGGTCACCAGCGAAGGGCGCGGCGAGAGCGAGCCGGTCGCCGACAACGACACCGACGAGGGCCGTGCGCACAACCGACGGGTGGACCTGCACCTCAACTGACCTGCGCTGGCGTGTTCGCCGACATGCAGGTAGTGTTGGCCGCGCGGCCCGCTCGATCGGGCCGCGTCGCCATAACAATAACCAGTAGGGGCGGGGTATGAAGTTCATCCTGGGCCTGGGCAAGGTCCTCACGGTCGCGTTCTGGGGCGTGGTGCTGTTCAACCAGCTGGTGCCACAGCCGCTGCCATTCAATCTGCTGATCAACGCCACCGGCATTGTCGTGTTCGCCCTGCACCTGCTCGAGGTGCTGTTTTTCAATGCCAGCCTGCGCGGGCGCAGCCACCGCTGGTTCGACCGCCTGCAGATTCTGCTCACCGGTATTTTCCATGTCATGTCCATCCCCCGTTACCAGGAGGCGTCTCGCCATGCGTAATTTGATGTTGCTGGCGGCCCTGGCCGCGCCGATGGCCCAGGCCCAGAGCCTGGAAGTGCCTGCCCATTCCATGCTGCGTCTGCCCAACAAGTCGGCCAGCGTGCACCTGGAGCAGCTGCGCGTGGCAGACTCGGCGACCTTGCTGTTGCCGGCCACGCTGACCGAGCTGAAGATCGACCACCTGGAACTGGGCCGCGACGCGCGCATCGCCATTGCGCCGTCCGAAGTGCCCCTGCGGATCGACGCGGGCAATGCCTTGCTGGGCGACGGCAGTGAATTCAGTGCACCCGGTGCACCTGGGACCTACCAACGGCCTGCCCGCTCAGGCCGTAGCCTGGAACTCAGGTTCGCCGAGGTTGATGCCGAGCGCCTGGCGATCGATGCCCGAGGTGGTGCGGGAGCACCGGGCTATGTCGGGCTCGATGGTGCCAACGGTCAGGCCGGTGGCTGTACCTGGGGGCAGGCGAGTCGTGGTGCCAATGGCGATGACGGCGGCAACGGCCATGATGGTGCGCCGGGGGGGCGGATTCGCCTCAGCGTGCCGCAGAACTTCCCGCAGGAGCATATCGCGGTGCGCCTGGATGGCGGCGCGCCGGGCAAGGCCGGTGCGCCTGGCAAGGCGGGTAAAGGCGGGGCGAGCAAGGGGTGCCTGGTCTACAGGACCGATCCCGGGGCCAATGGGCGGTCGGGGCAGGCAGGGCAGCCTGGGTTGGCTGGGGCTGACGGGCAGTTGATTCTGCAGCGATTGTAAGTGTCAGGCGCCGCGCGAGCGGCGCCAGGTCTCACAGGCGCAAAAAATGGCTCGCCGGCCCCCTCACATCAACACCCGCGAACTGGCCACAGCCACCACCACCAGTCCCAGCAGCAGGTTGACCCCCACCAGCCGCCGGATCCGCCCCAGCACCGCCGCCCCCGCCGGCCAGTCCTCGGCCTGCACCGCTTTCTTCAGCTCCGGCAGCAACAACGCCTGGATGCGCAGGAACAGCGCAAACATGGCGACCCCGCCGCCGATCATCACGTGGACATACTTGGGCGCCGTCTCGAAGCCGGTGAAGCGCACATGCAACATGCCGATACCACTTATCGCCAAGATCGCCACCGCCAGCCAGACCCAGACGAAGAAGCGTCGGAAAACTTCCACCCATAGGCGCAGGCGGGCTGGCCCTTCCAGGGCTGCAACCGTTGCCGGGCGCAGCACCAGCCAGGCGAAGAACATGCCCCCGACCCATACCAGGGCGGCCAGGACATGCAGGGTGTAGGGCAGGGCAAAGGCAAGCATCGGGATCTCCATGCGGCACAAAGGGCAATAGCGGGGTATGATAGCCGCCCCATGCGAAACACTGAAAATATATCCAGCCCTCCGGGCGCCTGCAGACCATGATCAGCAACGAACTCAAAGCCACCATCCAGGGCGCCTACACGCGTTTTCTCGAAGCCAAGAGCCTCAAGCCACGCTATGGCCAGCGCCTGATGATCGCCGAAGTGGCCAAGGTGCTTGGCGACATCGCCTGCGACGATGAAGGTCGCCGCGCTGGCGAGCCCGCCGTGGTGGCGGTGGAGGCGGGTACCGGTACCGGCAAGACGGTCGCCTATGCGCTGGCCGCGATCCCGGCCGCCAAGGCCGCCGGCAAGCGTCTGGTGATCGCCACGGCGACCGTCGCCCTGCAGGAGCAGATCGTCCTCAAGGACCTGCCCGACCTGATGCGCAACAGCGGCCTGAACTTCAGCTTCGCCCTGGCCAAGGGCCGTGGCCGCTACCTGTGCCTGTCCAAGCTCGACATCCTGTTGCAGGAGGGCCACGCGCAGTCGGCCACCGCCCAGCTGTTCGAGGAAGAGGGCTTCCATATCGAAGTCGACGAGCGCAGCCAGAAGCTGTTCAACAGCATGATCGAGAAGCTGGCCGGCAACCGCTGGGACGGTGACCGCGACAGTTGGTCGGAGGCCGTCGAGGACCAGGACTGGGCGCGCCTGACCACCGACCACAGCCAGTGCACCGGCCGCCACTGCCCGAACTTCCAGCAGTGCGTGTTCTACAAGGCCCGCGAAGGCATGGGCAAGGTCGACGTGATCGTCACCAACCACGACATGGTCCTGGCCGACCTGGCCCTGGGCGGCGGTGCGGTGCTGCCCGACCCGCGCGACACGATGTACGTGTTCGACGAAGGCCACCACCTGCCGGACAAGGCGATTGGCCACTTCGCCCACTATTCGCGCCTGCGTTCCACTGCCGACTGGCTGGAGCAGACCGCCAAGAACCTCACCAAGCTGCTGGCCCAGCATCCGCTGCCGGGCGACCTGGGCAAGTACATCGAGCAGGTGCCGGAGCTGGCGCGCGAGGTGCGCACCCAGCAGCAGTTCATGTTCACCCTGTGCGAGCAGGTGGCCGACTTCCGCCCCAGCGAAGACATCGAAGGCCGCGAGCGCCCGCGTTACCGCTTCGAAGGCGGCGTGGTCCCCGAGCAGATCCGCGAAGTGGGCATCGAGCTGAAAAAGGGCTTCGCCCGCCTCAACGATCTGTTCACCCGCCTGGCCGACCTGCTCAAAGAAGGCATGGACGGCGAGGTCAACATCGGTATCGCCAGCCACCAGGCCGAAGAGTGGTACCCGCTGTTCGGCAGCCTGGTCACCCGCGCCCAGGGCAACTGGGAGCTATGGACCGCGTTCACCGCCGAAGATCCGGAAGACAGCCCGCCCATGGCCCGCTGGCTGACCCTGGCCGAAAGCGGTGCGCTGTTCGACATCGAAGTCAACGCCAGCCCCATCCTCGCCGCCGAGATGCTCCGGCGCAGCCTGTGGAGCGTGGCCCACGGTGCCCTGGTGACCTCGGCGACGCTGACCGCGCTGGGCAAGTTCGACCGTTTCCGCATGCGCTCGGGCCTGCCGCGCGACGCCGTCACCTGCGTGGTACCCAGCCCCTTCGTGCATGGCGATGCCGGCCTGCTGCGGGTGCCCGACCTCAAGGCCGACCCACGTGATGCGGCGGCGCACACGGCGGCGATCATCCGCGAGCTGCCGAACATCGTCGAGGGTGCCCGTGGCGCGCTGGTGCTGTTCTCTTCACGCAAGCAGATGCAGGAAGTGTTCGACGGCCTCGACCGCGACTGGCGCAAGCTGGTACTGATCCAGGGCAACCTGTCCAAGCAGGAGACCCTGAACAAGCACAAGGCGCGGGTCGACGATGGCCAGCACAGCGTGCTGTTCGGCCTGGCCAGCTTTGCCGAAGGCGTCGACTTGCCAGGTGCGTACTGTGAGCACGTGGTGATCGCCAAGATTCCTTTCTCCGTGCCCGACGACCCGGTCGAAGCGGCGTTGTCGGAGTGGATCGAGGCCCGCGGTGGCAACCCGTTCATGGAAATCGCCGTACCCGACGCCTCGCTGAAACTGATCCAGGCCTGCGGTCGCCTGCTGCGTACCGAGCAGGATCGCGGCGTCATCACCTTGCTGGACCGGCGCCTGGTCACGCAGCGCTACGGCAAGGCTATTCTCAATGCGCTGCCGCCCTTCCGGCGGGAGATTTCCTGACGGCCGGAGCATGACGCGCCGGCCGGTTGTCCATCACTCAGTCGCGGGCTCATGAGGGTCCGGAAGGAGAACCCCAGCCCTATGATCCGCCGCATCCTGCCCGTCATCTTCACCCTGTCGTTCAGTGCGCCCTTGCTGGCCGGGCAACAGACGCTGTTCAGCTTCGTGCGCCCGGCTTCGGTCGTCAACGTGGCGACCGAAGGCACCGGCATGCCGCAGTACAACGCGGAGCAGACGGCCGAGGGCGAGGTGTTGCGGCGGGTGGTGTTCAACCCGGTGGAGCGGCCGACCTTGCGCCTGAGCCCGCAAGCCGGGGCGTGGGACTGGTCCACCGGGCAATTCCTCACGTTGCGCATGCAGAGCGCCCAGGACTGGGCGTTGACCGTCGATGTCACGGTACAGGGCACTGACGGGCGCACGCTGACCAGTCGCATCGACCTGCCCGCCGGGCCGGCGCAGACCGTGATGGTGCCGCTCAAGGCCCGTTCGCCACTGGGCCAAGGCATGCGGGCCGGCCCGCCGATGCCGTGGAATCATGAAGGCCAGCGCCTGCTGCTGACCGCCAGCGCCGGTGAAGTCGACCTCAAGCAGGTGGCCTCGGTCAGCCTGACCATCCCCAATCCCAAGGTGGCGCAGAACCTGTTGATCGAGAAGGTCGGCCTGCAGGACGACGATCAGGCCTACCAGGCCGCCTACCACGAACTGATCGACACATACGGCCAGTCGACCCGAGGGCACTGGCCCGAGAAGATTGCCGGCGACGAACAGCTCAGGGCCGCGGACAGCCGCGAACAACAGCAGCTCAAGGGCTGGCTGGCCGAGCGCCAGAAGCTGCAACTGGACGAGTACGGTGGCCTGGTGGCCGGGCCGGCGTTCGCCGCCAAGGGTTTTTTCCGCACCGAGAAGCGTGATGGCCGCTGGTACCTGGTGACCCCGCAAGGCCATCCGTTCTACTCGCTCGGGGTCAACGCCGTGGCCGATGATGGCGGGCGTACCTATGTCGCCGGCCGTGAAGGCATGTTCAAGGGCCTGCCGGGCGAAGGCGATGCGCTGCAGGCCTTCTATGGCGAAGGCAACAACGACGATGGCAACACCTCGTCGCAAGGCCGCGGCTTCAAGCAGGGCCGCTGGTTCGACTTCTATGCCGCCAACCTCCAGCGCACCTACGGCACGCCCTGCCCGCCGGCGGTGCAGGGGCAGGCCGCGGCCGAGTGTCCGGCGCCGGCGCTGGATGCCGAGCGCTGGCAGGCCCATGCGCTCGATCGCCTGCAGGCCTGGGGCTTCAATACCCTCGGCAACTGGAGCGACTCGGCCCTGGGCCAGGCCAGGCGCATGCCGTACACGCTGCCGCTGTCGATCGTCGGTGACTACGCCAGCATCAGCACCGGCATGGACTGGTGGGGCCGCATGCCCGACCCGTTCGACCCGCGTTTCGCCATGGCCACCGAACGGGCCGTGGCCATCGCCGCGCGCGATCACCGCGACGACCCCTGGCTGATCGGCTACTTCGCCGACAACGAACTGGCCTGGGCCGCCCCCGGCAACGACCCCAAGGCCCGCTACGGGCTGGCCTACGGCACCCTGCGCCTGACCACCGACGTTCCGGCCAAGCGCGCCTTCCTCAAACAGCTGCGCGACAAGTACCGCAACCAGCAAGGCCTGTCCAAGGCCTGGGGCATCGACCTGCAAGCCTGGGAGCTGATGGAAGACCCGGGCTTCGAGGCGCCGTTGCCCAACCCCGAGCACCCGGAAATCGAGCGCGACTACCAGTACTTCCAGCAGGTGTTCGCCGAGACCTACTTCAAGACCATCTCCGATGCGCTGAAATGGCACGCCCCCAATCACCTGCTGCTGGGCGGTCGCTACGCCGTGAGCACGCCGGAAGCAGTCAAGGCCTGCGCCGAGTTCTGCGATGTGCTGAGCTTCAACTTCTATACCCTCAAGCCTGAGGATGGCTACGACTTCGCCCGCCTGGCCGAGCTGGACAAGCCGGTACTGGTCTCCGAATTCCAGTTCGGCTCCCGTGACCGCGGGCCGTTCTGGCCGGGGCCGCTGGAAGTGGCCCGCGAAGAGGACCGCGGGCCGGCCTATGGCAACTTCCTCAAGGCGGCGCTGGCACAGCCGATGATCGTCGGCGCGCACTGGTTCCAGTACCTCGACCAGCCGGCCAGCGGGCGTCTGCTCGATGGCGAGAATGGCCACCTGGGGCTGGTGGCGATCACCGATGTGGCGTATCCGGGGTTCGTCGAGGCGGTGCGCAAGGCCAACCTGCAGGCCGTTGGTCAGCTACGCAGCGAGTTGGAAAAAAGCAAACCTTGAGCGCAGCGCAGTCCCTGTGGGAGCGGGTTCACCCGCGAATAGGCCGCAAGATCCCTCCACTTGGGGAACTTTTCCTTGCTACCACCCGGCTATACCCAGTTTGCAAAACCGCCAACTACTGAAACAATGCACGCCTTTGTCAGCCAGGTCGTACGGAGAAGCGGGTGCAGATTCAGGGTCACTATGAGCTGAAGTTCGAAGCGGTACGCGAAGCGTTCGCGGCATTGTTCGACGATCCCCAGGAGCGCGGCGCCGCGCTGTGCATCCAGGTCGGTGGCGAGACCGTCGTCGACCTGTGGGCCGGCAGTGCCGACAAGGACGGCCAGCAAGCCTGGCACAGCGATACCATCGCCAACCTGTTCTCCTGCACCAAGACCTTCACCGCCGTCACTGCGCTGCAATTGGTGGGCGAGGGCAAGCTGGCCCTGGATGCCCCGGTGGCACGCTACTGGCCCGAGTTCGCCCAGGCCGGTAAAGAAGGCATCACCCTGCGCCAGTTGCTCAGCCATCGTGCCGGCCTGCCGGCGCTGCGCGACCTGCTGCCGGCCGAAGCGCTGTACGACTGGCAGGCCATGGTCGATGCCCTGGCCGCCGAAACACCCTGGTGGACGCCTGGCAGCGAACACGGTTATGCCGCGATCACCTATGGCTGGTTGATTGGCGAGTTGATCCGTCGCGCCGATGGCCGTGGCCCGGGCGAGTCCATCGTGGCCCGCACCGCGCGCCCGTTGGGGCTCGATTTCCATGTCGGCCTGGCCGATGAGGAATTCCACCGCGTGGCCCATATCGCCCGCGGCAAAGGCAACCCTGGTGATGCCGCCGCCCAGCGCCTGCTACAGGTGACCATGCGTGAGCCGCAAGCATTGTCGACCCGCGCCTTCACCAACCCGCCGGCGATCCTCACCAGCACCAACAAGCCCGAGTGGCGGCGCATGCAGCAACCGGCCGCCAATGGCCACGGCAACGCTCGCAGCCTGGCGGGCTTCTATGCCGGCCTGCTCGACGGCAGCCTGCTGGAATCCGAACTGCTCGACGAGCTGACCCGTGAGCACAGCCTGGGCCAGGACCGTACCCTGCTGACCCAGACCCGTTTCGGCCTGGGTTGCATGCTCGACCAGCCCGACGTCGCCAACGCCACCTTCGGCCTCGGCGCCCGTGCCTTCGGGCACCCAGGCGCCGGAGGTTCGGTCGGTTTCGCCGACCCGGAGCACGATGTCGCCTTCGGCTTCGTGGTCAACACCCTCGGCCCCTACGTGCTGATGGACCCCAGAGCCCAGCAGCTGGTCCGTGTGCTGGGCACTTGCCTTTGATCGGTTAATGCGGGTATTACCCCACCCCTTTGACTATCCTCAATGCCAACGCCTGAAGTGCCTAGGCAAAATATCTTTCTATTTCATGGTGTATCGCTGATGTCTTCACACAAAACCTTAGCTCTTGCCCTGTGCCTGGCTGCCATGACCGGTTGTGCCAGCCATTCCCAGGATGCCTCCAAGGACGGCAGCAGCAGCTGGTGGCCATTCGGTTCGGACCAGGTCGCCGACAAGGAAGTGAAGGAAGTTGTGACCGAGAACGTGGCTAAGGCCGACGCCAAGTCCGAGAGCGCCAGCCATTGGTGGTGGCCGTTCGGCAGCGAAGACAAGCGGGCCAAAGGGCCGGTGGTGCCGAAGATCGACGAAAAGGCCACCCAGGCCTGGCTGGACCAGTACGAGCCGAAGCTGCGTGAAGCGGTCAAGGACAGCAAGCTGGAGGTGGAGCGCCGTGACAACGTGCTGGTGGTGACCATCCCGGTCGACAGCTCGTACAACCCGGACCGCCCGAACATGCTGCTGCCGATGACCCTGGGCCCGATCACCCGCGTGGCCAAGGCCGTCGAAGGCGACTCGAAGACTGCCGTGCTGGTACTCGGCCATGCCGACACCAGTGGCGTCGCTGCCGCCAACCAGAAGCTGAGCCTGGAACGAGCCGCTTCGGTATCGGCGATCTTCCGCCTCAGTGGCCTGCAGCGTGACCGCCTGTCGCTCAAGGGCATGGGCTCGGAAATGCCTCGCGCCGCCAACGACAGCGCCGAAGGCCGTGCCTTGAACCGCCGCGTTGAGATGCTGCTGACCCCGCAGAACACCATGCTCGCGTTGCTGGCCAAGTACCAGAAGGCCGCGCCTGCCCCGGCCCCGGCTTCGATGGTCGCGGTTCAGGACGCCAAGCCTGCCGCCAAGCCTGTCGAAGCCAAGAAGCCAGCCGCCAAGGCCGCCGCCAAACCTGCGGCCAAGAAGGCCGCCGCCAAGCCGGTTGCCAAGAAGAAAGCTGCGCCGGCCAAGCCCGCCGCCAAGAAGGCCGCTGCCACCGACAAGAAAGTAGCCGCCAACAGCCCTGCGAAGACCAACTGATCGTCAAGGAAACGCAGTCATGACCCAATCCCTGGCCGATATGCGCCGCGACTACACCCGTGATGGCCTGGCCGAAGCCCAGGCCCCGGGTGAGCCGTTCGGCTTGTTCCACCAGTGGTTTGCCGATGCGGTGAAGACCGAGCAGGCACCGGTGGAGGCCAACGCCCTGACCCTGGCCACCGTCGATGGTGACGGCCGCCCGCATTGTCGCGTGCTGCTGCTCAAAGGGCTCGATGACCGCGGCTTCACCTTCTTCACCAACTACGACAGCGCCAAGGGGCAGCAGCTGCTGGCCAATCCGTTCGCGGCGATGACCTTCTTCTGGCCGGCGCTTGAGCGTCAGGTGCGGATCGAAGGGCGGGTGGAAAAGGTCACGGCCGAAGAGTCGGACGCCTATTACCAGGTGCGCCCGCTGGGCAGCCGCCTGGGCGCCTGGGCGTCGCCACAGAGCCGGGTGATTGCCGGGCGCGAGGAACTCGAAGGCCTGGTCAAGGCCACCGAGGCGCGCTTCGCCGATACCCCGCCGCACTGCCCGGAGCACTGGGGTGGCTACCGCTTGCTGCCCGAGCGCATCGAGTTCTGGCAGGGACGCGCCAGCCGCCTGCATGACCGCCTCAACTACCGCCTGGTAGAAGGGCAGTGGGCCAGAGAGCGCCTTGCACCGTAACCGCTTGGGGCCGCTTTTGCGGCCCCTTGATTTTGCAGCAGGCAAACTTCTCGGCACGACGATGCAGTAATCCGTGGCTATCCTTGGTCTGAAGCTGCAAAGCCCGCATTACTGTCCTTCGAGGCTGTACAGGGGCTGAATGGAAACAAATTTTCACGCCTGCGCCGTGACAGCCGTCGGCGGGCAGCGTCTAATGGACACCTGTTTTCTGGAGATTGTACCCATGCGTAAATCCGCTTTGCTGGTGGCGACGTTCACCACCCTGTCGCTGCTGCTGGGTGGCTGTGCCTCCAGCCTGACCGGCGACAGCTATTCCCGTGATGAGGCCCGTCGCGTGCAGACCGTGCGCATGGGGACCATCGAATCCCTGCGTCCGGTCAAGATCGAAGGCACCAAGACGCCGATCGGCGGTGGTGCTGGGGCCATCGTCGGTGGCGTGGCCGGCAGCGCCGTCGGCGGCGGCCGTGGCAGCATCGTCGCCGCGGTGATCGGTGCCGTGGCCGGTGGCCTGGCAGGTTCGGCTGCCGAGGAAGGCATCACTCGCACCCAGGGTGTGGAAATCACCGTGCGTGAAGACGATGGCAGCATGCGCGCCTATGTGCAGGCCGTGCAGGAGAATGAAATCTTCCGCGTCGGTGAACGCGTGCGCATCATGACCGTTGACGGCACCAGCCGCGTTTCGCACTGATCGCCGTTGCAAAGAAAACCCCGAACGGGCCAGGCCTGTTCGGGGTTTTTTGTTTCCTGTGCCGGACCTTTCGCGGGTAAACCCGCTCCCACAGGGGGCGCACAAGCCTTGAAGACTGTGCAGTACCTGTGGGAGCGGGGTTACCCGCGAAGAGGCCGGTAGCCTCAAAGGCCGAGGATGTCGCGGGCCACGGCCTCGGCAATGCGGATGCCATCCACGCCCGCCGAGAGAATCCCGCCGGCATAGCCCGCACCTTCGCCCGCCGGGAACAGCCCCTTCATGTTCAGGCTCTGGTAGTCCTCGCCACGGGTGATGCGCAGCGGCGACGAGGTGCGTGTCTCGATCCCGGTCAGCACCGCGTCGTGCAGGTTGTAGCCCTTGATCTGCCGATCGAACGCCGGCAACGCTTCGCGGATCGCCTCGATGGCGAAGTCCGGCAGGCTCGGTGCCAGGTCGCCCAGGGTCACCCCTGGCTTGTACGACGGCTCGACGCTGCCCAGGGCGGTCGATGGCTTGCCGGCGACGAAATCGCCGACCAGTTGCGCCGGGGCCTGGTAGTTGCTGCCGCCCATCACGTAGGCGTGGGCTTCCAGGCGCTCCTGCAGCTCGATACCGGCCAACGGGCCGCCCGGGTAGTCGCGCTCGGGGTCGATGCCGACGACGATGCCGGAGTTGGCGTTGCGCTCGTTACGCGAGTACTGGCTCATGCCGTTGGTCACGACCCGGCCTGGCTCGCTGGTGGCCGCGACCACGGTACCGCCCGGGCACATGCAGAAGCTGTACACCGAACGGCCGTTCTTGGCGTGGTAAACCAGCTTGTAGTCGGCCGCGCCCAGCTTCGGGTGGCCGGCGTACTTGCCCAGGCGTGCCTTGTCGATCAGCGTCTGCGGGTGCTCGATGCGGAAACCGACCGAGAACGGCTTGGCTTCCATGTACACGCCCTTGGCGTGGAGCATGCGGAAGGTGTCGCGGGCGCTGTGGCCCAGGGCCAGGACCACATGGCGCGAGTGCAGCTGCTCGCCGCTCTCCAGCACCACGCCGGTCAGCTGGCCGTCTTCGCAGAGCAGGTCGGTGACCTTCTCCTGGAAGCGCACTTCGGCGCCCAGGGCGATCATGTCCTGGCGCATCTGCTCGACCATGCCGGTCAGGCGGAAGGTGCCGATGTGCGGCTTGTTGATGTAGAGGATCTCGTCCGGCGCGCCGGCCTTGACGAACTCTTCCAGGACCTTGCGGCCATGGTGGTTTGGGTCCTTGATCTGGCTGTACAGCTTGCCGTCGGAGAAGGTGCCGGCGCCGCCTTCGCCGAACTGCACGTTGGACTCGGGGTTGAGCACGCTTTTACGCCACAGGCCCCAGGTGTCCTTGGTGCGCTGGCGGACTTCCTTGCCGCGCTCGAGAATGATCGGCTTGAAGCCCATCTGCGCGAGCAGCAGGCCGGCGAAGATGCCGCATGGGCCGAAGCCGACCACGATCGGGCGTTGCGGCAGGTCGGCCGGGGCCTGGCCGACGAACTTGTAGGTCACGTCCGGTGCCGGGCCGATGTTGCGGTCGTCGGCGAACGTGTGCAGCAGTTCGGCTTCGTTGCTGGCTTCGAGGTCGATGGTGTAGATGAACAGCAGTTCGCTGTTCTTCTTGCGCGCATCGTAGCTGCGCTTGAACAGGTTGAAGCTGAGCAGCTGCTCGTCGCGGATGCCCAGGCGCTGGACGATGGCTTCACGCAGCGCTTCGTCGGGATGGTCCAGGGGCAGCTTCAGTTCGGTGATTCGTAGCATGGCAGGGTCCAGTATCCCGGCCATGGGCGGCCGGCGGCTTTACACAAACCGCCAAGTATAAGCTGTTAGCCGCCCCGACTGGCAGGATAAAAGCGCCCGGCGATCAGTTGTCCCGTGCGCCGCCGTAGTAGCCGCAGCCTTGCAGGGTCTTGCCGTCGATGCGCAGTTCGGCGCGCAGGTGGCGCACCGCGCCGGTTGCGCCATCCACGCAGCGTTGCGGGGCAACCCACAGCTCGACATGCTCGCCGTTGGCTTCGCTGCTCAAGGTCAGGCCGCCGCCGGGCACTTCTTCTTCGAGGAACGGCAGGGGCAGCGGGTCCTTGCCGGCGCGCTCGAGCACCATGCCCTTGCCGCTGGCCTTGATGTCCCAGTCCGGCGCATGGCCGCTGGCGCGCAGGGTCAGCTGCTTGAAATTGGGGTCGTCGCAGGCCTGGGTGGAGCGCTCCACACGATAAAGGCGGCTGACTTCCAGCTGGCCGTCGTTGTCGGCCTGCTTGGCGCCGGTGAGACGGCCACGGACGTCGGCGAACAGCTTGGCGTTGGCGTCCTTGGCCAGGCTGGCGGATTCTTGCAGGATGCCCGTGCCGGCGACATCGTTGATCACGAAGCGGCGGGCCTCGCTGCAGGGCTTGAACAGCAGGCGGCCACCGTTGGCGCTCAGTTCGCCCTGCATGCGCGTGGTACCGATGTTCGGGTCGCGGGGTTGCTCGGCCAGCAACTGGCAGCCGGCGAACAGGGGCAGCAGGGCACTGAGCAGCAGGGTAGGGGTGAGGCGCATGGGGCGGGCTCCGGGGGATCTTTGGCAAAGAGCTGGCCACGTTACTCAGGCTCGGCGGGGATCACAAGACTTTGATAAACCTGTGCCGGCCTCTTCGCGGGTGAACCCGCTCCCACAGGGATCGCGCAGGCTTTGAAATCTGTGCTGTACCTGTGGGAGCGGGTTTACCCGCGAAGAGGCCGGCTCATTTCTCACAGACAGAAAAAAGGGCCCGAAGGCCCTTTTTCCGGATCAACCGCCGAGGTACGCGTCGCGCACCTTGGGGTCGGTCAGCAGCGCTTCCCCGGTGCCCTGCATCACCACCCGGCCGTTCTCCAGCACGTAGGCCCGGTCGGCGATCTTCAGCGCCTGGTTGGCGTTCTGCTCCACCAGGAACACCGTCACGCCATCGCGGCGCAGCTGTTCGATGATGTCGAAGATCTGCTGGATGATGATCGGCGCCAGCCCCAGCGATGGCTCGTCGAGCAGCAACAGCTTGGGCTTGCTCATCAGCGCCCGGCCGATGGCCAGCATCTGCTGCTCGCCGCCGGACATGGTGCCGCCGCGCTGGATGTAGCGTTCCTTCAGGCGCGGGAACAGTTGCAGGACCTTGTCCAGCTGTTCCTGGTAGTCACCCTTGTCGGTGAAGAAACCGCCCATGGCCAGGTTTTCCTCGACGGTCAGGCGGGCGAACACGCGGCGGCCTTCGGGCACCACCGCGATGCTCTTGCGCATGATGTGCGAGGAGGGCTGGCCGACCAGCTCTTCACCCAGGTACTTGATGCTGCCGCTGTGGGCCTGGGGCGAGCCGCACAGGGTCATCAGCAGGGTCGACTTGCCGGCGCCGTTGGCACCGATCAGGGTGACGATCTCGCCCTGGTTGATCTCCACGTTGACGCTGTGCAGCGCCTGGATCTTGCCGTAGAAGGTGGAAACGTTCTCGAACTTCAGCATTTACGCTTCCCCCAGGTAGGCTTTGATCACGTCAGGGTTGTCGCGGATCTCCTCCGGCGTGCCGTGGGCCAGGGGCGTGCCCTGGTTGATCACGACGATGTGGTCGGAAATGCTCATCACCAGCTTCATGTCGTGCTCGATCAGCAGCACGGTGACGTTGTGCGACTCGCGCAGGTAGGCGATCAGTGCCTTGAGGTCTTCGGTTTCCTTCGGGTTCAGGCCGGCGGCCGGTTCGTCGAGCATGATGATGCGTGGCTGGGTCATCATGCAGCGGGCGATTTCCAGGCGGCGCTGCTGGCCGTAGGCCAGGGTGCCGGCGGTACGGTTGGCGAACTCGGTCAGGTTGACCTTATCCAGCCAGTACTGGGCGCGCTCCATGGCCTCCTTCTCGCTGCGGCGGAAGCTCGGGGTCTTGAACAGGCCGGCGAAGAAGTTGGTGTTGAGGTGGCGGTGCTGGGCGATCAGCAGGTTTTCCAGCGCGGTCATCTCCTTGAACAGGCGCACGTTCTGGAAGGTCCGCACCACGCCCTTGCGGGCGATCTGGTGGCCGGCCAGGCCCTGGATCGGCTGGCCGTCGAGCAGGATGGTGCCGCCGCTGGGCTTGTAGAAGCCGGTCAGGCAGTTGAACACGGTGGTCTTGCCGGCGCCGTTCGGGCCGATCAGCGCCACCACCTGTTTTTCCTTGACGGTCAGTCCCACGCCGTTGACCGCCAACAAGCCGCCGAAGCGCATGCTCAGGCCGCTGACTTGCAGAATTTCACGGCTCATCGATGCAGCTCCATATGGGGGCGTTGCATGGGCAGCAGGCCCTGCGGACGCCAGATCATCATCAACACCATCAGCGCACCGAACATCAGCATCCGGTATTCGCTGAACTCACGCATCAGCTCGGGCAGCAGGATCATCACGATGGCCGCGAGAATCACGCCCAGTTGTGAGCCCATGCCGCCGAGCACGACGATGGCGAGGATGATCGCCGACTCGATGAAGGTGAACGACTCCGGCGTCACCAGGCCCTGGCGCGCAGCGAAGAAGCTGCCGGCGAAACCGGCGAAGCAGGCACCCAGGGTGAACGCCGAAAGCTTGATCACGGTGGGGTTCAGGCCCAGCGCGCGGCAGGCGATCTCGTCTTCGCGCAGCGCTTCCCAGGCACGCCCGATCGGCATGCGCAGCAGGCGGTTGATGACGAACAGCGCCAGCAGGGCCAGCAACAGAGCCACCAGGTAGAGGAAGATGACCTTGTTGATCGAGTTGTATTGCAGCCCGAAGAACTCGTGGAAGGTCTGCATCCCCTCGGCGGCCCTGCGCTCGAAGGTCAGGCCGAAGAACTCCGGCTTGGGGATGTTGCTGATGCCGTTGGGGCCGCCGGTCCAGTCGGTGAGGTTGCGCAGGAACAGGCGGATGATCTCGCCGAAGCCGAGGGTCACGATCGCCAGGTAGTCACCGCGCAGGCGCAGCACCGGGAAGCCGAGCAGGAAGCCGAAGGTGGCGGCCATCAGGCCGGCGATCGGCAGGCAGACCCAGAAGCTCCAGCCCAGGTAGTGCGAGAGCATCGCGTAGCTGTAGGCGCCGACGGCGTAGAAGCCGACGTAGCCGAGGTCCAGCAGGCCGGCGAGGCCGACCACGATGTTCAGGCCCAGGCCCAGCAGCACGTAGATCAGGATCAGCGTGGCGATGTCGACCGCCCCGCGCGAACCGAAGAACGGCCACACCAGGGCCGCGACGATCAGGCCGATGATCACGTAGCGCTGGGTTTTCGGCAGGGTCAGGTAGTTGCTCACGGCCGGCGGGATCAGCTTGCGATCCGAACTGCGGCCCATGACCGAACTCCACTGCTTGTCGAACAGCACGCGCAGGAACATCAGCACCGAACACACGGCGATGATGCCGATGGTGAATGACCCTTGGCTGTGCACGACCAGGCTGATGCCGTCGATGCTCAGTTTCAGGCCCAGTACCGGGAAGGCCACGGCCCAGACCAGCAAGGCGCTGAAGAACGCCTGTTTGAGATTTCTGTTCATACTTTTTCAACCTCCGGGCGGCCGAGGATGCCGGTCGGCCGGAACAGCAGGACAAGAACCAACAAGCCGAATGCCACCACGTCCTTGTACTGGTCGCCGAAGATATCGGCGCCGAAGGCTTCGGCCACGCCCAGCACCAGCCCGCCGAGCATGGCGCCCGGGATGCTGCCGATGCCGCCCAGCACCGCCGCGGTGAAGGCCTTCAGGCCCACCAGGAAACCGGCGTTGGGGTTGATCACCCCGTACTGCATGCTCAGCAGCACGGCCGCCACCGCCGCCAGGGCGGCACCGATGACGAAGGTCAGGGCGATGATGTTGTTGGTGTTGATGCCCAGCAGGTTGGCCATCTTGATGTCCTCGGCGCAGGCACGGCAGGCGCGGCCCAGGCGGGAACGGGAGATGAACAGGGTCAGGCAGGTCATGGCCACCAGGGTGACCACGAACACCAGGATCTGCATGTAGCTGATCAGGACTTCTTCCGCGCCGCCCGGCCCGAAGGAGATGCTCCCGGGGATCAGGTTGGGGATGGATTTGTCCTTGGAGTCCTGCGACAGCAAGACGGTGTTCTGCAGGAAGATCGACATGCCGATGGCGGAAATCAGCGGGATCAGACGGTTGCTGTTGCGCAGTGGGCGGTAGGCAACCCGTTCGATGCTGTAGCCATAGGCGCTGGTGACGAAGATCGTCGCGACGAAGGCGACGGTCATCAGGATCGGCAACGAGTGGATGCCCATCATGGCCAGGCCCGCGAGGACGATGAAGGCCACGTAGGAACCGATCATGTACACCTCGCCGTGGGCGAAGTTGATCATGCCGATGATGCCGTACACCATGGTGTAGCCGATGGCGATCAAGGCGTAGGTGCTGCCGATGGTCAATCCATTAACCAGTTGTTGGAAGAAATGGTAGATCTCAGGCATTACAGCGCTCCTAAAAACCTGATTTGCATTTCGCTGGCCGGGGTACGGCCAGGAAACCGCGGGTGACGGTTTTAAGATTTTCAGGTGGGCCGGCCCCCGGATCGCGGGGATCGGGCCCATGAACCTCGTAAAACAAAGCCCACTGCTCGCACAGTGGGCTTTTTACGGTCAGCTATTAGTCACGCAGTTACTGAGGGGAGACTTCGGTCTTCGGCTTGCCGAAGTGCCATTCGTAGACCACGAACTTGAAGTCTTTCAGGTCGCCTTTCTCGTCGTACGACAAGGTGCCGGTCGGGGTCTTGAAGGAACCCGCGTGGATGGCCGCGGCCACCTTGTCGGTGTCTTCGGACTTGGCCGCTTCGATGCCCTTGGCGATCAGTTCGACAGCCGAGTAGGCCGGGAACACGAACGGACCGCTCGGGTCCTTGCCGTCGGCCTTGATGGCGTCGACGATGGCCTTGTTCTCAGGGTCGGCGTCGAACGACTTGGGCAGGGTGACCAGCAGGCCTTCGGAGGCGTTCTGGGCGATCTGCGAGATGGAGTCGTTACCCACGCCTTCCGGGCCCATGAACTTGGCTTTCAGGCCTTTTTCCTGGGCTTGGCGCAGGATCAGGCCCAGTTCCGGGTGGTAGCCGCCGTAGTAGACGAAGTCGACATTGTTCTGCTTGAGCTTCTGGATGATCGAGGAGAAGTCCTTGTCACCGGCGTTCAGGCCTTCGAAGACGGCGACCTTGGTGCCTTTCTTCTCCAGGGTCTGCTTGACCGCGGTGGCGATGCCTTCACCGTACTGCTGCTTGTCGTGCAGGACGGCCACGACCTTCGGTTTGACGTGGTCGGCGATGTAGTTGCCGGCAGCCGGGCCCTGGGCGCTGTCCAGGCCGATGGTGCGGAAGATCAGCTTGTAGCCACGGGCGGTGATTTCCGGCGAGGTGGCGGCCGGGGTGATCATGATCACGCCTTCGTCTTCGTAGATGTCGGACGCTGGCTGGGTGGAGCTGGAGCACAGGTGGCCGATGACGAACTTGACGCCGTCGTTGACCACTTTGTTGGCGACCGCCACGGCCTGTTTAGGGTCGCAGGCGTCGTCGTATTCCTTGGCTTCGAGCATCTTGCCATCCACGCCACCCTTGGCGTTGATGTCCTTGATGGCCTGCTTGGCGCCGATGAACTGCATGTCGCCGTACTGGGTCACCGGGCCGGTCTTCGGACCTGCGATGCCGATCTTGATGGTGTCGGCGGCAAACGAATGGCTGGCTACCCCGGCCAGTACCATTGCGGCGAACAGCTTGGAAATCTTGATCATAGTGCTCCACTCATTCTGTTGTAATTCTTATAGTCCTGGCGGCCAGGGCTACAGACCGGGCGGGATTTGCGGCATGGCCACGCCATGCTGCATGCCCACCTTCCCCCGGAACATGTCCCGGAACTGTACCGGTACAGTGTAGAGCGCTGTTCACGCGCTTGAAAAGCGGGTGAAAAGTGCCTGATTCTGGAGGTGTCGCTTGGTCGAAACAAAGATACAGAAAAGCGCCATCACTGTGCCTGCATCTGCGGTCCCACCCCACGTGTCCGGGACCAATCGACCAAATTACGTATTTGAAACCGGGTTTTTCTGCAAAAATGCCGGCCTTTTTTCATTGGCCGAATGTGCGGACATACCCATGACTGATCAAACAAGCACCCTCTATGCCAAATTGCTCGGCGAGACCGCGACAATCGAATGGAAAGCCCTGGAGCGTTTCTGGGCCAAGGGTGACCTGATTTGGGTCGACCCGGCACTGGACTTGATCGAGGTTGCCGAGGCGATGGCCGAGAATCGCAGCGAAATCTTCGCAAAGTGGCGCAGTGATGGCACTGTCGGGCCGGTGACCGCCGAACAGGCGCTCGACCTGCAAAGCCGCGACCCAGAGATCTGGGCGGTGGTGGTTTCGCCGTTCATCGTGATTCAAGCCAAAGCGGCGGAATGACGCTGCGCTTTTCTGGTGCGTAAAAAAGCTCAGCCGCCTCGATTTGGTGCTTGAGGGCGCTCAAGGCCGGTAGAGGTCGGTAACAATTCGGCGTGGCGGTAACAGTTTACGGGATGCGTAATGGGGCTCAGCGTGGCCCCTGAACAGTGGAACAGTTTTGAACGGTCAGGAGTGATTCATGAGCACAGCACTACCTTCGCTTGGATTTGCCGGTATCGGCCTGATGGGCTTGCCGATGTGCCGGCGCCTGCTCGCCGCCGGCTACCCGCTGACGGTCTGGAACCGCAGCCCGGAAAAGTGCGCCGAACTGGTGGCTGCCGGGGCCCGGCTGGCCGCCAGCCCCGCCGAGCTGTGCGCCGACAGCGACATGCTGCTGTTGTGCCTGGCCGACACGGCGGTGGTGCGTGAGGTGGTGTTCGGTGAGCAGGGGATCGCCCAGGGCGGGCGCCGCGGCCAGTTGCTGGTCGACCTGTCCAGCCTGGAAGCGACCGCCACCCGCGAGATGGCTGCCGAACTGGCGGCGCTGTGCGGCATGGCCTGGCTGGATGCCCCGGTTTCCGGCGGCACGGCGGGGGCAGAGGCGGGCACCCTGGCGATCATGGTCGGCGGCGAGGCTGGCGATCTGCAGCGTGCGCGGCCGGTACTGCTGACGCTCGGCCAGCGGGTCACGCACATGGGCGCGGTGGGCGCAGGGCAGGTGACCAAGACCTGCAACCAGATGATCGTCGCCTGCAATGCCCTGGTGATCGCCGAAGTGGTGGCGCTGGCCGAGCAGTCCGGGGTCGACGCCAGCCTGATCGCCGAGGCCCTGGCCGGTGGCTTCGCCGACTCCAGGCCGCTGCAGATCCTCGCGCCGCAGATGGCCGAAAGCCGTTTCGAGCCGGTCAAGTGGCACGTGCGCACGCTCCTCAAGGACCTCGATGGTGCGGTCAAGCTGTCCCGCGAGCAGGGCGCGGCGACGCCGCTCAGTGGCCTCGCCGCGCAGTTGATGCGCCTGCATGGAAGCCAGGGGCATTTGCAAAAAGATCCGGCGACCCTGGTCCAGATGTTCCGTAGCAAGGGCTGAGCGACGTGTCGTGGCGGTCCAGGTGTTCGAGGATCGGCCGCAGGTCGGCCAGGGGCACCGGGCGGCTGAGCAGGTAGCCCTGGACGTAGTCGCAGTGGTTGGTTGCCAGGAACTCATACTGCTCTGCGGTCTCCACCCCCTCGCTGACCACTTGCAGGTGCAGGGTGTGGGCCATGGCGATGATGGCCTGGACGATTTCGCGGTCCTGCAGGCTGTCGGGAACGTCCTGCAGGAAGGTGCGGTCGATTTTCAGCACGTCCAGGGGCAGGCGCTTGAGGTAGGACAGTGACGAGTAGCCGGTGCCGAAGTCGTCGATCGACAGCGCCACGCCCTGGCTGCGGATGCGCTTGAGCAGGCAGACCGTGTGCTGGATATCGCCCATCAGGGCATTCTCGGTGACCTCCAGCTCCAGGTGGCGCGGTGCGATACCGGCCTCGCGCAGGGCCATTTCCACTTCGTCCGGCAGGTTGTCGTGGCCCAGGGTCACGGCCGAGCAGTTGACCGTGACCTTGAGGTCGGTAAAGCCGTTGCGCTGCAGTTGGGCGAGGTCTGCGCAGGCATGGCGCAGCACCCACAGGTCGAGGTCGACGATCAGGCCATTGGCCTCGGCGATGCCGATGAAGCGGTCGGGCCCGAGCAGGCCATGCTGCGGATGCTGCCAGCGCACCAGCGCTTCGAGCTTGGCCACGTGGCCGCTGCGCAGGTCGAAGATCGGCTGATAGTGCACGCGCAGCCCGCGTTCTTCGAGCAGGGCGATGCGCAACTCTTCTTCGAGCTGCAGCTCCAGGCTGGCGCGGCTTTTCAGGCTGTTGTTGAAGAAGTGCAGGCTGTTGCGCCCGCTGCCCTTGGATTGGTACAGCGCCAGGTCGGCGTGCTTGAGCAGTTCTTCGGCGGTCTGCCCGTCGTCAGGGAACAGGCTGATGCCGATGCTGGTGGTCATCACCATGCGCCGGCCACCCAGGTCGATGGGCTCCTTCATCCGCTGCATGATGCGCTGGGCCAGGTGGCGGGCCTCGTCGGTGCTGTGCAGGCTGGTGACCACGCAGAATTCGTCGCCGCCGAAGCGTGCGACCAGGTCCTGGCTGCGGGTGGCGGCCTTGATGTGGCTGGCGATGACCTTGAGCAGCTCGTCACCGGCGTCGTGGCCGAGGCTGTCGTTGATGCGCTTGAAATGGTCGACATCGAGGAACATCACCGCCAGGCGCTGCTGGTCGTCGTGCTGCTCGGCCAGGCGCTCGGCGAACAGCTGGTTGAAGCCGCGGCGGTTGACCAGGTTGGTCAGGGCGTCGTAGTGCGCGGCCTGTTGCAGCGAGGCACGGGCCTGGTCGAGCTGGCTCAGCAGCAGGCCGTAGCGGCGCAGGTCGTCCTCCTTGCTCTGCAGCTTCTTGTCGGCCAGCGCGGCGCTGATGCTGCTGCCGCTGATCAGCAGGGTGATGACGGCCACGGTCAGGCCCAGTTGCAGGCTGTTGTCGCCTGACGGCAGGCGCAGGGCGGTGTCGGAGGGTATCACCAGGGTCATGGCGGCCATGGCGGTGAAATGGGTGGCGACGATGCCACCGGCCATCAACAGGCTGGCGCCGTACTTCATGGCCTGGTGGCGGGTGCCGCTGCCGTTGCGGAAGTAGCGCGCCAGCAGCAGCGCGGCGAGGCTGGTGAGCAGAGCGATGGCGGCGCTGGCGAGCAGCAGGTTGGTCTGGTAGTACTGGCGGGCCCCGGTCTGCAGCGCGGCCATGCCGACGAAGTGCATGAGGACGATGCCCAGGCCGATCAGCAACGCGCTCTGCAGGTAGTGGTGGGGGAGCATTTCGATGCGGTCGAGGCTGTTCATCGCCAGCCAGGCCACCACCAGCGCGATCAGCAGCGACAGGCCGGTCAGCGAGACGTCGTAGTGCACTTCCAGGGGCGCCTGGAACGCCAGCATGCTGATGAAGTGCATGGCCCAGATGCCACCGGCCAGGCAGCAGGCACCGAGCACGCGCCATTGCCGCTGTGCGGTGGGGTGTTCGGCGTGTGATTGGCGTTCGGCCATGTCGAGGGTGGCGAAGCAGGCGGCGCTGGCCACGGCGAAGGCGATCAGGATCAGCAGGGGCTCATGACGGCAGTCGATGACGATGCGCCCGTTGATCGGCAGTTGCGCGAACAGTTGCAGTCCCAGCCATTCCATTGCTAGCCCTTTGCTCGAGTTTGCACTCGTCTCCGATCACGCCCGTTGGAGACTGTCGAAGGGCAGTATAGGAACGCCTGTTTAAACCTTCCTGAATAATGGCACTTTGGGTGTAATGATTTGGTTATGACATTGATAGCCAGGTGGCATATGTAGCGGGGGGCCGCTTTGCGGCCCTTTCGCGACACAAGGCCGCTCCTACAGGGAACTGCGATTTCCTGTAGGAGCGGCCTTGTGTCGCGAAAGGGGCGCAAAGCGCCCCCAGCCATTCAACGCCTGGATCAGCCCGCGACCAGCACGCGAATCGCCTCCAGGCGCAACGCGGCCTTGTCCAGCATCGCCAGCCCGTCTTCACGCTGCTTGCGCAGGGCGTCGATCTCGCTGTCACGCACGCTTGGGTTGACGGCCTGCAAGGCGGTCAGGCGCGCCAGTTCTTCATCCGCCTCGGCGGTCAGGCGGCGCTGGGCTTCGGCCACGCGCTCGACGTGGGTCGGCATGACCTTCGCCTCGCCGCCGCTGATACGCTGGGCCAGCACATCGCGCTGGGCCTGGACGAACTTGTTGGCGCTGGCCCGTGGCACGCTTTCGAGCTGGTCGTTGAGGGTCTCGAAGGCCACCCGCGAGGCCAGGTCGTTGCCATTGGCATCGAGCAGGCAGCGCAACGCAGCCGGTGGCAGGTAGCGGCCCAGTTGCAGGCTGCGCGGTGCCACCACTTCGCTGACGAACAACAGTTCGAGCAGTACGGTGCCGGGTTTCAGGGCCTTGTTCTTGATCAGCGCGACGGCGGTGTTGCCCATCGAGCCGGACAGCACCAGGTCCATGCCGCCCTGCACCATCGGGTGCTCCCAGGTCAGGAACTGCATGTCTTCACGCGACAGCGCCTGGGCGCGGTCGTAGGTGATGGTCACGCCCTCGTCGTCGCCCAGCGGGAAGCTGGCGTCGAGCATCTTCTCGCTCGGCTTGAGGATCAGGGCGTTTTCCGAGTGGTCCTCGCTGTCGATGCCGAAGGCGTCGAACAGGGTTTCCATGTAGATCGGCAAGGCGAACTGGTCGTCCTGCTCGAGGATGTCCTCGACCAGCGCCTGGCCTTCGCCGGCACCGCCGGAGTTGAGCTCCAGCAGGCGGTCACGGCCGCTGTGCAGCTCGGCCTCCAGGCGTTCGCGTTCGCCACGGGCCTCGGCCACCAGCGCGCTCCAGGCCTTGGCTTCGCCGTCTTCGAGCATCGGCAGCAGGCGCGGGCCGAACTGGTGCTGCAGGGCGTTGCCGGTCGGGCAGGTATTGAGGAAGGCGTTGAGGCCGTCGTGGTACCACTGGAACAGGCGCTCCTGCGGGCTGTCCTGCAGGTACGGGATGTGCAGTTCGATGGTGTGCTTCTGGCCGATCCGGTCGAGGCGGCCGATGCGCTGTTCGAGCAGGTCCGGGTGGGCCGGCAGGTCGAACATCACCAGGTGATGGGCGAACTGGAAGTTGCGGCCTTCACTGCCGATTTCCGAGCAGATCAGCACCTGGGCGCCGAATTCCTCGTCGGCGAAGTAGGCCGCGGCGCGGTCGCGCTCGAGGATGCTCATGCCTTCGTGGAAAACCGTGGCCGGGATGCCGGAGCGCACGCGCAGGGCGTCTTCGAGGTCCATGGCGGTTTCGGCATGGGCGCAGATCACCAGAACCTTGGTGCGCTTGAGCATCTTCAGGGTGTCGATCAGCCAGTCGACACGCGGGTCGAAGCGCCACCAGCGTTCGTCGTCGCTGACCTCGCCCTGGGCCTGGAAGGCGACTTCCGGGTACAGCTCGGCGCGCTCGCCGGCGGGCAGGTCCTGGTATTGCTCAGGGTTGGCCAGCGGGTAGGGGTGCAGCTGGCGCTCGGGGAAGCCCTGCACGGCGGCGCGGGTGTTGCGGAACAGCACGCGGCCGGTACCGTGGCGGTCGAGCAGCTCGCGGATCAGGCGGGCGCTGGCCTGGGTGTCGCCGTCGTTGACCGCGGCCAGCAGCGCTTCACCCTCGGCACCGAGGAAGCCCTGGATGGTGGCGTGGGCCTTGGGCGACAGGCGGCCTTCGTCGAGCAGTTCCTGCACCGCTTCGGCCACCGGGCGATAGTGCTCGCTCTCGGCGCGGAAGGCGGCCAGGTCGTGGAAACGGTTGGGGTCGAGCAGGCGCAGGCGGGCGAAGTGGCTGTCCTGGCCGAGCTGTTCGGGGGTAGCGGTGAGCAGCAGCACACCCGGGATGACCTGGGCCAGTTGCTCGACCAGGCTGTATTCGGCGCTGGCCTGTTCTTCGTGCCAGACCAGGTGGTGGGCTTCGTCGACCACCATCAGGTCCCAGCCGGCGGCGAACAGCGCGTCCTGGGCCTTTTCGTCGTCGACCAGCCACTCCAGGGCGACCAGCGCCAGCTGCGCGTCCTCGAACGGGTTGCTGGCGTCGCTTTCGATGAAGCGTTCGGCGTCGAACAGCGCGACCTGCAGGTTGAAGCGCCGGCGCATTTCCACCAGCCACTGGTGCTGGAGGTTTTCCGGAACCAGGATCAGCACGCGGCTGGCGCGCCCCGACAGCAGCTGGCGGTGGATCACCAGGCCGGCTTCGATGGTCTTGCCCAGGCCCACTTCGTCGGCCAGCAGTACCCGCGGTGCGCTGCGGTCGGCCACTTCGCGAGCGATGTGCAACTGGTGGGCGATCGGTTGCGCGCGGCAGCCGCCCAGGCCCCACAGCGCCGACTGCATCTGCTTGCTGGTGTGGTGCAGGGTGTTGTAGCGCAGGCTGAACCACGACAACGGGTCGATCTGCCCGGCGAACAGGCGGTCGCTGGCCAGGCGGAACTGGATGAAGTTCGACAGCTGGGTTTCCGGCAGGGTGCGCGCCTGGTTCTGGCCGTCGAGGCCGTGGTAGACCATCAGCCCGTCGATGTCCTCGACCTCGCGCACGGTCAGCTTCCAGCCTTCGAAATGGGTGATCTGGTCACCTGGCGAGAAACGCACGCGGGTCAGCGGCGCATTGCGCAGGGAATACTGACGGGTGTCGCCAGTGGCCGGGTAGAGCACGGTCAACAGGCGGCCATCCTGCGCCAGGATGGTCCCCAGGCCGAGCTCCGCTTCGCTGTCGCTGATCCAGCGTTGCCCCGGTTGATACTGCTGCGCCATACTGCCTGAACTCCCGCGATGAAAAAGCCGGCTATGTTAACGGATAGGCCGGACGGACCATAGACCAGAAGTCCATCAGTCTAGCTGTTTCATCGCAGATTACCGTCTGGTCGACGAGGGCTACGCACCGATATGCCGCTCAAGCACCGCTGGTTGAACGCTTCCCTGGCCATGGGCAGCCTCGTGCTGCTGGCCGCCTGCGAGCAGAAAAATTTTGAAACCCTGCCGCCGATCCCGGTCGAGCAGCTCGAAGTCCTGGGCGTGCAGACGCCGCTCAAGAGCGTGCACTTCCACGACCGCGATGGCGAAGGGCTGCTGGTGCTCAGCCGCAGCGACGGCCAGGCGGTGGATGCCGAATCCGAGCAGGAAGTCGACAAGGTGGTGCTCAAGGCCACCCTGTACGGCCGCGCCGCCGCCAGCGACGCGTTCAAGCCGCGCTGGCAGATCGAGCAGGAAACCACCTGCCCGGGCCTGGACCTGGATGTCGATTTCTATGGCGATGTCAGCGATGTCAGCGACCTGGACAAGGACGGTATCGCCGAAGTGACCGTGGCCAGCCATGCCTTCTGCGGTGGCGGCATCGACCCGCACGACATCGCCATCGAGATGCGCCAGGGGCAGGCCAGCTACACCATCACCGGTCACTCGCTGATCACCCCGGCCGGCGAACAGCCGATCGGCGGCGATCGCGAAGACAGCGCCTCGCTGAAGAGCGCGCCGGCCGTGCTGCGCGAGCATATGGAAGCGGTCTGGCAGCAGGTCTACAAACGGCCCTGGAGCGAAACCAGCCCGCCGCCCGACGACGACCCGGAAGACGACAGCGAATAACCGTTGTCCAACCTGGCAGGGTGCGGCTGGGACCAGCGGCACCTTTTCAACCCTCAAGCCGGCTAAAGGATGGCCGATACAGTGGGCACAGGAGAATTTCCATGTTGCCGCCGATCATTCCGCTCAGTGCCGCCCCCGTGACCTCGCAGCAGGACCCGGTCAAGCAGGCCCCCGACATCAAGCCGGTGGTGCCCGTGCAGCCTTCGTCCAACGAAAGCGCCATCGACCTCAAGCACCAGCGTGATCCGCAGGAGCAGGCCCTGCTGCTGCGCGAGGAGCAGCGCCGCCAGCAGCAGCGGCGCAACAACAAGGGCGACGCCGAGCGCTACAGCGCGGTGCCGGGCGACGAAGTCAACGCCGACAACACCGTGCCGGTGGCGCCGTTGATGGGCGAGCACCCGCGCCAGGGGCTGCTGGTCGATATCGAAGTCTGACGCGGGGCTGGTCACGGCCGGCGCCTGGCTTCATCATGCAGGTCTCTGTTGATCGTCGAGCCCACCCATGAGTCAAGACAACCTCATCGACTTCGATGCCGAGCGCGCCAAGCGCATCCACGACCTCAAGGAAAAGCGCCTGAACGAAGTGCGTCAGGCGTTCGAGCAGGCCATGCCGCTGAGCGCGGCGAAGAAAAAGAAGCCCAAGGGCAAGCCCAAGAAGCGCTGAAACCTGACGCAGGTCAACGCTGCGCCCGCCTCGCGTGCCCGGTCTCGGGCACCATTGATCCTGATCAATTCTTTGCGCCCTCGTATTCGTTACCTTGCATCCATCGGACAACGGCAAGCGAATCGGGAGGCCGACATGTTCTTCGACAATGTGGTTATCGCGGGTGTGGTAACGGTCGGGTTGATGTTCGCCTTCTTTGCCGGTCTGGGCATTTTCATCTGGAAGGACGCGCACAAGCGCAAGCCGCGCTGACCTGCCAGGTACACGAGCACGCAAGGCATTTAGGGCGACTTCGGTCGCCTATTTTTTTGCCTGCTGGTTTTGCAGGGGCTGTGCTGACGTCTTCGCGGGTGAACCCGCTCTCACAGGTATTGCGCAGCGCTCGAAACCTGTGAGATCCCTGTGGGAGCGGGTTCACCCGCGAAGAGGGCGGCACAGGATTATAAAGATGATTAGCTAGCTAATTATTCATTCCCGCATTATCCTTGTCGTCATTGTCTATCGTTTAACTGACCATCCCCCGCAAGGTCCGATTCGTGCCCATCACCCTCCAGGCCCTGTTCGCACCCAGCAGCCTCGCCCTCAAGTTCGCCTTCAAGACCGTGCTCGGTGGCGGCCTGGCGTTGTGGCTGGCCATGCGCTGGGGGCTGGAGCAGCCGTCGTGGGCCCTGATGACCGCCTTCATCGTCGCCCAGCCACTGTCGGGCATGGTGGTGCAGAAAGGCCTGGCACGGTTGGCCGGGACCCTGGTCGGCACCTTCATGTCGGTGGTGTTCATCGGCCTGTTCGCCCAGACGCCCTGGTTGTTCCTGATCGCCCTGGCGCTGTGGCTGGCCCTGTGCACCGCGGCCTCGACGCAACTGCGCAGCGCCTGGGCCTATGCCTTCGTGCTGGCCGGCTACACCGCCGCGATCATCGCCTTGCCGTCGATCGACCACCCGCTGAACGTGTTCGACCAGGCCGTGGCGCGCTGCAGCGAAATCTGCCTGGGCATCTGCTGCGCCACCGCCACCAGCGCTCTGGTCTGGCCCATGCGCGTCGAGCAGCAACTCGCCGGTCAGGCGCGCCAGGCCTGGCACAACGGCCTGCAGGCAGCCAGCGCCATGCTGGGCGGCGAGGACGAAGCGCGCAAAGGCCTGCTCGACAGCCTGGGGCGTATCGTCGCCATCGATACCCAGCGCGAGCATGCCTGGTTCGAGGGCCCGCGTGGGCGTCAGCGGGCCCGGGCGATCCGTGGGTTGAGCCAGAAGCTGATGGTGCTGCTGCGTATCTCGCGTTCGGTGCGCCGGCAATGGCGCCAGCTCGACGAACAGCAGGCGCTGCGCATAGCCCCTTGGCTGGAAGACGTGCGCGCCCAGCTGGCCACGCCCGACCAGCCGAACCTGCTGGTGCTGCGCCAGCGTATCTGGGACGCTGCCCACGACGAACAGATCAGCTCCGCCGAGCACTTCTGCCTGGCGCGCATGACGTTGCTGCTGGACTACGCCATGGCCGCCACCCAGGCCCTGGAGCAGGTCGAGGCGGGCAGGGCGCCCAAGGACGTCGCCCAGGGCCTGGCCGTGCACCGCGACTGGTCGCTGGCGCTGCTGTTCGGGTCGCGCAGTGCCTTGGCGTTCCTGGTGATGAGCAGCTTCTGGCTGGCCACCGCCTGGCCCTCGGCGCCCGGCGGCCTGGTGCTGACCTGCGTCGTCTGCAGCCTGTTCGCCAGCCGCGAGAACGGCGCGCAGATCGGCCTGAGCTTCCTTCGCGGGATCTTCCTGGCGATCCCGGCGGCGTTTCTGGTCGGGCAGATCATCCTGCCGCAATGGAGCAGTTTCGCCTTGCTCTGCCTGGGCATGGGCGTGCCGCTGTTCCTCGGCGCCCTGGGCATGGCCCATCCGCGCACCGGGGCCACTGCCACTTCCTACTGCCTGCATTTCATCGTGCTGGTGGCGCCGCTCAACCACATGACCTTCGGCGTCGCCACCCTGCTCAACAGCGCCCTGGCCATGCTCATGGGCGTGGGTGCGGCGGTGCTGGCGTTCCGCCTGCTGGTGTTCCGCCACCCGGCCTGGCTCGGCCGGCGCCTGCGCGCGGCGACCATGGATGACCTGGTGCGCCTGACCCGGCGCGACCTGCGCGGCGCCGACACCTGGTTCGGCGGGCGCATGGCCGACCGCCTGATGCAGTTGGCGCGGCATGCCGGCGAGCTGCCGGCCACCGAACGCAAGCGCTGGGACGATGGCCTGCACAGCCTGGACATCGGCGACGAGCTGGTGCACCTGCGCATGTGCCTGGCTGTGGCCCAGGCACCGCTGGGGGAGGCCGAGCGCGAGTACCTGCGGCAGGTGCAGGACGTGTTGGCCAAAGGCCCGGCGGCGGGGCGCGAGCAGCGCCTGGATGCGGCCAGTGAGCAGTTCATGGCAGCCCTGCAACGCCAGCCGGCCAGCGACCCGCTGCGCCTGGCCGAAGGCGCGGTGCTGCAGTTGCAGAAGAGTTGGGGCAAATGGTGCCGTGCCCAGGAGGATGCCCATGGGGTTGCGTGAATGGGCGCTGGGCGGCGTGCTGCTCAGCCCGTTTCTGATCTATGTGCTGATGGCACTGGCGCTCACCGGCGTGCTGCGCCTGCTGGTGCAGGCCACGCCGCTGGGGCGCTGGATCTGGCATGAGGCGCTGTTCGACACGGCGCTGTTCGTCTGTGTGCTGTACCTGGTGGCCAGCCTGCTGGGCCCTTTGTAAGGAGTGATTCGATGCGTGCTGTCGTACGTACCCTGGTGACCCTGTGCGTGGTCGCCATTGCCGTCGTGGCCGGTTTCAAGCTGTGGCAGTACTACATGCTGACGCCCTGGACGCGCGACGCGCGGGTGCGCGCCGATGTGGTGGTGATCGCGCCGGACGTATCCGGCTGGGTGCGCGAGCTCAAGGTGCAGGACAACCAGCCGGTCAAGGCCGGTGACTTGTTGATGAGCATCGACCGCGAACGCTTCCAGGCCGCCTTCGACCAGGCCAGCGCGGTGGCCGAAACCCGTGCCCAGCAACTGCACCTGCGCGAGCGTGAAGCGGCGCGGCGCACGGCCCTGGGGCCGGAGGCGATCAGCGCCGAGCTGCGCGAGAACGCCCAGATCAACGCCGCCATCGCCCGCGGCGACCTGCACGAGGCCGAGGCCCAGCTGCAGGTGGCGAAGATCAACCTGGCGCGCAGCGAAGTGCGCGCACCGCGCAGCGGCCACATCACCAACCTGCGCCTGGCCCAGGGCAACTATGTGAACACCGGCCAGTCGGTGATGGCGCTGGTGGACGACTCGACGTTCTATATCCAGGCCTATTTCGAGGAGACCAAGCTGCCGCGCATTCGTGTGGGTGATTCGGTGAAGGTCTGGCTGATGGGGGCGGGCGAGGCGATGCAGGGGCATGTGGAAAGCATCAGCCGCGGCATCACCGACAGCAACAGCAACCCGGACGGGCAACTGCTGCCAGTGGTGGAGCCGACTTTCAACTGGGTACGGCTGGCACAGCGGATTCCGGTGCGGATCAAGCTGGACCAGATTCCCGAAGGCATGAACCTGAGCGCGGGGATGACCGCCAGCGTGCAGGTGCATGAGGACGAACAATGACCGTCGGGGGCCGCTTTGCGGCCCATTCGCGACACAAGGCCGCTCCTACAGGGGTATGCGATCCCTTGTAGGAGCGGCCGTGTGTCGCGAAAGGGCTGCAAAGCAGCCCCAAAATCCCGACCTCAAAGAAACATCCCGCCAGACACCTCCAGGCGCTGCCCGGTAATCCAGCCATTGCCCTCGTCCAGCAGCAGCGCGATCGCCGCGCCGATGTCGTCCGGCAACCCGGCCCGCCCCAGCGCGGTGTTGCTGGCGACGAAGTCATTGAGCTGGCGGTTGTCACGCACCGCGCCGCCGCCGAAGTCCGTCTCGATCGCTCCCGGCGCCAGGATGTTCACCCGTATCCCGCGTGCCCCCAGTTCCTTGGCCTGGTAGCGGGTGAGCACCTCCATCGCCCCCTTCATCGCTGCGTAGGCGGCATACCCCGGCAGTGAGAAGCGCGCCAACCCGGACGAGATGTTGACGATGCGCCCGCCATCGACCAGCAAAGGCAGCATCTGCTGGGTGAGGAAGAACGGCCCCTTGAGCTGGATGTTCACCAGTTGGTCGAACTGCGCCTCGCTGGTGTCACTGAAAGGTGCATGGAGGCCGATGCCGGCATTGTTCACCAGGAAGTCGAAGCGCTCGCGGCCAAAGTGCTGTTGCAGCGTCTGCCCCAGGCGCTGGGCAAAGCTGGCGAAACTGCTGCTGTCGCTGACATCGAGTTGCAGCATGGCGGCCTTGGCCCCGGCCTGCTCCAGTTGCCCGGCCACGGCGCGGGCTTGGTCGGCCTGGCTGTGGTAGGTGCCGATGATATCGATGCCGCGTGCGGCCAGGTGCTCGGCGGCGTTGCGGCCCAGGCCGCGGCTGGCGCCGGTGATCAGTGCGATCTTGCGGGTCATGGCGAAGTCCCTCGTGGGTGGTTGTCGAGGGACAGGTTATTGGTCGGCACATGGCTGTTAAATCCAGGAAAACCGGAAATACTGTTCGCCTGGAGCGAACAGTGAGGAGCCGATGAACAAACTGGAATTGCTGCGCACCTTTGTCCGTGTCAGCGAGGTGAGCAGTTTCACCCTGGCAGCCGACAGCCTGGGGTTGCCGCGCTCGACCGTGTCCGAGCAGGTCAGGGCGCTGGAGCAGTTGCTCGGCACCCGCCTGTTCAATCGCACCACGCGGCGCGTGCAGGCTACCCAGGACGGTGCGTTGCTGTATGAGCGCAGCAAGGACCTGCTGTCGGGCATGGACGAGATCGAAAGCCTGTTCCGCGCCGACGACGCCGAGCTGGCCGGCTGCCTGCGGGTCGACATGCCGACCATGATGGCCCGGCGCGTGATCATCCCGGCGTTGCCGCAGTTTCTCGAGCGCTTCCCTCGGCTGGAGGTGGAAATCAGCTGCACCGATCGCCAGGTCGACCTGCTGCGCGAAGGTTTTGACTGTGTCATGCGCATTGGCGCGTTGAGCGACCTGGACGTGGTGGCGCGGCCGGTCGGCCGGTTGAGCATGCGTAACTGCGCCAGCCCCGCGTACCTGGCGCGTCATGGCGTGCCGCAGTGCCTGGAAGACCTCGGCAGCCACCGGCTGGTGCACTACGTGCGCACCCTGGGCGCGCGCAGTGCCGGCTTCGAATACCAGCATGGTGGGCAGGTGCGTTTCCAGGCCATGGGCGGGGTGGTCACGGTGAACAATGCCGAGGCCTATTCGGCAGCCTGCCTGGCCGGATTGGGGCTGATCCAGGTGCCTGCCGTGGGCGCGGCGGAGCACATCGCCCGGGGCGAGCTGGTCACCGTGCTGCCGGCCTGGCAGGCACCACCGATGCCGGTATCGTTGCTGTATGCCCGGCAACGGCATGTGCCGCGGCGGGTGCAGGCGTTCATGAACTGGTTGTGCGGGGTGCTGGCCACGCAGGTGGATCCGCTGTGAAAAAGCGCCGCCCGTCACGAGGACCGCGCGGACACCCCGGGCTTCTGTTGCAACAGCTGCTCGAACTCCCCGCGTTCCACCGGCTTGCTCAGGTAGAACCCCTGCACTTCATGGCACCTGTCCTTGGCCAGCGCCTGAAGCTGCTGCTCGGTTTCCACGCCTTCCGCCGTCACCGTCAGCCCCATCGCCTCGCCGAGGTTGATGATCGCCTGCACCACCGCGCGGTCGCTGCTGCCGGCGTTGCCCAGGCCGGCGATGAAGCGCTTGTCGATCTTGATGCTGTCGAACGGATAGGTGCGCAGGTAGCCCAGTGAGGAATAGCCGGTGCCAAAATCGTCCATGTTCAGCCGCACGCCCAACTCCTTGAGCGAGAGCATGGTGCCCAGCGCACCTTCGATGTCGTTGAGCATCACGTTCTCGGTGATTTCCAGCTCCAGGCGCTGGGCGGGGAAGCCGGTTTCCAGGAGTATTTCGCGCACATCGGCCACCACGTCGCTGCGCAGGAACTGCGCCGGCGACAGGTTGACCGAGATCAGCAGCGGCTCGGGCCAATCGTGGGCGCTGCGGCAGGCTTCGCGCAGCACCCAGCGGCCGAGGGTGACGATCAGGTCGCTCTGTTCGGCCAGCGGGATGAAGGTGTCGGGGCCCAGCAGGCCTTCCTGGGGGTGCTGCCAGCGCAGCAGGGCCTCGACCGAGACGATGCGCAGGTCGCCCATGCGGTAGCGGGGCTGGTAATAAAGCACGAACTCGTGGTTGCGCAGGGCCCGTCGCAGGTCGTTCTCCAGCTGGCGGCGATACTGGATCTGCTGGTTCATCTCGGCGGCGAAGTAGCGCCAGGTGTTCTTGCCGTCGGCCTTGGCCTGGTACAGGGCGATGTCGGCGCAGCGGATCAGCTCGCCGGCGTCGAAGCCCTGGGTGCGGGTCTGGGCGATGCCGATGCTGACGCCGACATGCAGTGCCTGATCCTCGAACGGGATGGGTTGCTGCAACAGGTCGATCAGCCGCTGGCACAGCCGGTCGATTTCGCTGCGATTGTCCATGCCCGCCAGCACCAGGACGAACTCGTCACCGCCCAGGCGGGCCACCAGGTCACCGTCGCGGGTGGTGTCGCGCAGGCGCGCGGCGACTTCCTGCAACACCGCGTCGCCTGCGGGGTGGCCGAGGGAGTCGTTGATCGGCTTGAAGTTGTCCAGGTCCAGCAGCAGCAAGGTCAGCGGCGGCGAGTCGTTGCCGCGCAGCAGCGCCTGCTCCAGGTGCCGCGCCAGCTTGTTGCGGTTGGCAAGGCCGGTCAGTGGGTCGTGCAGCGACAGGTGCTGGATGTGCGCGTGGGCCGCGACCTCGTCGGTGATGTCGCTGGCGGTGCCGCGAAAGCCGGCGAGCTTGCCATCGAGCAGGATCGCCCGTGCCGAGATCCGGCAATAGCGGTTCTGGCCATTGTGATCACGATAGGCGCAGCGCAGGTTGGCCGGTTGCTCGCTGTCGGCCTCGGCCTGGGCATCGAGCCAGGGTGACAAGGGCGTGGTGTCGCAACTGAGCAGCTGGTTGAGCGGTTGGCCCAGCCAGGTGTCGACCGGGTCGCCGGTGACCCGGACGAAGCGTTGCGACAGGTAGGTCAGGCGTTGTTGCCGGTCGGTTTCCCAGATCCAGTCGGAAGCGGCTTCGGCGACGGCGCGAAAACGCTGCTCGCTGGCCTCCAGGGCGTGATTGCTCTGGCGCAGGCGTTCGAGGCTGAGGTCGATGGCCCGGGAGCTGCGCAGGGCGTGACGGAACAGGTACAGCATGACCAGGCCCAGTACCAGCAAGGCGCAGAGCAAGGGCGGCAAGACCGCCCAGAGCAGTTGCCGACCGGGCAGCGGGCTGTCCCAGGCCAGGCGATAGCCGGTGTCGCCCAGGGCGATATGCTGATGGCCAGGCTTGCCGCTCTCATGCGCTTCGACATGCATGTGCGCAAGGCCGGCATTGGCTCCCAGGCTCGCGAGCTTGTGTTCGGTCAGCTGGTCGACGAACAACATGACCGGTGCCTGGCGCACTTCCTCTGCCGTCACGTCGCGATCGGGGCGCACGGCGGCGGCGGTGAGCACCGCCGGCCGGTTGTTGAACATCACGAAATGGGTGATCTGGTCACGCGCGCCGGCGGCCGCGCGGGCCTCGGCGATGATCGGCGCCAGGGCGGCCTCGATGAAGCTGCTGGCTGCAGCCTGGGTCGGAGCACCCATGAACAGGGCATACGAGGTGCGCAGGTCGTCGACGACGAACACACCCTCGTAGCCACTGGCGCTGTACAGCGACTCGCCGACGTTCTTCTGTTCGTAGGCCCATTGCCAGTCGACCTTGCCTGCCAGGTGATCGTAGGCCGCATCCCACACGGCGTAGCTGGACAGGAACTGCCGAGAGGCCAGCAGCCGCTGTTCAAGCGCCTTGGCGGCATGGAAGGCGCTGCGTTCCTGCTCCTGCTGGTCAAGGGTGGCGGCAATGTTGAACAACGCGCCCAAGGTCACCAGGCAAGCGAGACCGAAGACGACGCAGAAACCGCCGATCAGGCGGCGGACTTGTAGACGGGGGGTAGGGCTGGCGATCCTGGCCATGCGCGAACGACTCCATGGTGACTGCAGTCCCCCGCCAGTCAATCAGCCAGGAGATTCAGTCAGGATAGGCCAGCTTGAGCGCAGTGGCCTCGCCACGGGCGAAATTGACCTGGTCGCGGCCGCGTCGCTTGGCGCTGTAGAGCGCCTTGTCGGCCTGTTCCAGCCAGTGCTCGGCGCTTTCCAGGTTGCCGTCATGGGCCGACAGGCCGATGCTCAGGCTGATGCGCAGGTGCGGCAGTTGCGGGTTGCGGTAGCTGGCGACCCGCTCGCGCAGCCGCTCCATGGCCTGGCAGGCCTGCTCTTCACGGGTATCGGGGAGAATCACGCAGAACTCGTCGCCGCCATACCGCCCGGCCTGGTCACCTTCGCGCAGGTTGCGCCTGAGCTCTTCGCTCAACTGGCGCAGCACGCAGTCGCCGACCACGTGGCCAAAGGTGTCGTTGATGGTCTTGAAGTGGTCGATGTCGATCAGCGCGATCACCGCCGGTTGCCGTTGCTGCTGGCAGGCTTGAAAGCGCAGCAGCAGCAGGTCCTTCCAGGCACCGTGGTTGAGCAGCCCGGTCAGGCTGTCGGTGAGGGTCAGGGCGCTGAGCCGACGCTTGTGTTCGGCGAGCTTGATCGCCAGTCGGTAGCACACCCAGCCCAGGGCCAGCGGGTAGAGGGTGAGCATCGGCAGGCAGGCGTACACCTGCAGCGGCGAGGCCTGCAACTGCAGGCCGGGGCCCAGTGCCAGGCTGGCCAGGAGCATGCCGGCCAGTTGCGCCAGGGCGCCGCGGGCAATCAGGCGCTTGCCGCCGGCGGCCACGTTGTTCATGGTCATCATCGACAGCACGGTAACGGCCGGCAGCGGATTGAAGTGCATGGCGGCGGTCCAGAAACCGCCCATCAGCGAGTCCAGCAGCAGGTTGCGCTGTTCGGCCCGGTACGGCTCCGCCGACCGCAGTGCCCAGTGGTACGCCACGTGCGGCCAGAGAAGGCCATTGAACAGCAACAGTGCCCAGGCCCACGCTGGTGGCGACAGGGGGGCGACGGCAGCGGCTACGCTGATAAGGCCGATGCCCAGGCCGATGATGCGCGGCAGGTAGATGCGCCTGACGAAAGAAAGTCCCTTGCCGCTGCGGTTGTCCATCATGGTCGTCGTTCTTCTGCTCTGGCGCCGTTTATCGCATAACTTGCCAGAATATTGTCGAACAGTGTTTCATCGTCGAAAAATGACCTTACAAGCCAATTCACGGTTGGTGCGAACACTGTGGGGTAACATGAAGGCTTTCCTCTTGCTCGGAGTGCTGCTGATCATGGTTCCCATGGCTGACCCCGCCGGCGAATCGGCGCCACGGCGGGATGGACGTTTTCACAACCAGGCCAGCCTGCCCCAGGACGGCGTGCTGAAGAAGCTGCGCATCGGCCTCAAGTACCTGTTCCTGCGCAAACCGCCGGAAACCCGGCCCGCCACGGCGATCAGCGTGCAGCCGATGACCCGCCAGCAGGTGCTCGACGCACCGGACCACAGCCTCTGGCGGCTGGGGCACTCGACCCTGTTGCTCAAGCTGCGCGGCCGCTTCTTCATTACCGACCCGGTGTTCGCCGAGCGCGCCTCGCCGGTGCAGTGGGCCGGGCCGTTGCGTTTCCATGCGCCGCCGCTGGGGCTGGACGAACTGCCGCCCTTGGCGGCGGTGATTCTCTCGCACGATCATTTCGATCACCTCGACGAGCAGGCAATCCGTCGCCTGGCCTCCCGTGCCGAGCGCTTTCTGGCGCCGCTGGGGGTGGGCGACCTGCTGCTCGAGTGGGGCGTGCCGGCGGCCAAGGTCACGCAGCTGGACTGGTGGCAGGAGACCGAAGTCGAGGGTGTGCGCTTCGTCGCCACGCCGGCGCAGCACTTCTCCGGGCGCGGGCTGTTCGACAGCAACCGCACCCTGTGGGCCTCCTGGGTGATGATCGATGACCAGACCCGGGTATTCTTCAGTGGCGATACCGGCTACTTCGATGGCTTTCGCCAGATCGGCGAGCGCTTCGGCCCGTTCGACCTGACCCTGATCGAAACCGGCGCCTATAACCTGGCCTGGCCCAACGTGCACATGCAGCCGGAGCAGAGCCTGCAGGCGCACCTCGACCTGCGTGGGCGCTGGATGTTGCCGATCCATAACGGCACCTTCGACCTGTCGATGCATGGCTGGCAGGAGCCGTTCGAGCGCATCGTCGCGTTGGCGGCGGCTGCTCAGGTGCGGCTGAGCACGCCGCAGATGGGCGAGCGGGTCAGCATCGACTCGCCCCACGAAGGGCAGAACTGGTGGTTGCCACGCCCGGCCCGGGAGCGGGGCAGGGGGGCCGAGCGGGCGGTGGCAACGCGCTGAGGTCAGTCCGGGTGCTTTTCGTCCTTTAATAGTTGCGACGGTGGCTTGCCGCTGTCGCTGCGGACCTGGGCGTGGCTGATCAGGGCGAAGATGAAGCTGCCGCCAATGATGTTGCCGGCCAGGGTCGGCAGGGCGAATGCCAGCCAGAAGCTGCTCCAGGTCTGTTCGCCGGCCCATACCAGGTAGGACACCTCCACCGAGCCGACGACGATATGGGTGAAATCGCCCAGGGCCATCAGGTAGGTGATCATCAGGATGATCCAGATCTTGGCGTGCTCCATGGACGGGATCATCCAGACCATGGTGGCGATCATCCAGCCCGAGACGATGCCCTTGGCGAACATCTGGCCGATGTCGTTCTTCATGACCTTGCGCCCGACCTCGAGAAAGGCGACGTCGGTCCGGGCGTCGAAGATCGGCAGTTCGAGCATCACCCAGGCCACCAGCAGGGTGCCGGCCAGATTGCCGAGCAGTACCACGCTCCAGAGGCGCAGCAGGCGACCGAGGTTGGCCAGGGTGGGGGTGGTCATCACCGGTAGCACGGCGGTCAGGGTGTTTTCGGTGAACAGTTGCTGGCGGGCCAGGATCACGGCAAGGAAGCCGGCGCTGTAGCCGATGCTGGCGACCACCTGGGCACTGCTGCCTTCCGGCAGGCGGGCATAGAACAGCCCCATGGCCATCAATGACAGGCCCATGGTCAGCCCTGCGGCGAGTGCCGACCACCACAGCGCCGCGAGCGTGCGCTCCAGTTCCTGGTCCCCCTGGTAGCGGATGATCTCGTGCAGTACGGCTGCCCGTGGCGGCTGGTTATCGCTGACTTCCTTCTCTTCGTCCGCCGACAGACCAGGGGTCTTGTCACGCTGGTTATCGCTCATGGCCGTGGGCTCCATGGGGGTGTTTAACTACAGAGCGGGAGTTCATGCATTTAGTTGCCGAACCGCCGCCGAACGAAGATTGAAAGTTTTTTCAGATCAAGGTGTTGACTCTGATTTCAAAGCGCGTATTATTCGCCTCCTCGCAGCGTTGAACGCAACGAGGCAAGCGGTAAGTTGTTGAGGTTGAACGCTTTTGCAAGAAAGCAGCTTCGAAAAACTTCAAAATAAACGCTTGACAGCAAATGAGGAAAGCGTAGAATGCGCGCCTCGGTTGAGACGAAAAGCTCTTAACCAAACGCTCTTTAACAAATCGAATCAAGCAATTCGTGTGGGTGCTT
>NZ_JBIVIA010000021.1:0-49187 GCF_044749485.1 Pseudomonas sp. NPDC089401 | reverse complement strand
CAGCTGTTACGGCCCCCGGAAGTGCTGCCGGGAGGGCCTGCGACCACTTCGATAGGGGGGCAATTCGCAAGATATGGGGGTGTCGTTGCGTCACTCGCGTTTGCGATGGATGCGAAGCAGTACCAAAACGCTGGCCGAAGGAGTTCACAGCAAGGTGATTCCAATTCTGCGTTAGCTTATTATTTCGCGGGTTCAGTAAGTGCATTTAATGTACTGTTCGCTGGACATGCTGCATTATTCACGAGCGCTCTCATAGGAACACTAGGTATTGCTATCACCTTAGGCTTGATAGCCTACGGCCTAGCCGCACTGGCAAAAAAAATGGAGTCTACCCTTCTTGAGTTATGGGCTCGCCAAAGCAGATGGGGTTTACCTGTAGACCGACGTCATTGGACTAAGCAAGATCATATCGACGAAGCGATCGGCGCGTTAAATGCTGCGGTGCTCGGAGTTGATGCCAGCGCAAAAATCAACATTACGTTTCAAAACACAAACACTATCCGAACCAGAACATCTATCGGTTCCATCTTTCACGCCGATGCAGCGGTGCCTGCCGGTTTCACATTAGATTACAACCTCACCCTACCTAATTTTGACCCCAAGGTGTCGCGGTACAGTTGGCAACTGACAGTCTTTACTTCCACTGCGGGCGGTGCCATCACATTAATTTCAGCGAACGATTCCGACGCAACCCCACGCCTGATTGCGAACACAACAACAAAGGATATTTTTCCGAGCGAAGTGAATGAGCCGCCAACTATAAAGCTAAGTGGCGACACGCTTAGAATTAACGGCTCCATTCTTCTATTCGATGACCACATCATCAACGCCATCGAAATCACACTGACTTACTGGCCGGACGCAGATGACGAGAACGGGTACGCACAAGTCACTAGCCGAGAAGACAAGATAAGTAAGGTAAGGCAGTTATGAACACGCCACTGCTGAACCCACCCTGCCCTGGCTGGCAGGAAGATTTACCGCCCCCCTTTACACCCCCTCTAATTGCAGCAAGCCTTGGCAAGCACAACCCAAACCATCAAGACGATATATACTTGGAAATCCCGCGAAGCCAACTTCGAGCTCGTGGAATATTATTGCTCCTTTCATTATTTCCAGCAGGAGTGGTTCTAGCGTCACCCTGGTTGATTTTAGATAGCATCAAACTCGGAATGCCTTGGTTTACTTTGCTGGGCATCGGAATCTTACTGTTAGGTATATCGACCACAACGCTTGGCATCCGCACCGACACCGCTTTACCACGCGACGAACCGATAAGGTTCAACCGCGCGCGTCAAAAAATATATGCCTACAACTTCCGGTGCCAATGGTGGAAGCCATTTGGAAAATGGCAAGTCGTCCCAGTGTCCTACGACTGGAGCCAAGTCCGCGCCGAACGCTGGTGGCAACACGGCGGCTCCATCTTCCAATGGGGCGTGATGCTCTCCATCGTCGAACCCGGCACCCACAATGTGATCGACCGCTTCAACTTGACGTTCATGGGCGCCGACGCACACGCCTGGGCCTATGTCTGCACTTACATGCAAAAGGGGCCCTCCGCTCTTCCAGCACCCGGCCCACCGAAAGATCACAACGACGTCCTCTGGTGCGAATTCGCGCTACGTCTGGCCCCAAAAGTCGAGTGGCCTGCAGACATGGACCGGGAGTCCAGGTCTGCGCCTTCCGCAATCGAGGCAGGATGGCGGCCCTTTTGCTAGGCCTGGCGCCGCTCGCGCGGCGCATCGCGAGCAAGGCTCGCTCCTACGGGAGGGTCGCCAGGGGGCGTGTGGCATCGGCACGCGTTTAAATTCTCCGGCGCTTGCCAAGGCTCGGGATGGTGGTCTGCGCAATCTCTACCTTCACCTGCTCACGGCTGGTACTCGCCGCCAATCCGGCCAAGGTCGGCTGGCTGAACAAGGTCCGCGCATCCACATGCAACCCCGCCTGACGCATGCGCGCCACCAGGCTCACCGCCAGCAACGAATGCCCACCCAGTTCGAAGAAGTTGTCTTCACGCCCAACCTGCTCGATCTTCAGCACCTCCGTCCAGATCTCGGCCAGCGCGCGCTCCAGGTCGCCCTGCGGCGCCTGGTAGACGCGACTGATCACCGACTCGGCACCCGGCTCGGGCAACGCCTGGCGATCGAGCTTGCCGTTCGGGCTCAGCGGCCAGTGCGCCAGGGTCACGAACGCCTGGGGCACCATGTACTCCGGCATGCGCGCCAGCACGTGGCTGCGCAGCGTTTCCAGTGCCGGTGCCGGACAACCTTCACGGCAAGTGAAATAGGCCACCAGGCGCTCTTCGCGCATCAACACCACGCTTTGCCCGATGGCCGGATGTGCCACAAGCGCCGCCTCGATCTCGCCCAGTTCGACCCGCAGCCCCCGCAACTTGACCTGGAAGTCGTTACGGCCGAGAAACTCCAGCTCACCGTCCTGGCGGTACCGCACCAGGTCACCCGTGCGATACAGCCGGTCGCCCTCGACAAAGGGACTGGCGATGAAGCGTTCGGCCTGCAACACCGGCAACCCCAGATACCCCCGCGCGACACCGACACCGCCAATGTGCAACTGCCCCACGGCACACAGTGGCACCGGGCGGTCATGGGCATCGAGCACGTACAGCCGCGTATTGGCGATCGGCCGACCGATCGGTGGCGCCTGTTCGGGCAGCGGCTCATCGGGCTGCAAGGTCCAGGCGGTGCTGTCGACCGTGGCCTCGGTGGGCCCGTAGACGTTGTGCACGCGCACCCTGGGCAGGCGCTGGCGAACAGCCTGGAGCAAGGCCAGGGTCAGCTCGCCACCCCCGCAGAAGATATCGGTCAGGCTGGTGCAGTGGACCACGCCCGGCACTTCGAGAAATGCATGCAGCAGCGCTGGCACGAACTTGACCGTGCTCACCCGGTGATCCTGGATCAGTTGCACGAGATACGCCGGATCGCGGTGCCCGTCGGGACGCGCCAACACCAGGCGCAGGCCGGCGGTGAGTGGCCAGAACAGCTCCCACACCGAACCGTCGAAACTGAACGGCGCCCGCTGCAGCAAGGCATCGCCCGGTTGCGGCGGGCAGAGCGTCGAGCCCCAGTGCATCAGGTTGCACAGGCCACGGTGCTCGATCATCACGCCTTTTGGGGTGCCGGTGGAGCCGGAGGTATACATCACGTAGGCCAGTTGCGAGGGGCCCAGGCCTGCCACCTGCGGGTTTTCCGTGCCGTTCGCCTGCCAGTCACCGCAATCGAGGTCGAGCAGCGGCGCGTTCATGCCATCGAACAGGCCCCGCGTGGCGCCATGGCTGAGGACCACCCTCGGCGTGCTGTCGGCCAGCATGAAGCGCAGGCGCTCGGCCGGATAACCGGGGTCGAGGGGTACATAGGCAGCGCCGGCCTTGAGCGTCCCGAGCAGCGCGATCATCATCGCCACGCCCCGCTCGACACAGATCGCCACCCGCGCACCGGGGCCGACGCCCAGGCCGATCAGATGGTGGGCCAGGCGGTTGGCCTGGGCATTGAGTGTGTAGTAATCGAGGCTGGCGTCCTGCGCCTGCAAGGCGATTGCCAGCGGCGTACGCTGCACCTGGGCTTCGAACAGTGCAGGCAATGTGCTGGCCAATGGGCTTTGCGAGTCTTCGGTCTGGTTGAAGGTAAGCAGCAGGCGCTGCGATTCGTCGGCCGGCAGGCTGCACAGCGCGGTCAACTCGATATCCGCCCCTTCGGCGAACTGGCCCAAGGTCGTCAGCAGGTAGGCCAACACCCGCGCCGCGCCGATCGCACGCGGCGCGCGCAGGCCCAATTGCAGGGTATCGCCCTGATCGTCGACGCTCAGCACCAGGCCATGGCTCAGCACCTCGCTGGCCTCGAGCAAGGTCACGCCCGGCAGCACCTCGCCCTGGGGCAAGCTGCCCTGGCGGAAGTTGATCAGGCTATGGAACAGCGGTGTGGCGGCGGGCAGGCCACTGCAGCGCTGGGCCAGCAGCAGCGGCGCGTCTTCGTGGCCCAGCAAGGCGGCAAGGCGCTTGTGGGTCTCGGCCAGCGCATCAGCCACGGTGAGCCCGGCCAGATCGATGCGCAGCGGCAGGCTGTTGATGAACATGCCCATGGCCCGGTCGGCGCCCTTGCCGGCCATGGCCCGGCCCAGCAGCACCGTGCCCAGCACCACCTCGTCGCGGCCGGACAGGCTGCCAAGCACTTGGGCCCAGGCCAGGTGCAGCAGGCTGGCGAGGCTCGCGCCCTGTTGCCGGGCCAGGCGTCGCAGCCGCGCGCTCAACCGGCTGTCGAGCACCACGGTGTGGCTGTGCAGGTCGCGTTCGTCGACCACGGTGCCACCCAGCCCAGGGATCGGCGCAGGCGCTTCGACCCCGGCGAATTGCGCGCGGAAGAAGGCCTCATGGCGGGCCTGGCGTCCGGCGTCGCTGCTCAGCGCCACATAATCCCGATACGCCACCGGCGCGGGCAACTGCTCGCCACGCCCTTGCATGAAGGCCTGCAACTCGCCCAGCAATACTTGCAGCGAGACCGCGTCATTGACCAGGTGATGGAAACGCAGCAGGCCCAGCCAACGACCCTCAGGGGCGTCTTCGGCAGTGACCAGCGCCATCATCGGTGCCCGGCGCAGGTCCAGCGGCTCGCGTTGCGGGTCATAGGCCTTGCACAGCTGCGCGGCCAGACCGTTCCTGGGTGAGCGTGCGGCCCACTGCTCGACGAGCAGCGTGGCGTGGCGCCAGACCACCTGATGGGGCTGCGCCAGCCCTTCCCAGGCCAGGCTGGTACGCAAGATGTCGTGACGGTCGATCACCTGCTGCAAGGCATCGGTGAAAGCCTGCAGTTGCCTGCGACAGCTGAAGGCGAACAATACCCTTTGCTGGTAAGGGTCCTGGGCATCGGTCACATGGTGGTACAGCAACCCTTGCTGCAAAGGTGCCAGCGGGTAGATTTCCTGCACGTTGGCGGCACCGCCCGGTACCGTTGCGACGATCTGGTCGATTGCCGCCTGGTCAAGCTCGGTGAGCGGCAGCATCTGCGGCGTGATGCGCTGGCAGCCCGGCACCACGCCATTGGCTGGGACCTGCGCTGCGTCGCCGACTATCACGGCGGCTGCCAGGCTGGCCAGGGTCGACTGGCCGAACAGCACCTGAACGTCGGCCTGCAGGCCCTGCTGGCGCATGCGCTCGATCAGTTGCACGGCCAGCAGCGAGTGGCCGCCCAGTTCGAAGAAGTGGTCTTGGCGCCCTACCCGTTCGACCTGCAGCAGTTCCGCCCAGAGCGCTGCCAGGCGCTGTTCGGTCTCGCCCTGCGGCGCCTCATGTTGCTGGCGCACCTTGGCCGTTGCGTCTGCGGCCGGCAAGGCGCGGCGGTCGAGCTTGCCGTTGGCCGTGAGCGGCCAGCCGGCCAGCCTGATGTAGGCAGCCGGGAGCAAGGCGCTGGGCAGGCGCTCGCGCAGGTGTTCGTGCAGCGCGCGCGGCGTCAGTTCGGCGGCGCCGATGTACCAGGCCTGCAACTGCTGGTCGCGCAGCAGCACCAGCGACTCGCGCACGCCGACATGGCTGCACAAGGCCGCCTCGATTTCGGCAAGTTCCACCCGCACGCCGCGGATCTTCACCTGGTCGTCGTTGCGCCCCAGGTATTCCAGGGTGCCGTCGGCGAGCCAGCGCACCAGGTCGCCGCTGCGGTACATGCGCGCGCCGGGTATCTGGCTGAACGGGTCATCGAGAAAGCGCTCGGCAGTCAGTTCCGGACGTTTCAGATAACCACGGGCCACACCGCTGCCGCCGATGTACAGCTCGCCAACGGCGCCGATCGGCAGCAGTTGCCGCTGTTCGTCCAGCACGTACAGCCGGGTGTTGGCGACCGGCCCACCGATATGCAGCGGCTGGCCGGCCTGTACCTCGCCGGAGGTGGCGACCACCGTGGCTTCGGTGGGGCCGTAGTTGTTGATCACCCGATAGCGCCGCTCACGGGCCAGGCGGCGCAAGCGGTCGCCGCCGATCAGCAGGGTCTTGAGGGTCGGGTGCAACTCGCCCTGGGCAAAGGCATGCTCGGCCACCGGCGTGGGCAGGAAACTCACGTCCAGCGGCTGGGCACGCCACCAGCGCAACAGGGCGTCGATGTCCTCGCCACCGTCATGTACCGGCGCCAGGTGCAGGGTCGCGCCGCTGCACAGGGCTGGCCAGATTTCCCAGGCCATGGCGTCGAAACCGAACCCGGCCAGGCTCGACTGCTGGCGCCCCGGGCCGAGGTCGAAGGCTTCGCAGTGCCAGTCGACCAGGTTGGCCAGCATCCGGTGCTCGACCATCACGCCCTTGGGCAGGCCGGTGGAACCGGAAGTGTAGATGACGTAGGCCAGGTTGTGCGGGGCGACCTCGACCACGGCGCTGCCCGCCCCGTGCCAGTCCAGGCGGTCCAGCTCCAGCTGCGGCAGCCCGTGGGCTGGCAGGCGCGCGCTCAACCGGGAAAGCGTCAGCACGGCGACCGGCGCGCTGTCTTCAAGCAGGTAGGCCAGGCGTTCCGGCGGGTGCGCCGGGTCGATCGGCACATAGGCGGCACCGGCCTTGAGCACCGCCAGCAGGCCGACCAAGGTGCTCAAGCCGCGCTGGGCGACCACCGCGACACGTTGCTCGGGGCCCGCGCCCAGGCCGACCAGGCGCTGGGCCAGCAGGTTGGCGCGACGGTCCAGTTCGCCATAGCTGAGGCGTTCGCCGGCATGCAGTGCAGCCAGCGCTTCGGGATGCAGCCTGGCCTGGGCCTCGACCCGTCGGTGGATCCGTTGCTCGCCTCGCGCCGGCGCAAGGGCGGCGCGGTTCCATTGCTGCAACCGGGCGTGTTCGCCAGCCGTTGCCAGGTCGAAGGCGGCAATGCCCAGGCCGGGGTTTTCCAGGCCTTGCTGCAACACATGCAGGAGGCGTTCGGCCAACGCGGCGACTTCGGCCTCGCTGAACCAGGCCAGGCTGTGCACCAGGTGCAGCCAGGCCTTGCCGCTGTTCGGGTTGCTGCGCAGGTGCAGGCTCAGGGGCGTGGGTTCATGGCGGTTGCAGACCATCACCGTATGGCCGCAGGCGTCATCGAAGCGCAGCGCATTGCTGTCCTCTTCGTAGGACACCATCAGCTCGAACAGTTGCGGCCGCGCCTCGCGCAGGGCGCCAAGCGTGCGGTTCAGCTCGCTGAGGGCGAAGCGCTGGTGGCGGAAGTCGCGCTTGAGCGCGTCGCCGATGCCACGCACCAGTTCGGCGAAGGACAGGCTGCGGGCAAAGTCCATGTGCAGGGCACTGACCTGGGTGAACAACCCCAGGGTCGACTTGAAACGTGCGTTGGCGCGGTTGCGCACCGGCAACCCGACCACCCACGCGTCGCGCTGCCAGGTGCGCGTACAGCACACATGCAGGGCCGCCAGCAGCACGTGGTAGGCCGAGGCCTGCAGCTCGCGCCCCAGATCGTGCATGCGCGCCAGCAGTCTGGTGTCGAATGGCAGGTCGAGCACCGCGCTCGGCTCGCCAGCGGTCGCACTCCCCCGTTCACGCGGTGCCAGCAAGGCATCGGGCAGTTGCCGATACTGGGCCAGCCAGTAATCGCGGTCGCGGCCATGGCGGGAGGAACCCTGGTACTGGGCGTCGTCCTCGATGAAGGCGCGGTAGCCCGGTGCCGCATCAGGCAAAGGCAGCCCCTGGCCCAGGCAGCCATAGTAGTCGGCAATCTGCTTGAACCACAGGTCGACACCCCAGCCGTCCAGCACCAGGTGATGGGCCTGCAGGGCCAGCAGGTAGCGTTGCTCACCCAGGCGGAGCAACTGCGTCCCCCACAAAGCGCCACCGTCCAGGGCAAAGGTTTCTTGCATCCGCGCCTTGATCATGGCCTGGGCCGTTGCCAAGGGGGCCGCTTCATGACGCAGGTCATGCTCGCTCAATGCGACGTCCAGCGTGTCGGCGAAGTATTGCCGCGGCACACCGCCGCCGCCATCGACCGCCACCAGCACCGTACGCAACCCTTCGTGCAGCGCGATCAGGTGCGCAAGCGCCTGGCGCATCCGCGCCACATCCACCGCGCCGTCGATTTCCACATAGGCGCCAATGTTGTAGAGCGGCGAATCGCCGTGGCTGATCTGGTCCAGCCAGATATCGCGCTGGGCAACGGTCAGGGCAAAGGTTTCGACGGCAGGCATGGCAGGTGAGGTCCTTCTGAGCTTGATCCTCCGCGGATTCAAGCACCGCCGCCCGACCCTGTATGGCCCGTTAAACCCGGACAACCGCGCTGCGCATCAATAGCTGCTGAAAAATCTGTAGGAAATCCACCATAGATGGGTGCCCGAGATGGCGTACCTCGGTACCACTCAGTCGAGAAATGACGCGATCCGTCAGGGTAATGACGTCAAAGACTGACCATCGACCGCTGTCGAGGCTGAGGCGCGCTCAACAAGCCCGACTTACCAGGTAGGAATCGATGGCATTTTCTGTCCCGGTTTTCCATTACAGACGCGCCACTGCAAGCGGGCTTGAATAGCGCCACCCCTTATCCGCCCATCGGAGGACTCGACCGCGAGACCACCCGCCGTAACGCTTTGAATCAAGGAAGACAGGATATGAAGCTGACCGACAGCCTCGCACACCGACCCGACCCTCAGCTGTACCTGCAACTGGGCGAACTGGTCGCCAGCACCGGCGCTCAAGGGTTTGCCGAGCAGATGTGGCGCCTGGTCGATGCCCTGATGCCGATCCACAGGCTCGACCTCAGCGAATGGACACTCGACCCGCGCCTGGCCTGCGTCAGCCGCATCCGCGTGCTCGGCAGCGCCGGCCTGGCGCAGCCGTTACCGGCCAATGACAACCTGCGCCATCCCCTGTTGCAAAGCATCATGCAGATGGATGACCCACTGCTGATCGAATTCAAGGCGCCGCTGGACGCCCAGCAGCCTCACCAGTGCCACCTGGTGTCCTGCAGCGGCGACCGGCGTTGGCTGATCTGCTTCCATCGGTTGCCCGAGCAACGGGCATTTTCGCTGGCCGAACTGTCGCAGCTCAAGAGCCTGTCCGACACCCTGCTGCCGTTGGTCGAACACCATGGCCAGCTGCTGGGTCAAGGGCTCACGCGGCGCTTCGGCTCGCCCCTGGCGGACCCAGAAGCCGGCACCTTGCGCCAGTCGTTCGGCGAGCGCCTGGCGCAGGAGGAGGTGCGGCTGTCCACCCGCGAGCAGGAAGTGTGCCTGGGCCTGCTGACCGGTGGCACCGTGCCGGAGATGGCGGTGAAGCTGAACGTGAAGAACAGTTCGATCGAAACCTACCTCAAGCGCGCCACCGCCAAGCTGGGCGTCAGTGGCCGCCACGGCCTGGCCAAATGGATGGCTGGCGCCTGACTGCACGAGACTGCGAAATGCCGCGACATGCCCTTACCCTGTGCGCCGTGCTGTTGTGCGGCTGTACCCTCGCCCCCGATTACCAGCGCCCCGCCGCGCCGGTACCCGGCCAGTTTCCGCAGGGCCCGGCCTATCAGGGGGATAGCCATGCACACCAAGGCGCGCAGGACTGGCGTCAGGTGTTTCAGGACCCGCTGCTGCGCCAACTGATCGACAGCGCCCTGCTCAACAACCGCGACCTGCGCACGGCGGCGCTGAACGTCGAGGGCTACCGCGCCCAGTACCGCATCCAGCGCGCCGATCTGTGGCCGAAGGTATCGGCCGATGCCCAGGGCAAGCGCCAATACCTGCCACGCAGCATGACCGGCACGGGGGACGGCGTGATCTCCTCGACCTACGCCGCGACCCTGGGCGTCAGCGCCTACGAGCTGGATCTGTTCGGCAGGCTGCGCAGCCTCAGCGACCAGGCGTTGCTGACCTACCTGGGCAGCGAAGCAGCCCGGCGCAGCACCCAGCTGAGCCTGGTGGCCAGCGTCGCCAGCGCCTACCTGACCTGGCGCGCCGACCAGGAACTGCTGGTGCTGGCGCAGGAAACCCTGGCCTCCGACGAACGCAGCCTGCGCCTGACCCGCGGCCAGCGTCGCGCCGGCACGGTCTCGGCGCTGGACCAGATCCAGGCGCAGACCAGCGTCGACAGCACCCGGGCGGCGGTGGCGCGCTACAAGCGCCAAGTGGCCCAGGACCTCAACCAACTGACCCTGCTGGTGGGCGCGCCGGTGGCCGATGACCTGGCCGCGCTGCCCCTGGCCGCCGAGCAGATCGCCGGGCTGCCGGCGGGATTGCCTTCGGACCTGCTGCGCCGCCGTCCGGACATCGCCCAGGCCGAATACCAGTTGCGTGCGGCCAATGCCAACATCGGCGCGGCACGGGCGGCGTTCTTCCCGAGCATCAGCCTGACGGCCAATGCCGGCAGCACCAGCCCCGAACTGAGCGGTCTGTTCGATGCCGGCAGCGGTACCTGGCTGTTCCAGCCGCAGATCAGCCTGCCGATCTTCACCGCCGGCAGCCTGCGGGCGAGCCTGGACTACGCGAGGCTGCAGCAGGACATCGAGGTGGCGCAATACGAGAAGGCCATCCAGGCCGCCTTCCAGGAGGTGGCCGACGGGCTCGCGGCGCGGGCGACCTATCAGCGCCAGTTGCAGGCCCAGGGCGATCTGGTGGCGTCGAGCCAGCGGTACTACGACCTGGCCGAGCACCGTTACCGGATCGGCGTGGACAGCAGCCTGACCTTTCTCGATGCGCAGCGTTCGCTGTTCACCGCGCAGCAGGGGTTGATCAGCGACCGGCTGGCCCAGCTGGTGGCGGAGGTGAACCTGTACGCGGCGTTGGGTGGAGGGTGGCAGGAGACCGGGGAACCCGGCGGGGACGCACATCAGGCTGGGCCCGCTCCTGCAGCCATTACCGTGGGAATGGGCGGCAAAGCGGGTCTAGACTGAACAGACCAGATCACATGGCATGGACCGGGGGGCTGCCACACGTGGAGGTGTGCGATGAGCCAGTTCAAGCGTCTGTTCGTCATGCTCGGCCCGCAGATGCGCCATACCCCGGCGCTGCAGCGCGCGGCGGCGCTGGCCGAGTCCAGTGGAGCCCTGCTGGATATCAACGTGTTGGTCGACGATGTCGACACCTTTGGCCTGATGAGCGATGGCCACGAGCGCGAGCGGCTGCTCGCTGACAACCGCCAGTGGCTCGCCGACGCAGCCGAGCAGCTGGGCAACGCCGGGCTGGATGTGTCGACCGAACTGTTGCTGACCCGCACGCCGCTGGGCAGCGCCCTCGAACGCATCGAGCAACTGGGCTGCGACCTGCTGGTCAAGGATGTGCAGCACGAACCGGTGCTCAAGCGCCTGCTGGTCACGCCGCTGGACTGGCAGCTGCTCAAGGAAAGCCCGGTGGCGGTGCACCTGGTCAGCGATATCCGCCTGCCGCTGCCCCGGCAGATCGCTGCAGCGGTGGACCTCAACTGCGTCGGTGTCGGCGAGCACCTGGACGACCCGGTGATCCATTGCGCCCATGCCCTGGCCTTGCAATGCAACGCCGAGCTGCATTTGCTGCACGTGTGTGACGCGGCCAGGACCCACATCGCCGACTTCGGCGCCGGCACGGTGACCATGCCGGGTTTCGAGGGCAGCGTGCGCACGGCCCAGCGGGCGGCGTTCAACCGGCTTGGCGACCACCACCAGATCCCCCTGGAACGGCGCCATTTCGTCGAGGGCGCGGCAGTGCGGGCGATTGCCCAGTTCGTCAGCCATAGCCGCATGGACGTGATAGTCATGGGCAACCACCGGCATGATGCGATGCAGACATTCCTGGGCGGGACCACGGCGCATGTACTGGAGCATCCGCTCTGCAACGTGCTGGCGATCAAGGCGGTTCGCTAACCTGGGCGGGCCTCTTCGCGGGTAAACCCGTTCCCACAGGGATCTTGTGCAGCTCCTGCAGGAGCGGGTTTACCCGCGAACAGGCCGGCACTGTCGACCTCTTGGTATCTGGTACACCAGTACCGCTTAAAAAGAATGCATTTGATAATAATTCGTAGTAACTTCGCAACGTTCCGCCACCCTCTCCTTCAGCACCCCATTCCAGGACCGTACCGTCGATGCGTCGCACATTCGTCTCGCTTTGTGTGCTTCATGCTGTCTCCCCGCTGGCCTTCGCCGAGCCGGAATCGCCCAGCGACCCGGCCCGGATCGAACTCCAGGCCCTGAACATCAACGGCAGCGCCGACAGCGAGCGCGCCGATGGCCCGGTCGAGGGCTACAAGGCCAACCGTTCGGCCAGCGCCACGCGCACCGACACTGCCCTGCACGAGACCCCGCAGTCGGTCAGCGTGGTGCCCAAGGATGTGCTCGAGGACACTGGCGCCACGCGCCTGCAGGACGGCCTGGACTATGCCGGCGGGGTTGGCCGTGCCAACAACTTCGGCGGCCAGGGCCTGACCACCTTCACCGTGCGCGGCTTCACCACCGGCGAGTTCTACCGCAACGGCTTCCCGATCAACCGCGGCTACCCCAACGCCCCCGACGCCAATACCGTCGAGCGCCTGGAAGTGATCCGCGGCCCGGCCACCAGCCTGTACGGCCGTGGCGACCCCGGCGGCACCTTCAACGTGGTCAGCAAGCAGCCGCTGAGCGAGCCCAAGGTCACCCTCGGCAGCCAGTTCGACGACCAGGGCATGCACCGCGCCACCCTCGACGCCACCGGGCCGCTCAACAGCGACGGCTCGCTGGCCTATCGCCTGAACGTGCTGGGTGAAGGCGGCGACAGCTTCCGCGATGATGTCGAAAGCGAGCGCTACGACGTCGCACCCGTGATCAGCTGGCAGGTCAACGACGCCACGAAGGTCATCTTCGAGGGCGACTTCATGCGCAACAACCACCCGCTCGACCGTGGCCTGACCCGCCTGCCCGGCCAGCGCGGCAGCGCCTCGCGCGACACCAACATCTGGGAAAAAGGCAGCGACAACCTGCTGCACAACGACAACGACATGGCCCAGCTGCGTTTCGAGCACCAGCTCAACGACGACTGGACCCTGGGCGGCGGCATGCAATGGCTTGACGGCACGCTCAAGGGCAACGCCGTGGAAGCCAACGGCCTGCAGGCCGACGGCCGCACCCTGGGGCGCAACTTCAACTACCGCAAGCTGGAGTGGACCGACCGCGACTACCAGCTCAACCTCACCGGCCACTTCGACACCGGCGGTTTCGCCCACACCCTGCTGACCGGCATCGAGTACGAAGACTACGACTACAACTCGATCATCCAGCGCTCGGCTGCCGGCAACGCTGCCTACCCGATCGACCTCTTCGACCCGGTACTTGGCCAGGCGCGCCCTGCCCTGACCCGTACCACCACCCACGACAAGGAAAACCTCAAGACCTGGGCAGCCTTCGTCCAGGACCAGGTGGCCCTCACCGAGCGCCTGAAGGTCCTGGCCGGTGTGCGCTTCGAGCGTTTCGAGCATGACTACGACAACAAGCTCAACAATGCCGGCGACTTCAACAAGGGCGAGAATGGCGTGACCCCGCGCTTTGGCCTGCTCTACGACCTGACCGACACCGTGGCCGTGTACGCCAACACCGCCCGTTCGTTCAAGCCCAACAGCGGCGCCAGCCTGCAAGGTAGCGGCTTCGACCCGGAAAAAGGCAAGTCATACGAACTGGGTGTGAAGTGGGAGGCGCTCGACCGCCAGCTGAGCATCGACGCGGCGATCTACCACATCGTCAAGGAAAACGTGCTGACCCGCGATCCGAACGACCCGACCGGCACCTACAGCGTGGCGGCGGGCGAAGTCCGCAGCCGTGGCCTGGACATCAACATTGCCGGTAACCTGACCCCGCAATGGCGGATGATCGGTGGCTATGCCTATGTCGATGCCGAGGTGACCAAGGACAACACCCTGCCCACTGGCACGCGCCTGGCGAACATCCCGCGCAGCAGCTTCAGCCTGCTGAACACCTACGAGTTCCAGGACGGGCTGGCCAAGGGGCTGGGCCTGGGAGTTGGCGTGAAGTATGTGGATGACCGCGCCGGGCAGACCGCGGCGAGCACCTACACCATGGAGCGCTACAGCGTGGTCGACCTGCTCAGTTACTACAAGGTCAACGAGCATGTGCGCTTGAACCTGGACGTGAAGAACCTGTTCAACAAGGGGTATGACGAGGGCGCGTTCAACACCTACGTGTATCCGGGGGCGCCTCGGACGGTGCAGGCTGGGGTTTCCTATACCTTCTGAATGGGCGGGGCCGCTTGGCGGCCCAATCGCGACCAAGGGTCGCTCCTGTGGGGGAGCGAGCCTTGGTCGCGATTGGGCTGCAGGGCAGCCCTCGAATCCTCAGAAGCCCTTGCTGTAGAACAGCGAGTACGACTCGATACCGTCGTTCGGCTGCTTGATGCCGGCGTTGGAGTAGTGGATCGCCCGGATCCCGACCTTCTGCTCACCCGGCAGCTTCAGACCGAAGCCGATGCGGTCCTCGAAGTTGAACGATGAGCCGAGGCGCTGGTCACCCACCTCGGTCTTGGAGAACGCCGCGATGCCGATGCCGGCCTCGAGGTACGGGGTGTAGGTGAAGCCGCTGAACTCATAGGTAAACACCGGGCTGAAGGACAGCGAGTGGGCGCCGCTGGCGTCGCCGCCTTCCCAATAGGTGTAACCGGCATCCCAGTAGCCGCTGAGGAAACCGGTACTGCTTTCCAGCCATTTCTTGTCCCAGTCGAACGACATGCCGATACGGTAGGTCATGTCGCCTTGGCTGGTGGCACCCACGGCACCGGAAATCTGCGCAGCCTGGGCCAGGTCGGTCCCGGTGCAGGCCAGCACGATAGCGGCCAGCGAAGCAGCTAGACGGGTTTTCATCAATGACTTCTCCTGATGGTCAACACCGGCATGCCATCGCACCAGAGCGATGGCGTGCCGGTAAGTGGGGGCTCGGGCCCCTCGATTTTTACGGGTGACCAGTACATCCATCTGGTCACAAGACGTAATACTTTTCTGATTATTGTCCAGAAAATCAGAAAGATGAAAGTTAATTGCCACTAATGGCCAATTTCCCCTGCACAGGCCCAGCTGTCGCTCAGCCCGCTCGACGCTCTTCGAGAAGCTTCACGAACATGCTCAGGCTGCGTGACACGGTGCCCCGGCGCCACACCAGCCAGGTCTTGAGGTAGCGGAAGTCTTCCTGCATGGGCCAGGCGCTGACCGTGCTGCAACCGGGCATGTTGTCGAGCATGCTGCGCGGCAGCATGGCCAGGCCGGCGCCGGCGCTGACACAGGCAAGCATGCCGTGGTACGACTCCATCTCGTGGATCTTGCCCGGCACCGCCTGGTCCTGGACGAACCAGTTCTCGAAGTGGTGGCGGTACGAGCAGTTGGCGCGGAAGGCGTAGATGCTCGCGCCGTTGACGTCCTGGGCACGGGTCACCGGGGCATGGTTGAGCGGCGAGATGACCACCATCTCTTCCTCGAACACCGGCATGCCTTCGAGCGTCGGGTGCAGCAGCGGGCCATCGACGAACGCAGCGACCAGGCGCCCGGACAGCACGCCTTCGAGCATGGTGCCCGATGGGCCGGTCGAGAGGTCCAGGTCGACCTTGGGATAGCGCTGGTTGTAGGCCGCGAGCAGGGCCGGGATACGCACCGCCGCGGTACTTTCCAGCGAGCCCAGGGCGAAGGTGCCCTGGGGGTCCTCACCTGCCACGGTCAGCCGCGCCTCGTGCACCAGGTCGAGAATGCGCCGGGTGTACTCGAGAAAGTTCCAGCCAGCAGGCGACAGGCGCAGGCGGCTTTTCTCACGGATGAACAACTCGACGCCAAGGTCTTCCTCCAACTGCTTGATCCGCGTGGTCAGGTTCGACGGTACCCGGTGGATGTGCTGGGCGGCAGCACTGATGCTGCCCTGCTCGGCCACGGCCTTGAAGATTTCCAGTTGCACCAGGTCCACAGTCATTCTCCAAACGTGAATGTTTCGCTCATTATTATTCAGTTTTCAATAAACCCATAGCCCACTAGTCTGGCGTCACTGATGAACAACAACGAGAGTGCCTTGCCATGAGTGCGATCAGCAGCCTGACCCACGCCATCTCCCTCGACCCGCACAGCGGCGAGCAGATCGGCGCCTACCCGTTCGACACCGACGCCGCACTGGAAGCGGCGCTGCAACGCGCCAAGGTCGGCTACCGCCAGTGGCGCCAGGTGTCGCTGGGTCAGCGCAGCGAGTACCTGCTCGCCCTGGCCAGCACCCTCGAAACCAAGGCCGAAGCCTTCGCCCAGATGATCAGCCGGGAGATCGGCAAGCCGATCAGCCAGGCCCGTGGCGAAGTCGCCAAGTGCGTCGGCCTGTGCCGCTGGTATGCCGAGCACGGCCCGGCGATGCTCGCGGCCGAACCGACCCAGGTCGAGAAAGCGCGCATCGAATACCGCCCGCTGGGCCCGATCCTCGCGGTCATGCCGTGGAACTTCCCGATCTGGCAAGTACTGCGCGGCGCCGTGCCGGCCATCCTCGCCGGCAACACCTATGTGCTCAAGCACGCCCCGAACGTGATGGGCAGCGCCTACCTGATGGGCGAACTGTTCAAGGACGCCGGCCTGCCTGAAGGCGTGTTCGAGGTACTGAACGTGACGCCGGACGGCGTCACCCGCGCCATCAACGACCCACGCATCGCCGCCGTGACCCTGACCGGCAGCGTGCGCGCCGGCATGGCCATCGGCGCGCAGGCCGGCGCCGCGCTGAAGAAGTGTGTGCTCGAACTGGGCGGTTCCGACCCGTTCATCGTGCTCGCCGACGCTGACCTGGACGCTGCCGTGCAAGCGGCCGTGATCGGCCGCTACCAGAACACCGGGCAGGTCTGCGCCGCGGCCAAGCGCCTGATCATCGAAGAAAGCATCGTCGAGGCCTTCACGCACAAGTTCGTCGAAGCCACACGCAAGCTGAAGGTCGGCAACCCGCTGGAAGACGACACCTACATCGGCCCGATGGCCCGTTACGACCTGCGCGACGAGCTCGATGGCCAGGTCCAGGCGACCCTCGCCGAAGGCGCTACCTTGCTGCTCGGGGGCAACAAGATCGACGGCGTGGGCAACTTCTATGCACCGACCGTATTCGCCAACGTCACCCCTGAAATGACTGCCTTCAAGCAGGAACTGTTCGGCCCGGTGGCGGCGATCATCACTGCCCGCGACGCCGACCACGCGGTGGAACTGGCCAACGACAGCGAGTTCGGCCTGGCGTCGACCATCTATACCGCCGACTACGCGCTGGCCGAACGCATGACCGCAGGGCTGGATACCGGCGGCGTGTTCATCAACGGTTACTGCGCGTCCGATCCCCGCGTGGCGTTCGGTGGCGTGAAGAAGAGCGGTTTCGGGCGCGAGCTGTCGCACTTTGGCGTGCGCGAGTTCACCAATGCCCAGACGGTTTGGCTGGATCGTAATTGATCTGATGCCTCTGGGGCCGCGCTGCGGCCCTTTCGCGAGCAACGCTCGCTCCTACGGGCGAACGCGAATCCCTGTAGGAGCGAGCGTTGCTCGCGATGGGCTGCAAAGCAGCCCCAGCACTCTCAGCCCCGGACCTGGTCCTTGACCCAGTCCAGCATCCCCCCCGGCACGATCAGCTCATGCCGCGCCCGCGAACAGGCGGTATACAGCCCCGCCAGCATCCGCGCCCGCTCGTTGCGGTTGCCCGCCGAACTCGGCGCCACCATCAGCTCAGGCGACACCATCACCCGGGCAAACTCCATGTTCTTCACATCCCGCACCCGCCCCAGGAACAGCTTGGGCGCCTTGTCCCAGCGATAACGGCTCTTGGCCTTGGCGAAGTGCTCCGGCGTGTAGCCCTTGCGCAGCATGCCGGCCACGGCGGCAAAGGCCTTGTCGTCGCCCTTGTCCTGCTCCAGCGCCTGCCAGTTGGGGTAGCGGAACAGCATCGGATGGCGAGCACGGGTGCCATGGCGATACAACTCGATGCAGTCCTCGACGAACAGCTCGAAATCCTTGCGCGCGCTTTTCAGCAGCACGAATGGCACGCCCTGGTGGGTAAGACGCTGGAACCAGCCGAACAAGCCCCACTCGTCGTCGACGATCAGCGCGGTCGGCTGCTCGGGCACCGTGACGCTGTCGAAGAAGCTGACCCGTGTGTAATGCTCGGCACTGCCGCTGAAGGCGGCCTGGATCGCCGCCGGGTGCGCCTGGATCAGCGGGTTGAGCACGCTGTCCATGGCCGGCCCGGCGCGCAGGGAATGGTCGATGCAGCGTTGGCGGATGAAGCTGCCGTGGTGCGGGCTGAGGCCATTGAGGTTCTGCAGCTCGTCGCCCAGGGCGATGACCGACTGCGGGCTGCGGTCGAGCACGGCGAGCATCGGCGCCGACAGCTCATGGGCTTCGTCGACGATGACGTGGCGGTAATGGCTGTCGATCACCTCGGCGGTCAGCGACAACAGCTTGACCCGATGGTAGTCACGCACCGGCAGCTGGATCTCGCGTGCCGAGGGGCGGGTCAGTTCCTGCCAGTACAAGCGGGCCTTTTCCAGCAGCACCTCCTGGTCCAGTGGGCTTGTCCCCGGCCCGGCCCATGGCAGGTGATGCAGCTGTAGCTGGCTATCGCCGGAGCGGCAGAAGCTGCGTACCGCCTTGACGCACAGGGCCACCACATCGCGCGCGGCCAGCGGCCCGATGTCGGGGATGTTCAGCCAGCGCACCACCTGTGACTCCTGCGGGCGCCAGGACAGCTTGGTGCGATAGGGATCGCGCAGGCGCCAGCCGTTGCTGGTGAGGTCGCGGTTGAGGATCTGGTCGGCCAGTTGGCCGAACGTCAGCGCGGTGTAGGCCGCCGCGTCCTTCACCCGCGCCTGCAAGGCGCGCAGCTGGCCCTCGGTCAGGGCCAGCAGCAAGGTGCGCTGGGGGTCGAGCAGGCGGGCGAACTGGTGGATCAGGAAGGTCTTGCCGGTGCCGGCAAAGCCTTGCACGGCAACCGACTCATCGACACCGCACAGAAACTCGCGCAGCAACCGGTTCTGCTGGTCGCTGAGCATCAGGTCGCTGGCCAGCGACGGCAGGTACACCGGATGCAGCGGCGTCGCGCGCTGGCGGTAACGGTCGGCGAACTGGAAATTCCACTGGCCTTCGTCGTCGAGGAATTCGTCAGCCTGGTACTCGACTTCGGCCGACACCAGGCCGACGCCGTTCTCGCCCAGCATGCCAAGGCCCATGGCGAACGCTTCGCGGTCGAAATGCTGCGCCACCTGCCCCTGGAAACCCCCTGGCGCCGCGTCTTCGACTTGGTTGGCGATGCGCACGATCTCGGCGAAGCGGCGCTCTTGCGCATCCGCCGAAGCACTGGCCGGCTGGCGTGGCAGGTTCTGCACGAACAGCACCGCCGCAGCCTCCAACAGGCTGGCAGCCGGGAACAAGTCAGTGGCGATGGGCAGGCTGGCCAGGCGGTCGGCCTGGTCGCTGGACAAGGGCAGGTAGAACATCGGGACCTCGGGTGGAAACTGCCGGGCACGATAGCAATTTTCTACCGGGAATGCTGGGTTGTCTGTACTGGCCTCTTCGCCGACAAGCCCGCTCCCACAGGTACTGCGCAGCCTTCAGGACCTGTGATATCTCTGTGGGAGCGGGTTTACCCGCGAAGAGGCCGGCACAGGCAATCCGACCCTCAGCCCCTGCCCCGCTTCAAGGTCTCACTCGGAAACTCCTTGAACAGCTGCCGGTAACTCTCTGAAAACCTTCCCAAATGCCAGAACGACCAGCGCATGGCCACCTCGGCCACGGTCACCTCGCCACCGCGCAGCAAGTCTCGCCGCGCACCATTGAGCCGGCGCAGGCGCAGCCAGTGCGCCGGCGGCATCCCGGTAAACGCCTTGAACGCCTGCTGCAACTGGCGCAGCGACACACCGGCCACATCGGCCAACTCCACCAGGTTCAAGGTTTCTTCCGGGCAATCGGCTGCCCATTCGCTGACCCGCTGCATGATCGCCCGCTCCTCGCCGCGTCGCCCCAGCGCCCCGCCCTGCAGGCGCTGGCAGGCGTTGTCGAGGATGAACAGGCAGTCTTCGAGCAACTGCTCGGCCAGCGCCTGCCCCTGCAGCGGGCAGTCGGCCTGGCCGAGACGGGTCAGGGTCGCGCAGAGCCAACTGCCGAACAGCGCATTCTGCCCGCTGCCCAGCGGCACCATGAACAACCCTTCGAGCCGCTGCGGGTCCAGGCCGTGGCGGGCCAGAAACGCCTGGTCGAACACCACCGCCACCTCCTGGTAGTTCTCCGGGGTGATCCAGATGTTGCGACTCTGCTCATTGAGCAGGTACAGGCTGTTCTCGCTCTGGTCGAAGCAGAACGCCAGCGAACCACTCGGCGCGCGGAAAAACTGCTCGACGCGGGTATTGAGCCGCTCCTCGTAGACCTCCACGCCATCGAGCCCCAGGCAGCGCAGGTGGCCGTTGAAATGCCCCGGTGACATCTGCCGGTACTGCTGCTGCCAGCCAGGGGTGGCACGCACTTGCTCGGTCACGTCAAAGGTGTGGAAAGCCTGGACTTGCAGGGCATTGGCGGTGGTCACGAAGGGTCCTATTTGCACTCTTTTGGTGCATTGGTCGCCGGAGAAAGTGGATAGATGGCCGTGCGGGCCTGCGGCCAAGATAGTCGCCAGTGCGTCACCTGGGAAGCGTCCCGATTCGCCTCCCACACAAAAACCCAACCAAGAGGTCTGTATGAACGCCCCCTTCGATCAGCTGTCCACCTGGCTGAAAGAACACCGGATCACCGAAGTCGAATGCGTGATCAGCGACTTGACCGGCATCGCCCGCGGCAAGATCGCGCCGACCGCCAAGTTTCTCCACGAGCGCGGCATGCGCCTGCCAGAGAGCGTATTGCTGCAGACCGTCACCGGCGACTACGTCGACGATGACATCTACTACAGCCTGCTCGATGCCGCCGACATCGACATGGTCTGCCGCCCCGACCCGACGGCGGTGTACCAGATCCCCTGGGCCATCGAACCGACCGCGATCGTGATCCACGACACCTTCGACAAGCAGGGCAACCCCATCGAGCTGTCGCCGCGCAACGTGCTCAAGAAGGTGCTCAAGCTCTACGCCGACAAAGGCTGGCAGCCGATCGTCGCGCCGGAGATGGAGTTCTACCTGACCCAGCGCTGCGAAGACCCGGACCTGCCCCTGCAAGTGCCGCTGGGCCGCTCGGGCCGCGCGGAAAGCGGGCGCCAGTCGTTCTCAATCGACGCCGCCAACGAATTCGACCCGCTGTTCGAAGACGTCTACGACTGGTGCGAACTGCAAGGCCTGGACCTGGACACGCTGATCCACGAAGACGGCCCGGCGCAGATGGAGATCAACTTCCGCCACGGCGACGCGCTGGACCTGGCCGACCAGATCACCGTATTCAAGCGCACGATGCGAGAGGCGGCGCTCAAGCACAACGTCACCGCCACCTTCATGGCCAAGCCGATCACCGACGAGCCGGGCAGCGCCATGCACCTGCACCAGAGCGTGGTCGACATCGCCACCGGCAAGCCGATCTTCGCCAACGACGATGGCAGCATGAGCGAGCTGTTCCTGCACCACATCGGCGGCCTGCAGAAGTTCATCCCCAAGCTGCTGCCGATGTTCGCGCCCAACGTCAACTCGTTCCGCCGCTTCCTGCCCGACACCTCGGCACCGGTGAACGTCGAGTGGGGCGAGGAAAACCGCACTGCGGGCCTGCGCGTGCCGACTTCCAGCCCCGAGGCCATGCGCGTGGAAAACCGCCTGCCGGGCGCCGACGCCAACCCGTACCTGGCGATCGCCGCCAGCCTGCTGTGCGGCTACATCGGCATGGTCGAACGGATCGAGCCCAGCGCGCCGGTGCAGGGCCGCGCCTATGAACGCCGCAACCTGCGCCTGCCGATCACCATCGAGGACGCGCTGCAGCACATGGAAGACTGCGAGACCGTGCAACAGTACCTGGGCCAGCAGTTCGTCCAGGGTTACGTGGCGGTCAAGCGCGCCGAGCACGAGAACTTCAAGCGCGTGATCAGCTCGTGGGAGCGCGAGTTCCTGTTGCTGAGCGTCTGACCTTGCAGGAGCGAGCCTTGCTCGCGATGGGCTGCAACGCAGCCCCGGCAATACTGGCTGCGAAGCTGAAAACCTGGGGCCGCTGCGCGCCCCATCGCGAGCAACGCTCGCTCCTGCGATGTTGAGCAAGAGGCTACGAAATTCCCGTTACACCGAACCCGAAGAACAAGACCAACGAGGTGTCGACATGCGTCAACTGCAAGCCCTGATCCCCACCACGTTCGCCCTGCTGTTCGGCGCCGCCGCCCAGGCCACGCCGACCGTCAGCGTCTACAACTGGACCGACTACATCGGCGACACGACCCTGGCCGACTTCCAGGCCAGCAGCGGTATCAAGGTCGTCTATGACGTGTTCGACTCCAACGAAACCCTGGAGGGCAAGCTGCTGGCCGGGCGCACCGGCTACGATGTGGTGGTGCCCTCCAACCACTTCCTCGCCCGCCAGGCCCAGGCCGGCGCGTTCCTGCCCCTGGATCGCAGCAAGCTGCCGAACTGGCAGCACCTGGACCCGAAACTGCTCAAGCAGCTCGAACAGAACGACCCCGGCAACCAGTACGCCGTGCCCTACCTGTGGGGTACCAACGGCATCGGCTACAACGTCGACAAGGTCAAGGCGGCGCTGGGCATCGACCATATCGATTCCTGGGCGACGCTGTTCGAACCGGAAAACCTGAAGAAGCTCAAGCAATGCGGCGTGGCCTTCATGGACTCGCCAGACGAACTGTTCCCGGCCATGCTCGACTACCTGGGCATGGACCCGCGCAGCGAAAAGCCGGCTGACTATGCCAAGGCCGAAGCGCGCCTGCTCGAACTGCGCCCCTATATCACCTACTTCCACTCCTCCAAGTACGTCTCGGACCTGGCCAATGGCGACATCTGCGTGGCCTTCGGCTATTCCGGCGACGTGTTCCAGGCTGCCAACCGCGCGGTGGAAGCGAAAAACGGTGTGAAGATCGCCTACAGCATTCCCAAGGAAGGCAGCAACCTGTGGTTCGACCTGCTGGCCATCCCCAAGGACGCCCAGAACCCTGAACAGGCCCTGGCCTTCATCAACTACCTGCTCGACCCGAAGGTGATCGCCCAGGTCAGCGCCACGGTCGGCTACGCCAACGCCAACCCGGATGCCAAGGCCTACATGGATGCCGCACTGGTCGACAACGCTGAAATCTACCCACCCCAGGACGTACTCGACAAGCTCTACATCTCCAGCACCCCGAGCCCCAAGATCATGCGGGTCATGACCCGCTCCTGGAGCAAGATCAAGTCCAACCGCTGAGCCGAGACCGCGCCATGCCTTTCGACACCCAACACACCGCCTCGTACTACGCCGCCACGGCGCGCCACGCGGCGCCCTATCCAAGCCTCGATGGCGAACTGACCGCCGATGTGTGCGTGGTCGGCGGCGGCCTGACCGGGGTGAACACGGCCCTGGAACTGGCCGAACGCGGCCTGTCGGTGGTCCTGCTGGAAGGCCGACGCATCGGCTGGGGCGCCAGCGGGCGCAATGGCGGCCAGCTGATCCGCGGCATCGGCCATGACGTCAGCGGCTTTGCCCGCTACGTCGGCCAGGATGGCGTGCGCTACCTCAAGCAGGCCGGCATCGAGTCGGTGGCCCTGGTGGCGCGTCGCATCGAGCAATACGCCATCGCCTGCGACTTGCGCTGGGGTTTCTGCGAACTGGCCAACACCCCTGCGCAGTTCGCCGCCTTCAAGGGCGAGCAGGAAGAGCTGGCCACACTGGGTTACCGCCACGAAACGCGCCTCATCGCCCCCGAGCAGATGCATGAAATCGTCGCCAGCGACCAGTATGCCGGCGGCCTGGTGGACATGGGCTCGGGCCACCTGCATCCACTCGACCTGGTCCAGGGCGAAGCCCGCGTCGCCCATGGCCTGGGCGTGCGTATCTGCGAGCAGAGCCCAGTGTTGGGCATCGAGCACGGCAGCACGGTGACCGTGCACACCGCCCGCGGCAAGGTGCGTGCGCAAAGCCTGGTGCTCGGCTGCAATGCCCACCTGGACGGACTGGAGCCGCGCCTGAGCGGCAAGGTGCTGCCCGCCGGCAGCTACGTGGTGGCGACCGAACCGCTGCCCGAAGCCCTCGCACGTCAGTTGATCCCACAGAACATGGCCATGTGCGACCAGAAGGTCGGCCTGGACTACTACCGCCTCACCGCCGACCGCCGCCTGCTGTTCGGTGGCGCCTGCCATTACTCGGGGCGCGACCCCAAGGACATCGGCGCCTACATGCGGCCAAAGGTGCTCAAGGTGTTCCCGCAGCTGGCCGAAGTGCGCATCGACTACCAGTGGGGCGGCATGATCGGCATCACCGCCAACCGCTTCCCCCAGGTCGGGCGGCTGAGCCAGCATACGAACGTCTTTTACGCCCAGGGCTATTCGGGGCATGGCCTGAACGTCACCCACTGGACCGCCAGGCTGCTCGCCGAAGGCATCGCACTGGGCCACAGCCGAGGGTTGGACGTGTTCAGTGCGGTGCCGCACCTGACGTTCCCAGGCGGCAAGGCGTTGCGATCGCCGCTGCTGGCGCTGGGAATGCTGTGGCATCGGTTGAAGGAGGTGCTGGGCTGACCGAAGCTTGCGCCGCGCTCGCCGCAGCGCACGGCGCCGGCAACGAGGCCATTCAAATAAAGAACTTTAAATATATACACTAAACATATGATTTATAAATAAAGTACCCGAAATCCTAGAAAAGACATCAAGAGCTTAAAGAATTGCCTGCAAACCCTTGATTGAAATCACATTTAGCAGCTTCATTGCCATCGCGCGAAGTCCCTGCGTCTCAGCACCTTCATGAATGGTCTCCTTACCATGCCCGTTACGGGCATGGTTTTCCAAGGTTGACCACTGGGATCTAGCCGGCGCATTCCCGCATCCATTTAGGAAACCTGAGTTCCTCAGCGGCCACTGGCCAAGTGCCTAGCACCTGCTAGCGTTGTTCTGGCCGCCTCATCATGGAAGCATCACCATCATGAAATCATTGCCTCGCATCACCCTGTTGTGCGCTGCTTTGCTTGCCGTGGCTGCCTGCTCCAGCAACAGCGTGGCCCCCAAGGACTACTCGGGGTTTCTCAAGGACTACAGCCGGCTGCAGCCGGCCAAGAGCCCGTCCGGCGCAGCGGTGATGCGCTGGGTCGACCCCAAGGTCAACCCCAACCAGTACACGCAGGTGTTCATCGAACCCAGCCAGTTCTATCCCAAGCCGCAACCGACGCCGGTGATTTCGGCGCAGACGCTGCAGGAGATCACCCGCTACTTCAATGAAGCCCTGCGCCGTGAACTGGGCAGCGTGCTGACCCTGGCCAAGGCACCTGGCCCTGGCGTCATCGTCGTTCGCCCGGCGATCACCGCGGTGTCCACCCGCAATGAAGGGCTCAAGCCCTACGAGGTGATCCCCATCGCGCTGATTTCCGCTGGCGTCAACACCGCCATGGGCGGGCGCGACCAGGAAGTGGATGTCGGCGTGGAGGCGGCCTTCCTTGACGGCGCCAGTCAGCAGGTGCTGGCCCAAGTGGTACGCAAGGGTGCCGGCAAGGCGCTGGAGAACGACCAGCAGAAACTGACCCTGGACGACGTCAAGCCGGTACTCGATGGCTGGGCCAAGGACATGCGTACCAGCTTCGCAGCCCTCAAGAACAAGCCCCGGTAAACGCCGGATCCGCCACTCGTCGGAGATAATGCAAAAACGCCATCACTGCCCGGCCGCCCTGCTTTACTCAATCGGGCTGCCAGGCAGGTGGCACCGCAGACCAGGGATGGCTGCACAAGCAGGCTGCCAACAGCCGCTCGCTCCGGGCATGTCGACACCCCCGCCCGATTCCCTCTTCTTCCCGCCTTCGCCGCCCGCCATCGCAGCTGTGTATCGGTTTCTCATTCATCGAATGCAATGGAGGCAATCATGTCTGATTCACTGCTCGCACCTCTGGTAGGACTGTTCCCGGTGTCCTACCTGATCGGCAACAACCAGCCCGGCGCCCAGCGCCTGCAACTGGACCTGCTGGTGTTCACCCCGGACCGCACCGTCAACGGTGCGGCCCAGCTCTCCCAGACCACCAACCCGCCGCTGGACCTGCACCTCGATGTCTGGGGCAGCTACAGCTACCTGACGGTCCTGCCGCCGAGCCAGGGCAAGATCCTGGTCACCGTGCAGGGCAACCAGGGCGGGCCGCATGCCAATTCGCCGGTGCAGTTCAAGTTCCGCGCACTGCTCGACCAGAACTGGCAACACGGCGTGGCCGATTACGAGTACTACAACGGGCAACGCTGGGTAAGTGTGGACAATGTGCCCGTCACCCTGGAAACACAGCGCATCCAGCAACTGGCCAACGTCGACCTGCAGACCGAGCTGCACAACGCCACCCTGGAAGCGGTTATCGCCAACGGTGACCCTGCGCAGCTCAAGCAGCTGGCCAATGGCGGCCTGGACCAGGCCATCGCATCGACCAAGAGCCCGGCCGCCAAGGCCGCCAAGAAAGCGTGAGCGGCAAGGAGAACAACATGGCCATCGGACTGTTTCATACCCGCCTGAACGTCAGCAACGGTTTGCTCGGCGCCCCGACCCTGACCCTGGACCTGCTGGTCAACACCGTGAGCAAACGGGTGTCCGGCAAGGCACGCGCCTCACAGGCCACCCATCCGCTGCAGATCTTCCACGCCAATGTCTGGGGTGACTACAGCGAACTGCAGTTCTCACCCGCCGGCGCGCCGTCGATCGTCCTCAGCCTGGACGGCAGCCCCAGCGGCCCGCTCAGCCAGATCGCGCAGACCTTCCACCTGCACGGCCTGCTGGAAGCCGACTGGAGCAATGGCTCGGCCAGCTACCGCTACTTCAGCAACGGCCACTGGATCGACCAGCACGGTCGCGTGCGCAAGGCGCCCGATGTCACCCATCAGGACCGGCCGCAGATTGCGCAACGCCTGAAAGCCGCGATCAGTCAACTGCACGGCGAGTAACCCGGCAACGCTCGCCGGCAAGCCCGCTTGCCGGCGAACCGCCGTTCAACACTCGACGAACGCAACCGCCAGGCCGCCGCGCGACGTTTCCTTGTAGTTGGCGTGCATGTCGGCCCCGGTATCGCGCATGGTGCGGATCACCCGGTCGAGCGAGATGAAATGCTCGCCATCACCGCGCAAGGCCATCTGCACGGCATTGATCGCCTTCACCGCGGCAATCGCATTGCGCTCGATGCAAGGCACCTGGACCAAGCCCCCGACCGGATCGCAGGTCAACCCGAGGTTGTGTTCCAGGGCAATCTCTGCCGCGTTCTCAAGCTGCGGCGCAGTCGCACCCAGCACTTCGGCAAGGCCCGCTGCGGCCATGGAACAGGCCGAACCGACCTCGCCCTGGCAACCGACTTCGGCACCGGAGATCGACGCGTTCTTCTTGCACAGGATGCCGACCGCGGCAGCCGCCAGCAGGAAGGCCACCACATCGTCGTCGCAAGCGTCAGCGTTGAACTTCATGTAGTAGTGGAGCACCGCCGGGATGATCCCCGCCGCCCCGTTGGTAGGCGCGGTGACCATGCGCCCGCCGGCGGCGTTCTCCTCGTTGACCGCCAGCGCGAACAGGTTGACCCACTCCATGGCGCTCAAGGTCGAACCGATGACGTTGGGCTTGCCGACCTCGAGCAGGCTGCGATGCAGGCGCGCGGCACGGCGCTTGACGTTGAGCCCGCCCGGGAGGACGCCTTCGTTGCGCAAGCCATTGTCGACGCAGTCACGCATGGCCGCCCAGATCCGCAGCAAGCCTTCGCGCACTTCGGCTTCCGGGCGCCAGGCGCGCTCGTTGGCCATCATCAGCTGGGCCACGCTCAGCCCGTTGGCCTTGCACAGGGCCAACAGTTCGGCGCCGCTGGAAAACTCGAACGGCAGGCTGACGGCGTTCGCCTCGGCCTCGGGCGCATCGATCTCGGCCTGCTCGACGATGAAGCCGCCGCCGACGGAATAGTAGGTCTGGTTGAACAGGCTGCCCTGCCCGTCCATGGCTTCCAGGCACATGGCATTGGGGTGATAGGCCAGGCTTTCGTCCAGCAGCCGCATGTCGCGGGCGTAGTGGAAATCCAGCGGCTGGCTGCCGTCGAGCATCAGGCAGCGCTCTTCCAGCACCTGGCGAATGCGCGGCTCGATGGTGGCTGGGTCGATGCGGTCTGGCCACTGGCCCATCAGCCCGAGCAGGCAGGCGCGGTCGGTGGCGTGGCCCACGCCGGTGGCCGACAGCGAGCCGTACAGACGTACCTCGACACGCCTCGTCCGGGCCAGCAGGCCACGCTCACGCAGGGCCTGGGCAAAGGTCGCCGCGGCGCGCATCGGGCCTACGGTATGGGAGCTGGAGGGGCCGATGCCAATCTTGAAAAGGTCGAAAACACTGATAGCCATGCTAATGCCTGAGCGCATCAGCCGCTGAAGCGGCTGCACGCAGATCTGGATAAATTGAACGGGACTGCTGATTTGAGCGATACTGCCGCGCTGGTTGGCAGATGACCAACGAAACTTCCTAAGCCAGGCTTTAGCGGTGCTAAACGATGCGACGACAACTCAATGGCCAGATGTTCGTCTGGTTGCATGTATTCGCCTGTGCGGCGCGGCACCTGTCGTTCACCCGCTGCGCGGAAGAACTGCACATCACCCCGGGCGCGGTCAGCCAACAGATGCGCCAGCTCGAAGAGCGCCTGGGCTACAAGCTGTTCCTGCGCAAGGCACGCGGCGTCGAGCTCAGCGCCGAAGGCCAGCGCCTGGCGCAGACGGTGGCGGAAGCCTACGGCAGCATCGAGGCCGAGCTTGTGCGCCTGGATGCCGGCGAAATCCGCGGCACGCTGCGCCTGCGTTCGATCCCCTCGTTCCTGGCCAAATGGTTGACGCCGCGGCTGCCGCGCTTTCAGCAACGCTACCCGGACATCGAACTGCGCCTGGTGGCCGAAGACAGTGCCCAGGCCTTGCACCTGGGCGATTTCGACCTGGCCATCGACCTCAATGACGGCAGCTACCCCGGCATGCTCTCCACCCCGCTGCTGGACGAACAGATCTTCCCGGTGTGCTCACCGGCCCTGCTGCGCGGCCGGCCGCCCCTGCACGGGCCGGCCGACCTGCAGCATTACCCGTTGTTGCACGACATCACCGCCTGGCGCGGCAGTTCGGAGTACGCCGAGTGGGAGTTCTACCTGGAGGGCATCGGTGCAGGTGGGCTGGATGTGCGCCGCGGGCACACCTTCAACCGCAACCATCTGACCATCGAGGCGGCGATTGCCGGCATCGGCGTGGCCATCGCCCGGCGTACCCTGCTCAATGACGAACTGGAGCGTGGCGCATTGATCGTGCCGTTCGGCGTGCCGATCGCCAACCACAAGCGCTATGTGGTGCATTACCCGCCAGGGGGGCTGAGCCAACCCGGTGCCCGGGCCGTGCACGACTGGCTGGTGGAGGAAGCGCAGGTGTTCCGCGAGCTGCATCCGCTGGTGGCGGAACCGCCTCAGTAAGCCTGCTTGCCGGTAAACGCGTTGAGCGTGCGCACCAGGATCACGAAGTCGAGCCACAGCGACCAGTTGTTGATGTACTCGATGTCCGAGTCGACCCGCTGGATCATCTGCGCAACCGTCTTGGTCTCGCCCCTGAAGCCCCGCACCTGGGCCAGGCCGGTCATGCCGGGCTTGATGTTGTGGCGGGCGAAGTAGTCGACGATGTCCTGGGAGTACAGCGAGTCGTGTTGCAACGCGTGCGGCCGCGGCCCGACCAGGGACATCTCGCCGGTCAGCACATTGAACAGCTGCGGCAGCTCGTCCAGGCTGGTGCGGCGAATGAAAGCCCCTACCCGGGTCAGGCGCGGGTCGTTCTTCTCGGCCTGCTTGACCACGCCGCCCTGGGGCTGGTGAACGCGCATGCTTCTGAACTTCCAGATACGGAACGACTCGCCGGTCCAGCCGGTACGTTCCTGACGGAAGAACACCGGGCCCGGGCTGTCGAGCTTGATGGCCAGGGCAACGGCCAGCAACACCGGCGAGGCACACAACACGATGAGCCCGGCCAGCACGCGATCCTCGAGGTTCTTGAGGAACAGGCTCATGCCGGTCAACGGGGTTTCCGACAGGGTCAGCACGGGGATACCGGCGATTTCGCGGACACTGTGGTTGATCAGGCGCAGCGAGAAGATGTCCGGCACCCAGTTGACTGCGATGCACTTGTCGAGCAGCTTCAGGTAGACCTCGTTGATCACTTCCGAGCCGCCCAACGGTGTCACCAGGTACACCGTGCGAATGGCATGCTGGGTGACGAATTCATCCAGCTTCGATATATGCCCCAACAGCTTGAGTCCGGGTTTGTCAGCGGCACTTTGCGCATCCGACTCGGCAACTTCATCGAGGCTGACGCAGCCTACGATTCTTTCGCCGAACCAAGGGTTGTTGCTGATTTTCTGATAAAGGAAGTTGGCCAGGTCGCCCTCGCCGATGATCAAGGCATTGTCCAGCCGGGCATGTGCGGTGAACCGCTTCTGCACTTCGCGCACGGCAATGTGCAGGAACAACTGGGCGATGTAGCCGAACACGAACAGCAGCCCCACCACCATCCGCGAATAGGTTTCGCTCTGCTTGGTGAGAAAGGCCAGCACCACCAGGAAGCAGAACGTCGCCGACCAGGCCTTGAACAGGCGGAACGCCTTGATCGACAGCCCGACGTTGGTCCGGTAGATGGCGTAATGGTCGTAGATCACGGCCAGTGCGCCGATCAGCAACAACAGCATGATGACGTAATCGGAGGTGATGTAGCCGATCTGGTCGTAGATCAGGTACCAGGCGACCCCGGTCACCGCGATACCGTCGAGACCGGCCTGGATGGCGTTGCTGACACTGCTTCTGCGCTGAAGCAAGGAACGGCTGCTTCTCGGTTCGAACACCATTGTCAGGCCTCATAAAAGTTGGCGCAGCACCTGTTTTTTCACTCAACCCAAACGATCAGCTCACACTTTTTTTACATTATTCCTAATATTTCCAGGGCCTTATCAACCCCCGGCAACATTGTTATGACTGTAGCAGCCATGGGCCATCGTCGTGGGGCAAATTGGTATCAGCGTGATTTCTGCCGGCGCTGCTGCGACGTATCGATGGCGCCTGCAGGCATTGCCCTGCTGAATCGCCAGGTGCGCAGCAGAAACAGCGGGTTGCCGATGACATAGCGCATGAACAAGCGCCTGGGCTCCATCAGCAACCGGTACACCCACTCTGCCCCCAGCCGCCGCAACCAGCTGGGTGCCCGATTCACCTTGCCACCGATGAAGTCCAGGACTGCCCCGCCGCAGACGATCAGGCATGGCCCCGCGCTGGCCGCCAGGCGGGCGGCGACCGCCTCCTGCTTGGGCATGCCCATGCCCAGCACGATCAGTTCCGGCTGCAGCGTCTGTGCCAGCGTCAGGTAACGCTCGACATCGGCAAAGCCGTCGTGGGTCGAAATGGGCGTGACGCCATACAGCGCCTGGCAGCGCCTGGCCGCCTCGCCCAGGGCCGGCTCACGCGTGCCCCAGAACGCTACGCGTCGGCCCTGGTAGGCATCGAGCAGTTTGGGGATGAAGTCGGTGCCATTGAGGTTCAGGCCAGGCTCCAGCCCCAGCCGCCGGCACAGGATTGCCACGCCCGAACCGTCGCGCAGCAGCAGGTCGGCGCTGGCCAGGGTCTGGCTGAAAGCGGCATTGCCCGTTGCCATGTTGAAGGCGTGGGCGTTGACGAACGCCAGCACCGTCGCGCGCTCAGGCGCGCAGAGCGTGGCCAGCAGGCGGCGCTCCTGCTCCTTGTCGACAACCACCTGCAAGTTGTCGATCACGCTGCGCCAGCGTGATTGCCAGGCCGGTGCGCCCATCAGTCGCCCTCCCGCCTGGAGCGTACCCACTCCACCTGGCGCCGGATCAGGAAGCCCAGGTACAGGGGAATTTTCCTGGCGGCGTAGAACGGTGCGTAGATCAGTACCGAGAACGGGATCACCTCGCGGGAGAATCGCCCCCAGGCCAGCACCACTGCCGTCAACAGCAGGCTCAGGGCAACGCTGGAAAGCGCCGCCGGCAACCATACGCCCAGCCACAACCCAGCCAACCAGGACAGCGTGAACGTGGCCGCCAGCACCAGGCTCAGCAAGGCCAGGGGCGGCACCAGCAGGTCGAGCGCCATGGCCAGCAACGGCACATTGCCCCGCGCCAGCGCGCTGCACACCAACCTCGGCCCGTCGCTGAGCAGCACGCCCAGGTGCCCGTGCTCCCAGCGGGTGCGCTGGTTGGACAGGCCTTCCTGGCTGAGCGGGAACAGGCTGATCACTTCTGCCTCGGGGCAGAACAACGGGGGCTTGCCCGCGCGGCAGAAGTCCAGCCCCAGCTTGAGGTCCTCGACCAGATGCCCGGTGGCCAGGTTGGCCGTCGCCAGGTCTTCCCAGCGAAACGCCATGCCGGTGCCCATCAGCTGGCAGGGCAAGCCCACTCGCCGCATGCCCCGTGGCCGCACCAGGTTCTTCATGCGCCAGGCAAACTCGGCCACCTGGACTTTCAGCCCGGCGCCGGGAGGCGCGCGCATCAGGTCCAGCGCTTGCACCGGTCGCCCGCTGTCGACACACCCGCGGGCCAGGTAATCGAACGAACCGGCAGTCACCTTGCAGTCGGCGTCGATGATGATCACCACCTGCGGCGGCGATTCGGCCAGCTGCCGCACACCATGGTCCAGCGCGTAGCCTTTGCCGCGCAACTGCGCATGCTGACGTTCCGCCACCTGCGCCCCAGCCGCGCGGGCCAGGGCTGCAGTGTCGTCACTGCAGTTGTCGGCCACCACCAGCACCCGGTCGTCCTCGTGCAGCTGTGCCTGGATGCTGGCCAGTGTCGCGCCGATCACCGCCGCCTCATTGTGCGCCGGCACCAGCACTGCCAGGCGCGGACGCGTCCCGTGCGGGGCCGGCAGCGCGCGCGCAGGCAGGCAGGCGAGCACGACCTGGGTGAACAGCAGCAACACCGGCAACAGCACCAGCAAGGCCAGCACCGATAACAACCCTGTCAACAGCGTGATCATGCGCAGGCCTCGAAATAGCGCGCCAACTTGGCGGCTTCGGTATCGATATCGTGACGTTCCAGCACCCGTTGGCGGGCCGCCTCCCCCATGCGTTGCAGCACCTCGACCGGCTGCGCCAGGCAGTCGGCCATGGCTGTCGCCAGTTCGTCCACCGCGCCTGCCGGGAACAGCCAGCCGTTGTCGCCCGGGCGCACCAGCTCGGGAATGCCCGCCACGTAGGTGGTCAACACCGGGCGGCGCAGGGCCATGGCTTCCATGATCACCACCGGCAAGCCTTCGGCAAAGCTCGGCAACACCAGCGCTCGCGCCGCGAGGATCTCTTCGCGCACCTGGGCGCTGCTGATCCAGCCGCTGATGCGCACCTGGGCCTGCAAGCCATGGCGCGCGATCAACGCCTCGATCTGCGGGCGCATCTCACCATCGCCGGCCAGCACCAGCTCGAACGGTATGGCTTGCGCGGCCAGCTTGCGTGCGGCCTCGAGCAGCAACAGCTGGCCCTTCTGCTCGCACAGCCGCCCCACGCACACCAGGCGCGGCGCCGCAGGGATGGCAGCGGCCGGAACATCGTGGAAGCTGCGCTCCAGGCCACAATGCACGACCCTGACCTTGGCCCAGTGCTCATGGGCCACCCAGCGATACAGCTGGCTACGCCCATAGGAGCTGACCGCCGCCACGAACGCCGCCCGCCGCACCTTCTCGCCCACTTGCAGGAACTGTGGCTTGTCGAACTCCTCCGGGCCGTGCACGGTGAAGCTGAACGCCGGCCCACCCAGGGCGTTGGCCAGCATCACCACCTCGGTCGAGTTGGTGCCGAAGTGGGCATGCACGTGCTCGGCGCCAGAGGCCTGCAACCACTGCACCACCTGGCAGGCCTCGGCCAGGTAGACCAGGTGGTACGGCAGTGGGCGGTCGGCGCGCAGGCCCATGCGCGCGGCCAGCCACAGGGTCGCGAGAAAGCGCCGTGGCTGGGCGCACAGCACCTGCCACAGCGGTTTGAGCAGACCCTTGACCCCCGCCTGCAGCACGTACTGGGTCTTGTCGCGTTCGGCGAGGTCTTCGCTGTCCTGCAACTCGCCATCCCAGCCCCGCAGGGCTATGCGTTGCACCACCATGCCCTGGCGCTCCAGGGCGAGAATCTCCCGGCGGATGAAGCTGTGGCTGACTTTCGGATACTGATTGATGAAATAGGCAATGCGCATTGGATATCCAGATCAAAACCCGCGTGAATCAAGCATCGATGCGTTCACCCGCGACGGCGGCGAGCCCTCGTCGACACCTGGCCTTAGCACCTCTTCATAAAAGCCCAGCAACTCCAGGGCCTGGTCACTGCACAAGGTAATGCCTTGCTTGAAGCTGTTGCGGTGCTGCTGGTAACGCGCCGGATGTTCGAGAATTTCGACCACCGCCTCGCGCAGGTACTTTTCATCCGAACTCAAGGGGATCAGCGTGCCGTTCACCCCGTCGACGATATCCTCGACCACCCCGCCGGCATGGGTGCTGATCACCCAGACATCGCGCACCAGGGCCTCACGCACGGCCAGGCCGAAGGTTTCCTTGGATTGCGTGGGAAACAGCAGCACGTCGATGCCGGCGAAGAATTCATCGATGTTCGCCTGGGTGTACCCGGGCACGATGCTGACCGCGCCCGGGACCTTCAGGCTGTGCCGGTTGAACGAGCGAAAGCCCAGGTGCAAGAGGTTGTCGACCACCTTCAGCTCGTAATCCGAACGGCTCAAGGATGCGAATGCACGGGCGATGACATCGATGCCCTTGATGCTGGCATTGCCACCGACGAAACCGAAGCGGATGGCTTTGCCGGGTTGCCGGCGGTAGTCGCCCCCCGGCGGCAGGATGCCGTTGCGGTTGACTCGAATCCTCGCCGGGTCGAAGCCATTGGCGATGTACAGGTTGCGGCAGAACGCACTGGGCGCCAGCAACAGGTTCGCCCTGTGCAAGGTGCCGGTCAGCAGCGCCTGGCGGTAGTCGTTGAGTGCCGGGTCATCCACGCATTGGTTGCATACCTGCAGGTCGACGGTGGTCTGGCCGCAGTACTGACTGTGCCGGTCGATCATGAACTGTCGCCCGCAGATCCACCAGGTGTCATGCAGCGTCACCACGAAGGGGATTCGCGCTTGCAGGCAACGCTCGGCCACCTGCACGCCCAGCCCCTGGATCGAATGCAGGTGCACCAGGTCCGGGGCAACGCGCGCCAGTACGGCATCGAAGACAGCCAGGGTCGCCGGGTTGTCGAAGTCCTCCAGCGCCGAACGATGATCCGGCAGCCCCATGCCCAGCACCACGGCGCCATGCGCCTCGTAGCGGTACAAGCGGTAGGGTTCGACATCGTATTGCGGCAAGGTGGTCAGGATGAACTGCTGGAACGCAGACGCGGCCACCACCAGCCGTGCCATCTGCTCGGCAACCACGGTCGCGCCGCCGAAGCTGCGTGGCGCGAAGAAGATGTTGGCCGCCAGCACCCGCCGCGAACGCTCGCCGCCCAGGGCCGGGAACACGTGGGCGAGCTGTTCGCGGCCGTGCTCATCGGCATCCGCTTGATTATCCAGCACGGCGACATGCCGGGCGCCCAGGTCGCTCATCGCCATGGCCAGGCTGGGCGTTGATGCCAGCGCGCGATCACAGGACAACAGCGCCAGCTGAAACTGCGCCACGGCGACCATCACCGCCAGTACCTCGTCGTCGTTCAGACCGACCATGTCGTCGCGCTGCCGATAGGAAGGCGGGTCGAAGATCGGCTCATCGCTGTCCCAGAACGACGTCACCTTCAGCCGCCTGGCCTCCTCGATCAACTGGACCACCCTGGCCACCCCTGGCACGCGGTGCAGGACCACGCTGCCGCAGATCTGCAAGGCACTGAGGCAGGCGCCGTGCTCGCGCCAGTCGAGCACCTGGCAGGCATGACCTTGCGTGCCGAGCATGTGTTGCAGGCTGGCCAGGCGCCCGCTCAACGGCTGCGTCGGGTCGAACTCGCCGATCAGCAGGACCTCGCGCGGGAACAGCTCGCTGGCCGGCACCCCGGGATCGGCCAGGGGCAGACTCTTGCGCTTGCTGTCGGCAGGCTTCCAGAACAGGCTGGGGCCTTGCCTGAGCAGCTCGCGCACGGCCTTTTTCAAGGTTGGATACAACCCGGCCTTGCGCAGGTAGGCGATGAACCGCTGATCCGCCCGCGGCTCGGCCCTGAGCTGGCGAAGCAGGGCCGCCAGCCGGGCATGCAATGCCGCCGACCGCGACTGCGGCAGGCCAGGCTGGCGAATGACCATCGCGCTGCCCAGGCGCGCGCGATGCGCCTGCACCTGGTGCTCATGTTCACTGCCAGGCAGCGCCACGGCCAGTTGCGCGAACAGCGCGTCGAGCATGGCCTGGCGGCGGCGGTACATGGCGCGCTTCTTCGGCGCGATGTCCTCGGCTGCGCGCTGCGCCGGCGCCATGGGGATGCTGAAGAAGTCTTCGCGCTCCGACGCCAGCGCGCCACTTTCGCCCCAGATCACGTCGTAGTTGGCGGCCAGGGCCTGGGCCTTGTCGGCGCCGAAATACGCATGCCGATGATGACGGTATTCGTCGGCCACGGCGTAAATCCGCGCGACGCCCAGGCGGCGAGCCATGCACTTGAGGGCTTCGATCACCAGGCTGCGCGGGCGCAGCCCTTCGAAATCCTTGGTCAGGTCACGGTAGATGTTCAGCGATGTCTCGCTGTCGACGCCCTTGTGGATGCCTTGCACGGCGCCCACGAACAGGCACAGCTCGCCGGCGGTGCGGCCCAGGGTGAAGGCCACCGAGGCCACCCGCAGCTCGCCCTGGAACAGGTTCAGCACCAGTTCCCCCTCGCGCTTGAACCAGATCGGCCGGTCCAGCACCAGGGTGCAGCCCGCCGAGATCTGCGACAGGTCGCACAAGGTTCGGCTGTCCTCGCGGCCCAGCAGCAACAGCAAGGGAAACTGCCGGGTCACCACCTCGTAATGGCTGGCCAGCACGTCCAGGCGCGTGGGCGCGTCCCAGTGCTTGCTGATGTAGGGCCACTGCACCACGCCGATGCAGTCATAGCCCAGGGCGGCAAAGCCGTCGTCCCCCAGCGCCCGGGACATACGCTGCAGGAATGCCTGCAGTGCCGGCCAGTGCCGGACCACCATGACCAGCAGTTTGCGCAGGTTGTTCAGTGCCCGCAACGAATACCCCGGTTGCAGGCTCAACAAGGTGCGCGCCAAAGATCGGAGGCTCATCGACATGTCACTTGTACTCGATCAATGCAGTCTTGCTGGCAGTGAACCTGTCCAGCGCGAATTTGACCTGGCCGACCATTTCGGGAAACTTCGCCAGCACCAGGAACGTACCCTGCAACCAATTTTCGCGCCCCGAACGGCCGCCGCGGCGGGCCAGGCGCACAGCCTGCAACGGGTAGATCAGCAGCAGCAACAGCCCCCAACCTTCCAGCCAGGCACAGGCCAGCAACGTCGCCAGCGGCAGCCCCAGCCCCCACAGCCAGGCGCGTCGCGACTCGCGCCGCCAATGCCGCTCGGGCGGGTCGCCATGCAGGTAGGCGCCCTCGGCAAAGGCATAGCCACCGCGCACGCTACGCCGCCACCACTGGCTGAAGCGGGTCATGGCCGCGTCGTGCAAGGTCATTTCCTCGCCCAGCCGCCAGACCTTCCAACCCCGGGCACGCAGGCGCACGCACAACTCCGGCTCCTCGCCGGCAATCAGCCCCGGGCGAAAACCCGAAACACCCTGGAAGGCCTCGACGCGCATCAGCGCGTCCCCTCCGCAGGCCTTGGCCTCGCCCACCGGGGTGTCCCACTCCAGGTCGCACAGCAAGTTGTATACCGAGCGTTCCGGGAAGCGCTCGCGGCGCCGCCCGCAGACCACGGCAACGTCGGGGTGCTGCTCGAGAAACGCCTGCCCCCGCGCCAGCCAGCCCGCCACTACCTCGCAGTCGCCATCGACGAACTGCACGTACTGCAGCGCCGGCGCCGCCTGCAGCAGCCTGGCGAAGCCTTCGTTACGCGCGCGCGCCGCCGTGAACGGTTGCGTCATGTCCAGCGCCACCACGTCGACGCCCTGCCCCAACGCTTTCTGCACGGAGCCATCGGTGGAGCCCGAGTCGACGTAGACGATCTGCTGGGCACTGCCTGCCAGCGACGCCAGGCAGCGCTCCAGACGAAGGCCTTCATTGCGGCCGATGACCACCACGCCAATGCCTGTCACCATGGGCCTCACTCGACTCCCTGGGCGGTGCATGCCGTGCCATGCGGCGCCCGCTGCTTGATGATGGCCGGCACGCCTACCGCCAGCGAATTGTCGGGTACATCGATGAGCACCACGGCGTTGGAGCCGATCACCACGTTGTTGCCAATGCGGATGTTGCCCAGCACCTTGGCCCCGGCGCCGATGTCGACGTTGTCGCCGATCACCGGCGCAATCGGCTCGCTGACGTTCTTCAGGCCGACCACCACGCCATTGCGAATGCGGCAGTCATCGCCGAAGCGCGCATAACCGCTGATGACGATGCCGCCGAAATGGTCGATGACGAAGTTGCGCCCGACCACCACCTCGCAGGGCAGCTCGATGCCGGTGATGATCTGAACGAACTTGAACAGCACCTTGTAGATGAACGAGAACACTTTGCGCAGCAGTGCCGGGCGCACGCCGTAGCGCCAGCGGCCGAAGCGGTACACCAGCATCACCCAGAAGCCCTGGGCGCCCCAATCGCCGCCGTAGGTGCGCAGGTCCGCACGGATATTCTCGAACATGGCTCACCTACCGTGTGGGCTGGGTTGCGTAGCGGGTCTTGGACAGGATCGACCAGGTGGTGCCGGCATGCCGCCAACACGCCTTGATGGCCCCCCAGCCCCGCCCCTTGAGCGCGGCCTTGAGCGCCAGCACCAGGTCGCCCAGGCATACCAGGGCCATGTGCAAGGCCAGCCCGGCCAGCCCGTGGTGCTTGCGCAGATACAGCAATTCGCTTTCGATCTGATAGGTCGAGATCTGCCGACTGGCAGCCTCCAGCTCGGCCACCGACCTGGAGCTCTCGCCGCCGATGTGCACCACCGTGGTATGCGGGTAGAACATGACCTTCCAACCGGCTTGCTTGACCCGCTTGCAGTGATCGACTTCCTCGTAATAAAGAAAGTAGCGCGGGTCGAACAAGCCGACCTGGTCCAGCACTTCGCGGCGCACCAGGTAGAAGCAGCCCGGCAGCCAATCGCACTCGCGCACCGAGCCGTGGTCCCAGTTCATCTCGTCGACCATCTGCAGGCCCGGGAAGAACCGGGCAAGGCCGGTGCGCGCGACAAACAGGTTCAACGGTGTCGGGAAGTAACGGCAGGACGGCTGCAGGTCGCCGTCACGCCCTTCCAGGCGCACGCCCAGCACCCCGCACTCGGGATGGGCGTCCATGTAGGCGAGGGTCTTTTCCAGGGAATCGCTGGCGACGAAGGCATCGGTATTGAGCAGCAGCGCATAACGGCCTTGCAGGTGGGCCAGCAACTGGTTGTTGGCGCGGCCAAAGCCGACGTTCTGCTTGTTGCTCAGCAGCAGTGCCTCGGGGCACACCGTGGCCATGCGGGCCACCGAGTCATCGGCCGAGGCATTGTCGACCACCAGGTAACTGGCCAGCCGTTCGCTGTCGGCCCGGCGCAGCGCATCGAACATCGGCTGCAGCAACCCGGCGGTATTGAAATTGACCACCATCACGTCGACCGGCTTGTTATCCATGGTTGCCGTCCCCGAAGAAATATTGCTGCCTCACCGCCGTCAGCTTGGGCTCCAGCTCGGCGTCGTAGGCCCCTTGGCGTTGCTTGACCAGGTCGATCCAGGGGTAGGCGTTGCAGCGCGCCTCGACCCGTTCGATCAGCTGTTCGGTGGTACAGATGACCTTGGCCGGATTGCCTCCCACCACCGTGCCGGGTGGCACGTCCTTGGTGACCACGGCGCCGGCCGCCACCACGGCATCCGGGCCGATGGTCACGCGCGGCATGATGATGGCGCCGTGGCCGATGAAGCAGTTGTCGCGGATATCGATGAAGCCGACCGAGTCCAGGTGCTTGCCATAGCGCACTTCGATCAGTGCCACCACCGCGTCATGGCCGATCAGCGTGCAGTCCGACAGGCCGACGTAGCTGCCGATCCGCAGCAGTTCCGGGTCGGTGATGCAGCAGCCCGGGTTGATGTGCACATTGCTGCCCACCGAGTGGAACTTGCCCCAGCGCGACAGATACAGCCCCCATTCACGGGCGTTGGGGCTGCACAGTTTCTTGTACATCGAGCCGCCGCGCCCGGTCGCGTTGACATAGTGGGTGATCGCACTCCGTAGCCATCCATACATACTGCCTGCCTCGCGAATGAAACCTTCCTGGAATGTCCCTGAGGCGAACCGGTCTCGTTCTTGTAAGTGCCTGACCGTTCCGCGCTCAACCCCTTGCCGCTTCATGCCACCCTGCCGCTGGCCGCCCTCATCTTCTGGTCCAGGTGGTCGACCAACCGCAAGGCGAACTGCAACAGCGGCATGGTCGGGTTGGAGGCGCCGCCGGTGGCGAAGATACTGCTGCCGGCGACGTACAGGTTGTGGGTGCCGAACACCTTGCAATCGGTGTCGACCACGCCGAAGTCCGCCGAGGCGGCCATGCGCGTGGTGCCCATGTGGTGCGCGTGCGGCGAGATCTTCAGCGGCACGCTGCTGTCGTAGACGAAGTCGTTGAGCTTGACGAAGCCCATTTCGGCATCGGCGAACTGCTTGGCCAGTTCGGCGCCGATGCATTTGATGGTGTGGCGGTCAGCCTCGTTGACGACCCAATGGACATTGACCTTGGCCATGCCCAGCGCGTCTTTTTCCGCCAGCAACGAGACACGGCTCTGCGGATCGGGATACTGCTCGATCATGGTGCTGATCACGCCATCGCCGGGGCAACTGAACTTGGCCACGAAGTCGACCTTGCTGGCCACGCCCCATTCGCAGGCGAGGTTCTCCAGAAACTGCTTCACCTCGGCGGTACGGCCATAGGTCACCACCTGGTCGAGGATGGTCATGGTCACATTGCCCTTGCCGGCGTGGTATTCGGCGACGAAGGCGTCGGTGGTGTAGTACTGGTGCGGTTCCTTGTATTGCTCGCCCTTGAGGATGAAGGTGCCCATTTCGATGTTCAGGTGCTCGATGAAGCAGCGCCCTACCAGGCCGTCGGGGCTGACCACGCCGGCCTCGCGCAGCGACTGGCTGTTGAGCAGTTGCCGGGCATTCTCGATCGCCCCGGTGGCGAGGATGAAGTTCTTCGCCACCAGCCGTTGCTGGTGGTTGTCGTAATCCGACACCTTGATCGCCCCGAGGCTGGCCGAAGCCTTGTCGAACTCGAGGTCGATGCAATTGCAATTGATGAACACCTCGAGCCCGGGAGTGGCGTCGAGGGCATCGGCGTACTTCTGGGCAAAGCGTGTGGGCGTACTGAGCAGAAAGCGGTCGGCATCGAAATCGCCGCCGTCCATGGTCGAGTTCACTGCGCGGAATTCGCCATCCTGGGGCAAGTCGACGATGGCCATGGCCGCAGGCAGGTAGGGTTCGATCTCCGAATACGGGATCGGCCAGCCCGGCATGTCGACCGGCGGTTGCACGGAAAAATCCGACGCCGTGAACGGTCGACAGCGGCCGGCCCAGTGATTGGAGGTGCCGCCCAGGTAACGCAGGCGGGTTTCGTCGGCATAGAGTTCAAGGCCTGATGAACGGGTTTTATACAGGTCCTGCGAGCGTGGATCGAACGCGTGGCCACCGCCTTCGACCAGCGCCACGCTCCAGCCGGCCGCCGCCAGGCGCAGGCCCAGGGTGATACCCGCCGGGCCCGCGCCGACAATGCAGAAATCATAGGCATCGCGCAGGCTCTTCTGCGCCTGATAATCCTTGATCATGCCTGGCCGTTCCGAAAGTACTGGGAAGGCAATACCCACCCGTTGATCACCACGAACCCGCCGGGCTCGGCTGGCGGGCGTGATGCCTGGAGCCCTGCGCCGAATGCTGCGGCTCCCGCGCCCAGCAACACACAGTTACGCAGAAAGCCCCGGCGGTCCAAAAGCGGCGTAAAGAACGTAAGCTTCCCCATGATCCCCAGTTCCCTGCCGATTTTCTAAGAATCCTAGCCACTTATCCGCGATGCGCTACCCTGCCCATCCGCTTGTCGCCGTTCATGACGCGATCATGTCAGAGCCAGTGAAAGAACCAGGTCAGCAACTGACCACAGAGCGCGCCGACCGCCACCATCGGCAACACCACCAGTTCACGCTTGAGGTTGAGCAGGCCCAGCTTGCGATTGACGTAGACGATCAGCACCAGGGTCGGCAAGGGATGCAGGGCAACCCCCCAGATCGCCAGGTGAGGCCCGCCGATCGCCAGCAGCAGCGGCAGCGCAAGCCACAGGGACACCAGGCGGATGATGTTGTCCATGGCCTGGTACTTGGTATGCCCCAGGGCGATCCACACCTGGTGGGTCAAGGTATAGCGCAAGGTGAGGAACGACAGCGAAAGAATCGCCAGCATCGGCCCGGCCTCGGCATAGCGCTCGTCGTACATCCAGCCGATGAGCAGCGGGCTCGCGGTCAGGAAGCCGCCGCAGACGAACAGCGTCACCACGTCGACCAGCAGCTTGAAGCGGTCGTACAGGGTACGCAGGCGCGCATGGTCGCCATCCCGGGTGGCCTCGCTGAACGCCGGCAGCGCCACCGCGCCGAACAGTTTCATCAAGCCGTTCTGGATCGAGCCGAGGATGAGTATGGCGATCGAGTACACGCCCAGCTCCGCCGCCGGCATCTTGGCCCCGAACCAGATACGGTCGCCATACATGGCCAGCACCCCGACGATCGACGACAACAGGATCCAGCGGCCGAAGTTGACCAGTTCGTCGAGGGCCGTGCGGTCCCATTGCAGGCGGTTTTTCGGGCCGTCGAGCACGGTATGGCTGAGCACGGCGCCGGCCAGCGCGGAAATCACGCTGGCGGCCACCAGCGACCAGATGGAGCGGGTGAACCAACCGATCACCAGCATCACGACCAGGCCGGCAACCTGCGAGCCCAGGTCCACCAGCACCACGCGCTTCTGTTGGAAGGTGCGCACGGCGACGTCGATCTTGGTCGACTGGAAACCCCAGATGATCGCCTGCAGGCCGGTGATCGCCAGCACCAGCGGCAGCTCCGGCGCCGCATAGGTGGAGCCCGCCGGCCACAAATCGGCCAACTGGGACAGCCAGGCACCCACCGCCAGCAGCAAGGTCAGGCCGAACAGCAGCAGGCCGCGCACGATCTGCACGGTCCAGGCGGTGTTGAGAAACAGCGGGTCGTCGCCGCGCGGGCTCTGGATGATGTTTTGCCGCAGGCCGACGTCGGACAGCAACTGCAAGAGAATCGAAGCGGTGGTGGCGATGACCATCACCCCGAACATTTCCGGTAACAGCAAACGGGCCATGATCAGGTTGCCGCCCAGGCGCATCACCTGCGAGGCCAGCAGCGACACCACGTTCCACGCCCCGGCGCCCAGCGCGCGCTTGCGCAGACTTCCGGCAGCTGACACATCAATCGACGGCATCGTCATGATCTCTGACTGAAATGGCTAGAAGTCACTATAGTTTCAATTAGCCATGCCGCTAGCCGTCGTCCACCGAAGGATTAGGTGCCCAGAGCCCATGCCTGAACAATTTCGTGCGTTGATCGTGATTCTGTTCCTCGCCAGCGTGGTGTTCTTCCTCGCCCGCCGGCCCGCCAGCGACCTGATCCCCGACCGCGACTTCAAGCGGCGGCGCAACCTGTGGCTGCTGGTGACCCTGGTGGCGTTCTTTTCCTTCAGCTTCTGGGTGTATGCCGCCGCCGCGGTGATCACCCTGTTCCTCGCCCAGCGCCGCGAACACAACGCCATGGCGCTGTTCTTCATGCTGCTGTTCGCCATTCCGCCGGCATCGGTGGAGATCCCAGGGTTCGGGGTGATCAACTACCTGATCGAGGTCAACCATGTGCGCATCCTCACCCTGTGCGTGCTGCTGCCCGCGGCCCTGGCCCTGAGCCGGCAGGCCGACACCCCGCGTTTCGGCCGCACCGCCCCGGACAAGTGGCTGCTCGCCGGCCTGGTGCTGATGACCCTGCTGTACCTGCGCGACACCACGGTGACCGACAGCCTGCGCCAGGCGGTCAGGCTGTACATCGACGTGTACTTGCCCTACTACGTCGCCAGCCGCGGCCTGAAGACCGTGCAGGACTTCAAGGATGCCCTGCTCGCCTTCGTGATTGCCGCCTTTCTCCTGTCGATCATCGCCATGGCCGAGTTCGCCCGCCACTGGCTGCTGTACAACGGCCTGATCGCGGCGCTGGGCGTGGAGTGGAGCATGTCCAGCTACCTCAGCCGTGGCAGCTCGCTGCGCGCCAGCGCCACCACCGGCCAGGCCATTGCCCTGGCCTACGTGATCAGCGTGGCGATCGGCCTGTACCTGTTCGTCCAGGGCCATGTGCGCAGCCGCCTGCAACGCTACCTGGGTGCCCTGCTGCTGGCCGCCGGCCTGGTGGTGCCGCTGTCGCGCGGGCCATGGATCGGCACCGGGGTGATCATCGCCGTGTTCATCGCCACCGGCAAAGGCGCGGTCAAGCGCCTGACCCTGCTGGCCTGCGCCGGGCTGCTGGCACTGCCGATGCTGACCGTGGTGCCGGGCGGCGAAAAGGTCATCGACCTGCTGCCGTACGTCGGCAATGTCGACAAGGAGAACATTACCTACCGCGAGCGCCTGCTCGACAACTCCTGGCTGGTCATCCAGCGCTACCCGTTGTTCGGCTCGTTCGACTTCCGCAACGCCCCGGAAATGCAGGCCATGATCCAGGGCGAAGGCATCATCGACATCGTCAACAGCTACATCAACCTGGCCCTGCGCTTCGGCCTGGTCGGCCTGGCGCTGTTCGTCGGCTTCTTCTTCAGCATCATGCTGGGCATCCACAAGGCCATGCGCACGTTCCCCGACAAGGACGACGAGCAGCGAAGGCTGGGCAGGGCACTGCTGGCCACGCTGTTCGGCATCATGGTGATCATCTTCACGGTCAGCAGCATCACGGTGATCCCCGTGGTGTATTACTCGGTGGGCGGCCTGGGCATGGCCTACATGCAGATGGTGCGCAGGCACAGGAGCAACGAAGCCGCGGCACTGGCCAACCCCACTCTTCAAGCCAGGTAGCCCGGATGACTCGACCCTTGCTGCGCCCGATGCTGCAGGCCTCGCTCTTGCTCGCCCTGCTGATGCCCCTGGCCGGCTGGGCCTCGCAATGGGCCATCAGCGTCGATGAGCGCAGTGGCCTGCCCAGCGTCACGCGAGGCGGCGGCCCGGCCATGGTGGCCCGCTTCGATTTCTGGGGCAGCGATTGGGGCTGGACCGGCTTCGCGACCGGGTTCAAGGTCGACGCCCCCTGGCGCTACACCCTCACCGGCAAGAACAAGCAGCTCGACTTCGACCTCACCGCAGCCATCGCCAAGGGTCAGGACCAGACCCTGACCTGGGATTTCACGCTCGATGCCCACAGCCGGCAAAGCGCAGTGATGGGCGGCGGCATGGTGTTCCAGTTCGACCCGGCACTGTTCCAGGACATGGGCCAACCGACCCTGCTGCCGGGCAATCGTGGCTGGGCCTGGGGCAACGGCGCCAGGCACATCGAGATGCGCTTCGAGCCGGGGCTGGCGAAACTGTATTTCGAGCGTGGCGACCCCAGCGAAGTGCGCGCCTTCATCTACACCGACCCGATCCTCCCGGGCCAGAAACAGCTCAAGGCGAGCCTGAGCGTGACCGGCGACATCGACCTCGGCCCGACGCCCAGCGAGCGCTTCGGCCTGGCCGACCCGGCCAGTTGGCCGGATGACCGATTGTCCTGGCGCACCTCGCCGGTCGACCTGTCGTTCCTCAATGCCGGGGAAAAGCCGGCCGGCAAGCGCGGTTTCGTCAAGGCCGTCGGTGAGCAGCTGCAATTCGCCGACGGCACCCCGGTGCGTTTCTGGGGCACCAACCTGGCGGCATTCGCCCTGTTCGACACCCCTGACGAGGAGATCAAGCTGCAAGCCAAGCGCCTCTCGGCCCTGGGCTTCAACCTGGTGCGGCTGCATCACCATGACTCGCCCTGGGTGCTCACCAACGTCTTTGGCGAGGTCGCCAAGCTGCGCAATACCCAGCAGTTGAGCGCCGCGTCGCTGAAGAAGCTCGACTGGTGGATCAAATGCCTCAAGGACGAAGGCATCTACGTATGGCTGGACCTGCACGTGGAGCGCGTGGTCAGCGCCGACGACAACATCTACGCCTTCGACGAACTGGCCAAGGGCGAGCCATACACTGGCATCAAGGGCTATGCCTACGTCAACGTCACCTTGCAGCAGGCCATGAAGCGCTTTGCCGAGCAGTACCTCACCCACGTCAACAGCTTCACCGGCCTGGCCTACAAGGACGACCCCGGCATTGCCGCCGTCCTGCTCACCAACGAGAACGACGTCACCCAGCATTTTGGCAATGCCCTGCTGCCAGACAAGGGCGTGCCCAAGCACAACCTCCTCTACATGAACCAGGCCAGGGCCTTCGCCGCACGCAGCGGGCTGCCCGCCGACAAGACCTGGCGGGCCTGGGAGCCCGGCCCCGGCAAGCTGTTCCTCAACGACCTGGAGCGCCGCTTCAACGTCGACCTGATCGGCCACCTGCGCAGCCTGGGGGTGCAAGTGCCGATCGTCACCACCAGCACCTGGGGCGGCAACGGCCTGGCCGCCCTGCCTGCGCTGACCGCCGGCAACCTCGTCGACGCGCACGGCTACGGCGGCATCGGCCAGCTGGAAAAGAACCCGCTGACCAGCGACGGCATGATCAACTGGCTGGGTGCGGCCCAGGTGCTGGGCCTGCCGATGACGGTCACCGAGTGGAACGCCGAGCCCTTCCCGCTGCCCGACCGCCACTCGCTGCCCCTGTACGTGGCGGCCACCGCCAGCCACCAGGGCTGGGCCGCACTCATGCAGTACGCCTACAGCCAGGAGGCGTTCAGCGAAGGCTGGCGGCGGGCCGACAACTGGAACGCCTACAACGACCCGGCGATGCTCGCCACCCTGCCCGCCGCCGCCCTGCTCTATCGCCGCGGGGACGTGCGCCTGGCCAGCACCCGCTACGTGTTCGCGCCGACCGCCGAGACGCTGTTCGGCCGGGTCATCACCCCGGCCAACTCGGTGATGCTGCGCACGGCCATGGAAAAGGGCCGGCTGCAGATCGCCATGCCAGCGACCGCCGAGCTGCCGTGGTTGCAACCCGGCGTGGTTCCCGCAGGCGCACAGGTGCTGACCGACCCCGACCAGGCGCTGCTGGCGGCCGATGCCAGCGAGTCGGTCAGCGACAGCGGCGAGATCCGTCGCAACTGGCAGCAAGGGCTGTACACCCTCGACACACCACAGACCCAGGCCGCCACCGGTTGGCTGGGTGGGCGCCCGATCACCCTGGGCGATATCGAGGTGCAGCTGCGCACGGCCTATGCCAGTGTCGTGGTCCAGAGCCTCGACGCCAAGCCGCTGGCGCAGTCGCGCAGCCTGCTGGTCTCGCTGGGCAGCCGTGCCGTGCCCAGGCCGGAAGACATCACCCCGTTCCATGTCGAACCGCTGCAGGGCACCTTGAGCATCAAGGCACCGGCCGGCCTGAAACTCTACAGCCGCACGGCCGAAGGCAAGGAGCAGCAGCAACCCGCCCCCTACCAGGACGGCCGCTACCTGATCACGCTCGACGGCCAGCACATGGCCAACTGGCTGTTCCTGAAATAGCCATCTAGAGTCAAAACAGCCTGCTCGCAGGGCATTCGACGCGACGTCTGTTCCAGGAGGATTGGATGAAGTATCTGGTTGTCGGGGGTGCAGGTTATATCGGTTCGCACATGGTCAAGCACCTGCTGCGCGCCGGCCACGAAGTGGTGGTGGCGGACGTGGACGCGGCAGGCCCCGGGGTCGAACGGGTGAACCTGGACATTGCCGATCACCACGCGCTGGATGCCCTGTTCAGCGACTGCCGCTTCGATGCGGTGTTCCACTTCGCGTCCTACATTCAGGTCGGCGAATCGGTCGCCGCGCCCGCCAAGTACTACCGCAACAACGTCACGGCAACCCTCAGCCTGCTCGATGCCATGGTTCGCGCCGGCATCCGGCAACTGGTGTTTTCCTCCAGCGCTGCCGTGTATGGCGACCCTGCCTACACCCCCATCGACGAGCAGCACGCCAAGGCGCCGATCAATCCCTACGGGCGCAGCAAATGGATGGTGGAACAGATACTCGAGGACTACGATCGGGCCTATGGCCTGAAATCGGTGTGCCTGCGCTATTTCAATGCCGCCGGGGCCGACCCCGAGGGGTTGCTCGGCGAGTGCCATGAGCCGGAAACCCACCTGATCCCGTTGATCCTGCAGGCCGCCTCCGGGCGACGTGAAGCCATCACGGTGTTCGGCCACGACTACGACACGCCCGATGGCAGTTGCATTCGCGATTACGTGCACGTGACCGACCTGGCCTCGGCCCATGCGCTGGCTGTGGCGTACTTGCAGGCTGGCGGTGCGAGTACGGCGTTCAATCTGGGCAATGGGGTGGGTTTTTCGGTGCAGGAAGTGATCGACACAGCCCGCGTGGTGACGGGAAGGCAGATCCAGGTGATCGAGGCGCCACGGCGCGCCGGCGACCCGCCAAGGCTGGTGGCGGATGCTGGCAAGGCCATGGCGGTGCTTGGCTGGCAGCCGGCATTCAGCTCACTTGAAGAGATCGTTCGCCATGCCTGGCAGTGGGAGCTGAAGTATCCCTGGAAGTGATGGGTTGCCAGCCATGGCCTCTTCGCGGGTAAACCCGCTCCCACAGAACCAAGGGCTGCGCGATCCCTGGACTGCCCCCCAAAAGTTGGACACCAATCCAACCCTTGGGGGATCTATGGAGAAGTACACCGAGCAATTCAAGCTCACAGCGATCACAGCTTACCTGGATGGCAACTACGGTTTCCGAAAGGTGGCTCGACATTTCGGTATCGACTTCAGCCTGCTCCGGCGCTGGGTTGCCAGTTATCAGGTCGGTAAGGGTATCTGCTCAGGCTCTCCTGGGCGGCGTTATACCAGTGATTTCAAGCAGCAAGTGCTCAGCTACATGCTCGAGCATCGGTTTTCACTGCGCCAGACCGCTGCGCACTTTGG
>NZ_JBIVIA010000020.1:50241-52965 GCF_044749485.1 Pseudomonas sp. NPDC089401 | reverse complement strand
GCGGCAACGCCAGTCACAGTAACGGTGACCGGCGTTTCGGTATCGGCGATCTCGGCAGTGCCCTTGGCACCGGTCTCGATCTTCTCGAAGTTGCCACCAGTACCGGAGATGACTTCAGCGACCAGGCTGCTGGCGTCGTTGTAGACGTCTTCGCCATTCGGGTTATCAACCTGGAGCGAGCCTTTGCCGTCTGCATCGATGTTGACGGTGTATTCCTGGCCGGCAACACGCACCACCAGTTGCACCGGATCGCTACCGGCTTCTGGCTTGTGGCTCAGTTCGAAGTTGAAGGTGACTTTGGCATCCGCTTCGGTGGCGGCAACGCCGGTCACAGTAACGGTGACCGGAGTTTCGGTGTCGGCGATCTCGGCGGTGCCCTTGGCACCCGTCTCGATCTTCTCGAAGTTACCGCCGGTTCCGCTCACTACTTCAGCAACCAGGCTGCTGGCGTCGTTGTAGACGTCTTCGCCGTTCGGGTTGTCGACCTGGAGCGAACCTTTGCCGTCCGCGTCGATGTTGACGGTGTATTCCTGACCGGCAACACGCACCACCAGTTGCACCGGATCGCTGCCCGCTTCTGGCTTGTGGCTCAGCTCGAAGTTGAAGGTGACTTTGGCATCGGCTTCGGTGGCGGCAACGCCAGTGACCGTCACGGTAACCGGGGTTTCGGTGTCGGCGATCTCGGCGGTGCCCTTGGCACCGGTTTCGATCTTCTCGAAGTTACCGCCAGTACCAGAGATGACTTCAGCAACCAGGCTGCTGGCGTCGTTGTAGACGTCTTCGCCGTTCGGGTTATCAACCTGCAGCGAACCTTTGCCGTCCGCGTCGATGTTGACGGTGTAGTCCTGGCCGGCAACACGCACCACCAGTTGCACCGGATCGCTGCCCGCTTCCGGTTTGTGGCTCAGCTCGAAGTTGAAGGTGACTTTGGCATCGGCTTCGGTGGCGGCAACGCCGGTCACAGTAACGGTGACCGGCGTTTCGGTGTCGGCGATCTCGGCGGTGCCCTTGGCACCCGTCTCGATCTTCTCGAAGTTACCGCCGGTTCCGCTCACTACTTCAGCAACCAGGCTGCTGGCGTCGTTGTAGACGTCTTCGCCATTCGGGTTGTCGACCTGGAGCGAACCTTTGCCGTCCGCGTCGATGTTGACGGTGTATTCCTGACCGGCAACACGCACCACCAGTTGCACCGGATCGCTGCCCGCTTCTGGCTTGTGGCTCAGCTCGAAGTTGAAGGTGACTTTGGCATCGGCTTCGGTGGCGGCAACGCCGGTCACAGTAACGGTGACCGGGGTTTCGGTGTCGGCGATCTCGGCGGTGCCCTTGGCACCCGTCTCGATCTTCTCGAAGTTACCGCCGGTTCCGCTCACTACTTCAGCAACCAGGCTGCTGGCGTCGTTGTAGACGTCTTCGCCGTTCGGGTTGTCGACTTGCAGCGAGCCTTTGCCGTCAGCATCGATGTTGACGGTGTATTCCTGGCCAGCCACGCGCACGACCAGTTGTACCGGGTCACTGCCCGCTTCTGGCTTGTGGCTCAGCTCGAAGTTGAAGGTAACTTTCGCATCGGCTTCGGTGGCGGCAACGCCGGTCACAGTAACGGTGACCGGCGTTTCGGTGTCGGCGATCTCGGCAGTGCCCTTGGCACCGGTTTCGATCTTCTCGAAGTTGCCGCCAGTGCCGGAGATGACTTCAGCAACCAAGCTGCTGGCGTCGTTGTAGACGTCTTCACCGTTCGGGTTGTCGATCTGCAGCGAGCCTTTGCCGTCCGCATCGATGTTGACGGTGTATTCCTGACCGGCGACGCGCACGACCAGTTGTACCGGGTCACTGCCGGCTTCCGGTTTGTGGCTCAGCTCGAAGTTGAAGGTAACTTTCGCATCGGCTTCGGTGGCGGCAACGCCGGTCACAGTAACGGTGACCGGCGTTTCGGTATCGGCGATCTCGGCGGTGCCCTTGGCACCGGTTTCGATCTTCTCGAAGTTACCACCGGTGCCGCTCACTACTTCAGCAACCAGGCTGCTGGCATCGTTGTAGACGTCTTCGCCGTTCGGGTTGTCGACTTGCAGCGAGCCTTTGCCATCCGCATCGATGTTGACGGTGTATTCCTGGCCAGCCACGCGCACGACCAGTTGTACTGGGTCGCTGCCGGCTTCTGGTTTGTGGCTCAACTCGAAGTTGAAGGTAACTTTGGCATCGGCTTCGGTGGCGGCAACGCCAGTCACAGTAACGGTGACTGGTGTTTCGGTGTCTGCAACGGTAGCAGTAGTAGTGGCACCCGTGAGGTCCACGCCTTCGTAGTTACCACCATTCACGGCGGTTACGGTCGCAGTGACAGTCGAAGCATCTTTGTAGACATCTTCGCCGTTGGTGTTAGGAACTTGCAGCGTACCCTTGCCGTCTGCATCCACGCTCACGGTGTAGATCGTGCCACCGACGTTCACCGTCAGGGTGGTCGCACCCTGCGGCGGGTTGCTCAGCTGGAAGTTGAAGGTGATGTTCGCATCGCCTTCTTTCGCCGGCTCGGCAGAAACGGCCACGGTGGTGTTGTCGAGGGTGTCTTCGACAGTCGCCGTAGTAGTTGCGTCAGTCAGGTCCACGCCTTCGTAGTTACCGCCATTCACGGCAGTTACGGTCGCAGTGACAGTCGAAGCATCTTTGTAGACATCTTCGCCGTTGGTGTTAGGAACTTGCAGCGTACCCTTGCCGTCTGCATCCACGCTCACG
>NZ_JBIVIA010000020.1:0-50147 GCF_044749485.1 Pseudomonas sp. NPDC089401 | reverse complement strand
CTCACGGTGTAGATCGTGCCACCGACGTTCACCGTCAGGGTAGTCGCACCCTGCGGCGGGTTGCTCAGCTGGAAGTTGAAGGTGATGTTCGCATCGCCTTCTTTCGCCGCCTCGGCGGAAACCGCCACGGTGGTGTTGTCGATAGTGTCTTCGACAGTCACCGTGGTGGTAGCGCCCGTCAGGTCGACTGCTTCGAAGTTACCGCCATTCACCGCAGTCACGGTCGCGGTCAGCGAGGATGGATCGGTGTAGACATCTTCACCATTGCTGTTCGGCACCTGCAAGGTGCCCTTGCCCTCGGCATCAATGGCAACGGTGTAACTGGTGCCGCCCACATTGACCGTCAGGGTCGTAGTGGAGCCCGGCTGCGGCGGGTTGCTCAGCTGGAAGTTGAAGGTGACGTTGGCGTCGCCTTCCTTGGCCGGCTGGGCGGTGACCGCAACGGTGGTGGTATCGACCGTATCCTCGACGTTCGCAGTGCCGGTGGCACCCGTCAGGTCGACCGCTTCGAAGTTACCGCCAGTGACCGCGGTCACGGTGGCGGTTACCGTCGACGGGTCGGTGTAGACGTCTTCACCGTTGGTGTTCGGGACTACCAGAGTGCCCTTGCCCGAGGCGTCGACGGTCACGTTGTAGCTGGTACCACCGACGTTGACGGTCAGCGTGGTGGTGCTGCCGGCCTGCGGCGGGTTGCTCAGCTGGAATTCGAAGGTGATGTTCGGGTCACCCTCCTTGGCCGGCTGCGCGGTGACGGCAACGGTGGTGGTGTCGATGGTATCGACGATCTGGGTCACCGCCGGGGTCGGGTCCGGTGTAACGATGATGCCACCGCCGGTGGTACCGGTGATGGTGGTGGAAATCTCGCTGGCATCGATGTACGGCGTGTCGTTCGGCGGGATGGTGACACTGACGGTGCCGGTGGTCTGGCCGGCGCTGATGACGATCACCTGGCCGTTGGACAGCGTGATGGTCAGGTCGGTCAGTGGCGCCTGGCCCAGGGTTGCGGTGTAGACGATGACGCCACCGGCTTCGGTGATCGACGGTGTGGCGCTGAGCGTAAGGCCCGTGGCGATCACCGCAGCGGCGGTAGTGGTGTCGGTCGCGCCGACTTCCTGATCCGTGGCCAGGGTTTCAAAGCCGATCGGGCCTGTCGGGAAACCGATGGTCGGGTCGACCACGCCAGCCGTTTCCGCCAGCATCACGAACGAGTGGCCGCCACCCACGGTGCCGCCCCCGGCAGCTGCCGGGCCGGCCGCGGTTGCTTCAAGCTCGGTGGTCGGGTCGGCGCCGGCAGCGATCGCCTGTTGCAGCTCCTCGACCGAAGGCGCGGCCTGGGCAGTTGCCTGGCTCAGGTCGGTGGTGCTGTCAGGAGCGTCTGCGCTCCACTGCGTGTCGCGGCCCAGGTCAATCATACGCCCATCGGAGAGTTCCAGCGTGACAGCGCCGCCGACCCCAGTCAGGACCTGCTCGCCTGCCAGCAGTCGATCGCCCTCGATCAGAACGCGACGAATGCCCTCTGGGGAAACTGCGATGACCTGACCAACAATGCTTTTGACAATAGCAACAACACTGCTCATGGGGACTCTCCGGGATAGCCGCTTAAGTGGGCGTCTTGCCTAGCCGGCCTTAAACACCGCTATGCGATTTGTGAAAAATGGGACTGCATAAAGTGTCAATTTTGACGTCAATTATTTGTCTATAACTTGCAGGAATTAACTTTCTGCCAAACTATTGACCTTCATCCCGCCATCCTAAACAATTAGTAGGGTAATGTCACATTGATATGTTTCACCGATGTAACCCTTCCTCGTACGTTTCGCAGTACCGCTTCGGAAAGGTCCACTTACGGTTAGGAAATGTTGCCATTCAGCAGGCAGGACCGGCTCTGGCCGTGACTTGCGAAAAGCACTCCCCGGGAATAACTCAAAACATGCGTGCATCTGTATTCGCTGCTCTTCCGTTCGCCCTTTCCATTGGTTTTGTCCAGGCCCAGACCTTGCCTGAGGCCATGCAGAAGGCGCTTGAGGTCCATCCCGAAATCCAGGCCGGCGTCAACGCCCGGACCGCTGCTGACTACCAACTGCGCGCTGCCAAAGGCGGCTACCTGCCCAAAGTCGACCTGACCGCCGGCTACGGCCGTGAAGGCACCGACAGCCCGAGCACCGGCAATCGCTGGGAAACCCTGAACCGCGGCGAGTCGGCCATCCGCCTGCGACAAATGGTCTTCGACGGCTTCGCCACCCCGAACGAAGTCGGGCGTCAACAAGCCACCGTCAATTCCCGCGCCTATTCCCTGCTGGGTACCTCCGAGCGCACCGGGCTGGAAGTGGCGCAGGTCTATCTGGACGTGCTGACCCGCCGTGAGATGGTGCGCCTGGCCCAGGACAACCTGAGCAACCACGAACGCGTGCTTGACCAGATCAAACTGCGCACCAGCCGCGGCGTCGGCCGCTATGCCGACCTCGACCAGGCCGAAGCGCGCCTGGCCCAGGCGCGCAACAACCTGATCACCGAGCAGACCAACCTGGCCGATGCCAACACCAACTACCTGAGCGTGGTGGGCCAGATGCCGGACGAACTGAGCGCACCGGCGCCTTTCATCGACCTGCTGCCGGCAAACCTCGACGAAGCCCGCCACCAGCTGGTTGAAAGCAGCCCGATCCTGCGTTCGGCCGAATCCGACATCGCCGCAGCGGAAAAACAGTACGAAACCGCCAAGTCGACGTTCTACCCTCGCTTCGATGCAGAGCTCGGCCGCACCGCCGATAACAACCTCGACGGTGTGCAGGGCCACAACAACGAGTGGCAGGCGATGCTACGAATGAACTTCAACCTGTACAATGGCGGCAGCAACAAGGCCGACCTCGAGTCGAAGTCGTACCTGGCCAACCAGGCCCTGGATATCCGCAACAATGCCCTGCGCCAGCTCAACGAAGAATTGGGCCTCGCCTGGAACGCCCTGGAAAACGCCAACGCCCAGGTACCGATAGCCCAGCAGTACGTCGATCACAGCATCCGCGTGCGCAGTGCCTACCAGCAGCAGTTCAGCCTGGGTGAGCGTACCCTGCTCGACTTGCTCGACAGTGAAAACGAAACCTTCACTGCCCAGCGCCGCCTGGCAGAAGTGAAGAACATTCAGGTATATACCCAGTACCGCATCAAGGCGACCATGGGCCAGCTGCTCAAGAGCCAAGGCGTGGTCGCCCCGATGGCAACCGTCGTACAGAATGACATTAAACCCAATGTGAGCCTCCCAGGCATGAACTGAGACGCTCGCTCCCCCTGATCACCCGCATGGTTTGAAGAGAGCACCGCGTGGAATCCGAAGTCAGCCGAAGCCAGCTCAACCACGATCCACGCAGTCAGCACGACGATCCGTTTCTGGATAGCCTGCTGACCCTGTGTGTCCTGCACCAGAAGCCCGCCAGCCGGGCAATGCTCACCACCGGGCTGCCGCTCGAGGGCCAGCGCCTGACCACCGAGCTGCTGCCTCGCGCGGCGGCTCGAGCCGGCCTGCAGGGGCGCCTGCTGCAGCGCAAGCTGGAGCAGATCCCGACTATCGCCATGCCAGCCATGTTGCTGCTCAAGGGCGGCCGTGCCGCTGTGCTGCTGGGTTGGGAGAATGACAGCACTGCCCGCCTGCTGCTCAGCGAGAGCGATGGCGGTGAAGTGCTGGTGACCCGCGACGCACTCGAAGACGACTACAGCGGCAAGGTGTTCTTCGCCCAGCCGCAGCACAAATACGACGTCAACCACGGCAACCTCATCCCGCGTACCCGCTCGTGGTTCCGCGACACCCTGCTGCGCAGCAAATGGCTGTACGTCGATGCCATTGCCGCCAGCCTGGTAATCAACCTGATCGCCCTCGCCGCGCCCTTGTTCGTGATGAACGTCTACGACCGTGTGGTGCCCAACCAGGCCACCTCGACCCTGTGGGTGCTCGCACTGGGCATCACCGGTGCCTATGTGTTCGACCTGATCCTCAAGGGCTTGCGCAGCCTTTGCCTGGACCTGGCCGGCAAGAAGACCGACCTGATCGTATCGGCCACGCTGTTCGAGCGCATCGTCGGCATGTCGATGAAGTACCGACCAGCGCGGGTCGGCAGCTTTGCGCAGAACATTCATGAGTTCCAAGGCCTGCGCGACTTCCTCGCCTCGCTGACCCTGACCAGCCTGATCGACCTGCCCTTCACCTTGTTGGTGCTGATGGTGATCGCCATCATCGGTGGCCACCTGGTGTGGATCCCCGTGCTCGCGTTCCCACTGGCGCTGGGCATCGGTTACGCCTTGCAGAAGCCGCTGATGTCGACCATGGAGCGGACCATGGCGCTAGCCTCGGAACGCCAGTCGAGCCTGATCGAAACCCTCGCCGGGCTCGATGGGGTCAAGGTCAACAACGCCGAAAGCGAACGCCAGTACATGTGGGAGCAGACCCTGGGCACGCTCAGCCGCCTGGAGCTGCGGGTGAAGATGCTGTCGAGCCTGGCGATGAACATCACCATGCTGATCCAGCAACTGGCCGGCGTGGCGATGATCTGCCTGGGCGTGTACCTGATCATCGACGGAAACCTGAGCATGGGCGGCCTGGTGGCCTGCTACATGCTCAGCGGCCGCGCGCTCGGCCCGCTGGGCCAACTCAATGGCCTGCTGGCCCGCTACCAGCATGCCAAGGTGACCATGGTCTCCACCGACCAGATGATGGATCTGCCACAGGAGCGCAACTTCGAGGAGCGCCCGCTGAGCCGCCAGGTGCTGCAGGGCGCCATCGAGTTCCGCGGCGCCGAGTTCACCTACCCCAACCAGCAGAACCAGGCACTCAAGGGCCTCAACCTGGTGGTCAAACCGGGCGAAAGGATCGGCATCATCGGCCGCAGCGGTTCGGGCAAGAGCTCGCTGGCCAAGTTGATCGTGGGGCTTTATCAGGCAGACCAAGGCTCGCTGCTGATCGATGGCGTGGACATCCGCCAGATCGACGTCAGCGAGCTGCGCCACAACATCGGCTATGTGCCGCAGGATATCCAGCTGCTGGCCGGCACCCTGCGCGACAATCTGGTCAGCGGTGCACGCTACATCGAGGACGAACTGATCCTGCAGGCCGCCGAGCTGTCGGGTGTGCACGAATTTGCCCGCCTGCACCCGGATGGTTATGAGCTGCAAGTCGGCGAGCGTGGCCAGAACCTCTCCGGTGGCCAGCGGCAGAACGTGGCCCTGGCCCGGGCACTGCTGCTCAACCCGCAGATTCTGCTGTTCGACGAGCCCACCAGTGCCATGGACAATACCGGTGAAGAACGCCTCAAACAGCGCCTGCAGCCGGTGATCGAAGGCAAGACCCTGTTGCTGGTCACCCACCGTGCCTCACTGCTGTCGTTGGTAGACCGCCTGATCGTCATCGATCGCGGTCAGATCGTTGCGGACGGCCCGAAGGCCTCCGTCATGGATGCGCTGAAAAAGGGGCAGATCAGTGTCGCGTAAGCTGGATTTCATGCAGATCAAGGACAACCTTCGCCGTTACTTCAAAGGCTCCGAGTCCCTCGCCGGGCAGCCTTTGCCCGAGGTGGGCAAGTCGCTGATCGAGGATGCGCCGCGGGTGGTGCGGCTGACCATCTGGGGGGTGATCGCGTTCTTCCTGTTCCTGATCCTCTGGGCCAGCTTTGCCAAGGTGGACGAAGTCACCCGCGGAGAAGGCAAGGCCATTCCTTCCTCCAAGCTGCAGAAGATCCAGAACCTCGAGGGCGGAATCATCGCCGAGATCTACGCCAAGGAAGGGGAGATCGTCGAAGTCGGCCAGCCGCTGCTGCGCCTGGATGAAACCCGTTTCGCCTCGAACAAGGGCGAAACCGAGGCCGACCGCCAGGCCATGGCCCTGCGGGTAGAACGCCTGAGCGCGGAGGTGGAAGACCGCCCGCTGAACATCGACGATGTGCTGCGCAAGGCCGCCCCCAACCAGGCTGCCAACGAGCAATCGCTGTACCAGAGCCGCAAGCAGCAGCTGCGCGATGAAGTTGCCGGCCTGGAACAGCAGCTGGTGCAGCGCCAGCAGGAGCTGCGCGAGTTCAACTCCAAACGTGCGCAATATGCCAACAGCCTGCAGCTGCTGCGCCAAGAGATAAGCATGTCCGAGCCACTGGTGGCCCAGGGCGCGATTTCCCAGGTGGAAGTGCTGCGCCTACGCCGTTCCGAAGTGGAGAACCGCGGCCAGCTGGACGCCACCTCGCTGGCCATTCCGCGTGCCGAGGCGGCAATCCGCGAAGTGCAGAGCAAGATCGAGGAAACTCGCGGCAAGTTCCGCAGTGACGCCTTGACCCAACTCAACGAAGCGCGCACCGAACTGAACAAGGCCACTGCCACCAGCAAGGCCCTGGATGACCGCGTGCACCGCACCCTGGTCACCTCGCCAGTACGCGGCATCGTCAAGCAACTGCTGGTGAACACCATTGGCGGCGTGATTCAGCCGGGCAGCGACATCGTCGAGATCGTGCCGCTGGACGACAGCCTGGTGATCGAGGCGAAGATCCTGCCCAAGGACATCGCTTTTCTGCACCCCGGGCAAGTGGCTACAGTCAAGTTCACCGCCTACGACTACACCATCTATGGCGGGCTGAAGGCCAAGCTGGAGCAGATTGGCGCGGACACCATCACCGACGAAGACAAGAAAACCACCTACTACCTGATCCGCCTGCGCACCGACCGCAGCCACCTGGGCAGCGATGACAAGCCGCTGTTGATCATTCCGGGGATGGTGGCGACGGTGGATATCATGACCGGTGAGAAAACCATCATGAGCTATTTGCTCAAGCCCATCATCAAGGCACGCACCGAGGCGCTGCGCGAGCGTTGATCGTGCGTTTCAGGTGATGGTTTCATCGCGGGCTTTGCTCGCTCCTACCGGTACTTCTACAGGTAGGAGAGAGCAAATTCAGCGCTCACGCAGGGCTTCGGTGCGGGCCTTGATGATCGGTTTGAGCAGGTAGCTCATGATCGTCTTCTTGCCGGTCTTGATGTCGACCGTGGCGACCATGCCGGGGATGATCTGCAGCGGCTTGTCGTCGCTGCCCAGGTGGCTCTTGTCGGTGCGCAGGCGGATCGGGTAGTAGGTGGTCTTCTTGTCGTCGTCGGTGATGGTGTCGGCGCCGATCTGCTCGAGCTTGGCCTCGAGGCCGCCGTAGATGGTGTAGTCATACGCCGTGAACTTGACCGTGGCCTCCTGCCCCGGGTGCAGGAAGGCAATGTCCTTGGGCAGGATCTTCGCCTCGATCACCAGGGTGTCATCCAGCGGTACGATCTCGATGATGTCGCTGCCCGGCTGGATCACGCCGCCGATGGTGTTGACCAGCAGCTGCTTGACGATGCCGCGCACCGGTGAGGTGACCAGCGTGCGGTTGACCCGGTCGTCAAGCGCCTTGGTGGTGGCGGTGGCCTTGTTCAGGTCGGTACGGGCCTCGTTGAGCTGGGTCAGGGCGTCGCTGCGGAACTTGCCGCGGGTTTCCTCGATCTTGCTCTGCACTTCCATCACTGCCGCCTCGGCGCGCGGGATGGCCAGTTGGGTGGCGTCCAGCTCGCCCCGGGTTTCTACCTCGGAACGGCGCAGGCGCAGGATCTCCACCTGGGAAACCGCGCCCTTGGCCACCAGCGGCTCGGACATGCCGATTTCCTGGCGCAGCAGCTGCAGGCTGCTGGCGTACTGGGCGCGCTTGGAATTGAACTCGCGCAGTTCCTGCTGCTTCTGCACCAGCTGTTGCTGCAGGCCATTGACCTCGTCATTCAATTGCTGACGCCGGCTGGCGTACAGCGACTCCTCGCTGGACGCCTGGCTGGGGGCGGCCTCGCGCAGCTTGTCGTCGATCTTCAGCGGGGTGCCCTCGACCTCGGCGCTCAGGCGCTCGACGCGCAGGGCCATGGCCACGCGTTCGGCCTCGGTCTCGCCCTTGTTCGAGATGAAACGGGTTTCGTCCAGGCGCAGCAGCGGCTGGCCGATTTCCACCACCTCCCCTTCCTTGGCGAAGATCTCGGCGACGATGCCGCCTTCGAGGTTCTGCACCTTCTGCACCTTGGACGACGGGATGGCCTTGCCCTCGCCGCGGGTCACCTCGTCGATGGGCGCGAAACTGGCCCAGACGATGAGGAACAGGAAGAACGCGATCACGCCCCAGATGGTCAGGCGCACGACGCGCGGGGCGTCTTCGATGAGCGCCTTGTTGACCTCGGGCAACGGCTGCCCGTGCAGCGAGTCGGAGCCCTTGAAATAGCGGCGCAGGTTGTCCTTGAACTGACCGATATCGAGCTTATGCAACACTGATCTGCCCCTTCTTCAGTGCATCCATGACGGCGGCTTTCGGGCCATCGGCGACCACCTGGCCGCGGTCGATGACGATCAGCCGATCGACCAGCGTCAGCAGTGAGGCCCGGTGGGTCACCAGCAGCACGGTCTTGTTCTCGATCACCGCCTGCAAGCGCTGCTTGAGGCGCTCTTCGCCGGTGTTGTCCATGGCCGCAGTGGGCTCGTCGAGCAACAGGATCTGCGGGTTGAGCAACAGCGCGCGGCCCAGGGCGACGTTCTGCCGCTGGCCGCCGGAGAGGTTCTGGCCGCGTTCGCCGACCTGCAGTTCGTAGCCGTCCGGGTGCAGCCGGGCGAACTCGTGCACGCCGGCCAGTTCGGCGGCCTGCAGGATCAGCTCGTCCTCGATGTAGCGGGCGCCACTGACCAGGTTGTCGCGCAGGGTGCCGGCCAGCAATTGGATGTCCTGGGGCACATAGCCGATGTTGTGGCGCAGCTCGCTGACGTCGATCTGGCGGATGTCGACGCCATCGACCAGCAGCGAACCGTTGTCGGCCTCGTACAGGCCGACGATCAGCTTGGCCAGCGAACTCTTGCCCGAGCCACTGCGGCCGATGATGCCGACCTTCTCGCCCGGGCGAATGTTCAGGCTGATGTTCTTCAGGGCCATGTTCTGCTGGTTGGGGTAGGTGAAATCGACCCCGCGAAACTCGATCGCGCCCTGCAGCACCTGGCGGCTCAGCGGGCGCTCCTCGAAGTTGCGCTCCTGTGGCAGCTCCATCATCTGGTTGGTCGAGACCATGGTCACCTTGGCCTGCTGGTAACGCGCCAGCAAGCCGTTCAACTGCCCCAGCGGGCCCAGTGCGCGGCCGCTGAGCATGTAGCAGGCCACCAGGCCGCCCATGCTCAGGTTGCCATCGATGATCAGGTACACGCCGACGCAGATCATCGCCACCCCGGCCAGTTGCTGGATCATCAGGGTGATGTTCATGGCCAGGCCCGACAGCACTTTTACCCGCAGCTCGAGGCGGCTGAGGGTGCCGAGGGTCTGCTCCCAGCGATATTGGCGTTCGCTCTCGGCGTTGTTGACCTTGACCGCGTCCAGGCCAGCCAAGGTTTCGATCAGGCTCGACTGGCGTTCGGAGGCCAGCGCCATGGTCCGCTCCATGGTCGCCATCAGGGGTTTTTGCAGGGCATAGCCGATGCCCAGGGCCAGCGGGAAGGCGAGGATCGGAATCCACACCAGGTGCCCGCCGACGATGGCGATGACCATGAGGATGATCAGGGTGAACGGCAGGTCGATCAGGCTGGTCAGGGTCAGCGAGGCGAGGAAGTCGCGCAGGCCCTGGAACTCGTGGATGTTCTGGGCAAAGCTGCCGACCCGTGCCGGGCGGTACTTCATCGACATGCCAACGATGCGCTCGAACAGCGTGGCCGAGATGATCAGGTCGGTCTTCTTGCCGGCCAGGTCCAGGCACAGGCTGCGCAACCCTTTGAGGATCAGGTCGAACAGGTAGGCACCGGTAATGCCCACCGCCAGCACCCACAATGTCGAAGTGGCCTGGTTGGGCACCACGCGGTCGTAGACGTTCATCACGAACAGCGGCGCGGCCAGGGCGATCAGGTTGATCACCAGGCTGGCGGCGATGGCATCCATGTACAGCCATTTGCTGCGCAGCAGCGTGTCGCGGAACCAGGACTTGGCACGCGGGATCAGGTTGCCGTGGTTGACGTCGTACTTGTGCTGGGGCTGGGCGAAGAACACCTTGCCGCTGTAGTCCTCGACCAGCGCCTCGCGGCTGATCAGCACTTCGCCGCCGTCACTCTCGCTGAGCAACAGGCGCGCGGTGTCGGCGTTCTCCCAACCCAGCAGCACCGCGGCGCGGCCCTCCTTGAGCAGCAGCATGGCCGGCATGGCGATAGTCGGGATCTGCTCCAGCTTGCGCTGCAGCAGGCGCCCTTGCAGGCCGGCACGGGCGGCGGCGCGGGGCAGCAGCTCGGCATTCAGGCGTTGCGCAGGCAAGGGTAACCCGGTGGTCAACATCACCCGGCTGGCGGGCTTCTGGTGCAGCACACAAAGGGTCAGCAGGCAATCCAGCAGCGGATCGTCGTGTTGACTGCGCGGGTCGTGACTGAGCTGGGCTCGACGGACTTCGGATTCCACGTGGCGCTCTCTTCCTTGCGGTAGTTGGGGGGCAGGCACCCATCAACAATGGCCCGTTGTACTTTCAGGCGGTGAATTCTGAAATAGCGTCAACACTGGGGCAGCGATACGAAAAGACTAACGCGAGTTTGCCAAGGCGCAAGCCAGAAGTTGCCAAGGCCATCGCACTGGCAATTTGCTACAGCTCGCAAAACCGCGCCAATACTGGCTTACCGCTTCGTCACTGGCGTTATAGACCAGCGACCACCTTGCAACTAATACGAAAGTTAGAGTTGGCAAGCGGCCATTTCACGATATGACTTTAGGTTGGCCGTTTCTCGCAAAACAGCGAGTCGAGTCAATATTTCGCCACACTTCAAGCACGCAAGTGTTCAGAGTGCGAAAGATTGACAGGCACACCAAAAAGACACTTTCAAATCGTTCCACAACCCGTCGTCTTCGAGCGCCGGCGGGGGCATGGAAGGCACTGGTCGAGTCATCTGGAGAGTCCCATGAGCACTGTTGTCGCCATCGTCAAAAGCATTGTTGGCCAAGTCGTTGCGGTATCGCCGGAAGGTATCCGCCGGGTGCTCATCGAAGGAGATCGCCTGTTTGCAGGCGAACAGGTGCTGACTGGTGTCGGCGGCGCGGTCACCCTGCAGCTGACCGACGGGCGCTATGTCGACCTGGGCCGCGACAGCCAGTGGAGCGGCAGCGCGCCTGACCAGAGCACCGACATGTGCATGGCCACCGCCCAGACCGCACCGTCAGTGGAACAGCTGCAACAGGCGATCCAGGCCGGCGTCGACCCGACCACCGCGCTGGAAGCGACCGCGGCCGGCCCGACCTCGTCGGGCAGCAGCACGGGCGGGGCGCTCGGCGGTGGGCACAGCGTGGTGCTGCTCGAGGAAACCGCCGCTCGGGTCGACCCGACGATCGGCTACACCACCGGGCCGCTGAATTTCAGCGAAGACCTCAACTTCGAATTCGCCGCTGGCCCGCAGACCACCAGCACTGCGCTGGCCGCCGAGCTGGGCACCGCCGTGGTGCTGAGCGCGACGCCGTCGATCAGCGAGGCGGGCGGCACCATCGTCTACGTCGCCACGCTCGGCCAGGCGCCGCTCAGCGCGCTGACCGTGACCTTGTCCAATGGCGCGGTGATCGTGATCGCCGCCGGGCAGACCAGCGGCTCGGTGAGCGTGCCGGTCGCCCCCGGCACCACGGTGTATGCCGATGATCGTCAGATCTCGGCCACCATCACCAGCACCAGTGGCGGCGGCATCCCGGTCAGCATCGATGGCACGCCGGCCGACACCCGTGTGGTCGGCACCGTCGACACCACCACCGCCACCCTCAGCGCCAGCCCCAGCGTGGCCGAAGGCGGCGCGCTCACCTACACCGTGACCCTCAGCCACCCGGCCCAGACGGCCGTAACGGTCACCTTGTCCAACGGCCAGGTCATCAGCATCGCTGCGGGCCAGAGCAGCGGCAGCGTGGTGCTGCAGACGGCCAACGATGTGTACAACGGCACCACCACCCTCAGCACCCACATCACCTCCGCCACCGGCGGCAACTTCGAGCACCTGGAGGCCAGCCCGGCGCCGGTGCTGACCGTGGTCAGCGACACGCTCGATACCAGCACGGTGACCCTGAGCGCCACGCCATCCGTGGCCGAGGGCGGCACCATTGTCTACACCGCCAGCCTTTCCGCGCCGGTGACCGGCAGCCCCGTGGTGGTGACCCTGGCCGGCGGCCAGACCATCACCGTGGCGGTCGGCCAGAGCAGCGGCACGGTGAGCGTGCCGGTGGCCAACGACGTGTATCAGGGCCAGGGCCAGGTCAGCAACAGCATCTCCGGGGTTTCAGGGGGCAACTTCGAGAATCTGGCGGCCAACTCCACACCCGTCAGCACCACCATCAGCGATGCCCAGGACCTCACCAGCGTCACCCTCAGTGCGACCCCGAGCGTGGCCGAGGGCGGCCAGATCATCTACACGGCGACCCTCAGCAACCCCGGCCAGACGGCCGTCACCGTGACCCTGAGCAATGGCCAGAGCATCACCATCGCGGCCAACCAGACTTCGGGCAGCGTCAGCGTGGCCGCGCCTGGCGATGACCCCTATGCCGATGCCGGGCTGGTCAGCGCCCGCATCACCGGCGCCACGGGCGGCAATTTCGAAAGCCTGGCGATCAACGCTACGCCGGCGGTGACCTCGGTCACCGATACCCTCGATGTTTCGACCGTGAGCCTGACCGCCACGCCTTCGGTGGCAGAAGGCGGCACCATTGTCTATACCGCCACCGTCAACGCACCGGTCACCGGCTCGCCTCTGGTGGTGAACCTGGCCAATGGGCAGAGCATTACCATCGCTGTCGGCCAGAGTTCGGGCAGCACCTTGGCGCCGGTGAGCAATGACGCCTACCTGGGCCATGCGCCGGTGACCAACAGCATCACCGGGGTCAGTGGCGGCAATTACGAGCAACTGGTGGCCAACCCGGCGCCGGTCAGCACCAGCGTCACCGACGTGCAGGACACCACCACCGCCACGCTCACCGCCACACCTTCCGTGGCCGAAGGCGGCACCATCGTCTACACCGCCAGCGTCGACGCCCCGGTGACCGGCTCGCCGGTGGTCATCACCCTGGCCAACGGGCAGACCATCACCATTGCCGTCGGGCAAAGCTCGGGCACGGCCACCGGTACCGCCAGCAACGATGTCTACCAGGGCCATGCGCCGGTGACCAACAGCATCACCGCCATCAGTGGCGGCAATTACGAACACCTGGTGGCAAACCCGGCACCGGTCAGCACCAGCGTGACCGATGTACAGGACAGCGTGCGCGCCACCTTGAGCGCGACCCCGGCGGTCGCCGAAGGCGGCACCATCGTCTACACCGTGACCCTCGATGCACCGGCCAGCGGATCACCGGTGCTGGTGACCCTGGCCAACGGCCAGACCATCAGCATCGCGGTCGGGCAAAGCACAGGCACCGCCACGGCCACCGTCAGCAACGAGCCCTACCAGGGGCATGCGCCGATCAGCAACAGCATCACCGGCCTCTCGGGCGGCAACTTCGAAAACCTGGTGCAGGACCAGACGCCGGTCAGCACCAGCGTGACCAACGTGCCGGACACGGTCGCCCTGACCCTGACCGCGACGCCGAGCGTCGCCGAAGGCGGCACCATCACCTACACCGCGACGGTGAACGCGCCGGTCACTGGCACGCCGCTGGTGATCAGCCTTGCCAACGGCCAGACCATCACCATCCCGGTCGGGCAAAGCGCGGGGACGGCGACCGCGGCGGTGGACAACGATGCCTACCTGGGGCATGCACCGGTCAGCAACAGCATCAGCGGGGTCAGTGGCGGCAACTACGAGAACCTGGTCGCCAACCCGGCACCGGTCAGCACCACGGTGACCGATGCCCAGGACACCACCAGCGTCACCCTGACCGCCACTCCAAGCGTGGCCGAAGGCGGCAGCATCGTCTACACCGCGCATGTCGGGGTGCCGGTCACCGGCAGCCCGGTCGTGGTCAACCTGGCCAACGGCCAGACCATCACCATCCCGGTCGGCCAGACCTCGGCCACCGCCACCGGCGTGGTCAGCAACGATGTCTACCAGGGCCACGCCCCGGTCACCAACAACATCACCAGCGTCAGCGGCGGCAACTACGAAAACCTGGTGGCCAACCAGACGCCGGTCAGCACCACCGTCAGCGATGTGCAAGACACCACCACCGTCACCCTGAGCGCCACCCCAAGCGTGGCCGAGGGCGGCACCATTCTCTACACCGCCAGCGTCAACGCGCCGGTCACCGGCAGCCCGGTGGTGGTCAGCCTGGCCAACGGCCAGACCATCACCATCGCGGTGGGCCAGTCTTCGGGCACGGTCACGAGCGTCGCAAGCAACGATGCCTATGCAGGCCATGCGCCGGTCAGCAACAGCATCAGCGGGGTTTCGGGGGGCAATTACGAGAACCTGGTGGGCAGCCAGACGCCGGTCAGTACCACGGTCACCGATGTACAGGACACCACTGCCGTCACCCTGACTGCCACACCTTCCGTGGCCGAGGGCGGCACCATCGTCTACACCGCGACGGTGGGGGCGCCGGTCACCGGCAGCCCAGTGGTGGTCAACCTGGCGAACGGCCAGACCATCACCATCGCCGTTGGCCAGAGTTCGGGGACGGCCACCGGTGCCGTGACCAACGATGTCTACCAGGGCCATGCAGCGGTCAGCAACAACATCACCAGCGTCAACGGGGGCAGCTACGAGAACCTGGTCGCCGACCAGACGCCGGTCAGCACCGCCGTGACCGATGTCCAGGACACCACCACCGTCACCCTCACCGCCACGCCCTCCGTGGCCGAGGGCGGCACCATCGTCTATACCGCCTCGGTCGCGGCACCGGTCACCGGCAGCCCGGTCGTGGTCAGCCTGGCCAACGGCCAGACCATTACCATCCCGGTCGGCCAGAGCTCAGGCACGGCCACGGCGGCCGTGAGCAACGATGTCTACCAGGGGCATGCGGCGGTCATCAACAGCATCAGCGGGGTTTCGGGCGGCAATTACGAGAACCTGGTGGGTAACCAGACACCGGTCAGCACCACGGTGACCGATGTGCAGGACACCACCACCGTCACCCTCACCGCCACGCCATCCGTGGCAGAGGGCGGCACCATCGTCTATACCGCCTCGGTCGCGGCGCCGGTCACCGGCAGCCCGGTCGTGGTCAGCCTGGCCAACGGCCAGACCATCAGCATCCCGGTCGGCCAAAGCTCAGGCACGGCCACGGCAGCCGTGAGCAACGATGCCTACCTGGGCCATGCGCCGGTGACCAACAGCATCACCGGGGTGTCGGGCGGCAACTACGAAAACCTGGTCGGCAGCCAGACACCGGTCAGCACCAGCGTCACTGATGTGACGGACACCACCACGGTGACGCTGACGGCGACGCCGTCGGTGGCCGAGGGCGGCACCATCGTCTACACCGCCTCCGTCGCGGCGCCGGTCACCGGCAGCCCGGTGGTGGTCAACCTCGCCAACGGCCAGACCATCACCATCCCGGTCGGCCAGAGCTCAGGCATCGCTACCGGTGCGGTGAGCAACGACGTCTACCAGGGCCATGCGCCGGTGACCAACAGCATCACCAGCGTCAGCGGTGGCAGCTACGAAAACCTGGTCGCCAACCAGACACCGGTCAGCACCAGTGTCAGCGATGTGCAAGACACCACCACCGTCACCCTGACCGCCACCCCAAGCGTGGCCGAGGGCGGCACCATCGTGTACACCGCGACGGTAGGCTCTCCGGTCACCGGCAGCCCGGTCGTGGTCAGCCTGGCCAATGGGCAGACCATCACCATTGCAGTCGGCCAAAGCTCCGGTACTGCCACTGGCGCCGTCAGCAACGACGTCTACCAGGGCCATGCAGCGGTTACCAACAGCATCACCGCGGTCAGCGGCGGCAGTTACGAAAACCTGGCCGCCAACCAGACGCCGGTCAGCACCAGCGTCAGCGATGTGCAGGACACCACCACGGTCACACTCACCGCCACGCCATCGGTGGCCGAGGGCGGCACCATCGTCTACACCGCCTCCGTCGCCGCGCCGGTCACCGGCAGCCCGGTGCTCGTCAGCCTGGCCAACGGCCAGACCATCACCATTGCGGTCGGCCAGAGCTCGGGCACTGCCACAGGCGCTGCCAGCAACGATGTCTACCAGGGCCACGCAGCGGTCACCAACAGCATCACCGGGGTTTCGGGGGGCAATTACGAGAACCTGGTCGGCAGCCAGACGCCGGTCAGCACCACCGTGACCGATGTCCAGGACACCACCAGCGTCACCCTCACCGCCACGCCATCGGTGGCCGAGGGCGGCACCATCGTCTACACCGCCTCCGTCGCCGCGCCGGTCACCGGCAGCCCGGTGGTGGTGACCCTGACCAATGGCCAGAGCATCACCATCCCGGTCGGTCAGAGCTCGGCCACGGCCACGGCCGCCGTCGGCAACGACGTCTATCAAGGCCACGTTCCCGTCACCAACAGCATCAGTGCTGTGAGCGGCGGCAACTACGAGAACCTGGTAGCCGACAAGACCCAGGTAAGCACCAGCGTCACCGATGTGACCGACAACACCACCGTGACCCTGACGGCGACGCCAAGCGTTGCCGAGGGCGGCACCATCACCTACACGGCCAGCGTGGGCGCGCCTGTGACCGGCAGCCCGGTCGTGGTCAACCTGGCCAACGGGCAGACCATCACCATCCCGGTCGGCCAGAGTTCCGGCACCGCCACCGGCGCCGTGACCAACGATGTCTACCAGGGCCATGCGCCGGTGACCAACAGCATCACGGCGGTCAGTGGCGGCAGTTACGAAAACCTCGTGGCCAACCAGACGCCGGTTTCCACTACGGTCACCGATGTCCAGGACACCACCACCGTTACCCTCACCGCTACACCATCCGTGACCGAAGGCGGCACCATCCTCTACACCGCCACCGTAGGTGCGCCGGTCACCGGCAACCCGGTGGTGGTGACCCTGGCCAACGGCCAGTCCATCACCATCGCGGTCGGGCAAAGCTCCGGCACCGCCACGGGTACGGTATCCAACGACGTCTACCAGGGCCACGCACCGGTCACCAACAGCATCAGCAATGTCACCGGCGGCAATTACGAGAATTTGGTCGCCGACAAGACACAGGTCAGCACCACGGTCACGGATGTCCAGGACACCACTACCGTCTCGCTGTCGGCCACCCAGACCGTCGTCGAAGGCGGCCAGATCGTCTACACCGCGACCCTGACCAATGCCGCACAGTCGCCAGTGACCGTCACCCTTAGCAATGGCCAGTCCATCACCATCGCCGCCAACCAGACCTCCGGCAGTGTCAGCGTCGCCACCCACGGCGACAACCCATACCTCGATGCCGGGCAGATCAGCGCCAGCATCACAGACGCTTCGGGCGGCAACTTCGAGAAACTGGCGGTCAACAGCACGCCAGCGGTGACCAGTGTCACCGATACCGTCGACACCTCGACCGTCAGCCTGACAGCTACACCATCGGTGGCCGAGGGCGGCACGATCGTCTACACCGCCACGGTGACGGCGCCGGTCACCGGCTCTGCCGTGGTCGTGACCCTGGCCAACGGCCAGAGCATCACTATCCCGGTCGGCCAGAGCTCCGGCACTGCCACGGGTGCTGTCAGCAACGACGTCTATCAAGGCCATCCGGCCGTCAGCAACAGCATCAGCAACGTGTCCGGCGGCAACTACGAAAACCTGGTGGCGGACAAGACTCCGGTCAGCACCAGCGTTACCGATGTGCAGGACACCACCACCGTCACCCTGACCGCCACACCGTCCGTGGCCGAGGGCGGTACCATCGTCTATACCGCCAGCGTCGCTGCGCCGGTCACCGGCAGCCCAGTGATCGTCGGCCTGGCGAACGGCCAGACCATCACCATCCCGGTCGGCCAGAGTTCCGGCACCGCCACCGGCGCGGTGAGCAACGACGTCTACCAGGGCCACGCACCGGTCACCAACAGCATCACCACCGTCAGCGGTGGCAACTACGAAAACCTGGTCGCCAGCCAGACGCCGGTGTCGACCACGGTCACCGATGTCCAGGACACCTCCACCGTGACCCTGACCGCCACTCCAAGCGTGGCCGAAGGCGGCACCATCACCTACACCGCCACGGTGAATGCGCCGGTCACCGGCTCGCCGGTGCTGGTGAGCCTGGCCAACGGGCAGACCATCACCATTGCCGTCGGCCAGAGCTCCGGCACGGCCACCGGTGCCGTGACCAACGACGTCTACCAGGGCCATGCACCGGTCACCAACAGCATCAGCAATGTTTCCGGCGGCAGCTACGAGAACCTGGTCGCCGACAAGTCCCAGGTCAGCACCAGCGTGACCGATGTGCAGGACACCACCACCGTGACCCTGACCGCCACGCCAAGCGTGGCCGAGGGCGGCACCATCATCTATACCGCGAGTGTGGGTGCCCCCGTCACCGGCAGCCCGGTCGTCGTCAACCTGGCCAACGGGCAGACCATCACCATCCCAGTCGGCCAAAGTTCCGGCACCGCTACCGGTGCCGTGACCAACGATGTCTATCAGGGCCACGCCGCCGTCAGCAACAGCATCACCAGCGTCAGCGGCGGCAATTACGAGAACCTGGCCGCCAACCAGACGCCGGTCAGCACCAGCGTCACCGATGTGCAGGACACCACCACGGTGTCGCTGTCGGCCACCCAGACCGTTGCCGAGGGCGGCCAGATCGTCTACACCGCGACCCTGACCAATGCCGCACAGTCGCCAGTGACCGTGACCCTGAGCAATGGCCAGACCATCACCATCGCCGCCAACCAGACCTCCGGCAGCGTCGCCGTCGCGGCGCCGGGCGATGACCCGTACCTCGATGCCGGTCAGGTCAGCGCGCGCATTACCAATGCTTCAGGCGGCAACTTCGAGAACCTGGCGGTGAACAGCACGCCAGCGGTGACCAACGTCACCGATACCGTCGACACCTCGACCGTGAGCCTGACCGCCACGCCGTCGGTGGCCGAGGGCGGCACCATCGTCTACACCGCCACGGTGACTGCGCCGGTCACCGGCTCTGCCGTGGTCGTGACCCTGGCCAACGGCCAGAGCATCACCATCCCGGTCGGCCAGAGTTCCGGCACCGCCACGGCGACCGTCAGCAACGACGTGTACCAGGGCCACCCTGCAGTCGCCAACAGCATCAGCAACGTCTCCGGTGGCAACTTCGAGAACCTGGTCGCCGACAAGACCCCGGTCAGCACCAGCGTCAGCGATGTGCAGGACACCACCACGGTCACCCTGACCGCCACGCCGTCGGTGGCCGAAGGTGGCACCATCACCTACACCGCTACCGTGGGTGCGCCGGTCACCGGCAACCCTGTCGTGGTCACCCTGGCCAACGGCCAGACCATCACCATCCCGGTCGGCCAGAGTTCCGGCACCGCCACAGGCGCGGTGAGCAATGACGTCTACCAGGGCCATGCGCCCGTGACCAATCACATCACCGCCGTCAGCGGCGGCAGCTACGAGAACCTGGTCGCCAACCAGGCGACGGTCAGCACCAGCGTGACCGACGTGCAGGACACCACCACCGTCTCGCTGTCGGCGACCCCGAGCGTGGCCGAGGGCGGCCAGATCGTCTACACCGCCAGCCTGACCAGCGCCGCGCAGTCGGCCGTCACGGTCACCCTGAGCAACGGCCAGACCATCACCATCGCCGCCAACCAGTCCAGCGCCAGCATCAGCGTGGCCGCGCCCGCCGATGACCCGTACCTCGATGGCGGCCAGGTCAGTGCCCGCATCACCAACGCCACCGGGGGCAATTTCGAGAACCTGGCGGTGAACAACGCGCCAGCGGTGACCAGCATCAGCGACACCGTGGACACCTCCACCGTCACCCTGACGGCCACCCCGAGCGTGGCCGAAGGCGGCACCATCGTCTATACCGCCACGGTCACCGCGCCAGTCACCGGCTCTGCCGTGGTGGTCGCCCTGGCCAATGGGCAGAGCATCACCATCCCCGTCGGCCAGAGCGCCGGCACGGCCACCAGCACCGTGAGCAATGACGTCTACCAGGGCCACGCCCCGGTCACCAACCACATCACCGGCGTCAGTGGCGGCAACTACGAAAACCTGGTGGCCAACCCGGCAACGGTCAGCACCACGGTGACCGACGTGCAGGACACCACCACCGTGACCCTGACCGCCACACCGACCGTGGCCGAGGGCGGCACCATCGTCTACACCGCCAGCGTTGGCGCGCCGGTCACCGGCAGCCCGGTGGTGGTCACCCTGACCAATGGCCAGACCATCACCATCCCGGTCGGCCAGAGTTCCGGCACGGCCACGACCAGCGTGGGCAATGAGTCCTACAACGAGCACGCACCGATCAACAACAGCATTTCCCACGTTTCCGGCGGCGACTACGAGCAGCTGGTTGCCAGTCAGGCGCAGGTTTCCACCACCGTCACCAATGTCCAGGACACCACTACCGTCACCCTGACCGCCACCCCGTCGGTGGTCGAAGGCGGCACCATCGTCTACACCGCCACGGTCAACAGCCCGGTCACCGGCTCTGCCGTGGTGGTCACCCTGGCCAATGGGCAAAGCATCACCATCCCGGTCGGGCAGAGTTCCGGCACCGCCACGGGCACCGCGAGCAACGACGTCTACCAGGGGCATGCCCCGGTCAGCAACAGCATCACGGCGGTGTCAGGCGGCAACTACGAGGACCTGGTCGCCGATCGCACACCGGTCAGCACCTCCGTCACCGATGTACAGGACACCACCAGCGTTTCCCTGTCGGCGACCCAGACCGTGGCCGAGGGCGGGCAGATCGTCTATACCGCCACCCTGACCAGCGCCGCGCAATCGGCGGTGACCGTCAACCTGAGCAATGGCCAGACCATCACCATTGCCGCCAACCAGATGTCGGGCAGCGTCACCGTCGCGGCCCCCGGCAACGACCCGTATCTCGATGCCGGACCGGTCAGTGCGCACATCACCACGGCTTCTGGCGGCAACTTCGAGAACCTGGCGGTCAACGGCACGCCAGCGGTGACGGACGTCACCGACACGGTCGATACCACCAGTGTGACCCTGAGCGCCACGCCCAGCGTGGCCGAGGGTGGCAGCATCATCTACACCGCTACAGTCGGCGCGCCGGTCACGGGCAGCCCGGTCGTGGTCACACTGGCCAACGGCCAGACCATCACCATCCCGGTCGGCCAGAGCTCCGGCACCGCCACGGGTGCGGTGAGCAATGACGTCTACCAGGGCCATGGCCCGGTCACCAACAGCATCAGCAACGTGACCGGCGGCAATTACGAGAACCTGGTGGCCGACAAGAGCCAGGTCAGCACCAACGTCACCGATGTGCAGGACACCACCACCGTTTCCCTGTCGGCGACCCAGACCGTCGCCGAGGGTGGCCAGATCGTCTATACCGCGACCCTGACCAATGCCGCGCAGTCGCCAGTGACCGTGACCCTGAGCAATGGCCAGACCATCACCATCGCCGCCAACCAGACCTCCGGCAGCGTCGCCGTTTCCGCGCCGGGCGATGACCCGTACCTCGATGCCAGCCAGGTCAGCGCCCGCATTACCAATGCCTCGGGCGGTAATTTCGAGAACCTGGCGGTCAATAGCACGCCTGCGGTGACCAACGTCACCGATACCGTCGACACCTCGACCGTGAGCCTGACCGCCACGCCGTCGGTGGCCGAGGGCGGCACCATCGTCTACACCGCCACGGTGACGGCGCCGGTGACCGGCTCTGCCGTGGTCGTGACCCTGGCCAACGGGCAGACCATCACCATCCCGGTCGGGCAAAGTTCCGGCACCGCCATCGCAGCCGTCAGCAACGACGTCTATCAGGGCCATCCAGCGGTCAGCAACAGCATCAGCAACGTTTCGGGCGGCAACTACGAGAACCTGGTCGCCAACAAGGCGGCGGTCAGCACCACGGTGACCGATGTCCAGGACACCACCACGGTGACCCTCACCGCCACGCCATCGGTGGCCGAAGGCGGCACCATCGTCTACACCGCCACCGTGGGCGCCCCCGTCACCGGCAGCCCGGTGGTCGTGAGCCTGGCCAACGGGCAGACCATCACCATTGCCGTTGGCCAGAGCTCCGGCACCGCCACCGGTGCCGTGAGCAACGACGTCTACCAGGGCCATGCCCCGGTCACCAACAACATCACCGCCGTCAGCGGCGGCAACTACGAGAATCTGGTGGCCAATACCGCCACGGTCAGCACCAGCGTGACCGACGTGCAGGACACCACCACGGTCACCCTGACCGCCACACCTTCCGTGGCCGAGGGTGGCACCATCGTCTACACCGCCAGCGTGGGCGCACCGGTGACCGGCAACCCGGTCGTGGTGACCCTGACCAATGGCCAGACCATCACCATCCCGGTCGGCCAGAGTTCCGGCACGGCCACCGGTATCGTCAGCAACGACGTCTACCAAGGCCACGCGCCGGTCACCAACAGCATCAGCAATGTGTCCGGCGGCAATTACGAGAACCTGGTGGCCGACAAGACCCAGGTCAGCACCAGTGTCACCGATGTGACGGATACCACCACGGTCACCCTCACCGCCACGCCGTCGGTGGCCGAGGGCGGGACCATCACCTACACGGCCAGCGTGGGCGCGCCCGTGACCGGCAGCCCCGTGGTGGTCAGCCTCGCCAATGGGCAGACCATCACCATTGCCGTCGGCCAGAGTTCCGGCACCGCCACGGGTGCCGTGACCAACGACGTCTATCAGGGCCACGCGCCCGTCACCAACAACATCACCGCTGTCAGCGGCGGTAATTACGAGAACCTGGTGGCCAACAGCGCCACGGTCAGCACCACCGTCACCGATGTGACCGACACCACCACGGTGACCCTGACGGCGACGCCGTCCGTGGCCGAAGGCGGCACCATCATCTACACCGCTACAGTCGGAGCACCAGTGACCGGCAACCCGGTCGTGGTGACCCTGACCAATGGCCAGACCATCACCATCCCGGTCGGCCAGAGCTCCGGCACGGCCACCGGTGTGGTGAGCAACGATGTCTATCAAGGCCATGCACCGGTCACCAACAGCATCAGCAATGTGTCGGGGGGCAACTACGAAAACCTGGTCGCCGACAAGTCCCAGGTCAGCACCAGCGTCACCGATGTGCAAGACACCACCACCGTGACCCTGACCGCCACACCATCGGTGGCCGAAGGCGGCACCATCGTCTACACCGCCAGCGTGGGCGCCCCCGTCACCGGCAGCCCGGTGGTGGTGAGCCTGGCCAACGGGCAGACCATCACCATTGCCGTTGGCCAGAGCTCCGGCACCGCCACCGGTGCCGTGACCAACGACGTCTACCAGGGCCATGCCCCGGTCACCAACAACATCACCGCCGTCAGCGGCGGCAGCTACGAAAACCTGGTGGCCAACAGCGCCACGGTCAGCACCAGCGTCACCGATGTGACCGACACCACCACCGTCACCCTGACGGCCACACCGAACGTGGCCGAAGGCGGCACCATCGTCTACACCGCGACCGTGGGTGCACCGGTCACCGGCAGCCCGGTCGTGGTCACCCTGACCAATGGCCAGACCATCACCATCCCGGTCGGGCAGAGCTCCGGCACCGCCACCGGTGCCGTCAGCAACGATGTCTACCAAGGCCATGCGCCGGTCACCAACAGCATCAACAATGTGTCCGGCGGCAACTACGAGAACCTGGTGGCGGACAAGTCTCAGGTCAGCACCAGCGTCACCGATGTGACCGACACCACCACCGTTACCTTGACCGCCACACCGTCCGTGGCCGAAGGCGGCACCATCGTCTACACCGCCAGCGTGGGCGCGCCGGTCACCGGCAGCCCGGTGGTGGTCACCTTGGCCAACGGCCAGAGCATCACCATCCCGGTCGGGCAGAGTTCCGGTACGGCCACCGGCGCCGTGACCAATGACGTCTACCAGGGCCATGCACCGGTCACCAACAGCATCACCGCCGTCAGCGGCGGCAACTACGAGAGCCTGGTGGCCAGCAGTGCCCCGGTCAGCACCAGCGTCACCGATGTGACCGACACCACCACGGTGACCCTGACGGCGACGCCGTCCGTGGCCGAAGGCGGCACAATCATCTATACCGCCACCGTCGGCGCGCCAGTGACCGGCAGCCCGGTCGTGGTCACACTGACCAATGGCCAGAGCATCACCATCCCGGTTGGCCAGAGTTCCGCAACGGCCACCGGTGCGGTCACCAACGACGTGTACCAGGGCCACGCTGCTGTCACCAACAGCATCAGCAACGTGTCCGGCGGCAATTACGAGAACCTGGTCGCGGACAAGACACAGGTCAGCACCAGCGTGACGGATGTACAGGACACCACCACCGTCTCGCTGTCGGCGACGCCGAGCGTGGCCGAGGGTGGTCAGATCGTCTACACCGCGACCCTGACCAACACCGCGCAAACCGCAGTGACCGTCACCCTGAGCAATGGCCAGACCATCACCATCGGTGCCAACCAGACCTCCGGCAGCGTCACCATTGCAGCGCCAGGCGATGATCCTTACCTCGACGCCAGCCAAGTCAGTGCGCGCATCACCAACGCCAGCGGCGGCAACTTCGAGAATCTGGCGATCAACAGCACGGCGGCGGTGACCAATGTCACCGACACCATCGACACCTCGACCGTGAGCCTCACCGCCACGCCGTCGGTAGCCGAAGGCGGGACCATCGTCTACACCGCCTCGGTGACCGCTCCGGTCACCGGCAGCCCGGTCGTGGTTACCCTGACCAATGGCCAGACCATCACCATCCCGGTCGGCCAGAGTTCTGGCACGGCGACTGGCTCCGTGACCAACGACGTCTATCAGGGCCACGCGCCAGTCACCAACAGCATCAGCAACGTGTCGGGGGGCAACTACGAAAACCTGGTCGCCAACAAGACCGTGGTCAGCACCACGGTCACCGATGTCCAGGACACCACCAGCGTTACCCTCACCGCCACGCCAAGCGTGGCCGAAGGCGGCACCATCCTCTACACCGCCACAGTGGGCGCTCCGGTGACCGGCAGCCCGGTGGTGATCAACCTGGCCAACGGCCAGACCATCACCATCCCGGTCGGCCAGAGCTCTGGCACGGCCACCGGCGCGGTGACCAACGATGTCTACCAGGGCCACGCTGCCGTCAGCAACAGCATCACCAGCGTCAGCGGCGGCAATTACGAGAACCTGGTCGCCAATCAGGCACCGGTCAGCACCAGCGTGACCGACGTACAGGACACCACCACGGTGTCGCTGTCGGCGACCCAGACCGTGGCCGAGGGCGGCCAGATCGTCTATACCGCGACCCTGACCAACGCCGCGCAAACCGCGGTGACCGTGATCCTGAGCAACGGCCAGACCATCACCATTGCCGCCAACCAGACCTCCGGCAGCGTCGCCGTGGCGGCGCCCGGCGATGACCCGTACCTCGACGCTGGCCAGGTCAGTGCCCGCATCACCAACGCCTCGGGCGGCAACTTCGAGAACCTGGCGGTGAACAACACGCCAGCGGTGACCAACGTCACCGATACCGTCGACACCTCGACCGTGAGCCTGACCGCCACGCCGTCGGTGGCCGAGGGCGGCACCATCGTCTACACCGCCACGGTGACCGCTCCGGTCACTGGCAGCCCGGTCGTGGTCACCCTGGCCAACGGCCAGAGCATCACCATCCCGGTCGGTCAGAGTTCGGGCACCGCCACGGCAGCCGTCAGCAACGACGTCTATCAGGGCCATCCGGCAGTCGCCAACAGCATCAGCAACGTATCCGGCGGCAACTACGAGAACCTGGTTGCGGACAAGACCCAGGTCAGCACCAGCGTCACCGATGTGACCGACACCACCACCGTTACCCTGACCGCCACACCGTCCGTGGCCGAGGGCGGCACCATCGTCTACACCGCCAGCGTCGCCGCGCCCGTCACCGGCAGCCCGGTCGTGGTTACCCTGACCAATGGCCAGACCATCACCATCCCGGTCGGCCAGAGTTCCGGCACGGCTACCGGTGTCGTCAGCAACGACGTCTACCAGGGCCATGCACCGGTCACCAACAGCATCAGCAATGTTTCCGGCGGCAGCTACGAGAACCTGGTCGCCGACAAGTCCCAGGTCAGCACCAGCGTGACCGATGTGCAGGACACCACCACCGTCACCCTGACCGCCACGCCAAGCGTGGCCGAGGGCGGCACCATCATCTATACCGCGAGTGTGGGTGCCCCCGTCACCGGCAGCCCGGTCGTGGTCACCCTGAGCAATGGCCAGACCATCAGTATCCCGGTCGGCCAGAGCTCAGGCACAGCCACGGGCGCTGTCAGCAATGACGTCTATCAGGGCCATGCGCCGGTTACCAACAGCATCTCCAATGTCAGTGGCGGCAACTACGAGAACCTGGTCGCCGACAAGACCCAGGTCAGCACCAGCGTCACCGATGTGACCGACACCACCACCGTCACCCTGACCGCCACCCCAAGCGTGGCCGAAGGCGGCACCATCATCTACACCGCCACCGTCGGCGCGCCGGTCACCGGCAGCCCAGTGGTGGTGACCCTGACCAATGGCCAGTCCATCACCATCCCGGTCGGTCAGAGTTCGGGCACGGCCACGGCCGCCGTCAGCAACGACGTCTATCAAGGCCACGCGCCGGTCACCAACAGCATCAGCACTGTGACCGGTGGCAGCTACGAAAACCTGGTCGCCAATACCGCCACCGTCAGCACCACGGTGACCGATGTCCAGGACACCACCACCGTCACCCTCACCGCCACCCCAAGCGTGGCCGAAGGTGGCACCATCCTCTATACCGCGACTGTCGGGGCACCGGTCACCGGCAGCCCAGTCGTGGTGACCTTGGCCAATGGCCAATCCATCACCATCGCGGTCGGTCAAAGCTCCGGTACCGCCACGGGCGCGGTGAGCAATGACGTCTACCAGGGCCATGCGCCGGTCACCAACAGCATCAGCAATGTCACCGGCGGCAATTACGAGAACCTGGTGGCCGACAAGACCCAGGTCAGCACCAACGTCACCGACGTGCAGGACACCACCACGGTTTCGCTGTCGGCCACACAGACCGTGGCCGAGGGCGGCCAGATCGTCTACACCGCGACTCTGACCAGCGCCGCGCAGTCTGCAGTGACCGTGTCCCTGAGCAATGGCCAGACCATCACCATCGCCGCCAACCAGACCTCCGGCAGCGTCACCGTCGCGGCGCCAGGTGATGACCCGTACCTCGATGCCGGCCAGGTCAGTGCCCGCATCACCAATGCTTCAGGCGGCAACTTCGAGAACCTGGCGGTCAACAGCACGCCTGCGGTGACCAACGTCACCGATACCGTCGACACTTCGACCGTGAGCCTGACCGCCACGCCATCGGTGGCCGAAGGCGGCACCATCGTCTACACCGCCACGGTGACGGCGCCGGTCACCGGTTCTGCAGTGGTCGTGACCCTGGCCAACGGCCAGACCATCACCATCCCGGTCGGGCAGAGTTCCGGCACCGCGACCGCAGCGGTCTCCAACGATGTCTATCAGGGCCATCCGGCGGTCAGCAACAGCATCAGCAACGTCTCTGGCGGCAATTACGAAAACCTGGTGGCGAACAAGGCGACGGTCAGCACTACGGTGACCGATGTCCAGGACACCACCACCGTCACCCTCACCGCCACGCCAACCGTGGCCGAAGGCGGCACCATCGTCTACACCGCCACCGTGGGCGCGCCGGTCACCGGCAACCCGGTCGTGGTCACCCTGACCAATGGCCAGACCATCACCATCGCGGTCGGCCAGAGTTCCGGCACCGCTACCGGCGTGGTCAGCAACGACGTCTACCAAGGCCACGCACCGGTCACCAACGCCATCAGCAACGTCTCCGGTGGCAACTACGAAAACCTGGTCGCCGACAAGTCACAAGTCAGCACCAGCGTGACGGACGTGACCGACACCACAACAGTGACCCTGACAGCGACCCCAAGCGTGGCCGAAGGCGGCACCATCGTTTACACCGCAAGCGTGGGCGCACCCGTGACCGGCACTCCGGTCGTGGTCGCCCTGAGCAATGGCCAGAGCATCACCATCCCAGTCGGGCAAAGCTCCGGCACCGCGACTGGCGCGGTGTCCAACGACGTCTACCAGGGCCATGCGCCGGTCACCAACAGCATCAGCAACGTGTCCGGTGGCAACTACGAAAACCTGGTCGCCGACAAATCCCAGGTCAGCACCAGCGTGACGGATGTGACAGATACCACCACGGTCACCCTGACCGCCACGCCGTCGGTGGCCGAAGGCGGCACCATCGTTTACACCGCAAGCGTGGGCGCGCCCGTGACGGGTAGCCCGGTCGTGGTCACGCTGACTAATGGCCAGAGCATCACCATCCCGGTCGGCCAGAGCTCCGGCACGGCCACCGGCGCCGTGACCAACGATGTCTACCAGGGGCACGCGCCAGTCACCAACAGCATCAGCAATGTGTCCGGCGGCAATTACGAGAACCTGGTCGCCAATACCGCCACCGTCAGCACCACGGTGACTGATGTGACGGACACCACTACCGTGACGCTGACGGCGACGCCGTCCGTAGCCGAGGGCGGCACCATTATCTACACCGCTACAGTCGGTGCGCCAGTGACCGGCAACCCGGTGGTGGTGACCCTGGCCAACGGCCAGACCATCACCATCCCGGTCGGCCAGAGCTCCGGCACCGCCACGGGTGCGGTGAGCAATGACGTCTACCAGGGCCATGGCCCGGTCACCAACAGCATCAGCAACGTGACCGGCGGCAATTACGAGAACCTGGTGGCCGACAAGAGCCAGGTCAGCACCAACGTCACCGATGTGCAGGACACCACCACCGTTTCCCTGTCGGCGACCCAGACCGTCGCCGAGGGTGGCCAGATCGTCTATACCGCGACCCTGACCAATGCCGCTCAGTCGCCAGTGACCGTGACTCTGAGCAATGGCCAGACCATCACCATCGCCGCCAACCAGACCTCCGGCAGCGTCGCCGTCGCGGCGCCGGGCGATGACCCGTACCTTGACGCCAGCCAGGTCAGCGCCCGCATCACCAATGCCTCGGGCGGTAATTTCGAGAACCTGGCGGTCAATAGCACGCCAGCGGTGACCAACGTCACCGATACCGTCGACACCTCGACCGTGAGCCTGACCGCCACGCCATCGGTGGCCGAAGGCGGCACCATCGTCTACACCGCCACGGTGACGGCGCCGGTCACCGGCTCTGCCGTGGTCGTGACCCTGGCCAACGGGCAGACCATCACCATCCCGGTCGGCCAGAGCTCCGGCACGGCCACCGGTGTGGTGAGCAACGACGTCTACCAAGGCCATCCAGCGGTCAGCAACAGCATCAGCAACGTTTCGGGCGGCAACTACGAGAACCTGGTCGCCAACAAGGCGGCGGTCAGCACCACGGTGACCGATGTTCAGGACACCACCACCGTGACCCTGACCGCCACGCCATCGGTGGCCGAAGGCGGAACCATCGTCTACACCGCCACCGTGGGAGCGCCGGTGACCGGCAGTCCGGTCGTGGTCACCCTGGCCAACGGGCAAAGCATCACCATCCCGGTCGGTCAGAGTTCCGGCACGGCCACCGGGGCCGTCAGCAACGACGTCTACCAAGGCCATGCACCGGTCACCAACAACATCACCGCCGTCAGCGGCGGTAATTACGAGAACCTGGTGGCCAACAGTGCCACGGTCAGCACCACTGTGACCGATGTGACGGACACCACCACGGTGACGCTGACGGCGACGCCGTCGGTAGCCGAGGGCGGGACAATCGTCTACACCGCCACCGTGGGTGCACCGGTCACCGGCAGCCCGGTGGTGGTGACCCTGACCAATGGCCAGACCATCACCATCCCGGTGGGCCAAAGCTCCGGCACCGCCACCGGTGTCGTCAGCAACGACGTCTACCAAGGCCACGCGCCGGTCACCAACAGCATCAGCACTGTGACCGGTGGCAGCTACGAGAACCTGGTGGCCGACAAGACCCAGGTCAGCACCAGTGTCACCGATGTGACGGATACCACCACGGTCACCCTCACCGCCACGCCGTCGGTGGCCGAGGGCGGGACCATCACCTACACGGCCAGCGTGGGCGCGCCCGTGACCGGCAGCCCCGTGGTGGTCACCTTGGCCAACGGCCAGAGCATCACCATCCCGGTCGGGCAGAGTTCCGGTACGGCCACCGGCGCCGTGACCAATGACGTCTACCAGGGCCATGCACCGGTCACCAACAGCATCACCGCCGTCAGCGGCGGCAACTACGAAAACCTCGTGGCCAACAGCGCCACGGTCAGCACCACCGTTACCGATGTGACCGACACCACCACGGTGACCCTGACGGCGACGCCGTCGGTGGCCGAAGGCGGCACCATCATTTACACCGCAAGCGTGGGCGCCCCCGTGACCGGCACTCCGGTCGTGGTCACGCTGGCCAACGGCCAGAGCATCACCATCCCGGTTGGCCAAAGCTCCGCCACGGCCACCGGTGCGGTAACCAACGATGTTTATGTGGGCCATGCCGCCGTTACCAACAGCATCAGTAACGTCTCTGGCGGCAATTACGAAAACCTGGTGGCGGACAAGTCTCAGGTCAGCACCAGCGTCACCGATGTGCAGGACACCACCACGGTTTCGCTGTCGGCGACCCCGAGCGTGGCCGAGGGTGGTCAGATCGTCTACACCGCGACCCTGACCAACGCCGCGCAAACCGCAGTGACCGTGACCCTGAGCAACGGCCAGACCATCACCATCGGTGCCAACCAGACCTCCGGCAGCGTCAGTGTCGCCACCCACGGCGACAACCCGTACCTCGACGCCGGCCAGGTCAGCGCCAACATCACCAATGCCACCGGCGGCAACTTCGAGAAGCTGGCGATCAACAGCACGGCGGCCGTGACCAACGTCACCGACACCGTCGACACCTCGACCGTCAGCCTGACTGCAACACCGTCGGTGGCCGAAGGTGGCACCATCACCTACACCGCCTCGGTGACCGCACCGGTCACCGGCAGCCCGGTCGTGGTCACGCTGACCAACGGCCAGACCATCACCATCCCGGTCGGCCAGAGTTCCGGCACGGCTACCGGCGCGGTGACCAACGACGTGTACCAGGGCCATGCACCGGTCACCAACAGCATCAGCAACGTCTCCGGCGGTAACTACGAGAATCTGGTCGCTGACAAGACCCAGGTCAGCACCAACGTCACCGATGTGACCGACACCACCACGGTCACCCTGACGGCCACACCGTCCGTGGCCGAAGGTGGCACCATCGTTTACACCGCAAGCGTGGGCGCGCCCGTGACGGGTAGCCCGGTCGTGGTGACCCTGACCAATGGCCAGAGCATCACCATCCCGGTCGGCCAGAGCTCCGGCACGGCCACCGGTGCCGTAACCAACGACGTGTATCAGGGCCACGCGCCGGTCACCAACAGCATCAGCAATGTCTCCGGCGGTAACTACGAGAATCTGGTCGCTGACAAGACCCAGGTCAGCACCAGCGTCACCGATGTGACCGACACCACCACGGTCACCCTGACGGCCACACCGTCCGTGGCCGAAGGCGGCACTATTCTCTACACCGCGACGGTGGGGGCTCCGGTCACCGGCAGCCCGGTGGTGGTGACCCTGGCCAACGGCCAGTCCATCACCATTGCCGTCGGCCAGAGTTCGGGTAGCGCCACGGGTGCAGCGACCAACGATGTCTACCAGGGCCATGCGCCGGTCACCAACAGCATCAGCAATGTCACCGGCGGCAATTACGAGAACCTGGTCGCCGACAAGACCCAGGTCAGCACCAGCGTGACCGACGTACAGGACACCACCACCGTCTCCCTGTCGGCGACCCCGAGCGTGGCCGAAGGTGGTCAGATCGTCTACACCGCGACCCTGACCAACGCCGCGCAAACCGCAGTGACCGTGACCCTGAGCAATGGCCAGACCATCACCATCGCCGCCAACCAGACCTCCGGCAGCGTCGCCATTGCGGCGCCGGGCGATGACCCGTACCTCGATGCCAGCCAGGTCAGCGCGCGCATCACCAATGCTTCAGGCGGCAACTTCGAGAACCTGGCGGTGAACAGCACGCCTGCGGTGACCAACGTCACCGATACCATCGACACTTCGACCGTGAGCCTGACCGCCACGCCGTCGGTGGCCGAGGGCGGCACGATCGTCTACACCGCCACGGTGACGGCGCCGGTGACCGGCTCTGCCGTGGTCGTGACCCTGGCCAACGGCCAGAGCATCACCATCCCGGTCGGGCAGAGTTCCGGCACCGCGACCGCAGCGGTCTCCAACGATGTCTATCAGGGCCATCCCGCCGTCAGCAACAGCATCAGCAATGTGTCGGGCGGCAACTATGAAAACCTGGTGGCCAACAAGGCCGTGGTCAGCACTACCGTCACCGATGTGCAGGACACCACCACGGTGACCTTGACGGCCACACCGTCCGTGGCCGAAGGCGGGACCATCGTTTACACCGCCACCGTGGGCGCACCCGTCACCGGCAGTCCGGTCGTGGTCACCCTGGCCAACGGGCAAAGCATCACCATCCCGGTCGGTCAGAGTTCTGGCACGGCCACCGGGGCCGTCAGCAACGACGTCTACCAAGGCCACGCGCCAGTCACCAACAGCATCAGCAACGTGTCTGGTGGCAACTATGAAAACCTGGTCGCCGACAAGTCCCAGGTCAGCACCAGCGTCACCGATGTGACCGACACCACCACGGTCACCTTGACCGCCACACCGTCGGTGGCCGAAGGCGGCACCATCATTTACACCGCAAGCGTGGGCGCCCCCGTGACCGGCACTCCGGTCGTGGTCACGCTGGCCAACGGCCAGAGCATCACCATCCCGGTTGGCCAAAGCTCCGCCACGGCCACCGGTGCGGTAACCAACGATGTCTATGTGGGCCATGCCGCCGTTACCAACAGCATCAGTAACGTCTCTGGCGGCAATTACGAAAACCTGGTGGCGGACAAGTCTCAGGTCAGCACCAGCGTCACCGATGTGCAGGACACCACCACGGTTTCGCTGTCGGCGACCCCGAGCGTGGCCGAGGGTGGGCAGATCGTCTACACCGCAACCCTGACCAACGCCGCGCAAACCGCAGTGACCGTGACCCTGAGCAACGGCCAGACCATCACCATCGGTGCCAACCAGACCTCCGGCAGCGTCAGCGTCGCCACCCATGGCGACAACCCCTACCTCGATGCCGGCCAGGTCAGCGCCAGCATCGCCAATGCCACCGGCGGAAACTTCGAGAAGCTGGCGATCAACAGCACAGCGGCCGTGACCAACGTCACCGACACCGTCGACACCTCGACTGTCAGCCTGACTGCAACGCCATCGGTGGCCGAAGGCGGCACCATCACCTACACCGCCTCGGTGACCGCTCCAGTCACCGGCAGCCCGGTGGTGGTGACCTTGACCAATGGGCAGACCATCACCATTCCAGTCGGCCAGAGCTCCGGCACGGCCACCGGCGCGGTCACCAACGACGTCTACCAAGGCCACGCTGCTGTCACCAACAGCATCAGCAATGTTTCTGGCGGCAATTACGAAAACCTGGTCGCCGACAAATCCCAGGTCAGCACCAGCGTGACCGATGTACAGGACACCACCACCGTCTCGCTGTCGGCGACGCCGAGCGTGGCCGAGGGTGGTCAGATCGTCTACACCGCGACCCTGACCAACGCCGCGCAAACCGCGGTGACCGTGACCCTGAGCAACGGCCAGACCATCACCATCGGCGCCAACCAGACCTCCGGCAGCGTCACCATTGCCGCGCCAGGCGATGATCCTTACCTCGACGCCAGCCAAGTCAGTGCGCGCATCACCAACGCTACCGGCGGCAACTTCGAGAACCTGGCGATCAACAGCACGGCGGCGGTGACCAATGTCACCGACACCATCGACACTTCGACCGTCAGCCTGACTGCAACCCCATCGGTAGCCGAAGGCGGGACCATCGTCTACACCGCGTCGGTGACCGCTCCGGTCACCGGCAGCCCGGTCGTGGTCACCCTGGCCAACGGCCAGACCATCACCATCCCGGTCGGCCAAAGCTCTGGCACCGCCACGGGCGCGGTGACCAACGATGTCTATGTGGGCCACGCCGCCGTCACCAACAGCATCAGCAACGTATCTGGCGGCAACTACGAGAACCTGGTGGCCAACAAGACCGTGGTCAGCACCAGCGTCACCGATGTACAGGACACCACCACGGTCACCCTGACCGCCACACCGTCCGTAGCCGAGGGCGGCACCATCACCTACACCGCCACCGTCGGCGCCCCCGTCACCGGCAGCCCGGTGGTGGTGACCCTGACCAATGGCCAGACCATCACCATTCCAGTCGGCCAGAGCTCTGGCACGGCCACCGGCGCGGTGACCAACGATGTCTATGTGGGCCACGCTGCTGTGACCAACAGCATCAGCAATGTCTCTGGCGGCAACTACGAAAACCTTGTGGCCGACAAGACCCAGGTCAGCACCAGCGTCACCGATGTACAGGACACCACCACCGTCTCCCTGTCGGCGACCCCGAGCGTGGCCGAGGGTGGTCAGATCGTCTACACCGCGACCCTGACCAACGCCGCGCAAACCGCGGTGACCGTGACCCTGAGCAACGGCCAGACCATCACCATCGGCGCCAACCAGACCTCCGGCAGCGTCAGTGTCGCCACCCACGGCGACAACCCGTACCTCGATGCCGGCCAGGTCAGCGCCAACATCACCAATGCCTCGGGTGGCAACTTCGAGAAGCTGGCGATCAACAGCACAGCGGCCGTGACCAACGTCACCGACACCGTCGACACCTCGACTGTCAGCCTGACTGCAACGCCATCGGTGGCCGAAGGCGGCACCATCACCTATACGGCCTCGGTGACCGCTCCGGTCACTGGCAGCCCGGTGGTGGTGACCCTGACCAACGGCCAGACCATCACCATCCCGGTTGGCCAGAGCTCTGGTACCGCGACTGGCGCGGTGACCAACGATGTCTATGTAGGCCACGCCGCGGTCACCAACAGCATCAGCAACGTGTCCGGCGGCAATTATGAGAACCTGGTGGCCGACAAGACCCAGGTCAGCACCAGTGTCACCGACGTGCAGGACACCACCACCGTCTCGCTGTCAGCGACGCCGAGCGTGGCCGAAGGCGGCCAGATCGTCTACACCGCGACCCTGACCAACGCCGCGCAAACCGCAGTGACCGTGACCCTGAGCAACGGTCAGACCATCACGATCGGTGCCAACCAGACCTCCGGCAGCGTCAGTGTCGCCACCCACGGCGACAACCCGTACCTCGACGCCGGCCAGGTCAGCGCCAACATCACCAATGCCACCGGCGGCAACTTCGAGAAGCTGGCGATCAACAACACGGCGGCGGTGACCAACGTCACCGACACCGTCGACACCTCGACCGTCAGCCTGACTGCAACACCGTCAGTAGCCGAAGGTGGCACCATCACCTACACCGCGTCGGTAACCGCTCCGGTCACTGGCAGCCCGGTGGTGGTGACCTTGACCAATGGGCAGACCATCACCATTCCGGTCGGCCAGAGCTCCGGCACGGCTACCGGTGCGGTCACCAACGACGTGTACCAGGGCCATGCGCCGGTCACCAACAGCATCAGTAACGTGTCCGGCGGCAATTACGAGAATCTGGTGGCCGACAAGACCCAGGTCAGCACCAGCGTCACAGACGTGCAGGACACCACCACGGTCTCGCTTTCGGCGACCCCGAGCGTGGCCGAGGGCGGCCAGATCGTCTACACCGCGACCCTGACCAACGCCGCGCAAACCGCAGTGACCGTGACCCTGAGCAACGGCCAGACCATCACCATCGGCGCCAACCAGACCTCCGGCAGCGTCACCATTGCCGCGCCAGGCGATGACCCTTACCTCGACGCCACCCAGGTCAGCGCGCGCATCACCAACGCTACCGGCGGCAACTTCGAGAACCTGGCAATCAACAGCACGGCGGCTGTGACCAACGTCACCGATACCATCGACACCTCGACCGTGAGCCTGACCGCCACCCCATCGGTGGCCGAAGGCGGAACCATCGTCTACACCGCCTCGGTGACTGCGCCGGTCACCGGCAGCCCGGTGGTGGTCACCCTGGCCAACGGCCAGACCATCACCATCCCGGTCGGCCAGAGTTCCGGCACCGCGACTGGCGCCGTGACCAACGACGTCTACCAGGGCCATGCACCGGTCACCAACAGCATCAGCAATGTGACCGGCGGCAATTACGAGAACCTGGTGGCCAACAAGGCCGTGGTCAGCACCACGGTCACCGATGTGCAGGACACCACCACCGTCTCGCTGTCGGCGACGCCAAGCGTGGCCGAAGGTGGCCAGATCACCTACACCGCGACCCTGACCAACGCCGCGCAAACGGCCGTGACGGTGACCCTGAGCAACGGCCAGACCATCACCATCGGCGCCAACCAGACCTCCGGCAGCGTCACCATTGCCGCACCAGGCGATGATCCCTACATCGACGCCACCCAGGTCAGCGCGCGCATCACCAACGCCAGCGGCGGCAACTTCGAGAACCTGGCAATCAACAGCACCGCGGCAGTGACCAACGTCACCGACACCATCGACACCTCGACCGTGAGCCTCACCGCCACGCCGTCGGTGGCCGAGGGCGGCACCATCGTCTACACCGCGACCGTTACCGCTGCGGTCACCGGCAGCCCGGTGCTGGTGTCCCTGGCCAACGGCCAGACCATCACCATCGCCGTCGGGCAAACTTCCGGCACGGCCACCGGCACCGTCACCAATGACGTCTACCTGGGCCACGCGCCGGTCACCAACAGCATCACCGCCGTCAGCGGCGGCAACTACGAAAACCTGGTGGCCAACAAGACAGCGGTCAGCACCACCGTCACCGATGTCCAGGACACCACCACCGTCACCCTCACCGCCACCCCGAGCGTGGCCGAGGGCGGCACCATCACCTACACCGCCACCGTCGGTGCCCCCGTCACCGGCAGCGCCGTGGTGGTGACCCTGGCCAACGGCCAGACCATCACCATCCCGGTCGGCCAGAGCTCAGGCACCGCCACCGGCAGCGTCACCAACGACGTGTACCTGGGCCACGCCCCGGTCACCAACAGCATCAGCAACGTGTCCGGTGGCAGCTACGAGAACCTGGTGGCCGACAAGACCCAGGTCAGCACCAGCGTCACCGATGTGCAGGACACCAGCACGGTCACCTTGACCGCCACCCCGAGCGTGGCCGAGGGTGGCACCATCATCTACACCGCCACCGTCAGCGCGCCGGTCACCGTCACTCCGGTGGTGGTGACCCTGACCAACGGCCAGACCATCACCATCCCGGTCGGCCAGAGCTCAGGCACCGCGACTGGCGCCGTGACCAACGACGTCTACCAGGGCCATGCCCCGGTCACCAACAGCATCAGCAGCGTCTCCGGTGGCAGCTACGAGAACCTGGTGGCCAACAAGACCGTGATCAGCACCAGCGTCACCGACGTGCAGGACACCACCACCGTGACCCTGACCGCCACACCGACCGTGGCCGAGGGCGGGCAGATCGTCTACACCGCGACCCTGACCAACCCGGCGCAGACAGCCGTGACGGTAACCCTGAGCAATGGCCAGACCATCACCATCGGTGCCAACCAGTCGAGCGGCAGCGTCACCGTGGCAGCGCCAGCCGACGACGTGTACATCGACGCCACCAACGTCAGCGCGACGATCACCAGTGCAACCGGCGGCAATTTCGAAAGCCTGGTGGTGAACTCGGCGCCAGCAGTGACCGCGGTGACCGACACGCTGAACAACACCACCCTCGGCATCACCGGCTCGGCCACCGTGGCCGAGGGCAGCACCGCCACCTACACCCTGACCCTGACCAACCCGCCGCAGACGGATGTCACGGTGAAACTGAGCTACAGCGGCACCGCCACCAACGGTGTCGACTACACCGGCGTGGCCACGGTGACCATCAAGGCCAACAGCTCGACGGCCACCTTCAGCATCCCGACCATCAAGGACAACGTCACCGAAGGCACCGAGACCTTCACCATCAAGATCGACTCGGCCACCGGCGGCAACTTCGAGGGCCTGGTGGTCAGCAATACCGCGGGCAGCATCACCACCCAGCTGTTCGAACCAGCCCCGGTGCTGGACCTGGACGCCAACGATTCCAGCGGCAAGACCGGCGCCGACTTCCAGACCACCTTCATCGAGAACGGCAGCGGCAACTCGATCAGTGACCTGGACATCTCCATCACCGACTTCGACAGCCCGCAGATGGCCGGTGCCACCGTCACCCTGACCAACGCCCAGGCGGGCGATGCGCTGAACCTAGGCAGCAGCGTCAATGGCATCACCATCACCTCCAGCGTCACCGCCGGCAAGGTGGTGCTGACCCTGACCGGCAACGCCTCGCTGGCCGACTACATGCAGGCGATCAAGAACATCACCTTCGTCAACACCAGCGAAGACCCGAGCACCACGCCGCGGATCATCACGGTCACGGTCACCGACGGGGTCAACGTGTCCAACACCGCCACCACCACAGTCAACGTGGTGGCGGTCAACGACGCGCCGGTGTCCGCCGGCGGCGCCGCCACCGGGGTCGAGGACACCGCGCTGGTGCTGACCTGGAGCAACTTCAACGTCACCGACGTCGACAGCCCGACCTCGAGCCTGGGCGTCACCATCACCCAGCTGCCGACCCTTGGCACCCTGCAGTACAACAACGGCAGCGCCTGGGTGAACGTGACCGTCAACCAGACCGTGAGCCAGGCCGACATCGCCGCCGGCAAGCTCAAGTTCGTGCCGCTGGCCAACCAGTCCGGCGCCGACGGCTACGGCGGCACCGGCGTGGGCAACAAGCAGGCCGACTACGCGCAGATCAAGTTCAAGCCCACCGACGGCATCACCCCGGGCAGTGAAACGGTGCTCAAGGTCGACATCACCCCGGTCGCCGATGCGCCGACCCTGTCGATCGGCAGCAACAGCGTCAACTCGCTGGGCCTGACCAAGGAAACCTGGACCACCCTCACCGGCCTGGGCACCAACGGCAACGGCATCACCGGCGATGCCTTGAAGACGGTGTTCGCCAACTCCGGCAACGCCACCACGTCGGCCACCATCACCAACGTGCAGTCCGACTCCACCGTGGCGGCGCAGAGCGGCTCGAAGACCTCCGGCCTGGTGTACCTGGAGGCCGGCAAGACCTACACCTTCAGCGGCATCGCCGACGACAGCCTGCTGGTCAACATTGGCGGCAAGAACGTGGTCACCGCCACCTGGGGCACTGGCGCAGGCCTGGTTTCAGGGACCTACACGCCGACCACCAGCGGCTACTACACCCTGGAGATCTACCACGCCAACCAGTCCGGCCCGGGCAGCTACGACGTCAACATCTCGGTCAACGGCGGCCTGGCGGGCGACTTCAACAGCACCACCATCCCGATGTACCAGAACGTCACGGCGCTCACCAACGCCGGGGTCACCGTGTCCGACCTGCACGGCACCAGCAACCAGGGCTACTACAACGGCTACAAGCTCAACGAAGGGCCGGAGAACGGCAGCGTCAAGCTGGTGGGCATCGGCAGCGGCCTGACCGACACCGACGGCTCCGAGACCCTGAGCGTGAAGCTCGGCGGCATCCCGGCAGGGTCGGTGATCAGCGACAATGCCGGGCACAGCGCCACGGTCGGCAGTACGGCGGTGGATGTCAGCGGCTGGACCTTGAGCAGCCTGACCATCAAGCCACCGGCTTACTACAGCGGCCAGTTCGACGTGAAGGTGACCTCGACCTCCACCGAGTCGGTCGGCGGCAGCTTCGCCACCACCGAGGGTACCCTCAAGGTCACGGTGTACCCGGACACCTACACCACCAGCCAGCTGACCACCGCCAACGACACCTCGACCGGCACCTATGGCGACGACATCATCATTGCCGACACCGCCGGCCTGCACATGGCCGCAGGCACCAACTACAACCTCGCCTTCATCGTCGACACCTCGGGCAGCATGAGCACCACCGGCATCGATGCCACCAAGGCGGCGCTGGCCACCACCTTCCAGACCCTGCTGGCCGATGCCAAGGCCACCGGCGTGGGTACGGTGAACGTGCTGCTGGTGGACTTCGCCAGCCAGGTCAAGAGCACGGTCGCGGTCACCCTCAACGACGCGGGCCTCAAGACCCTGCTCAATGCCCTGAGCGGCATGAGCGCGGAGGGCGGCACCAACTACGAGGATGCCTTCAAGACCACCGCCAACTGGTTCCAGAACCTGAAGAACGCCGGCGTCACCGGCACCAACCAGACCTACTTCCTCACCGACGGCCAGCCGACCTACTACCAGACCGGCGAGCAGACCAACCCGACCCTGGCCAACAGCACGGTCAAGCTCGACACGCTGCTCAGCAACATCAACTACAAGATGGGCGACACCCTGACCAACTACCAGCTCGACACCAGCAACCGGGTGTCGATCGACAGCGCCGGCAAGCTCACCGCCGAAACCCGCACCTATGACCTGCCGAGCCTGAGCTACAAGTGGAACGCCGTGACCACGGGCAACATCCGCGCCGAGGGCAATGGTGGCTACGAGCTCTCGACCCGGGCCGGTACCGGCAGCACCACCACCGATGCCACCTTGAGCAACGCCACCTCCAGTTTCGCGCTGCTCGCGGCACTTTCCGCGGTCGAAGCCGTCGGCGTCGGCAGCGGCATCGCCGCCACCGACCTGAAACCGTTCGACAGCGACGGCGTACCCCAGGTCAACATCGACCCGAGCAAGATCCCCGATGCGATCCTCGGCCACACCGACGCGACCGTTGCCGGCGCCGACAAGATCGATGGCGGCGATGGCCACGACATCATCTTCGGCGACCTGGTGAGTTTCGATTCGATACCCGGCAGCGGCATCGAGGCCGTGCAAGCCTTCGTCGCGGACAAGCTCGGGGTGGACGCCAGCGCCGTGGATGCGAAGGTCATGCACCAATACATCACCGAGCATTACACCGAGTTCGACCTGTCGCGCGCCAACGACGGTGCCGACAACTTGATGGGTGGGGCCGGCAACGACGTCATCTTCGGCCAGGGCGGCAATGACTACATCGATGGCGGCAAGGGCAACGACATCCTCCTCGGCGGTACCGGCAACGACACCCTGCTGGGCGGTGAAGGCAACGACATGCTGTTCGGTGGGGCGGGCAACGACACCCTGATCGGCGGCAAGGGCAACGACATCCTCACCGGCGGCAGCGGTGCCGACAGCTTCGTGTGGAAGATGGGCGACACCGGCCAGGACGTGATCAAGGACTTCAAGCCCAGCGAAGGTGACCGCATCGACCTCACCGACCTGCTGCAGGGCGAGCGCGGTTCGACCATCGACAACTACCTGAAGATCACCACGGTGGGCGGCGAATCGACCCTGCAGATCAGTACCGAAGGCAAGCTCAACGCGGCTGGCGGGCTGGCCAACGCCGACGTCAGCATCAAGCTGGAGGGCGTGAACTGGTCGAACACCACGATCAACTCGTTGATCAGCGGCGCCGACCCGACCATCAAGATCGACAACAACAACAGCTGATTGGCAGGCGCAGCCGGGCAAGATTGCCTATGCTGCGCCAGGAACCACCATCAAGGAACCGGGGTGACGAGGATGGAAGCACTGTTCTACGTGCAACGCGACCAGGAAGGGCAACTGGAGCGGGTCGAACCCGTGCCGTACGCCGACCACACGGAAGTCCTGCCGGCCGACCACGCCGAGATCCAGGAGTGGTTTGCCGACGATATCGTCGAAAACAGCCTCAAGCAGCTCAAGCAGAGCGACCTGGACATGATCCGCGTACTCGAGGACCTGATCGAGGTGCTGACGGCCAAGGGCGTGTTCAGCATCACCGACCTGCCGACAGGGGCACAGGCGAAGTTGCTCAACCGCTCCAGCGCGCGCAAGGCGCTGGGGAGCTTGAACAACCTGATCGAGGAAGAGGAGGAAGGCGGGTTGATCTGAAGCCCGGACCTGTTCACTTTCCGAAGCTTGCACTGACCCTGTGGGAGCGGGTTTACCCGCGAAGCATGCAACGCGGTGGATGGCACGGGCTTCGCCCGTGTTCGCGGCGGTTCGACGCCTCGATAAACCCGCTCCCACAGGGATTCGCGCCAGCTTTTAGAAATTGAGCAAGACAGTTGCTCCCACAGGGAGCGAGCAGGCTTCAAGGCATTTGCTGCGATACGGAATTAGCGCCAGGGCGCTGGCTCGCCGACCAGTTGCCCCTGGATGCCGCCCACGCCCATTTCCACCAGCACCAGTCGCTCGCCTTCGGTCTCCACCCGTTCGGCAATCAGCGGCAGGTCGATGCTGTGCGCCGCGCGCTGGATAGCCTCGATGAACAACCGCTTGTGCTGCTCCTGGTCGATGTTGCGGATGTAGCTGCCATCGATCTTCAGGTAAGCCAGGCCCAGGTGCGCCAGGTTGCCGATCATGCTGAAGCGCCCGCCGAAGCGCTGCAGGGCCAGGCCGAAGCCAAGGCTGTGCAGGCGCCGGTTGAGTTTTTCCAGGGCGGCCTGCTCGGGCAGTTGCTCCTCGCCGATCTCGAAGATCAGCCGTGAGCCCAGCGCCGTGTTCTGCCCCAGCAGTTCGAAGATCCGCTGCAAGGCCTTGGGGTCGGCCAAGGTGGTCGCCGACAGGTTCAGCGCCAGCACCTGGTCATGTTTGCGCAGGTGCGCCAGTACCTTCTCCAGCACCAGCACGTCCAGCCGCGACATCCAGCCGAAACGCTCCAGCCAGGGCAGGAAGCGGCCGGCCGGCAGGGCCTCGCCCTGGTCGTCGAGCAGGCGAGAAATTACCTTGTGGTGCAGCACGTGCCGGGTGTCCTTGGCCTGCACCACCGGCTGGAAGAACAGCGCGAACTGGCCGTGGGCGAATGCTTCGTCCAAGCGCGTGTGCCAGGCATGCTGGCCGTCGCCAGCGACCGCGGCAACGCCCTGCTCCAGGCACACCCAACCTGGCGTCGGCTGGTTCTCGGCCCGCGCCAGCGCCTCGTCGGCCAGCTTGAGCAGGGCCTGGGGCTCATCGCCCGGGTGATACGGCGCAAGGCCGATGCACGCCACTGGCTGGACATCGCTGGCCCCGGTCTCGTGCAGGCTCTGCAGGGTGGCCTCCAGGGCCTGGGCAAGCTGGATGGCCTCGTCATGCACCATGCCTGGCGCCAGCACGGCGAATTCGCCGCCCCGGCTGCGGGAGATCAGGTCGTTGGTTTCCGGGTAACGGGCACAGGTACGGCGCAATTGCTCGCCCACCGCCTGCAGCAACTGGTCGGTGCGCTGGCCGCCCAGACGCGCGTTGAGCCCGGCCAGGCCCTGCACGCGCAACAGCAGCAGGTAGCCGGAACGCGCTTCTTCCAGGTTGCTGACCCGGGCATTGAGCTGCATCTCGAAATAACGGCGGTTGGACAGCCCGGTCAGGCTGTCCTGGTAGGACTCGGCGCGCAGACGCTCGCTGCGCTCGGCCTGCTCGGTGAACAGCGCCTTGAGCTTCTCGACCATCTGGTTCATGGCCTGCACCACCCGACGCAGCTCCGGCGTGCGCGGCAGCTCCGGCAGGCTGAGGAACTCGCGGCGGGCGATGGCGTGGGACTGCTCGACCATGTAGTCCAGCGGGCGCAGCTGACGGCGCAGCAGCAAGGCGCCGAGCACCGCGCTGGCAGCGCCGCACAGCAGCAGCCAGCCGAGGCTGCCCAGGGCGCTCTGCCAGAGCTTGGCGATGGCGAACATCGGGTGGCTGATCACCTCGACCCGCGCTGCCTGCTGCCAGCCACGGCTGACGATGGCATCGCCACCGGCCGCTTCCAGGCCGATCAGGTGGATGAACCAGCCCGGCACGCCGCCTGGGTCCGGCTCGGCATGGCGCTCCACCAGCACGCTGTTGGAGCTCAGGTCGACCACCTTGATGCTGGCGTAGTAACCGCTGTCGAAGATCGAGCTGACCATCAGCTCGGTCATCGCCGGGTCGTCGATGTTCGGCGTCAGCGACAGCGCCAGCGCCGTGGCCGCATCCTGGGCGTGGGAACGCAGCTGGTTGACGTACTGGCTGCGCGAGCTTTCCAGGCTGACCATGAAGCTGCCGCTGAACGCGACCACCAGGAACAGGCAAATGGCCAACAGCAATTGTTTGAACAGTGACATCTGTGCTCCTTCAGTAAACCGGTTCGGCCGGGAACCCTTCGGCCTGCATTTTCTTCAGCACGTCCTGCCAGCGAGACAGGCGCTTGGTGTCGCCGACCTTCTTGTTGCCTGCGGCGCCGGTCAACCACAGGCCCTCGCCATTGAAGGCGTACACCGGCAGCAGGTCGGCCCGCTCGCTGGCCGGCTTGATCGCGTCCATCAGGCTGTCGAGCACCAGCGGCTGCGCCTGTGGGCTTGAATAATAGGTCAGGACCATGTGCGCGCGGTTCTGGCGCAGGGCCTTGACGTAGGTGATGCGCAGTTTTTCGCTGGGGATGCCCATGCGCCGCAGGCTGAAGTACTTGGCGATGGCGTAGTCTTCACAGTCGCCGGCGCCCTTGATCAGCGACTGGATCGGCGTGGCCCAGTAGTCGACCTCGTGCCACAGGTCGATGTCCTCGACGTAGCGCATCTGGTGGTTGAAGAACAGGTTGACCACCTGCAGGCGCTGCAGCTCGCTGCCCTGGCTCTGGGTCGCCATCAGGTTCTGCCAGGCATCGATGCGGCCCTTGCCGGCACCGAGCGGGCCGTACAGGGCCTGGGCCTTGCGGCTGATCTCGGCGAAGTCCCAATCGGCGTGCAAGCCGCCCAGCAGCGCGCCACCCAGCAGCAGGGCAAGGCAGGCACGTCGCACGGCGGTCTTGAGCAGCCAGGTTATCGCCACTGCGAAGCCCTGTTCAGGTCATCCTTAAAGGAGCGATGGTGCGACTTGGCGAGCCAAAAGACAATGGCACCCTGCAATCATGCAACCGGCTGTCGGCTTGCCATCACTTTCTATTTAAGCCCTAAGCGGTACTACTTCCTTTGCCCAATGACTTGCTCCACCATGTTCCTGGCCTGGCAGCGCCCGCCCCAGTGCGCGAGCGGGTTTGACAAGGCCCCTTGCCCCTCACTAGTGTCATTGGATCCAACTTTTGTCGTCGAGGCAGAACCCGCTTGGCCGAGAAAATAAAACTGAGCAACGTGCTGGCCAGCGAACAGCTGCCGGCAAACCTGGCCCGTGGCGTGATCGAAGAACGCCTGCGCAACGCCATCCTCGATGGCCGCCTGCCGCCCGGCACTGCCGTGCGCCAGCAGGAGCTCGCCACCTTGTATGGCGTCAGCCGCATGCCGGTGCGCGAGGCACTGCGCCAGCTGGAGGCGCAATCGCTGCTGAAGGTGGAGTTGAACAAAGGCGCAGTGGTCGCACCGCTGATTGGTGAAGACGCCGTCGACACCTATGCCCTACGCGTGCTGCTCGAGAGCGAGGCACTGCGCCAATCGATCCCCCTGCTCGATGCCGCTGACATCGCCTGTGCCCGCAGCTACATCCAACAGCTGGAAAACGAAACCCGGCATGCCGAGATCGGCCGGCTCAACCGCCTGCTGCACATGGCGCTGTACCGCAAGGCGCCAAACCAGAAGCTGCTGCGCCTGATCGAAAACGAACTGAACGAGGAAGAGCGCTTCCTGCGTTTCCACCTGTCGTCCATGGGCCTGGGCAAGCTGACCCAGGACGACCACATCGCCCTGGTCGATGCCGCCAGCGACAAACTGGTGGACGAGGCAGTGAGGGTGCTGGAGCAGCACCTGAACAGCGGCGCCCGCGTTATCCGCCAGTACCTGGACAGCCAGGGTTCCCGATAGGGCCAGCACAGGGGTGTTGCCAAACGCCCTCTCTCCAGCAAACAATGAGACTAATTATCATTCATGCCGGCTGCGCGTCATGCCCTCCAACGATTCCGTGCACACCCTCTACAGCGACCACCACAGCTGGCTGAAGACCTGGCTGCGCAGCCAGCTGGGCAATGCTGCCGATGCCGCCGACCTGGCCCAGGACACCTTCGTGCGCCTGCTGCAACGCCAGCAGCCGCTGCGGCTCAACACTCCACGGGCGTTCCTGCGCACCGTCGCCCGCGGCCTGGTGATCGACCACTGGCGGCGAGAAGAGCTGCACCGCGCCTACCTGGAGGCCCTGGCCCAGCTGCCTGAAGCCCAGGTGCCCTCGGTGGAGACGCGTGAGCTGCTGCTGGAACTGCTCGAGCGCATCGCGCGGCTGCTCGACGGCCTCAAGCCCAAGGTGCGCCAGGCTTTCCTGCTGGCACAGTGCGAAGGGCTGGGCCACCAGGCCATTGCCGAGCGGATGGGCATCTCGCTGCGCTCGGTGGAGCGCTACGTAGCCGATGCGCTCTACCACTGCTACCTGCTGCGCTACGAAGACGAACACTGACGTGGCGCCCTCCTCCCAGGCGGTCAAACAGGCCATTCAATGGATGCTCAGGCTGCGTGAGAGCGGCAACGACCCGGTGTTGTCGGAACAGTGCGAGCGATGGCGCCTGGCGACACCGGAACATGAGCTGGCCTGGCAACGGGTGACGCACCTGCACCGGGAGCTCGACCTGCGCGCCGTACCTGGCGCCAGTGTGGCCATGCAGACCCTGGAGGCCAGCCAGCGGCGTCTGCACCGGCGCCAGGCGCTCAAGCTGCTCGGCGGCGTGGCCCTGGTGGGCACGGCAGCCTGGCTGGGCAAGGACCTGGACAGCGTCAGCAGCTGGACCTCGGATTACGCCACCGCGACCGGCGAGCGTCGCGGCATCCGTCTGCCCGATGGCTCGCTGATGCAGTTGAACACCCGCAGCGCCGTCGATCTGGCCTTCACCGGGCAGCAACGCCTGGTGCGTCTCAGGCAGGGCGAACTGATGCTGACCTGCCGGGGCGACCAGCCATTGCAGGTGCAGACGCGGGATGCGCTGTTCGAAAGCGTCGAAGGGCGCTTTACCCTGTACCAGCAGGGCGACTGCACCCAGCTTGGCGTCAGCCAGGGCAAGGTGGCCATTCACCACCCTGGCCTGGGTGAGGTGCAATGGATCGACAGTGGCCAGGACTGGCGCGTGGATGCCCGCGGCGCGCAGCGCCTGGAGCGACTGGATATGGATGCCATGGCCTGGAGCGACGGGCTGATCGTCACCCGTGACATGCGCCTGGCCGACTTCCTCGCCCAGGTGAGCCGTTACCGCCAGGGTTACCTCAGCTGCAGCGATGCTGTCGCGGACCTGCGCCTGTCGGGAGTGTACCGCCTGGAGGACCCGGAACAGCTGCTGCACCTGCTGCCGCAGACCCTGCCGGTGCGGTTGCGTGAGCGCACCCGCTGGTGGATACGGTTGGAGCATGCGGCCTAGCTGCAGGATTTTCTGGCGGGTTTTGACCGGGTGCACGGCTAGGACAGTAAGCGACACCTTCTGCCCTCAATGACTCCACGGACCTCGACATGCCCAGTGCTCCACCTTCTGCACACCCCACCCACAAGCAGGATCTTCGACCTGCATCGAGTTCGGCGCTGCTCGGCAAAGCGGTGCGTGCCGCCCTGTTCGGCACTGCGCTGGGCCTGGCCAGCGCGCCGATGCTGGTGCTGGCCGCCGAGCCCGCGCAAACCAGCCAGCCTTTCGACATCGCGGCAGGCCCGCTGGACGACGTGCTCAACCAGTTCGCCCGCCAAGCCGGCATCACCCTCTCGAGCACCCCGCAACTGACCGGCGAACGGCGCTCCAGCGGCTTGCGGGGGCACTATTCGATCGAGCAGGCCCTGCGCCTGCTGCTCAATGGCACGGGGCTGGCAGCCGCCAGTGAGGATGGCCGCAGCTACGTGCTGCGGGTTGGCCCGGAAGACGCCGCACTGTCGCTGCCTGACACCAACGTGCGCAGTTTCACCCTGGGCAACGCCTTGGGCAGCATGGACGGCTACAACGCCAGCCACAGCCAGGTCGCGACCAAGACCAGCATGCCGCTGGTGGAAACCTCCCAGTCGGTGTCCGTGGTGACCCGCCAGCAGATCGACGACCAGGGTTCACAGACGGTCGCCCAGGCCATGCGCTACACCCCCGGGGTGCTGACCAACCCCTATGGCGCCACCCACCGCTACGACTACGTGGCCATGCGCGGTTTCAACGATGGCTCGGTGGACAACATCTACGTCGATGGCTTGAAGTCGATGGGGGACAACGGCACCTACAGCACCATGCAGGTCGACCCCTACTTCATCGAGCGGATCGATATCCTCAAGGGGCCATCGTCGGTGCTTTACGGGCGCAGCTCACCGGGCGGCCTGGTGGCGCTGACCACCAAGAAGCCGCTGTTCGAGGCCTATCATCAGGTGCAGGCCAGCGTGGGTACTCAAGGCCAGCGGGGTATGGCTTTCGACTTCAGCGGCCCACTGGATGACGACAAGCGTATCGCCTACCGGCTGACTGGCCTTGCCGATGCGTCCGACACCCAGTTCGACCACAGCAAGGAAGAACGTTACGCCATCGCGCCGGCAATCAGCATCGACTTTACCGAAGATACCTCGCTGACCTTGCAGGCCTACCTGCAGAAGGACCCCAACGGCGGCTACCACGGTGGCAACCCGGCCGACGGCATGCTGCACAAGCGCAATGGCCAGCGCCTCTCGGACCACTTCTTCGAGGGCGAGCCGGGCATCGACAACTACGAACGCACGCAGCAATCGTTCAGCTACCAGTTCGAACATCGCTTCAATGACGTGTTCACGGCGCGGCAGAACTTCCGCTACCAGGATTCCGACGTGTCGATGGACCAGGTGTACTCGGCCGGCTGGGCGCAAGCTGAGCAGAACATCCTCAACCGTGCCTACACCGGCGGTGACGAGCGCCTGCACTCGTACATCATCGACAACATGTTGCAGGCCGAACTCTTCACCGGCGCGGCCAAGCACACCCTGCTGCTGGGCACCGACTACCAGCGCCGCAAGGCTGACGTGGAATGGCGCTACGGCAGCGTAGGGCCTCTTGATACGGCTGATCCGCAGTATGGCCATGGCAACCTGCAGGTGCTGGGTGAAAATCGCTACCAGCGCCGTTTGCAGCAGACTGGCGTGTACCTGCAGGATCTGGTCGAGCTGGAGCAGTGGCGATTCTCGCTGGGGCTGCGCCAGGACTGGGTGAAGGTCTCCCAGGAAGACCGCGACAGCAACACCAAGGTCAACGACGCGCGTTCGAAGTTCACCACTCGGGCCGGTGTGCTGTATCTGTTCGAGAACGGCATCGCGCCTTACGCCAGCTACTCGGAGTCGTTCAACCCCAACACCGTGTCCGACCAGGAGGGCCGGCCGCTGGCACCGACCGAAGGCACCCAGTGGGAAGCCGGTATCAAGTACCAGCCGCCAGGCAGCGATAACCTGTTCACCGCATCGGTGTTCCGCATCGAGCAGGAGAATCTGGCATCCAAGCAACCGAACGAGGACTTCTACCGCCCGGTGGGCCAAGTACGCTCGCAAGGCCTGGAACTGGAAGCCCATGTGCAGGTGACCGACAACCTGAAGCTGCTGGGGGGCTATACCTTCACCGATATCGAGTACACCAAGTCGATGCCGAGCCTGGTGGCGGGCAGTGTGGACAACAAAGGCAATTCGCCGACCCAGGCACCGCAGCAGATGGTTTCGCTATGGGCCGACTACAACTTCCGCCAGGGCGCGCTGGATGGCCTGCGCCTGGGCGGCGGCGTGCGCTATGTGGGGTACAGCTGGGTGGATGCGGAAAACAGCATGAAGGTGCCCGCCTACACCCTGTTCGATGCCTCGATGGGCTATGACCTGGGCAAGGTCGGGCTCAAGGGTGTGGATGTGCGGCTCAACGCCAACAACCTGACCAACGAAACCTACATCACCTCGTGTGCCAGCCTGAACTACTGCTACATGGGTGAAGAACGTAACGTCAGCGCCACGGTCAGTTATCAGTTCTGATAGCGGACCGGAAAAGACAAAGCCCCTGTCTGCAGCGCAGACAGGGGCTTTGGATTTGAATCTTGACGATGACCTACTCTCACATGGGGAAACCCCACACTACCATCGGCGATGCATCGTTTCACTGCTGAGTTCGGGATGGGATCAGGTG
>NZ_JBIVIA010000019.1:0-71359 GCF_044749485.1 Pseudomonas sp. NPDC089401 | reverse complement strand
GTAGTGTGGGGTTTCCCCATGTGAGAGTAGGTCATCGTCAAGATTCATTTCGCAAAACCCCTATCTGCGCATGCAGGTAGGGGTTTTGTCTTTTCAGGCAGGAAAGCTTCAGCCGCGCGCCAGTTCCACCAGGTGCGCCGTCAGCTCTTCGCTCTTGAGTACCAGCACATCCCCTTCCAGTGCATCGAGCACCACCTCCGACGTATTACCGATCAATGCCCCGGAAATCCCGGTACGGGCCACCGTACCGATGACTGTCACCACAGCATCGAGTTGCTTCTCGAAATGGGGAATCAGCACATCCGCCGGCCCTTCGGCGACATGCAGGCGATCCTCGCTGATATCGAATTCCGCCTGGAACGCACTACAGGCTTCCCTGTAGCGCTTTTCGATGGTCTCGCTCAGCTGGTACACCGGGTCAGACGCCGACAGCATGGGGGAGGGGTGGGCGCTGATCACGTGCAGATTGCCCTTGGCCAACCCGGCAATGGCGTAGCCATGGTCGATGATGCTCGCGTGCAGTCGGCGATGGTCCTCGTCCTGGTTGCCCACATCGACCGCCGCCAGGATTGCCCCGCCGGTCCATGGCCGTTCGCTCTTGACCATCAGCACGGCACACGGACATTGACGCAACAGCTTCCAATCGGTGGGCGTGAGCAATGCTTTTTTCAACGGGTTATCTGGCCGATGCTCCTTGATCACCAGTTCACAACCCTCGGCCTGCTGCACGTCGATGATCGACTCATGCAGGCTATCCTTCCATTTCTGCTCATGGGTGACATTGTCATGGCCATCATCATGCAGCTGGCTGCCAAGCAGGCTGAGCAGCGCGCTGTGGTCATGCTTCTTGTCGCACATCAGCAGGTGCAGGCGCGCGCCGGTCACGCCGGCAATCAGCTTGGCGCGGGTCAGTGCGCGGCTATGGGCATGTTCGGGGTCGAGGACGACAAGGATGCTACGGACAGCTTGCATGGGCGTGAACTCCCTTAAAGATGGCGAGCGATGCCTGACTATAGTCGGTGCCCCCGGCGTCGCCGCTTGACATGCATCAAGCATAGCCACTGGTACTGCCCGTCGCCGTCGGTATAATCGCCGGTCCTGTTCGCACTGTGTGGTTGCACCTCTATGTCCTTGATCCCCGAAATCGATGCCTTCCTCGGCTGCCCGACGCCAGATGCCTGGATCGAGGCCGCACTTGCCGACCAGGAAACCCTGCTGATCGACCACAAGAACTGCGAATTCAAGGCCGCCAGCACGGCATTGAGCCTGATCGCCAAGTACAACACCCACTTGGACCTGATCAACATGATGTCGCGCCTGGCCCGAGAAGAACTGGTGCACCACGAGCAGGTGCTGCGCCTGATGAAGCGCCGAGGCGTGCCCCTGCGGCCGGTGTCGGCGGGGCGTTATGCGTCCGGCCTGCGCCGCCTGGTGCGCGCCCATGAGCCGGTCAAGCTGGTGGATACCCTGGTGGTCGGGGCATTCATCGAGGCCCGTAGCTGCGAGCGCTTCGCCGCCCTGGTGCCGCACCTGGATGAAGAACTCGGCAGCTTCTACCACGGCCTGTTGAAAAGCGAGGCGCGCCATTACCAGGGCTACCTGAAGCTGGCCCATCAGTATGGCGAGGCGGCGGACATCGCCCGCCGCGTCGAACTGGTGCGCGAAGCGGAAGCCGAGCTGATCCAGTCACCGGACCAGGAACTGCGCTTTCACAGCGGTATCCCGATGGCGCAAGCCGCCTGACGATCAGTTACGGCGCCCCAGCAGCAGACCGATCACCAGGCCGAAGCCTGCGGACACGGCCACCGTCTGCCAAGGGTGCCCACCGATATAGTCCTGGGTGGCATCGACCACCGGTTGCGCCTTGGCGCGCACCTGGCCGGCGGCATCCCGCGCCTGGCGCAGTTTCAGGCTGACCTGCGCGCGAAGGGTCTCGGCTTCCTCGCCAACCAGTGATGCGCTGTCGTTGAGCAGCTTCTCCGATTCCTCGATCAGTGACTGCAGCTCACTGAACACCTGGTCCTTGATCTGATCGTTGTCGGCCTGTACGGCGGTTTTTCGGGCCATGAACTCGTCCTCGTCGATGGGGTGGTTTGAACAATGGATGCCGCCGCGCCGGGAAAGTTGCTTCGGTTTTCCGATGTGGCGCTGCCAGGGTGTAAGATAGCGGCCATTTTCAACAGGCAGGTACCGTCATGAGTTTCAATCTGGCCAACATGAGCTTCGAGGAACGGGCGCAGATCGAGGCGGAAAAGGCCCGGCTGTTCGAGATGTGGAAGAACAACCTGGGCAAGGCCAAGGGCGAAGCCGCCCGGCTGATCTCGGAAAAGCCACGACGCAAAGGCAAGTGGGCCGAGTGGGTGAGGGCCGAACTGGAGGCCATGACCCCGCCGGATTTCGCCAGCATGGTGCGCAGCGAAGTCAACAAGATGATGGCCGCCGCCAGCGCCAGTCGCTGATCCCTCACCAGTTCAGGTTGCCGCCCTTGGGCAGGTCGAGCTTGCCCTCGTCGCTGAAGCGCACGGTGCCCAGCGGCCCGCCGGCCATCTTGCCGCGCAGCTTGTAGGGCAGGCCCTGCAACGAATTCAGGGTGCTCAGGCCATAGGCCTGGCGCAGGAAGGCGAAAGCCGTGATGCTCACCGGCACGGTAATCACCGCCTCGTCATAGCGGCCGATATGCCCCTGCTGGTCGCTCACGCCAGCGGCCAGCGGCTGGCCGTTCACCTCCAGGTTCAGCGCGATGCCGTTGAAGTCGACCGGCGTTTCGTTGGGGTTTTGCACACGCATTTTTACCGCCATGCGCATTTCAAGGTCCTGCCCCGGCAGTGGGTCGATGCCGATGACGCTGATCGACAGCGGATCGCGCGGCTGGAACAGCGCGCAGGCGTTGAGCCCGGCCACCAGCAGCAAGGCCAGGAGCAAGCGGGTGCAGCGGTAAAATCGGCCAGTCATGTGAACCCGCCCTGGTAGCCAAGTAGTGCCTGCAGTGTGGCAAATGCGCGGCAGCGGTGAAAGGGCCGGCTCAGGAGAATACCGTCAGCAAATCCTCCACGAACGCCAACTGCGCCTCCCCAGGCACCTGCGCCCGATGCCGGGCCAAGGTGAATGGCACGACGAAATCCAGCCCTGGATCCAGCGCCCGCAACAGGCCCTGGGCCTCCCACCCCGCCGCACAATGGCACGGCAGGTAGCCGATATGCCGGCCCGAAAGGATGAACGTCAGTACGCTCTCGATCTGCTCCGCCTGCGCCATGCTGCGCCGGCTCTGGAATGGTTCGCCACCTTTGAGAAAGCGATAGGGGTGACGCACCTGGTCGGCCTCCAGCAACTGTTCCGGCGTCACCTCGGCCACGTCGAACAGCCCATGGCCCTGCGCGCAGTACAACCGCTGGCGCTCCTCGAACAACGGCTGGTAGTCGAACGCCGCCTGGTTTCCAGAGAAGTAGCTGATCGCGTAATCCAGCCGCTGCTCCAGCAATAGTCGCTCCAGCAGGGCCGGTGGTGCGCTGATCAATTCCAGCTGCACCGACTCGTCCCGTGCGCGAAAGCGTGAAATGGCCGAGGCCAGGCGCAGGCTCACCGCCGGGTCCTGGTTCTCCGCCATGCCCACCCGCACCGTGCCCAGCAAACGCCCGGCCACGCCGTTGGCCTGCTGGCGGAACTGCTCGATGTTCAGCAGCAGCGCGCGCGCCGCCTCCAGCAGCAATTCACCCTTGTCCGTCAGGCGGAAACCGCTTTTTCCGCGGCTGCACAGGCGGTAGCCCAGGCGCGTTTCCAACTGCGCCATGCGCTGGCTGATGGTGGGCTGGCTCAGCCCGAGCACCCCCCGGGCGGCACTGAAGCCACCGGCCTCGACTACAGTGACGAACAGCCGCAGCAGGTGCAGATCGGGGTCGTGCAGTTGTCCGAGCATCACATTGCTCCTGATGAATGCCAGCTTTGCAAACTTGCCATTCATGCAATGTAACCCGGTTGGCATGCTGGCGGCATCCACCCATTTGCCGAGGTGCCCGTCATGCGTCGATCGCTGTGCTTGTTGTCTCTTGTGCTGGCCTTGCCGCTGCAGGCCGCGGAAAAGGTCGTCAATCTCTACAGTTGGGCCGACTACGTCGCCCCAGAGACCCTTCAGCGTTTCGAACGGGAAACCGGCTACAAGGTGCGCTACGACACCTTCGACACCACCGAAGTGCTGGAAACCAAGCTGCTCACCGGTGGCAGTGGCTACGACGTGGTAGTGCCGTCGACCACCGTGCTGGCACGCGCACTCAAGGCCAATGCCCTGCAGCCGCTGGATGCCCAAGGCCTGCCCGGCTACGCCAACCTCGACAAGGACCTGCTGGCCAAGCTGGCCGAGGCCGATCCCGGCAACCGCTACGCAGTGCCCTACACCTGGGGCACCTTGGGCCTGGGGGTGAATGTCGAGGCGGTGCGCCAGCGCCTGGGTGACGTGCCGCTGGACAGCCTCGACCTGCTGTTCAAGCCGGAGTACGCCAAACGCCTGAAGGATTGCGGCATCGCCATGCCCGACTCGCCACAGGAGGTGATCGGGGTGGCGCTCAACTACCTGGGCAAGGACCCCTACAGCCAGGACAAGGCCGACCTCGCCGCCGCACAGCAACTGCTGAACCAGTTGCAGCCTTCGATCAGCTACGTCGCCAACGGCCGGCAGATCAGCGACCTGGCCAACGGCAGCGTGTGCCTGGCGCTGACCTACAACGGCGATGCGGCGATGGCCGCCGACCAGGCCCGGCGCGCCGGCAAGCCGTTCGAGCTGATCTACCGCATCCCTCGCGAAGGCACCCTGGTGTGGCAGGACAACCTGGTCATCCCCAAGGATGCCCCGCACCCGGAAGCGGCGCGGGCGTTCATTGCCTTCATGCTCAAGCCCGAATCGGTGGCTGCGCTGACCAACACGCTGTTTTTCGCCAACGCCAACCAGGCTGCCACGCCGCTGGTCGACGAGGCGGTGCGCGACGACCCGGACATCTACCCGCCCGCCGCGGTGCGTGAGCGGCTGTTTGCCGACCGCAGCATGGCGCTGTCCGACCTGCGTCAGCGCAATCGGCTGTGGACGGCGTTCCGCAGCCGTCAGTAATTCATGACAACAAGAGGAGCCCGACCGTGGAGCAAGCCCACAACAACGACCAGGCCATGACCCGCGACAGCCTGTATGGCACCGCTGCGGAAAGTACCTACGCTGGCATCACCAGTTTCTCGCGCCGTCGCTACAGCCGCGACCTACGGGGCGTCGACGTGGTGGTCAGCGGCGTGCCGTTCGACACCGCCACCAGCAATCGCCCCGGTGCACGCTTCGGCCCGCGGGCGATCCGTGCCGCCTCGGTGCAGCAGGCCTGGGCGCGCCACTGGCCGTGGACGTTCGACCCGTTCGATCACCTGGCGGTCATCGATTACGGCGATTGCGCGTTCGACAGCGGCACGCCGCAGTCGGTACCGGGCAGCCTCGAGGCCCATGCCGAGCGCATTCTCGAAGCCGGTTGCGCGATGCTCACTTTGGGAGGCGACCACTTCATCACCTACCCATTGCTCAAGGCCCACGCCCGGCGCCATGGCCCGCTGGCGCTGATCCACTTCGATGCGCACAGCGACACCTGGCCGGACGAGGAGGGCAAGCGCATCGACCACGGCACCATGTTCTGGCACGCCGCGCGCGAAGGCCTGGTCGACCCGTCGCGCTCGGTGCAGATCGGCCTGCGTACCACCAACGACGACGCCCAGGGCTTTGCCATCCTCGATGCCCGGCAGGTGCACCGCCAAGGCACCGAGGCGATCATCGCGGCGATCCGTGAGCGGGTCGGTGACCGACCGGTATACCTGACTTTCGATATCGACTGCCTCGACCCGGCCTACGCACCCGGCACCGGCACCCCGGTGTGCGGTGGGCTGACCACGGTGCAGGCACTGGAGATCCTCGGCGGGCTGCGCGGCATCAACCTGGTCGGCATGGACCTGGTGGAAGTGGCGCCGGCCTATGACCATGCCGACATCACTGCCCTGGCCGGGGCGACCCTGGCCATGGAAATGCTCTGCCTGTATGCGGCACGTCACAAAGTCGACAGAAAAGTCGACCGATGAGCCCATACTGAAACATCACGAATCGCATTCACACTTTTGCCTCGAACCCTTCGCGCCTTAGGCTATCCAATCGCACAAGGCGCGCATTTTCGTACAGGAGGTGAAGCATGAATCTCATATTGCCAACCCTGATCGTCGGCCTCGTGCTGTGCCTGCCCGCGCAGGCTGCCCCGGTGCAGACCGTGCAGCTCGCCGCCAGCGACAATAATCCCTACAACAGTCCGATCCAGCGCGCCAACCCCAACAGCCGGCAAGGCAGCGTGCTGGCCACCCCCCCGGTGCGGGGCCCGTCCACCGCGCCCAACCCACGCCCGCCGACCCTCGACAACCGCGGCATCGGCAACGGCGACAACCTGCGCCGCCAGCAGCAGACCCCGAACCTGGAACCCACCCGGCCACCGCGCGACACCCAACGCGCGCCCTGACCCCCGCGAAAGGAATCCTGCATGACCCGAGCGACCTGGCTGAAGACCCTCACCGCCGCCGCACTGCTGCCGCTCCTGGCGCACGCGGCCCCTGAACAGCAGTTCCCCAGTGAAGAGGGGCAGCTCACCGTCAGCACCCTGGCCGATGGCCTGCGCAACCCCTGGGCACTGGCCTTCCTGCCGGGCGGCAAGGACATGCTGGTCACCGAGCGCCCCGGCAACCTGCGCCTGGTCAACGCCGAGGGCAAGGTCGGCCCGCCCATCAGCGGCGTGCCCAAGGTCTGGGCCGAAGGGCAGGGTGGCTTGCTCGACGTGGTGCTGTCGCCCGAGTTCGCCAAGGACCGCACCGTCTACCTGTCGTTTGCCGAAGCCGGCAGTGATGGCAAGGCCGGTACCGCGGTCGGCCGTGGGCAGCTCTCCGAAGACCGCGCCCGGTTGGAGAACTTCAAGGTGATCTTCCGCCAGCAGCCGAAACTCTCGGAAGGCAACCACTTCGGCTCGCGCCTGGTGTTCGACCGCGATGGCTTCCTGTTCATTGCCCTGGGCGAGAACAACCAGCGCCCCACGGCCCAGGACCTGGACAAGCTGCAGGGCAAGATCGTGCGTATCCTGCCCGACGGTGAAGTACCCAAGGACAACCCCTTTGTCGGCAAGCAGGGCGTGCGCCCGGAAATCTGGTCATTCGGCCACCGCAACCAGCAGGGCGCGGCGCTGAACCCCTGGACCGGCAAGCTCTGGACCCACGAACACGGCCCACGTGGCGGCGACGAGATCAACATTCCCGAGCCGGGCAAGAACTACGGCTGGCCGATCGCGACCCACGGTATCAACTATTCGCTGTTGCCGATCCCCGAGGCCAAGGGCAAGCATGTCGACGGCATGGTCGACCCACACCATGTATGGGAGAAGTCGCCGGGCATCAGTGGCATGGCGTTCTACGACAGGCCGACGTTCAAGGCCTGGGACCACAACCTGTTCATAGGGGCGCTGGCGACCCAGGAACTGATCCGTTTGCAGCTCGATGGCGACAAGATCGTGCATGAGGAGCGTTTGCTGGGCGACTTGAAAGCGCGTATCCGCGACGTGCGGGTGGGGCCGGACGGTTACCTGTATGTGCTGACCGATGCCAAGGACGGAGCATTGTTGAAAGTGGGGCTTGGCGAGGGCTGATACAGCGCTTGCCTGCACTGGCCCTTTCGCGGGTAAACCCGCTCCCACAGGTCCTGTACTTTCCTTGAGGGCACTTGAGTTCCTGTGGGAGCGGGTTTACCCGCGAAAGGGCCAGTCCCTACAATGGAGATCCCACAGGCCAAGTTGGCTGCCATGCACCGCGACCCCCAATCGCTCTACCAAGACGCGCTCAGGCAAGGCTTCGTCCAGGACCCGGCCCAATCGGTCGCCGTCGCGGCCCTGCAAACCTGCTTCCAGTCCCTCGAACACGGCAAGCACGCCCAGGGCCTCTACCTCTGGGGCCCGGTCGGGCGCGGCAAGACCTGGCTCATGGACCTGTTCCACCGCTGCCTGACGCTCCCGTCCCGGCGCCAGCATTTCCATCACTTCATGGCCTGGGTCCACCGGCGCCTGTTCCAGCTCAACGGCACCGCTGATCCACTGCAGGCCTTGGCGCGCGAGCTGGCCAAGGAAATCCGCGTGCTGTGTTTCGATGAGCTGTTCGTCAGCGACATCGGCGATGCGATCATTCTCGGCCGCCTGTTCCAGGTGCTGTTCGACCAAGGCGTGGTGATCGTCGCCACCTCCAACCAGCCGCCGCAGCACCTTTACAGCGATGGCTTCAACCGCGAGCGTTTTCTGCCGGCGATCGCTGCCATCGAGCAGCACATGCAGGTGCTCCCGGTGGCAGGCCAGCAGGACCATCGCCTGCATCCGGGCAGCGCATGCCAGCGCTACTGGGTGGCCGAGCCGGGCACGCGCGGTGCCCTGGAGGCAGTGTTCCAGCAGCTCAGCGCGGATGCCCCGGGTTGCAGCGCGCCCCTGTCGATCGGCTCCCGACAGATTCAGGTGATCCGGCGCAGTACCCAGGCGATCTGGTGCCGCTTCGCCGACCTCTGCGAGCAACCCCTGGCAGCCATGGACTTCATGGCCCTGTGTGACCAGTTCCCGGCGATCCTGCTGGAAGGCATTCCGGCCCTGGGCGGCGAGCAGCGTGCCGGGCACATAGCCCGGGGCACCGAAGATGCACCGGCGCGGGTCGAGGCGGGCGAGCGCCAGCTGCCCAGGCTGTCGCCCAAGGATGACGCGGTGCGGCGTTTCATTGCCCTGGTCGACGAATGCTACGACCGTCGGGTGGCTCTGTACCTGGAGGCGCAGGTCCCGCTCGATGCGCTCTACACTCAAGGGTATCTGGCGTTCCCGTACCAACGGACCCTCAGTCGGCTACGGGAGATGCAACTGCAACGCTTCGCTTGAAGGAGCCGACCCATGGAGCCGCTGTCGCATCATCTGCTGACCCAGGCCTACAACAATGGCTGGGCCAATCACCGTTTGTACAAGGCCTGCCTGCAGTTGACCCAGGACGAGTTCGTCGCTCCGCGCTGCAGCTTCTTTCCGTCGATCAAGGCCACGCTCAACCACCTGCTGACAGTGGACTGGTTCTACTTGCACATGCTCGAGTGCGAACAGCGCGGCGAAGCGCCGGACCCGGACGGTGCGCGCTTCTTCGACCCGGAGCAACCGTTCGCCACCTGCACCGACCTGCATGCCGAACAGGTCCAGGCCGATCATCGGCTGATCGCCTATTGTGCCCTGCTGCAGGACGATCAACTGGCACGTCGTGTCAGCATCGTGCGGCCCCGGCGGGTCCAGCGTGAGCCGCGCCTGCGCCTGTTGGCGCATGTGTTCGAGCACCAGATCCATCACCGCGGCCAGGTGCATGCGATGCTCAGCGACACGGCGGTCAGGCCGCCGCAGCTGGATGAGTTCTTCTGCGAAGAGGAGGCCGAGCTGCGCGCCCTGGACTTTGCCGAGCTCGGCTGGACCGAGGCGCAGGTGTGGAAGCCCTAGAGCAGACCAGCCGTTGTCTTCAGCGTCCCAGCCATTCCACCAGGGTCCGGTTGAAGCGCCGCGGCTCCTCGATCTGCGGCGCATGCCCCATGCCTTCGAAGGTCACCAGCTCGGCATGGGGAATCAGCTTGGCCACCTGCGGCCCCAGTTCCTTGTACTTGCCCAGTTTCGCCTTCACCTCTGGCGGTGCGATGTCGCTGCCGATCGCCGTGGTGTCCTGGTCGCCGATCAGCAACAGGGTCGGCATCTTCAGGTCCTTGAACTCGTGGACCACCGGCTGGGTGAAGATCATGTCGTAGATCAACGCCGAGTTCCACGCCACCGCCTCATGCCCAGGCCCCTGGTTGAGCCCCACCAGCATCTGTACCCAGCGCTCGTACTCGGGCTTCCAGCGCCCGGCGTAGTAGGTTTTGCGCTCGTACTCGCGCACGCCTTCAGCGTCGAGCTTGAGCTCGCGGGCATACCACTGGTCGACGCTGCGGTAGGGCACGCCCAGGGCTTTCCAGTCTTCCAGGCCGATGGGGTTGACCATCGCCAGGCGCTCGACCTGTTGCGGGTACATCAGTGCATAGCGGGTGGCGAGCATGCCACCGGTGGAATGGCCGAGGATGATCGCCTGCTTCACCCCCAGTTGCTCGAGCAGGGCGTGGGTGTTGCTGGCCAGTTGCTGGAAGCTGTACTGGTAGGCGGCCGGCTTGCTCGAAGTGCAGAAGCCGACCTGGTCCGGGGCGATCACCCGGTAGCCCGCTTCGCTCAGGGCGTCGACGGTGCTTTCCCAGGTGGCGGCGCAGAAGTTCTTGCCGTGCATCAGCACGACGCTGCGGCCGTTGGCCTGGCCCTTGGCCGGCACGTCCATGTAGCCCATCTGCAGGTTCTGGCCCTGTGACAGGAAGTCGAAATGCTTGAGCGGGTGAGGGTAGGCGAAGCCTTCGAGCTGTTTGCCATAGGTGGGCGATTCGGCAGCGATGGCTGGGGCGCCGACGAGGCAGGCCAGGGCCAGGGCAGTTGCGCGCAGCATGGGGGCACTCCGTGTAGGGCCATGTAGGAATTGGCGACTTTAGCAGTCGCAGGAGCACCTTAAACGTTAAAGGTGTTACCAGGCATGAAACCAGCCCAGGGTAATGATCGCCACGACCAGGTAGCGCCCGGCCTTGGCCAGGGTCACCAGCAGCAGGAAGCGCCACAAGGGTTCGCGCATGATCCCGGCGATCAGCGTCAGCGGGTCACCGATCAGCGGCATCCAGCTCAGCAGCAGCGACCACGACCCCCAGCGCTGGTAACGCTGCTGCGCGCGCGCCAGCTGGCTGGCGCTGAACGGGAACCAGCGGCGCTCGCGCAGGTGCTCGATGGCTCGGCCCAGCAGCCAGTTGACCAGCGAGCCGAGCACATTGCCCAGGGTCGCCACCAGCAACAGGGTCGACCAGGCGTCGGGCTGGCGCAGCAGCAGGCCAACCAGCACCGCCTCCGATTGCAGCGGCAGCAGGGTAGCGGCGCCGAGGGCGCTGAGGAACAGCGCCCAGAGGCTGAGCATCAGTACTCGGCGACCACGCTGTCCTGGCCCTCGCGGGTCACGCCAATGACCTGATAGGCGTCCTTGTGGTCACCCATTTCCATGCCCGGCGAGCCCATGGGCATACCCGGCACGGCCAGGCCCTTGAGGTCGTCGCGCCTGGCCAGCAGGCGTACCTGCTCGGCCGGTACGTGGCCTTCGACGAACTTGCCGCCGATCACCGCGGTGTGGCATGAGGCCAGCCGGGGTGCCACGCCCAGGCGCTGCTTGACCGCGCTCATGTTCGGCTCGACATGGTCGTTGACGGTAAAACCATTGTCGCGCAGGTGGCTGATCCAGGCTTTGCAGCAACCACAGTTGGGGTCGCGGTAGACGTCGATGGTCTCGGCGGCCTGGGCCAGGCCGGTGATGGCCAGCAGGCCGAGGGGCAGCAGGTGTTTACGCAGCATGGTCACTCCTTGAGAAACGCCGGCGCAATGACATGGCCAGTGGCGGGGAAGCCACCAGTCTGACCGGTTGAGCTGTCAATCAGCTGAGGTGAATATTACCGTCTTGTCAGCCCTGCTGCTCAGCCAGATCGCGTATCAGCAGCCCGTATTCCAAGGCGACTTGCTCAGGGATCGGCAGGTAAACCACATGGCCGTCTCCCGGCGCCACGTCGATGGCCTGCTGCCAGCGATCGCACAGGCGGTGCAGGTCGAAGTGGTAGTTGCCGCGCGGCGTCATCAGTTCCAGGTGGTCGCCAACGGCGAAGCGGTTCTTCACCTTGACCTCGGCCAGGCCCTCGACGCGCACGCCAGTCAGCTCGCCGACGAACTGCTGGCGCTCGGACAGCGAGTTGCCGCGCAGGTAGTTCTGGTATTCGTCATGGACGTGGCGGCGCAGGAAGCCTTCGGTATAGCCGCGTTGCGCCAGCGACTCGAGATTGTCCATCAAGGCCATGTCGAACGGTCGACCGGCGGCGGCATCGTCGATGGCCTTGCGGTACGACTGCACGGCACGGGCGCAGTAGAAGTGCGACTTGGTACGCCCTTCGATCTTCAGCGAGTGCACGCCCATGGCGGCCAGGCGCCCGACATGCTGGATGGCGCGCAGGTCCTTGGCGTTCATGATGTAGGTGCCGTGCTCGTCTTCGAAGGCCGGCAGTTCGGTGCCCGGGCGGTTGCCTTCGTGCAGCAGGAACAGCTGGTCGGTGGGCGCGCCCAGGCCCAGGGTCGGCTCGACTTCGCGCACGATGTCACCGCTGACGTCCTCGGTGGCGGGCGTGGCCTGGTACTTCCAGCGGCAGGCGTTGGTGCAGGTGCCCTGGTTGGCATCCCGCCTGTTCAGGTAGCCCGACAGCAGGCAGCGGCCGGAGTAGGCCATGCACAGGGCGCCGTGGACGAATACCTCCAGTTCCATGTCCGGCACCTGCTGGCGGATTTCGTCGATCTCTTCCAGCGACAGCTCGCGCGACAGGATCACCCGGCTCAGGCCCAGTTGCTGCCAGAAGCGCACGCTGGCCCAGTTGACCGTGTTGGCCTGCACCGACAGGTGCACTGGCATCTGCGGGAAATGCTCGCGTACCAGCATGATCAGGCCGGGGTCGGACATGATCAGCGCGTCGGGGCCCATGGCGACGACCGGCGCCAGGTCCTTGAGGAAGGTCTTCAGCTTGGCATTGTGCGGGGCGATGTTGACCACCACGTAGAAGCGCTTGCCCAGGGCATGTGCTTCTGCGATGCCCAACGCCAGGGTGGTGGCGTCGAATTCGTTGTTGCGCACCCGCAGGCTGTAGCGTGGCTGGCCGGCATAGACGGCGTCGGCGCCGTAGGCGAAGGCGTAGCGCAGGGTCTTGAGGGTGCCGGCGGGGGCCAGCAGTTCGGGCTTGGCGGGAGGGGGCATGGGCGCACCAGGGCAAAGGTGCGGATGCTAGGACTTGGTGGGCGATGCCGTATTGATTTGAATCAAGGAAAGCCTGGCACTTTTTCCTGTAGCCAGCGCACTAATATCCAGAGCCCACGAGGAGTTGCCATGAATCAAACCCCGTTGCAGAACAAAGCCCTGGCAGTGCTCCTGGTGGTGGTGACCGCTGCTTTCGTGTGGATCCTGCTGCCGTATTACGGTGCGATCTTCTGGGCGGTGATCCTTGGCATCCTGTTCGCGCCGCTGCAGCGTCACCTGCTGATCCGCTTTGGCCGGCGGCGCAACCTGGCGGCGGCCACCACCTTGCTGGTATGCCTGCTGGTGGCGATCCTGCCGGTGATCATCACCAGTGCCTTGCTGGTGCAGGAGGGGGCCACGCTGTACCAGCGGATCGAAAGCGGCCAGCTGGACATTGCCGGCTACGTCGAACGCGGCAAGGACATGCTGCCGGCGTTCGCCCAGCACAGTCTGGACCACCTGGGCATGGGCAACCTGGACGGCTTGCGCGACAAGATCAGCAAGTGGGCGACCCAGGGCAGCCAGGTGCTGGCCAGCCAGGCGTTCAGCTTCGGCCAGGGCACGTTCGAGTTTCTGGTCAGCTTCGGCATCATGATGTACCTGCTGTTCTTCTTCCTGCGCGAGGGCGCCGAGGTGGCGCGCCGGGTGCGCCTGGCGGTGCCGCTACCCGAGCAGCAGAAGCGCCGCCTGCAGCTGAAGTTCAATCGGGTGGTGCGCGCCACGGTCAAGGGCAACGTGCTGGTGGCCATTACCCAGGGAGCGCTGGGTGGTCTGATCTTCTGGGTCCTGGACATCCCCAGCGCGCTGGTCTGGGGGGTGATGATGGCGTTTCTTTCGCTGTTGCCGGCGGTGGGTGCGGGGATCGTCTGGGCGCCGGTGGCGGCGTACTTCCTGTTGACCGGGGCGATCCTGCCCGGGGTGATCCTGAGCGCATTCGGGGTGCTGGTGATCGGCCTGGTGGACAACCTGCTGCGGCCGATCCTGGTGGGCAAGGACACGCGCATGCCCGATTACCTGATCCTGGTCTCCACCCTTGGCGGCCTGGCGGTGTTCGGGCTCAACGGCTTCGTGATCGGGCCGTTGATCGCCGCGCTGTTCATGTCCAGCTGGGCGATCTTCGCCGCCACCCAGCCCCAGGTGCAACTGCCATGAATCACTGAGCCTGCGCCAGGCGCCGCCCGCGAGGGCCAGGCAGTACCAGGTTGCCGCTCCAGATCAGGTGGAAACGCTCCAGCCCAGGTACCAGCGCATTGACCAGGCTGATGCCCTGGGCTCCGCGAAACACCTCGCAGATTCCTACCACATGGCCATGCTGCTGCAGGTCGTCGATCAGCCTGCGCAGTTGCTCGGCCACACTGGGCTGTGCGGTCGGCACGGGTAATGGGCAGCTTCGCGTGTTGCCAAGCAGGGCGGCGATATCCCGGCGCTGGCAACGTCGCAGCTTGGGCCATGCGGCAAACTGCCCGGCAGCCTGCTGCAGTTGCCGCGCGGCTTGTGGAATCTGGCTGTTCAACTGTAGCTGGACCAGTTCGCTCAGTGCCCGGCGTACGCCGTGCCAAGGGTCGAGCGAGGTTCCACAGCCGACCACGCTGGCCTGCAGGGGCGAGCCAGGGCGCAGGCAGAACGCCAGGAAACTGCGACTGGCGAATTCGTTGCTGATGTCCAGCACGATAATGGGGCTGGCCAGGCACCGCTCGGCTTCTGCCCAGAAGCCTGCAAGCGGCGATGAGGCGCATGGGCGCTCCACTTGCATCAGGGGATCGCGGCGCTGGTAGTAGAAGTGGCGCAACATGAACAGCGAGAGTGCATCGCGTTCGATGAGCTGATTGAGCGCATGCAGCAAGGCCTCATCTCGACTGGCGCCAATGGCGGCCCCGTCGTTGCTGCTGTAGCGCCTGAGCCCGGAGTGCTCGAAGGTATCCCCCGGCATCAGCTGATCGGCGTAATCGGGGCGGGTGACCGTGATCGGGTAGGCGAACAACGGGTTGGCGTGGATATCCGTGTATTGCTGGCAGGCCAGATGCCGGTCGGGCTGGGCCTTCAGCCAAGGCTGCAGAAAGTCCTCCTGCAGGTAACGGTCATCGACCAGCGAAGCGGTGCTGAGCAGTTGCAACTGGCGCGGCTGATGTTCGTCAAGGTAATGCTCGAGCGCCTCGAAACGTGCGCCGATGGCCGCTTCTTCCAGCGTTCCCTTGCCGCTGCCGGCAGCGCGCTGTTGGCTTGGCTCGGCCTGCAGGTCGACCAGCACCGAACCGATCCGCTCGCCGAGAATCGTTTCCTTGAGCTGCAAGCCGAGGCGCAGCAATTCACTTTCGATTCGTGCGCGTGCGTCGCTCAAGCTGTACTCGCGTTCGGCAGGTAGTGCGCTTGTCATGGTGAGATCTCGATGGGTGTGGCGGGACGGACCAGTTCATAGAACTGGAACAGCTCCAGCGTTTCGGCAGTGCCTGCCAGGCTGCGGATGACCTCCAGGCCCAGGCGACGCGCCTGCTGTTCTACCTCGAACAAGAGGGTCGATTGGCCAAACACCAGCGCCACGCCGCCGGGGCGCATCAGTGGGGTCAAGCGTTCGAACAAGGTGATGGCCGTTTCCCGCGTCATCATCTCGGCATTCAGGAAACGCAGGATCAGCGCGTCGCAACTGCCGGCCGCAAGGACCGGGGCATGGGCGTCGGCCAGCTGCAATTCAAGGTTGGGCAACGAGTGATGGGCTCGGGCATGGGCGATCATGGCGGCGGAGCGGTCTGCCCCGACGCAACGGGCGGTCGGCAGCGCGCGGGCCAGTGTGGCGATGAACATGCCGGTGGAGCATGCCGGATCATGGACCACGGCTCCTGGGGGCAGGCGCTTGTCCAGCAGCGCGATGCTGGTGGCGCGAAAGTGCTGCTCCTGCCTGTCAAGGCGCGCGGCCAAGGTCTGCGGGTGATCCCAGAAGGCACTGGGCGCTATCTGTTCCCGGCACGCCTCGTCGAGCTCCGGAAAGGGAAAATGGACCCTGTGGCTGGGGGCCTGGAGTGCTTGCTGGAACAACCACCGGCGGCGCTGCTGCGCAACAGGCTGATAGAGGCAGTGCCAACCCTGCTCGTCCCAGCGTGCCTCCAGCAAGAGGCCCAGCAGCATGTGGGGTGCAAGGCGGCTGCCCAGCTCACCGTTGCTGTCGGGTAACTTGCGGCCCAGGTACTCGACCCCCTCGACACGCAGCAGAAACAGGTCATTGAGCCCTGGGCCGATAGGCTCTCGCAAGCGGGAGGCCGGGTGGCCGTTGGTGTGGGGTGGGGGCAGGGAGAGCACATCGACGAGATGCTTCGCCTGTGCATCGAGCCGGTCGCGTGGGATGGCCGTTTCGTCTGACGATGGCATGGTCGCTCCAGAGGGCCTTGTGGCCAGGGTCGCCACAAGGCCCGACACGTTACTCGTCGTTCAGTTGCTGCTGCTCGTGCTCGGCGAGCTGCTGCGCGTCGATCTGCTCAGGTTTGGTTTGCGAAGGGGTGTGCGTGATGGCCTCGGACTGTTCTTCCTGTTGCGAGTTGAAGCGGATACCCATGTAGATGCCCATAGGGACTCTCCTGATCGGACTGGATGATCGCAACGATCATTCGTTGCAGCCCGATTCTTGCGAGTGGCCGCTGCGGTTGGAACGAGGAGCGTGTTCCCTGGGATCGAGAGGAGCAGCATCGGAACTGTTGCTGAAGCAGTCTTGCGCCCCCAAGCGCCCCCTCGGCCGCGGGGCGCTCGTTGCCGTCAGGCTCGCGCCGTCATCTGAAGCTGTACGACACGCCGGCGTACACCCCGAAGCCTTCGCCGGGCGTCGACCGTGCGATGTCCTGGCCGGCATCGTTGTAGCCCGGTGTCACGGTTGCCGCATAACGCTTGTTGGTCAGGTTGCGCAGGTCCAGCCAGGTCTGCCAGTCCTGTTTCGGCGAGTCCCAGCCCAGGCGCGCGCCGAGCAAGGCGTAGGCATCGGCGGCGTAGCTGTTGGCGTAGTCGACCTGCACCTTGGAGGCCATCTGCGTATTGATCCCGGCATGGAACCCGCTCGGCCAGTCGTAGCGCAACTCGGCCTGGTAGTAGTGCATGGGGATGCCGGGCAGGCGGTTGTCGCCAAACTGCTCGTCGTCGCGGTAGTGGAAGTCGCTGAAGGTGTAGGCCTGGCGCAGGCTCAGCCTGCCCGTGCCGGAACGTTCCCAGAGGATGCTGTCGAGGCCGGCTTCGACGCCCTGGTGCACGGTGGGGCTGCTGTTGTATTCGCCGGTGATGCCTGGTGCCAGCTCCACGGCCAGCAGTTCGTGACGCACCTGGGCGTAGTACCAGGCCAGGTCCCAGCGACCGAGCGCCGAATCACCGCGTGCACCCAGCTCCAGCGTGGTGGCGGTCTGGTTCTGCATCTCGATGGGTTGGGTCTGGGTCGGTGCGCTCCAGATCAGCGACCATGGGTGCGGGGGCTCGACCGAACGGCTCAGGTTGCCGTAGACCTGCAGGTCGGGGCGAATGTCGTAGCGCAGGCCGAGCCGGGGTGCATAGTCCCAGTCGTGCTGGCTGACCTTGCCACCGTTGGCCGGGTAGCTTACGTCGCTCTCGCGGCGGGTATAGATCATCGCCAGGCCGGTGGTCAACCACAGGTCCGGCAGCAGCTCCAGGTCATTGCCCACATGCACCACGGTATCCGAGCCCTGGTAGCTGAAGTCGCGCTTGCGCGCGCCGACCACGTCGTTGACCCGCGAGAACTGCGAGGCGCCGCTGTTGGGCAGGTGCTTGGTGGTGCGCCAACCGACGGTGGTCTTGCTCTCCAGGCCGAACAGGGTGTCGCGACGGAAATAGTTGAGCGTGCCGCTGACATCGGTGTAGGCCACCTTCAGGCGCATTGCGCCTTCGCGCAGGTCCATCGGGTAATCGTGATAGACCAGCCCGGCTTCCAGCCGCGAATCGTCGTCGAGGAAGAAGGTGGTCTTGTTGCCGACCCAGGTGCTGCCCGGTTGCGGGCGGCTGTCGTTGCGCGACAGGTAGCCCGGGTTGGCGGCCCGTGGATGGTGCTTGATCTGCTCCTTGGTCAGGCGCCCGGCGAGGTCGTTCTCGGTTTCCCGGTAGCGCAGGTAGAAGCGCGTCTCCAGGTTCGGGTTGAAGCGATAGCCGACGTTGGCGGCGATACCTTTCGAGCTGCCGCTGCTGTGCGCCTGATAGCCGTCGTACTCCGAGTCGGTCAGGGCCACGTAGTAGTCGAGGTTGCCCAGCACCTGCCCGGAGCTGACCTGCCGATGCTGGTAGCCGCGGCTGCCGACTTCATAGCGCAGCTGCAGCGGCGCGGCGTCGTAGCCGGTGTGGGTCAGGTAATTGATCGCCCCGCCCAGGGCCAGCGAGCCCTGGTCGAAGCCATTGGCCCCGCGCAGCACTTCGGCGCGGCTCAGCCACAGCGGTTCGAACAGCTCGTAGGGCGTGCCTCCCGGGCCAGTCAGTGGCAGCCCGTCGAACATCGTGTACACGCCCGAGCCGTGGGCACCGGGAGCGCGGTTGATGCCCGAGCCGCGGATCGACAGCTTGATGCCGTCGTTGCCCGCCGACTGGGCGAACACACCCGGCTGGTAGGCCAGCACATCCTGATTGCTGGCCACCCGGCCCTGGCCCACCTTGCCCATGTCCACCAGATTGCTGGCGCCAGGGATCGTCCGCAGGCGTTCGCGGGCGTCATCCAGCGTGCTCTGCTCTTCGTCACTGATCAGGACCTGGCCCAGTTCGACGGCGGCCGGCGCAGCCATGGCTTGCTGGCCGAGGGAGACAAGGGCCAGCAGGCCGAGGCATGAAGAACGGGGCAAAGCGGGACGCATCGTGCAACTCCAGAGATAGGGCGGGCAGGTGACGGCGTTGTGACGAGCGAACCGGCACCCAGAGCACGGACAATTTCAATTAATCGTGACCGGATGCCCTAGAGACGACTGTGTAGGGCGGCAGTTTACACACCGCGCCGATGGCTGTGGCCGGGTGAGGCTTCGTAAGGTGTGGGTAACGCGACAGCATGCCATCAGCACTATTTGTGGAGCCCGATAATGCCTGCCTACCTTCGACAGCCATCTGAAAATCGAGAAACCGCGCCGATCCACCTGACGCCCAGAGAGCATCAGGTCCTGCTCTGGTGTACTTACGGCAAGAGCTCCTGGGAGATCGGGCAGATCCTCCAGTGCCAGGAGTCCACGGTGAACTTTCATGTGGCCAACATCCTGCGCAAGTTCGATGTGCCGACGCGGATCGCGGCGGTGACCAAGGCGATTCGTTGCGGGCTGCTTGCCGAGCAGTGAGGTGAAGACCATGAACCAGCCCGTTGTTTCTCGCCGCACGATTTCTCGAGGGCTGCGTGCTGCAAACCCTGTTCATACGAGGCCTTGGGCCTGCACGGCGTGGAGGTCGCGATGGATGAGCTCATGCACCTGAAGGCTGAACTTGCAGCCTTGTTCCACAGCGAAGGCAAGGTACTGCTTGGCGCCTTGTTGGGGGCACTGTTCGTCACGGTCACGCGAGGTCAGATGATCTTTGCAGGTCGCAGGCGCCTGTCGTTTGGCAGCAAGTGCATGCTGGTGTTTCTGGTACTCGGCGTCGGTTACCTGTTCGGCCCTTTGATCAAGGGCCTTGTACCGATGCTGTCGCGCGACATGTCCGCCTTCGTGGCTGCCGTGGTGGTGATCCCGCTGAGCCTGAAAGCCATGGTCTGGCTGGATGCCGTCAATCTGAGCGAGCTTGCCAAGCGTTGGCGACGATGAATTCAGCCTGTCATGGCTTGTGACAACTGCCCGGTGAACGTGACCAATCGCTGCTCCAGCTCCTGAAGACGCTGCTTGTCCTTGATGTACAGGAGGGTTGCCTGGCGGTCTGCCGCCGAGGGGCTACGCAAGCGTTCGAGCATGTCGCGTTCCCAGTCAGCCCCGGCGGGTGCTCCGCAGATGGGGTGGTGCTCCCCCAGTAGCAGCCAGTCGAGCGAGCAACCGTGTTTACCCGCCTGCTCTACGCATAGTGAGTACGGAATGCTCTGGCGGATCTTCCAGCTGCTGAGCGTCTGTGGGCTGATGCCAAGGCTTCTGGCCAACTGCACGTCGGTGCTGGAGCCAGTCAGTTGCTTGAGGCGGGCCAATACAGAGGGGAATAGTTCACTACTCATATTGAGTAATCATGAGTGGTTTAATGGCATTCCACGGCCTAGAACTAATCATTTCAGCTACGCGTCCCTTCGATTTGGAGTCTCTCGATATGTACAGTGACCTAGTGAATAACCGTTCTCAGATTGTAGTCAATAGCAGGTTGGCATGCAGCTTATTCTTACCGGACCTACAACGTTCTAATCTGGGTGGATATTCATTATGAGTACTTACAAGCTGGTGTGCCCTCACTGCCAGAACCGAATGCGTATTCGCACCAGTGAGGGACGCCACATTTTCCTCAGGGTCGCCTATCTGCAATGCATCAACGAAGCCTGCGGTTGGTCGGTCAGGGCGGAGTTCGAAATGACCCACGAACTGTCCCCCAGCGGCATGCCCAACCCAGAGGTCCATCTGCCGTCTGCCAACAGTGAACTACGCGACTCGGCACTTCAACGCAGTGATATTTCCTAGCTGGCCAGTGGCCGCCATTGCTGCGAAAAAAAACCCCGCAAGCGCGGGGTTTTTTACTACCGGGTCGATCAGCCGATCAACTGCAGGCCGGCCTGCTGGACAAGGTCAAGCAGCGGCTGCGGGTACACGCCCAGAACGAAGGCGAGGATGGCGATGGCCAGCAGCATCACGCCGCCAGTACGCTGTTCCCACTTCAGCGGGGCGTCGTGGCGACGCAGGTTCGGCTCGACCAGGTACAGGGTGACCATGACGCGCAGGTAGTAGTAGACACCGATGGCGCTACCGATCACCAGGGCACCGACCAGCCACCACAGGTGCGACTCGACGCCGGTGGCGATGATGTAGAACTTGCCGATGAAGCCGGCGGTCAGCGGGATGCCCGCCAGCGACAGCATCATCACGGTCAGTACCGCGGTCAGGTACGGACGGCGCCAGAACAGGCCGCGGTACTCGTACAGGGCGTCGGCGTCACGGCCGGCGTAAGGCGAGGACATCAGGGTGATCACGCCGAAGGCGCCGAGGCTGGTGATCACGTAGGTGACCAGGTACACGCCCATGGCTTCCATGGCCAGGCCCTTGCTGGCGACCAGGGCGATGACCAGGTAGCCGAAGTGGGCGATGGACGAGTAACCGAGCAGGCGCTTGAGGTTGCTCTGGGTCAGCGCCAGCAGGTTGCCGATCAGGATCGACGCCACGGCGATCACGGCCAGCACGGTGCTCAGCACGCCGCTGCTGGCGGCAGGGGAGAGCATGAACAGGCGCACGACCACGGCGAATACCGCGACCTTGCTGGCGGTGGCCAGGAATGCGGCGACCGGCGCCGGGGCGCCTTCGTACACATCCGGGGTCCACAAGTGGAACGGCACCAGCGACAGCTTGAACGCCAGGCCGACCAGCATCATGCCCAGGCCGAGCTGGGCCAGCAGGCTTGGCATGCTGGTGGTGGCCAGGGCCTTGCCCAGTTGGTCGAAGGTCAGGCTGCCGGCGTCGGCGTACAGCAGGGCCATGCCGAACAGCAGGAAGGCAGAGCCGGCGGCCGACAGCACCATGTACTTGATGCCGGCTTCCAGCGAGCGCTTGTTGAAGAAGGCGTACGCCACCAGGCCATAGACCGGCACCGACAGCAGCTCCAGGCCGATGAACAGCCCGGCCAGGTGGTTGGCGCTGACCAGCACCAGGCCACCGAGGGCCGACATCAGCAGCAGCAGGTACAGCTCTTCACGGTTGCCCGGGAAGCCCTTGGCGCCTTCGCCGAGGTAGGCGTGGGCAAGGGTAACGCAGGCCAGCGTGGCGATCAGGATGATCGCCATGTACAGGCAGGCGAACTTGTCGATGGTCACCAGCGAGGTGACCGCCAGCGGCGCGACCTTCAGCGCCGGCAGGATCGACAGCAGGGCCAGGTTCAGGCCCACGGTGGACAGCAGGAAGGTCTGCGAGTGGTTGCGCTTCCAGGCGATCGCCAGCATCACCACCACGGTGGTGATGGTGGTGATCAGCATCGGCGCCAATGCGATGAAGTGTTGAGTGGTGAATTCCATAGCGCTCTTACCGGGCCGAAGCGAGTTGAGTGAAAGCGGAACCGAGCCACTGCTGCACGCCGGTCATGGTGGCGGCAGAGGTGTCGAGGAACGGCTGCGGATACACGCCCAGCAGGATCAGCAGTACCGCCAGGCCCAGCACCATGATCAGCTCGCGGGTGTCCATGCCGGCCAGCACGGTGTCGGCCTTGGCCGGGCCGAAGTAGGCGCGGTGGATCATGATCAGCGAGTACACCGAGCCGAACACCAGGCCGGTGGTGGCGATCACGGTGATCCACGGTACGTGGACGAAGCTGCCGATCAGGATCAGGAACTCGCCGACGAAGTTGCCGGTACCCGGCAGGCCCAGCGATGCGGCGGCGAAGAACAGGCTGATGGCCGGCAGGTAGGCGATGCGGTGCCACAGGCCTCCCATTTGACGCATGTCACGGGTGTGCAGGCGCTCGTACAGTTGGCCGGACAGGATGAACAGCGCGGCGGCCGACAGGCCGTGGGCCAGCATCTGGATCACCGCGCCCTGCAGGGCCTGCTGGCTGCCGGAGTAGATGCCGATCAGCACGAAGCCCATGTGCGAGACGCTGGAGAAGGCGATCAGGCGCTTGATGTCGGTCTGCGCGAAGGCCAGGAAGGCGCCGTAGAAGATACCGATCAGGCCCAGGGTCATGGCGATCGGCGCGAACTCCGCCGAGGCGTTCGGGAACAGCGGCAGGGCGAAGCGCAGCAGGCCGTAGGCCGCGGTCTTCAGCAGGATACCGGCCAGGTCCACGGAACCTGCGGTCGGTGCCTGGGCGTGGGCGTCAGGCAGCCAGGAGTGGAACGGCACCACCGGCAGTTTCACCGCGAAGGCGATGAAGAAGCCCAGCATCAGCAGGTACTCGGTACCGGCCGGCAGCTGCGCCTTGAGCAGGTCGCTGTAGTTGAAGGTGATCACCCCGGTGTTGCTGTAGTTGACCAGCACCAGGCCGAGGATCGCCACCAGCATGATCAGGCCGCTGGCCTGGGTGAAGATGAAGAACTTGGTGGCGGCGTAGATCCGGGTCTTCTTGCCATCCGCCGAGCTGTGACCCCAGAGCGCGATGAGGAAGTACATCGGCACCAGCATCATTTCCCAGAAGAAGAAGAACAGGAACAGGTCCAGGGCCAGGAACACACCGACCACGCCGCCGAGGATCCACATCAGGTTGAGGTGGAAGAAGCCGACGTGGCGCTGGATCTCTTTCCAGGAGCACAGTACCGACAGCACACCGAGCAGGCCGGTGAGCAGGATCATCAGCAGCGACAGGCCGTCGAGGGCCAGGTGGATGCTGATGCCGAAGCGCTGGATCCACTGGACTTTGTATTCCACGGCCCAGTGGGGTTCGGCGCCCGGGGCAGGGGCCAGGGTGTAGTCGCCGTGCGCCCACAGCCACAGGCCGATGCCTAGCAGCAGGGACATGGTCAGCAGCGCGATCCAGCGCGGCAGGGTGGCGCCGAAGCGCTCACCCAGCCAGCACAGGAGGCCGCCGATGAAGGGGATCAGGATCAGCCAAGGCAAAATCATGACGGGTTGGTTTCCTTTCGCAGAGTCGCAAGGTTCGCAAAGTTCATGGGTTTACCGCAGCCACTACCACAGCGCCGAGTACCAGCACTGCGCCAACGGCGATCGAAGCGGTGTACCAGCGCAGCTGGCCGGTCTCGGTCTTGCTCATGGCGACGTTGCCGCCGCGGGCCAGGCGAGGGATCAGGCCGATGCTGCGGTCAACCGGATCCTTGCGCAGGACGTGGCTGATCAGCAGGTAAGGTTTGACGAACAGCTTGTCGTAGATCCAGTCGAAGCCCCAGGCGGCGAACCACCAGGCCGACAGCACACGGCCGATGCCGCTGTTGGCGACGGCGCTGACGAAGCGGCGCTTGCCGAGGAACAGCAGGGCCGACAGCAGGATACCGGCGATGGCGATGGCACCCGAGGTGATCTCCAGCGCGTGCTTGGCTTCGCCACCGGCGTGGCCGGCGCTTTCCGGCAGCACACCGGCCAGCGGCGGGGTGATCCAGGCGCCGACGAAGGTCGACAGCACGATCAGCACGCCCAGCGGCAGCCAGTGGCTGATGCCGTGGCCGGCGTGGGCTTCGGTCTTGGCTTCGCCGTGGAAGGCGATGAAGATCAGGCGGAAGGTGTACAGCGAGGTCATGAACGCGCCGACCAGGCCGGCGTACAGCAGGCCGGTGTTGCCGCTGGCGAAGGCTTCCCAGAGGATCTCGTCCTTGGAGTAGAAGCCCACGGTCACGATCGGCAGGGCGGCCAGGGCAGCGCCACCGACCACGAAGCTGGCGTAGGCCAGCGGCAGTTTCTTCCACAGGCCGCCCATCTTGAAGATGTTCTGCTCGTGGTGGCAGGCAACGATCACCGCACCGGAGGCAAGGAACAGCAGGGCCTTGAAGAAGGCGTGGGTCATCAGGTGGAAGATCGCCGCGTCCCAGGCACCGACGCCCAGGGCCAGGAACATGTAGCCGATCTGGCTCATGGTCGAGTAGGCGAGGATACGCTTGATGTCGGTCTGCACCAGCGCGGCAAAGCCGGCCAGTACCAGGGTCACGCCGCCGACCACGCCCACCAGGTGGAGGATGTCCGGGGCCAGCAGGAACAGGCCGTTGGTACGGGCGATCAGGTACACGCCCGCGGTCACCATGGTTGCGGCGTGGATCAGTGCCGAAACCGGCGTCGGGCCCGCCATCGCGTCGGCCAGCCAGGTCTGCAGCGGCAGCTGGGCCGATTTACCGACCGCGCCACCCAGCAGCATCAGGGTCGCCAGCACCATCCAGGTGTCGCCGGCCTTGAACTTCTGCGGCGCCAGCACCAGCAGCTCCTGAACGTTCAGGGTACCCAGCTGGGCGAACAGGATAAACAGGCCGATGGCCATGAACACGTCGCCGATGCGGGTGACGATGAACGCCTTGAGCGCCGCGTTACCGTTGTTGCGGTTGCTGTAGTAGAAACCGATCAACAGGTACGAGCACAGGCCCACGCCTTCCCAGCCGAAGTAGATGAACAGCAGGTTATCGCCGAGGATCAGGAACAGCATGCTGGCGATGAACAGGTTGGTGTACGAGAAGAAGCGCGAGTAGCCGGCTTCGCCACGCATGTACCAGGAGGCGAACAGGTGGATCAGGAAGCCGACACCGGTGACCACGCCGAGCATGGTCACCGACAGGCCGTCCAGGTACAGGGTGAAGTTCGGCGCGAAGCCGTCCACCGACATCCACTGCCACAGCAGCTGGCTGTACGCGCCGCCTTCAGGCGGGGCGACGTTGAACTGCCAGATCACGTAGGCGGCGGTGGCGGCCGAGAGGCCCACCGAGCCGACGCCGATCAGCGCCGACAGGTTCTCCGAGAACCGCCCGCGCGAGAACGACAGCAGCAGGAAGCCGACGAGGGGGAAGACGAAAGTCAGGAAGAGAAGGTTCATCCGCGCATCTCACTGGCAGCATCGATGTCGAGAGTGTGGAAGCGGCGATACAGCTGCAGCAGGATCGCCAGGCCAATGCTGGCCTCGGCGGCTGCCAGGCTGATCACCAGAATGAACATGATCTGGCCGTCGGGCTGCACCCAACGGGCACCGGCGACGATGAACGCCAGTGCGGATGCGTTCATCATGACTTCCAGGCTCATGAGCACGAAGAGGATGTTGCGGCGGACCATCAGGCCAACCAGACCTAAGCAGAACAGGATGCCGGCGACCGCCAGACCATGCTCGAGAGGGATAGCACCCATGATTTACTCCTTCGCCTCGTTGCGGCCCAGGTGGAAGGCGGTGACGGCTGCCGCGAGCAGCAGCATCGAAGCCAGTTCGACCACCAGCAGGTACGGGCCGAACAGGCTGATACCCACTTCTTTCGCGCTGACCGTGGTACCGCTGATGGCCGCGCCACTCGGCGAGACGAACAGCACGTACAGCAGCTCCAGCAGCAGCAGGGCGGCGAGGATCACCGGCCCCGCCCAGATGCCGGGCTTGAGCCAGCCGCGCTCCTGGGCCACCGAAGCCGGCCCGAGGTTGAGCATCATCACCACGAACACGAACAGCACCATGATGGCGCCGGCGTAGGCGATCACTTCCAGGGCGCCGGCGAACGGCGCACCCAGGGCAAAGAAGATCATCGCCACGGAAATCAGCGAAATGATCAGGTACAGCAAGGCGTGCACGGGGTTGGTCCCGGTCACCACCCGAAGGGTGGAGACCACGGCGATCCCGGATGCGAAATAGAAAGCGAATTCCATCATTCGGTCCTTATGGGAGCAAGCTCTTCACGTTGATCGGCTCGGCTTCGTTCTGCGCAGAGCCCTTCGGCTTGCCAGCGATCGCCATACCCGCAACACGGTAGAAGTTGTAGTCAGGGTTCTTGCCGGGGCCGGAGATCAGCAGATCTTCTTTCTCGTACACCAGGTCCTGACGCTTGAACTCGGCCATTTCGAAATCCGGAGTCAGCTGGATCGCGGTGGTCGGGCACGCTTCTTCGCACAGGCCGCAGAAGATGCAGCGCGAGAAGTTGATGCGGAAGAACTCCGGGTACCAGCGGCCGTCCTCGGTCTCGGCCTTCTGCAGCGAGATGCAGCCGACCGGGCAGGCCACCGCGCAGAGGTTGCACGCCACGCAGCGCTCCTCGCCGTCGGGGTCGCGGGTGAGGACGATGCGGCCGCGGTAGCGCGGCGGCAGGTACACGGGTTCTTCGGGGTACTGCAGGGTGTCGCGCTTGCGGAACCCGTGGGAGAACACCATTGCCAGGCTGCGCAGCTGGGTGCCGGTGCCCTTAACGATGTCGCCGATATACTTGAACATGGGTCAAATCCTCACTGGGCCGCGACGGCTGGCGTGTTGTAGAGCACGATCGCAGCGGTCACCAGCAAATTGATCAGGGTCAGCGGCAGGCAGAACTTCCAGCTGAAGTCCATCACCTGGTCATAGCGCGGGCGCGGGATCGAGGCGCGCAGCAGGATGAACAGCATGATGAAGAACGCGGTCTTCAGCGCGAACCACAGGAACGACAGTTGCGGCAGGATGCCGAACGGGCCGTGCCAGCCGCCGAAGAACAGGGTCACCAGCAGCGCCGAGATGAGGATGATGCCGATGTACTCACCGACGAAGAACATGCCCCATTTCATGCCGGCATACTCGATGTGGTAGCCGTCGGCCAGTTCCTGTTCCGCTTCCGGCTGGTCGAACGGGTGACGGTGAGTCACGGCGACGCCAGCGATGAAGAAGGTGCAGAAGCCGAAGAACTGCGGAATGATGAACCACAGGTTCTGCGCCTGGTATTCAACGATGTCGCGCATGTTGAACGAACCCACCTGCACCACCACGCCCATCAGCGCCAGGCCCAGGAACACTTCGTACGACACGGTCTGCGCCGAGGCACGCAAGCTGCCCAGCAGGGCGTACTTGTTGTTCGACGACCAGCCGGCGAACAGCACCGCGTAGACCGACAGGCCGGCCATGGCGAAGAAGAACAGCAGGCCGATGTTCAGGTCGGCGACGCCCCACAGCGGGGTGATCGGGATCACGCAGAAGGCGATCAGCAGGGCACTCATGGCCACGACCGGTGCCAGGGTGAAGATCATGCGATCGACGAAGGGCGGGTTCCAGTCTTCCTTGAAGAACATCTTCAGCATGTCGGCAGCGATCTGGAACATGCCGAACGGGCCGACGCGGTTCGGACCGTAACGGTCCTGCCACCAGCCCAGCAGGCGGCGCTCGACGAAGCTGAGCAGCGCGCCGCAGACCACCACCGCGAGCAGGACCACGATGGCCCGGACCACGGTGAGGATCACATCGATCACTTCGGGGGTGAACCAGCTCATTGTGCTGCCTCCTGCAGACCTTCGACGGATGCACCGAAGATGGCAGGCGGGATGCCGGCCAGGCCTTTGGGCAGGGCAACCAGGCCAGCGCCCAGTGCTTCATTGATGCGCAGCGGCAGGCGCAGGGCCTGGCCTGCCACGTTCAGGCTGAGCAGGGCGCCTTCGTTGACACCCAGGCGGTCGGCTTCGGACTTGGCCAGGGCGACGTAGGCGGCCGGGATGCGCTCCTGCACCGGAGCGGCGCGCGAGGAGCTCTCTTCGCTGCCGAACAGGTGGAAGAACGGTACCGCGGTCCAGGTGCCTCGGGCCGGGTTGAAGGCACCCGGAACGCCGTTGAACCAGTTCAGGCGATCGCCTTGCGATTCGATCAGGCGCACGCCCGGGTCACCGGCACGCAGGTGGCCACCGACCTCGTCCTGGAACTTGTTCCAGGCCTGCGGCGAGTTCCAGCCCGGCGACCAGGCGAACGGCACTTGCTGGCGCGGTTCGGCCGAGCCCGAGTAGCCTTCCATGGAGAAGGCGAATGCGCTGTCCTTGTCCTGTGGGGTACGCGGCTCGTGCACGCTGATGTTGGCGCGCATGGCGGTACGGCCGGAGTAGCGCAGCGGCTCGCGGGCCAGCTTCATGCCCTTGATGCGGAACGCGGCGCTTGGCGCTGCGTTGACGATGCCGGCCAGTTGCGGGGCGGCTTCGGCGCAGGCGCTGGTGACGTGGTCCAGCTGGGTCCAGTCGACCGGCTTGTTGAGCAGGGTGGCACGCAGGGCGTGCATCCAGCGCCAGCCTTCGTGGATCTGGATGCTGCTGTCCAGGTACTGCGGGTCGAACACCTGGAAGAAGCGCTGGGCGCGGCCTTCCTGGCTGACCAGGGTGCCGTCGCCTTCGGCGAACGAGGCGGCCGGCAGCACCAGGTGGGCGCGGTCGACCGTCGGGGTTTTCGAGTGGTCGGCGACGATCACCACCTTGGCCGCGGCCAGGGCTGCGTCGACCTTGGCCGCCGGAACGCGGGCATACAGGTCGTTTTCCAGGACCACGATGGCGTCGGCCTTGCCGCTGATGACGGCGTCCAGCGCAGCGTCGACCGATTCGCCACCGAGCATGGCCAGGCCGAGGCTGTTGGCCTCAGGGACGACCAGGCTCAGCGAACCGTCCTTCTCGCGCAGCTTGAGGGCCTTGGCGATGTTGGCGGCGGCTTCGATCAGCGCCGGGTCGGCCAGGGAAGTACCGGCGACCACCAGTGGGCGCTTGGCGGCGACCAGGGCGTCGGCGATGCGCTGGGCCAGGGCTTTGGCTTCGGCGTCCAGGCCTTCGACGGCCGGGGCGCTCGGGTCGATGGCGTTGGCCACGGCGAAGCCCAGGCGCGCCAGGTCGGCCGGGGCCGCATGCACGCATTCTTCGGCGACGTCGTCGAGCTTGGTTTCCGCCAGCGAGGCGATGAACAGCGGGTACAGCGCGTGCTGGCCGATGTTCTTCACGGCAGCATCCAGCCAAGGCTGAACGCGCATGGCATCGGCCATGGCTTCGGCCTTGCCTTTGGTCGCCTGGCGCACGGCCAGGGCAACCCGCGCTGCCGTTTGCGTCAGGTCTTCACCGAGCACCAGCACGGCGTCGTGTTTTTCGATGTCGCGCAGGGTCGGCACCGGCAGCGGGCTGTTGTTCAGCACGTTCAGGGCCAGGCGCACGCGGGCCAGCTCGCCGGCTTCCATACCGGAGTAGAAGTAGTCGGCGCCGACCAGCTCACGCAGACCGTAGTTGCTTTCGAGGCTGGCGCGTGGCGAGCCGATACCGACGATGGTGCGTCCGCGCAGCAGGTCGGCGGCCTTGTCCAGGGCGGCGTCCAGGCCCAGCTTGGTACCGTCGGCCAGGCGTGGCTGGCGCGGGCGATCCTTGCGGTTGACGTAGCCGTAGCCGAAGCGGCCGCGGTCGCACAGGAAGTACTGGTTCACCGAACCGTTGAAGCGGTTCTCGACCCGGCGAAGTTCGCCGTAGCGCTCGCCCGGGCTGATGTTGCAACCGCTGGAGCAGCCGTGGCAGATGCTCGGGGCGAACTGCATGTCCCACTTGCGGTTGTAACGCTCGGAGTGGGTCTTGTCGGTGAACACGCCGGTCGGGCAGACCTCGGTCAGGTTGCCGGAGAACTCGCTCTCCAGCACGCCGTCCTCGACGCGGCCGAAGTACACGTTGTCGTGGGCGCCGTAGACGCCCAGGTCGGTACCACCGGCATAGTCCTTGTAGTAGCGCACGCAGCGGTAGCAGGCGATGCAGCGGTTCATCTCATGGGCGATGAACGGGCCGAGGTCCTGGTTCTGGTGGGTACGCTTGGTGAAACGGTAGCGGCGCTCGTTGTGGCCGGTCATTACCGTCATGTCCTGCAGGTGGCAGTGACCGCCTTCCTCGCACACCGGGCAGTCGTGCGGGTGGTTGGTCATCAGCCATTCGACGACGCTGGCGCGAAACGCCTTGGACTCTTCATCCTCGATGGAGATCCAGGTGCCGTCGGAGGCAGGGGTCATGCAGGACATGACGATACGACCGCGGGTGTCGTTCTCGTCGGTGTACTGCTTGACCGCACACTGCCGGCAGGCGCCGACGCTACCGAGCGCCGGGTGCCAGCAGAAATAGGGAATATCGAGGCCGAGTGACAGACAGGCCTGTAACAGGTTGTCTGCACCGTTGACTTCGAGCGCTTTGCCGTCTACGTGGATAGTGGCCATTGTTCAAAGTTCTTCGTTGGCCCGCGTGAGCGGGCGTGGCTAATGGAAATCTGTACGCCTGCGGCACGCCACGCGTCATGCGGGCCGGCCAGCAGGCTGGCGGGTGGCACGGACCACCCGCTTTCTATCTTTTTATGCGCCGACCACAATCGGCTTGGCCAGGTTAGGGCGCAGGGTGTCGGCAGCGCTTGCTGGCGCGACACCGGCCTCGAACTCGGACCGGAAGTACTTGATGGCACTGCCCAATGGCTCGACGGCACCTGGTGCGTGAGCACAGAAGGTGCGGCCTGGGCCGAGGAAGTTGACCAGCCCCAGCAGCGTCTCGATGTCCTCGGCGCGGCCCTGGCCGTTCTCCAGCGCGCGCAGCATCTTCACGCTCCACGGCAGGCCGTCACGGCACGGGGTGCACCAGCCGCACGACTCGCGGGCAAAGAACTCTTCCATGTTGCGCAGCAGCGAGACCATGTTGACGCTATCGTCGACCGCCATGGCCAGGCCCGTACCCATGCGGGTGCCGACCTTGGCGATGCCACCGGCGTACATCTGCGCGTCGAGGTGCTCGGGCAGCAGGAAGCCGGTACCGGCGCCGCCTGGCTGCCAGCACTTGAGCTTGAAGCCGTCGCGCATGCCACCGGCGTAGTCTTCGAACAGCTCGCGGGCGGTGACGCCGAACGGCAGTTCCCAGAGGCCCGGGTTCTTCACCTTGCCGGAGAAGCCCATCAGCTTGGTGCCGTGGTCTTCGCTGCCTTCGCGGGCCAGCGACTTGTACCAGTCGTTGCCGTTGGCGACGATCGCCGGCACGTTGCACAGGGTCTCGACGTTGTTCACGCAGGTCGGCTTGCCCCACACGCCAACGGCGGCAGGGAAGGGCGGCTTGGAGCGCGGGTTGGCGCGGCGGCCTTCCAGCGAGTTGATCAGCGCGGTTTCTTCACCGCAGATGTAGCGCCCGGCACCGGTGTGCACGAACAGCTCGAAATCGAAACCGCTGCCCAGGATGTTCTTGCCCAGCAGGCCTGCGGCCTTGGCTTCGTCGATGGCGCGGTTGAGGTTCTTCGCCGCGGTGGTGTATTCGCCACGCAGGAAGATGTAGCCACGGTAGGCCTTCAGGGCGCGGGCGCTGATCAGCATGCCCTCGACCAGCAGATGGGGCTGTTGCTCCATCAGCATGCGGTCCTTCCAGGTGTTCGGCTCCATTTCGTCCGCGTTGCACAGCAGGTAGCGGATGTTCATGGATTCGTCTTTGGGCATCAGGCCCCACTTCACGCCAGTGGGGAAGCCTGCGCCGCCGCGGCCCTTGAGGCCGGAGTCCTTGACGTTCTGCACGATGTCGTCGGCGGACATGTCGGCCAGCGCCTTGCGCGCGGCGGCGTAGCCGTTCTTCGACTGGTACTCGGCCAGCCAGACCGGCTCGCCGTCGTCACGCAGGCGCCAGGTCAGCGGATGGGTTTCGGCCGTGCGCGCAATGCGGTTGGCCGGGCCGAAGGAAGTAATGGTCATACGTAGCCCTCCAGCAGCTTGGTAACGCCAGCGGGCTGCACGTCGCCAAAGGTATCGTCGTCGATCATCAGCGCCGGGGCCTTGTCGCAGTTGCCCAGGCAGCACACCGGCAGCAGGGTGAAACGCCCGTCCGCGGTGGTCTGGCCGAGGCCGATGCCCAGTTCGCTCTGGATCTGGCTGACCACCGATTCATGGCCGCCGATGTAGCAGACCATGCTGTCGCACACGCGGATGATGTGGCGGCCGACCGGCTGGCGGAAGATCTGGCTGTAGAAGGTAGCGACGCCTTCGACATCGCTGGCCGGGATGCCCAGCACCTCGCCGATGGCGTGGATGGCGCCGTCCGGCACCCAGCCACGTTCCTTCTGGACGATCTTCAGGGCTTCGATGGACGCCGCGCGCGGGTCCTCGTAGTGATGCATTTCGTGCTCGATGGCCGAGCGCTCGGTTTCGCTCAGGGCGAAACGGTCTGTCTGGATAAGCGTGCTGTTCATGCTTAGCGGTCCACGTCAGCCATAACGAAGTCGATACTGCCCAGGTACGCAATGAGGTCGGCGACCATGCTGCCTTTGATCACCGAAGGGATCTGCTGCAGGTGCGGGTAGCTCGGGGTACGGATCCGGGTGCGGTAGCTCATGGTGCCGCCATCGCTCGTCAGGTAGTAACTGTTGATGCCCTTGGTCGCCTCGATCATCTGGAACGACTCGTTGGCCGGCATGACCGGGCCCCACGAGACTTGCAGGAAGTGCGTGATCAGGGTCTCGATGTGCTGCAGGGTGCGCTCTTTCGGCGGCGGCGTGGTCAGCGGGTGGTCCGCCTTGTACGGGCCTTCCGGCATGTTGCGCAGGCACTGGTCGATGATGCGGATACTCTGGCGCATCTCCTCGACACGGACCATGCAGCGATCGTAGGCATCGCCGTTGTGGGCCAGCGGCACTTCGAACTCGAAGTTCTCGTAGCCGGAGTACGGGCGCGCCTTGCGCAGGTCGAAGTCGCAACCGGTGGAACGCAGGCCGGCACCGGTGGTGCCCCACTCCAGGGCTTGCTTGGTGTTGTAGGCGGCGACGCCGATGGTACGGCCCTTGAGGATGCTGTTCTGCAGGGCGGCCTTGGTGTACTCGTCGAGGCGCTTGGGCAGCCATTCGACGAAGTCCTTGACCAGCTTGTCCCAGCCGCGCGGCAGGTCGTGGGCGACACCACCGATGCGGTACCAGGCCGGGTGCAGGCGGAAACCGGTGATCGCCTCGATCACGGTGTAGGCACGCTGGCGGTCGGTGAAGGTGAAGAACACCGGGGTCATGGCGCCGACGTCCTGGATGTAGGTACCCAGGAACAGCAGGTGGCTGGTGATGCGGAAGAACTCGGCCAGCATGATGCGGATCACGTCGACCTTCTGCGGCACCTTGATGCCGGCCAGCTTCTCCACCGCGAGCACGTACGGCAGGTTGTTCATCACCCCACCGAGGTAGTCGATACGGTCGGTGTAGGGGATGAAGCTGTGCCAGGACTGGCGCTCGGCCATCTTCTCGGCACCACGGTGGTGATAGCCGATGTCCGGCACGCAGTCGACGATCTCTTCACCGTCCAGCTGCAGGACGATACGGAACGCGCCGTGGGCAGAAGGGTGGTTCGGGCCGAGGTTGAGGAACATGTAGTCCTCGTTGGCGCCGTGACGCTTCATGCCCCAGGCTTCCGGGTTGAAGCGTGCCGATTCCTCTTCGAGCTGCTGCTTGGCCAGGGTCAGGCTGTACGGGTCGAACTCGGTGGCGCGCGCCGGGTAGTCCTTGCGCAGCGGGTGGCCTTCCCAGGTGGGCGGCATCATGATGCGGCTCAGGTGCGGGTGGCCGGCGAAATCGATGCCGAACATGTCCCAGACTTCACGCTCGTACCAGTTGGCGTTCGGCCAGATACCGGTCACGGTCGGCAGGTTCAGGTCGCCTTCGCTGAGCGACACCTTGATCATCACGTCGCTGTTACGCTCGACCGACAGCAGGTGGTAGAACACGCTGAAGTCGGCGGCAGGCAGGCCGCGGCGCTGGGTGCGCAGGCGCTCGTCGACGCCGTGCAGGTCGTACAGCATGCTGTACGGTTTGGCGACGTTGCGCAGGAAAGAGAGCACTTCTTTGAGCTGGGCACGCTTAACCCACAGTACCGGCATGCCGGTGCGGGTTTCCTGGGCGACGAAAGCGTCGGCGCCGAAGCGGTTGTGCAGTTCGACGACCACATCCTGGTCGTCAGCCTTGTAAGGCGGAATATAAATAGCGTTGTCCGCTGTCATGGTCTCGGTCGCTTTGGGTCAGCGTTAAGAATGAAGCCAGGCCGCCGGCTCCTCGGGGAGCGGGCGGCAGGTCGCTGGATCAGACTTCGTCGGGGCTGCGCAGGTTGGTTACCGCAATGCGCTGTTCACGACGCAGGTCTTTCTGGGCTGGCATCTCGGCACGGTAGATGCCTTGATCACCAACGACCCAGGAAAGCGGGCGTCGCTCTTGGCCGATGGACTCCTGCAGCAGCATCAGGCCTTGCAGGAATGCCTCGGGGCGCGGCGGGCAGCCAGGCACGTAGACGTCCACGGGGAGGAACTTGTCGACCCCCTGAACGACCGAGTAGATGTCGTACATGCCACCGGAGTTGGCGCACGAACCCATGGAGATGACCCACTTGGGCTCGAGCATCTGCTCGTACAGACGCTGGATGATCGGCGCCATCTTCACGAAGCAGGTACCGGCGATGACCATGAAGTCGGCCTGACGCGGCGATGCCCGGATGACTTCGGCGCCGAAGCGGGCGATGTCGTGGGGCGCCGTGAAGGCCGTGGTCATTTCCACGTAGCAGCAGGACAGGCCGAAGTTGTACGGCCAGAGGGAGTTCTTGCGACCCCAGTTGACCGCGCCACGCAGCACATCTTCGAGTTTCCCCATGTAGATGTTCTTGTGGACCTGGTCTTCGAGCAGCTGGTCGGTGACGGTTTCCCGATCACCTACCGGGTATTGCTCGTTGGGCGCATCCGGATCGATTCTGGTGAGATTGTATTGCATTGCCAAAGCCTCATTGTTTCAGCTTCGCTTGCCGCTTGCGGCGACCTTCGGGTGCCCAGTCAAGAGCTCCGACGCGCCATAGGTAGACAAGACCAGCCAACAGAATTGCTATGAAAACGAGTGCTTCGACGAATCCGGTCCAGCCGCTTTCGCGGACGGACACAGACCATGCATACAGGAAGAGGGCTTCGATATCGAAGATCACGAACAGCATCGCGACCAGATAGAATTTGGCGGACAGGCGCAGGCGGGCGCTGCCGACGGGCAGCATGCCGGATTCGAAGGGTTCGTTCTTGGCGCGGCCCCAGGCCTTGCTACCGAGCAGGCTGGAGAGGCCGAGCATGAAGGCACACAGGCCGACGACACCCAGAAGGAAGATGGCAAAGCCCCAGTTGTGGGCGATGAGTCCTGCCGAATCGGACATGCTAGAAATCCTTATACAGAGACCCAGCTCTGCAGTCTGAAATAAGTAGAGCGGCGACGTGGTGTCGCAGGTGCAGTGACCAAATGTCGCAGCTGAATCAATCGCGCTGATTTTATGGGTAAACCCGGCGCAAGTACAATTTCCGTTGCAAATTTATTCGTAGGATTTAGTACAAAACCAGCGTCTAACTCGCTGAAAGCCTTGAGATTCGGGCATTGCACGTGGTTTTGTTAATTATGTTTCTTGCGACTGGTAACGAATTGCAACTTGCGTAATGATAATTAATATCATTTGTCTGGGTGGTATGTAATTGGGCTCTTCTGGGCCTTGTAAAGTTCATCTGCCGATTCCCCCTACTTGCAAATGCGAAAGACTCGTGTTCTAGCAGCTTCCGACGCCTCGCGCACCGCTCTGGGTCAATACTTTATCGATTGAGCCCCGGGATGCAGACGATGCGATTGCCCACTGGCCGAGCCAGTAGGCGAGGATGATCAGGTACGGCGCGGCGCTGAACGGGCTGACGAAGCGGTCGATGCCGATCAGGCTGTCGGAGAACACGAACAGGCAAGCGCCGAGGGCGGCGATACCGCCACAGGCCAAGGCGCGCCAGAGCATGGCGCTGATGGCCAGCGCGTAGATCGACACCGGGATCAATAGCGGGCCGAGGCCGTGGCTGGCGAGCACGCCAAGCAGGGCGATGCCGGTGACGGCGCTCAGCAGCAGTGCTGGCAGGGCGGGTCGCAGGGTCTTGCCGCAATAGGCGCGCAGGTAGGCCAGGTGGGCGCAGAGGAAGGCCGCCAGGCCGAACACGAACAGGTCGGTGGGGATCGCCAGCAGAATGTCGCCGATGGCCGAGAGGGCCAGGCCGATGGTGATCCAGCGGCGATAAGTCGTGGCCGGGGCGCTGCGCAGCCAGGCGATCAGGGCCAGCACCGGAATGGGTTTGGCCAGCAGGCCGAGCAGGGGATTGACGCTGGCCAGTGCATATAGATAGAGGACGGCGGCGGCCAGGGTGAGCATCATCAGGTGGCTTGGACGGGGCATGGGCGGTCCTTGCTGCTGGGCTGCCTGAAGCATAGCTCTGATCCTGGGTTTTGCCTCGGCCTGTGCCGGCCCTTTCGCGGGTAAACCCGCTCCCACAGGGAGCCGCATACCTCTGTGGGAGCGGGTTTACCCGCGAAAGGGCCGTCACAGGAAAAACAAAGGCCCGGGACGCTCGCAAGCCCCGGGCCTTTCTCGATCAGCCACCCACTATTAGTGGAACTGCTCTTCCTCGGTCGAGCCGGTCAGTGCGGTCACCGACGATGCGCCACCCTGGATCACGGTGGTCATGTCGTCGAAGTAGCCAGTGCCCACTTCCTGCTGGTGCGCAACGAAGGTGTAGCCCTTGCTGGCGTCGGCGAACTCCTGCTCCTGCAGCTTCACGTAGGCGGTCATGTCGTTGCGGGCGTAGTCGTGCGCCAGGTTGAACATGCCGTGCCACATGTTGTGGATGCCGGCCAGGGTGATGAACTGGTGCTTGTAGCCCATGGCCGACAGCTCGCGCTGGAACTTGGCGATGGTCGCGTCGTCCAGGTTCTTCTTCCAGTTGAAGGAAGGCGAGCAGTTGTACGACAGGATCTGGTCCGGGTATTCCTTCTTGATCGCCTCGGCGAAACGGCGAGCCTCGTCCAGGTCCGGCTTGGCGGTTTCGCACCAGATCAGGTCGGCGTAAGGGGCGTAGGCCAGGCCGCGGGAGATGGCCTGGTCGAGGCCGGCGCGCACCTTGTAGAAGCCTTCACGGGTACGCTCGCCGATCACGAAAGGCTGGTCGTACGGGTCGCAGTCGCTGGTCAGCAGGTCGGCGGCGTTGGCGTCGGTACGGGCCAGGATGATGGTCGGCACGCCGGAAACGTCCGCCGCCAGGCGGGCGGCCACCAGCTTCTGCACGGCTTCCTGGGTCGGTACCAGGACCTTGCCGCCCATGTGGCCGCATTTCTTGACCGAAGCCAGCTGGTCTTCGAAGTGCACGCCGGCGGCGCCCGCTTCGATCATGTTCTTCATCAGCTCGTAGGCGTTCAGCACGCCGCCGAAACCGGCTTCGGCGTCGGCCACGATCGGCGCGAAGTAGTCGATGTAGCCTTCGTCGCCCGGGTTCTTGCCGGCTTTCCACTGGATCTGGTCGGCGCGGCGGAACGAGTTGTTGATGCGCTTGACCACGGTCGGTACCGAGTCGACCGGGTACAGCGACTGGTCAGGGTACATGGACTCGGCGGAGTTGTTGTCGGCGGCAACCTGCCAGCCGGACAGGTAGATGGCCTGGATGCCGGCCTTGACCTGCTGCACCGCCTGGCCGCCGGTGAGGGCGCCCATGCAGTTGACGAAATCTTTTTCCGGGCGGAAGGACGGGTGGGCACCCTGGGTGACCAGCTTCCACAGTTTTTCTGCACCCAGGCGGGCCAGGGTGTGCTCCGGTTGGATGGAGCCACGCAGGCGAACGACATCGGCGGCGGTGTAGGTACGGGTCACGCCTTTCCAGCGCGGGTTCTCGGCCCAGTCTTTCTCGAGGGCTGCAATTTGCTGTTCGCGTGTCAGTGCCATGGAAATAAACCTCGTCGCATCGATCTTGGGTTAATTGTGCTGATGCTCGGGGCAGATCAGGGACCTGGCGGCTGTCCTGTCCGGGGGAGTGCGGCGGCGAACGCAAAGGCTCGAAGGGGAAGAGGGGGCAGGCCAGGCACAAGGGTGCTCCGGCAGGTCGGCTCGTGGTTGCCTTGCTGCGGTGCGACGCGATTGCCAGTACTGCGGTGATGCGCTTCCGTCCCTCGGGACAACTTCTCGTTGCAGTCGCAATCCCGTCGAACCGCCTTGTGGGCCGTATAGACACGAGGTGCCTCCAGGGGTGCTGGGAGTGCGCCTCGAAGGCCCTTGCCAGGGCCCCTGATTAGCGGGAGCGAGGCCATCATGCCCTTGCCAAAAAGTGCCTGTCAACGCTTTTGTAGTGCTTTTTTCTACTTACTACATCTTTGGTCTAGTGCGACTCGACGGTCAGTTTCAAGGCCTTGGGTCGAGGCCTTGAATTGCCTGGGATCAGTCCAGAAGGTCGACTTTGACCCGCAATGTCATGTTTTCACCCCGTTGGGTGCTGTAAGTACGGCTTGACGGATCGCGGCCGGCTTGGCTCTGCTGGTTGTAACCGGCCAGGGTGATCCACTCGCCGAGCCTGCCGGTAATTGTCGTGTCGGTACTTTGCACTTTCACTACATCGGCCCGTTCCTGGCTCATTCGGTCATTATTGGTGGTTATTTGCAGACGAACGGTTTCTCCGCTCAGGGTCGGCGTGACGTAGAAACCCTGGGTCACGTTGCGGTATTCGGTGTTGCTCTGGATGCGCCCGTAGCCGTCGGTGCTGGTGCTGGTGATCGGGATGCTCTGGCCGATCTGGATCAGCGCCGGCTGGCCTTCGCTGGCCTGGATCTGCTGCATGCCGCCGTCGCGGTTGCTGGTGCCGTAGTGGATGACCCGGCCATTGCCACGGTTGTCCTGGTAGTTGCTGTCGTCATTGTCGACGCTGATCAGCAGGCGCTTGGGCGCGGTGTCCAGCTGTTGCAACAGCGTGCGCAGGTCATCGATGCGCTCGGGGCTGGCGTTGACGATCAGCTTGTTCTCGAAGGCGCTGACCGTGCCGTCACGGCCGATGAACGATTGCGCGGCGGGCAGCAGCTCGGCGCTGCTGCGGTGCTGCAGGGGCACCACTTCGGTGGCGGCCTGGGCGGTGAGGCTGGCGACCAGCAGCAGGGTGGCGAAAAGAGGGCGTAGCGGCATGTCCATGATCTCCGCAGGTGGAGTCGACATGATGGCAAATTTGTCGCGAGTTTGCCGGGCCTGGATCACGGCGGGGCGTTCATGCCTGTATCGCGGTGGCTGCTGTCGGACAAATTCCGTAACATCGCGCCCCTTGTTTTTCCGTAGTGTCCATTCGGACCGCAGCACAGGATGCCCATGAAACCCGCCCGACTACGCGCCGATCTGCTTGCCGGCCTGACCACCTCGTTCGCCTTGGTGCCCGAATGCATCGCCTTTGCCCTGGTGGCCCATCTCAACCCACTGATGGGCCTGTATGGCGCCTTCATCATCTGTACCCTGACCGCGCTGTTCGGCGGTCGACCAGGGATGATCTCCGGTGCAGCAGGCTCCATGGCCGTGGTGATCGTTGCCCTGGTGGTGCAGCACGGTGTGCAGTACCTGTTGGCCACGGTATTGCTGGGTGGCGCGGTGATGATCCTGTTCGGCCTGCTGCGCCTGGGCAAGCTGGTGCGCCTGGTGCCGTACCCGGTGATGCTCGGCTTCGTCAACGGCCTGGCGATCGTCATCGCCACGGCCCAGCTGGAACACTTCAAGGAAGGTGAGCACTGGCTCGGCGGCGCGCCGCTGTACCTGATGATCGGCTTGGTGGTGCTGACCATGCTGGTGGTCTACCTGCTGCCGAAGCTGACCCGCGCAGTGCCACCGGCACTGGTGGCGATTCTCGGTGTCGGCGTGCTGGTGTACCTGCTCGATCTGCCGACCCGCACCCTCGGCGACATGGCCCATATTGCCGGCGGCCTGCCACGACTGGCCCTGCCGCAGGTGCCGTGGAACCTCGAAACCTTCAAGATCATCGCCCCCTATGCGGTGCTGATGGCCATGGTCGGCCTGCTGGAAACCCTGCTGACCCTCAACCTGACCGACGAGGTCACCGAGAGCCGCGGCTTCCCGGACCGTGAGTGCGTGGCCCTGGGCGCGGCCAACGTGGTTTCCGGCCTGTGCGGTGGCATGGGCGGCTGCGCGATGATCGGCCAGACCGTGATCAACCTCAGTTCCAATGGCCGTGGCCGGCTGTCGGGCGTGGTGGCGGGGGTGATGATCCTGCTGTTCGTCTTGTTCCTGTCACCGCTGATCGAGCGTATTCCACTGGCGGCGCTGGTCGGGGTGATGTTCGTGGTGGCCCAGCAGACCTTCGCCTGGGCATCCTTGCGGGTGCTGCACAAGGTGCCGGTGAGCGACGTGCTGGCGATCATCGCGGTCACCGTGGTCACGGTGTTCACCGACCTGGCCACGGCCGTGCTGTTCGGCGTGGTCATCGCGGCGCTGAACTTCGCCTGGCAGCATGCCCGCGAACTGTACGCCGACAGCCATGAGGACGCGGAAGGGGGCAAGCATTACCAGGTGCATGGCACGCTGTTCTTCGCCTCGACCACGCCGTTTCTCGGCCAGTTCGACCCGGCGGGCGATCCGGCCAAGGTGACCCTGGATTGCCAGCACCTGAGCTTTGTCGATTATTCGGCGGTTGCGGCATTGAAGACCCTGCGCGAGCGCTATGCCAAGGCGGGCAAGCATCTGCGGGTGGTGCATTTGTCGGAGCGCTGCAAGAAGCTGCTGAAACGGGCTGGTGAGCAGCACTGAAAATGTGTGCTGCCTGTGATGGCCTCTTCGCGGCTAAAGCCGCTCCCACAGGGGGAATGCGATCCCTGTGGGAGCGGCTTTAGCCGCGAAGAGGCCGGTACAGGAGAAAATCATTCCCCGCGGTTCTTCTTGACGATGCCATCGGCAATGCTCGCCGGCGCCTCGGCATAGCGGGTGAACTCCATCGAGAAGCTGGCCCGCCCCTGGGTCATCGAACGCATCGAGGTGGCATAGCCGAACATCTCGCCCAGCGGCACTTCGGCGCGGATCACCTTGCCGGCCGGGGTTTCGTCGCCGTCCTGGATGATCCCCCGGCGCCGGCTCAGGTCGCCGAGGATGTCGCCCTGGTACTCCTCGGGCGTCACCACCTCGACCTTCATCACCGGCTCCAGCAGCACGGCGCCGCCTTTTTGCGACAGCTGCTTGGTGGCCATGGACGCGGCGATCTTGTAGGCCATTTCGTTGGAGTCGACGTCATGGTAGGAGCCGTCGAACACCGCCGCCTTGAGGTTGATCAGCGGGTAGCCGGCCAGCACGCCGTTCTTCATCTGCTCCTCGATGCCTTTCTGGATTGCCGGAATGTACTCGCGCGGCACCACGCCGCCGACGATCTCGTTGATGAACTCCAGGCCTTCCTTGCCCTCGTCGCCGGGGGCGAAGCGGATCCAGCAGTGGCCATACTGGCCGCGCCCGCCGGACTGGCGGACGAAGCGGCCCTCGATCTCGCAGGTGTTGCGGATCTTCTCGCGGTAGGCCACCTGCGGCTTGCCGATGTTGGCCTCGACGTTGAACTCGCGGCGCATGCGGTCGACGATGATGTCCAGGTGCAGCTCGCCCATGCCGGAGATGATGGTCTGCCCGGTCTCCTCGTCGGTGCGCACGCGGAACGACGGGTCTTCCTGGGCCAGCTTGCCCAGGGCGATGCCCATCTTCTCCTGGTCGGCCTTGGTCTTCGGCTCGACCGCCACGGAGATCACCGGGTCAGGGAAGTCCATGCGTTCGAGGATGATCGGCTTGTCCATGTCGCACAGGGTGTCGCCGGTGGTGACGTCCTTCATGCCGATCAGCGCGGCGATGTCGCCGGCGCACACGTCCTTGATCTCGGCGCGCTGGTTGGCATGCATCTGCACCATGCGGCCAATGCGCTCCTTCTTGCCCTTGACCGAGTTGAGCACGGCGTTGCCCGAGCTGAGTACGCCGGAGTACACCCGGGCAAAGGTCAGGGTGCCGACGAAGGGGTCGGTGGCGATCTTGAAGGCCAGGGCGGAGAAGGGCTCCTGGTCGTCGGCGTGGCGTTCCAGGTGCTTGTCTTCGTCGTCCGGGTCGGTGCCCTTGATCGCCGGGATTTCCGACGGCGCGGGCAGGTAGTCGATCACCGCGTCGAGCATCAGAGGTACGCCCTTGTTCTTGAACGACGAACCGAGGATGGTCGGCACGATCTCGTTGGCGATGGTGCGCTGGCGCAGGGCAGCCTTGATCTCCTCGACGCTCAGTTCCTCGCCTTCGAGAAACTTCATGGTCAACTCGTCATTGGCTTCTGCCGCGGCTTCAATCATGTGCGCGCGCCATTCGTCGGCCAGTGCCTGCAGTTCGGCGGGGATGGCTTCTTCTCGATAGCTGGTGCCGTTGTCCGCATCGTTCCAGTAAATGGCCTTCATCTTCACCAGGTCGATCTGGCCGATGAAGTTTTCCTCGCTGCCGATGGCCAGCTGGATTGGCACCGGATGGTGGCCCAGGCGCTGGTCGATCTGCTTGACCACCCGCAGGAAATCGGCGCCCTGGCGGTCCATCTTGTTGATGTAGGCCAGGCGCGGCACATGGTATTTGTTGGCCTGGCGCCACACCGTTTCGGACTGCGGCTCGACCCCGTCGGCGCCGCTGAACACCACCACCGCACCATCGAGCACGCGCAGCGAGCGCTCCACCTCGATGGTGAAGTCGACGTGGCCGGGGGTGTCGATGATGTTGAAACGGTACTTGTCCTTGAACTGCTTGGTCGAGCCCTGCCAGAACGCCGTGGTCGCCGCCGAGGTGATGGTGATGCCGCGCTCCTGTTCCTGGGCCATCCAGTCCATGGTCGCGGCGCCATCGTGCACCTCGCCCATCTTGTGGTTGACCCCGGTGTAGAACAGGATGCGCTCGGTGGTCGTGGTCTTGCCGGCGTCCACGTGGGCGACGATGCCGATATTGCGGTACAGCTCGATGGGCGTTGTACGGGCCATGGCGGACTACCTGCAGGTGGGCGGATTCCCCCACGTTAGCAGACGGGCAGAATCCTGCCGTGCCGCCGGGCCGTCAGTCGGCCTGGGCTTGCAGCATCCACTGGCCGTCGATTTCGCGGGCCAGGCCGCTGGCTGGCAGCAGGGCCAGCAGGCGCTCGTGCAGGGCGCCTTCGGTGAAGGTCTTGAGGGTGGCCAGGTCCAGTACGCCGATCAGGCTGAGTTCGGCCTTGGTGTACGACAGCCAGGCCTTTTTCAGCACCTGGGCGACGTCGCTGCCGGCGGTGCTGGCAAAGCGGCGGTGCCATTGGCGGCCTTCGAAGGTGAAGCTGTGGGCATGGCTGTAGGTGCTTTCGTCGCCGCCTTCGGCACAGCGGTGGCAGCGGCACGGGCCTTCGCCAAAGGCATTGCGCAGGTAGCTGTTGAAGTCCACGACGGGCTTGAGGGTCAGGCGTTTGTCGACCTCGAACAGGTCGGCGATCAGGGGTTCTTCGGCGCTCACTCAGGTGTCCTTGTGTGGTGTGGCGTGCATCGGCGGGCACCCTAACAGATCGGGGCCGCTTTTGCAGGCCCGGCCTCTTCGCGGGCAAGCCCGCTCCCACAGGTATCGCACAGGCTTTGAATTCAGTGCAGACCCTGTGGGAGCGGGCTTGCCCGCGAAGAGGCCGGTAGAGACAACGGAGACCGCCTGCCGTACTCTAAGCGCCCATACACCTGACTCCCCTTTGAGGTAACCCGCTTGAGCAGCAAGTACCCGTACACCGCCAACGTGACCATCAGCGCCGAAGACCGCGGCGGCGACACCGAAGCCTCGGAAAACCCTGGCATGCGCGTCGGTCTGGAGGCAGTGACCGAAACCCTCAAGAAGGTGCATTTCGTCGGTACGCTCGCGGCCCCGGAAAAAACCGCCACGCACATCTGCGTGACCCTGGAGAACGGCCTGACCTACTACGGCCCGATCGTCAACGGCCACGCCGAACTCGAAGGCGGCTGGATCGCCTTCGAATCCGACATGCTCACCCCAGACGAGCTGGGCCTGTAAGCCTCGGCCTCATCCCGGAAGTACCAGAGCCCATGGCCCGTGCCATGGGCTTTTTCATGGGCGCTGGGAGGCGCCCTACCTAGCATTTCTGCCAGTAGACGCCTGGTTGGCACCCGCCCTAATTTGGCCGGGTGCCGTCAAGGCGCGAAGCCGTCAGGAATAGAGCCTTTGCGAGCGCGATTGTTGAACAAGCTAGGTGGGTACTTAGGAAAAGTCCTATTTGGCTGTCAGCTCCGCGGCAATAGTCTTGCGTCGTTTCCCGATCAGGCTGTTTGTACTTCAACTGCCTGTGGTTGCCGAGGTCGGTGGCCACTGATTCGCGAGCGCATCAAAGGAGCCTAATCCATGCGTTTCAACTGCAAGATAATGTCGCTTGCCGGCCTGCTCATGATCATGAGCGGCTGCGCCAGCGTGACCGTTCCCAATGAACAGATCGAACTGGCCCGCAGTGCGGTCAACCGTGCCGTGGCCGCCGAGGCCACCCAGTATGCCCCGGTGGAGATGCGCGCCGCCCAGGACAAGATGAGCGCCATGGACCGTGCCATGGGTGAGAAGAAGTTCGAACAGGTACGCACCCTGGCCGAAGGGGCGAGGGCCGATGCTCGCGTCGCCGAGCGCAAGGCCCAGGCACTCAGGGCCAAGGAACAGCTGGCGACTGCGCGCAAGGGGATCGAGGTGCTCAAGCAGGAGATCCTCGACGCGCCTGACAGCCCGACTGCCAAATCCGTTCATTGAAGGAAGTGACCATGTCCAAAGTCTATCTGCTGCCCGCTGTGTCGCTTCTTGGCCTGATGCTGGCCGGCTGCGGCACCACGCCGGAAAACCCGAAGCTGCTGGAAGCCCGTGAAGCCTACTCGGTGTTGCAGAGCAAACCCGAGTCGAGCCGCCTCGCCGCCCTGGAAACCCAGGATGCCTACGCCGCCCTGGGCAAGGCCGAGGCAGCTTCGCTGAAGGACCGCAAGTCCGCCGAGGTCGAGCGTCTGGCCACGTTGGCTGGCCGGCAGATCGAGTTTGCCGAGCAGACCATCGATTGGCGCAAGACCGATGCCGACCTGAAGCGTGTCGAGATCGAGCGTACCCAGGCCCAGCTGGATGCCCGTACCGCCCAGCTCAGGGCGCTGCAGACCAAGCCGAGCGCCCGCGGTGACGTGGTGACCTTCGGTGACGTGCTGTTCCAGACCGGCAAGGCCGAGCTGAACAGTGGCAGCCATTACAAGATCCAGCAATTGGCGGCGTACCTGCAGGGCAACCCAGAGCTCAAGATCGAGGTGGCGGGCCACACCGACTCCACCGGCAGCGATCAGCTCAATCGGCGCTTGTCCGAGGATCGAGCCGCCTCCGTGGCCAATGCGTTGCTCCGCCAGGGCGTGGCGCCCGAGCGCATCAGCACCGTGGGCCATGGCAAGGACCAGCCAGTGGCAAGCAATGCCACGGCCCATTCGCGCCAGCTCAATCGGCGCGTCGAGGTGGTGCTGCTCAAGCGCTCCTGAGCCGTCGCCAGGCGCAGCCTCCGGTTGCGCCTGGCAGCCGCGCTGCGATGGCCAAATCGCAGCGCTGCCCCTACAGTGTTCGTTTCCACGATTGCAGGGACCGAGCATGACCGACCTGAACGCATTCCCCATCACCGGCAAATGGCCGGCGCAACACCCCGAGCGCCTGCAACTGTATTCGCTGCCCACGCCCAACGGCGTCAAGGTGTCGATCATGCTGGAGGAAATCGGCCTGGCCTACGAACCGCACAAGGTCAGCTTCGACAGCGACGACCAGTTGAGCCCCGAGTTCATCTCCCTCAGTGCCAACAACAAGATCCCCGCGATCCTCGACCCGAACGGCCCCGGCGGCCAGCCGCTGCCTTTGTTCGAATCGGGCGCGATCCTGCAGTACCTGGCCGAGAAGAGCGGCCAGTTGCTGAGCCAGGACCCGGCCCAGCGCTACCAGACCCTGCAGTGGCTGATGTTCCAGATGGGCGGCATCGGGCCGATGTTCGGCCAGGTCGGGTTTTTCCATTTCTTCGCGGGCAAGGCGTATGAAGACAAGCGTCCGCGTGACCGTTACGTCAACGAATCGAAGCGCCTGCTGGGTGTGCTGGACCGGCACCTGAAAGGGCGTGAATGGATGGTCGATGACTACAGCATCGCCGATATCGCCATCTTCCCCTGGGTGCGCAACCTGGTGGAGCGCTACAACGCGCGCGAGCTGGTCGATTTCGATGCGTTCAAGGACGTGCAACGCGTGCTGGCCAGGTTCCTCGAGCGCCCGGCCGTGCAGCGTGGCCTGAAAATCCCGCTCGGTTGATGCCCGGCCTCGGCTCAAGGCGGACGGTAATGCCAGGAGAACCGCATGATTCGCTGCAAGCGTGTTTATGACCCGGTAGAGAGCGCAGATGGCCAGCGCGTGCTGGTCGATCGCCTGTGGCCGCGCAATAAACGCAAGGATGCATTGCAAGCGCAATGGCTGCGCGAGGTGGCACCGTCCGATGAATTGCGCAAGGCGTTTCATCTGGGCAAGGTCGATTTTGCCGGCTTCACCCAAGGTTACCATCGGGAGCTGGCGGCGCATCCGGAGCACTGGTACCCGCTGCTGGACCTGGCCGCCAAGGGCGACCTGACCCTGCTGTATGCCGGCAAGGACACCGAGCACAACAACGCCCAGGTGCTGGCGGCCTGGCTGGAAGATGAGCTGGAGCGACGCGGGCCGGGAAGCTCGCCGGTGTGTTATGCCCGTTGAGCTGGTATCCGCGACCCTGGCCCAGCACAACTTCGCTCGGGACCTGACGCGACGGGCGATGTTGCCGTATTACCGTGAATTCGGCCTGCTGTGGGTCGAGGAGGCGTTCGACCAGGCCTGGGGCTGGCGCGAGCAGTGGTTGATCGTGGACGGGGATCGCCTGCTGGGCTTCTGCAGCCTGAGCCAGGACCGCCAGGCGCTGTTCATTCGCGAGTTGCATCTGTTGCCTGAGTGCCGAGGGCAGGGTGTCGGCGGCCTGGTGCTGGAGCGGCTGGCGGGCTGGGCTGCGCAACGGCGCCTGCCATTGCTGCGATTGATGGTGTTCAAGAGCAACCCTGCGCGGCGTTTGTACGTGCGCCATGGGTTTGTCGAGATGGGTGAGGATGAGTGCTTCATCAGGATGCAGCGGGCCATCGTTTGACCTGTGCCGGCTGAGCATAGCGCTTGGGGAGACTCTGCTGCTTCTTTAAAAAGCCTGTGAAAACAACGGAGTCAGCCTTGGTGTGATTTTGGCGTCAAAAATATGAATCCCATTGAGCGGCGTTTGTTTGACGTCATGTTCATGTCATACTGCCATTGCTTGACGGTTGTCTTCGGCGCTTTGCCAGTGTGTTGCAGCGGGCTGCAGCCCCCGGTCCAGGTGGGGCGATAGTGGCGCAATACTGGCTTGCGAGCACAGTCAGCGATGGGCATAGTGACCATCTGGTCTGCATCTGCCCGCAGGATCGCGAGCGGCTTTGGATGGCAAAAAAGGGAAGAAGGAGAGGCTTCATATGAACGGACTCGGTCCGCGGCTAAGGGAAGAGCGTGAACGACTGGGGATGACCCAGCGGGTATTTGGCGATATCGGCGGGGTCGAGCCCAACGCCCAGGGCAAGTATGAAAGTGGCGAGCGCACGCCACGGGTCGACTACCTGGCGGCCCTGGCGGCCCGAGGTGTGGATGCGCTGTACGTGTTGAGTGGCGTGCGCACCCCGGCGCCGCTGGAAAGCCTGACGGTGGATGAAACCGGGTTGCTCGGGGCGTACCGGCGCTTGCCGGAAGAAGACCAGGTGGCGTTTGGGCATGTATTGGGGCGCCTGGCGGGCGAGGCGGGCAGCCTTGAAGCGACGCGCTTGCAGCGGCCGGAACGTCAGACGTTTCTGAAGGAAGTTTTACGCTAGGTCCGCCATGAAAAATTTTGTTAAGGTGGCGGGATCCAATCGCCCTGTTGACGAGGTGTCTGCTTGATTAGGGTCCTAGTGGTCGATGACCACGATCTGGTACGAACCGGTATTACCCGCATGCTGGCCGACATCGACGGCCTGCAGGTGGTGGGCGAAGGGGATTCGGGCGAGGCGGCACTCAAGCTGGTCCGCGAGCTCAAGCCGGATGTCGTGCTGATGGACGTCAAGATGCCTGGCATCGGTGGCCTGGAGGCTACCCGCAAACTGCTGCGCAGCCACCCCGACATCAAGGTGGTGGCGGTGACCGTGTGCGAGGAGGACCCGTTCCCCACCCGGCTGATGCAGGCCGGCGCCGCCGGCTACCTGACCAAGGGCGCCGGGCTCGACGAAATGGTCCAGGCGATCCGCCTGGCCTTCGCCGGCCAGCGCTACATCAGCCCGCAGATCGCCCAGCAGCTGGCGCTGAAGTCGTTCCAGCCCCAGGGCTCGCCGTTCGATGCGCTGTCGGAGCGGGAAATCCAGATCGCCCTGATGATCGTCGGCTGCCAGAAGGTGCAGATCATCTCCGACAAGTTGTGCCTGTCGCCCAAGGCCGTCAATACTTACCGTTATCGGATCTTCGAAAAACTCTCGGTCACCAGCGACGTCGAATTGACCTTGCTGGCCGTTCGCCACGGTATGGTTGACGCAAGCCTGTAAACCCTCATGTCACAAGTCTTCGATGCCAGCGCGTTCCTGGCGACCTGCAGCGCGCGCCCGGGTGTGTACCGGATGTTCGACGCCGAGGCGCGGCTGCTCTACGTGGGCAAGGCCAAGAATCTCAAGAAGCGTTTGGCCAGCTATTTCCGCAAGACCGGCCTGGCGCCGAAAACCGCCGCGCTGGTGGGGCGTATCGCCCAGGTCGAAACCACCATCACCGCCAACGAGACCGAGGCGCTGCTGCTTGAGCAGAACCTGATCAAGCAATGGCGGCCGCCCTACAACATCCTGCTGCGCGACGATAAGTCCTACCCCTACGTATTCTTGTCTGACGGAGAGTTCCCACGTCTGGGGATTCACCGCGGGGCGAAGAAGGCCAAGGGCCGCTACTTCGGCCCTTACCCCAGTGCCGGCGCCATCCGCGAAAGCCTGAGCCTGCTGCAGAAGGCCTTTTCCGTGCGTCAGTGCGAGGACAGCTACTACGCCAACCGCACCCGGCCGTGCCTGCAGTACCAGATCAAGCGCTGCAAGGCGCCCTGCACCGACCTGGTCAGCGCCGAAGAATATGCCGAGGATGTGCGCCACTCGGTGATGTTCCTCGAAGGCCGCAGCCAGCAGCTGGGCAACGAGCTCAACGAGGAGATGGAACGGGCCGCCATGGCCCTCAACTTCGAGAAGGCCGCCGAACTGCGCGACCAGATCGCCCTGTTGCGCCGCGTGCAGGATCAGCAGTACATCGAAGGCGGTTCCGGCGACGTCGACGTGGTGGCAGCCTTCGTCAACCCGGGAGGCGCCTGCGTGCACCTGATCAGCGTGCGCGGCGGGCGAGTGCTGGGCAGCAAGAACTTTTTCCCGCAGGTGGGTATCGAGGAGGAGGTGGCCGAGGTCATGGCTGCGTTCCTGTCCCAGTATTACCTGGGCAACGCCGAGCGCGAACTGCCCGGCGAGCTGATCGTCAACGTGGTGCACGAGGACTTCGCGGCCATCACCGAGGCGCTGCAGAGCCTGCGCGGCCGTGAGCTGAGCATCAGTCACCGGGTGCGGGGCACCCGTGCACGCTGGCAGCAGCTTGCAGTGACCAACGCCGAACAGGCGCTCGGTGCCCGCCTTGCCAATCGCCAGCACATGGCCGCGCGCTTCGAGGCGCTGGCCGAGGTGCTGGGCCTGGATGAAGTGCCGCAGCGCCTGGAGTGCTACGACATCAGCCATTCCAGCGGCGAAGCCACCGTGGCCAGCTGCGTGGTGTTCGGCCCCGAAGGCCCGCTGAAATCCGACTACCGTCGCTTCAACATCGAAGGCGTCACCGCCGGCGACGACTACGCCGCCATGCACCAGGCCCTGACCCGCCGCTACGGGCGGATCAAGGACGGCGAAGGCAAGCTGCCCGACGTGCTGCTGGTGGACGGCGGCAAGGGCCAGCTGAACATGGCCCGCGAAGTGATGCAGGAACTGGCCTTCACCGACCTGACCCTGCTCGGCGTGGCCAAGGGCGTAACCCGCAAGGCCGGCTTCGAGACCCTCTACCTCAACGACGTGGCCCACGAGTTCACCCTCAAGGGCGACAACCCGGCGCTGCACCTGATCCAGCAGATCCGTGACGAAGCGCACCGCTTCGCCATCACCGGCCACCGTGCCCGGCGCGGCAAGGCGCGCCGGGTGTCGAGCCTGGAAGACGTGGCCGGGGTAGGGCCCAAGCGCCGCCGCGACCTGCTGAAACATTTCGGCGGCCTGCAAGAGCTCAACCGCGCCAGTATCGATGAGATCGCCAAGGCCCCCGGCATCAGTAAAAAGCTTGCCGAGTCGATTTATGCCAGCCTGCATAGCGAGTAGAATGCCCCGCTCAACCCGCAGCCAGTCGTACCGATGAATATTCCAAACCTGCTCACCGTTCTACGCGTCCTGCTCATCCCGATCTTCATCCTGCTGTTCTATGTGCCCTATCACTGGAGCTACATGGCCGCCAGTACGGTGTTCGCCATCGCCGCCGCCACCGACTGGCTGGACGGCTACCTGGCGCGTCGCCTGGAGCAGAGCACGCCATTCGGTGCCTTCCTCGACCCTGTGGCCGACAAGCTGATGGTGGCCGTGGCGCTGGTGCTGCTGGTGCAGGTGCACGCCAATTTCTGGCTGACCTTGCCGGCGGCGGTGATCATCGGCCGTGAAATCGTCGTCTCGGCGTTGCGCGAGTGGATGGCCGAACTGGGGGCGAGGGCGCACGTGGCGGTGTCCAACCTCGGCAAGTGGAAGACCGCGGCGCAGATGCTGGCGCTGGTGATCCTGCTGGCCAACCCGCCGCTGGTGAGCTTCTGGGTCGTGCTTGGCTACGCGTTGCTGCTGGTGGCCGCGGCCCTGACCCTGTGGTCGATGATGCATTACCTGCTGGCCGCCTGGCCGCACCTGCGCGAAGGTTCGGAAAAAAAATAAAACTTTTTTGAATCAAGGGGTTGACGCCGTTTCAGATATCGCTAGAATGGCACCCATCACGACGCGGGAATAGCTCAGTTGGTAGAGCACGACCTTGCCAAGGTCGGGGTCGCGAGTTCGAGTCTCGTTTCCCGCTCCAGTTATAGATCTACAGAGTTCCACGGAATTCTGTAAGTCGTTGAAAAAAGGGCCTTCGGGCCCTTTTTTCGTTCCAGCGGAAACCACCGAAAACCGGCAGTATCCGGACATTTTAAGTCCAGGATTGAGTCCAGAATTGGAAAACGCCCAATTCGCTTTTCCGGTAGAGCTAGGTGGAGCACGAGACGAGCATTTGGCCTCTGACAGGTTCAGGAGGTCACCATGGCACTCTCGGAGATGGCGATTCGGCACGCCCGAGTCACCGGCAAGGACTATACGCTTGCTGACAGCGATGGCCTGATTCTTCATATGCTCCCCTTATTTGCTCGGTTGGCAGGCAAATCTCGAGATCAGCTCAATCGGGATATCAAAACTCGGAGGTTGCTCTCACTCCGTCTTGGGAATCGGGGGGCAGCGAGTCCCAGATTGGCAGCTTGATCCGTTGAAGCTCAAGCTGGTGCTTGCGGTATTCGAGGCACTGCCTGCGATGGGCGCTTGGGTGTCTACCGCATGCTGACCAATCCTCATGCAAAGCTGCGCGGAAATGCTCCTTGCACCGCTGTTACCCTTGATAATTTTGAAGAGCTTGTGAATCTTCTGGCTTCCATGTGATAGGCACGAAGATCGCCGCGAGGGGTCGATAACTGCTTAGTCGCGAATGGCAGCTTTCGACCCAGAGCTGCCGTTGAAAATGAAACGATCTCGTGAGCGCTACCGCGCACCCTGTGGGAGCGGGTTTGCCCGCGAAGCAGGCGCCGCGGTGGATGGCACCGGCTGTGCCGGTGTTCGCGGGTAAACCCGCTCCCACAATGGATGGTGGTCGGGCTCAACGGCAGCTTCGGGTCGAGAGCTGCCGGTCGCGAGACCGCTATCGACCCAAAGCAGACGCAGAGGTTGGGTCATGCGTAGCGCTACGCCCGGCAAAATTCCTGCTAGAAGATCTCAAACGGATATTCAGTAATTACTCGCACCTGGTCCTGATCACCACCGGTACTGCCATCACCACGGTGCCATGCCAGGCGCAACCGCACTGACAGGTCTTTGGCAGCGCCGCTCTGCACCACATAGCGCGCCTCGGCATCGGTCTCGAATTCCTTGTCGTCCTCCCCGTATTTGTTGGCGTAGGCGCCCTCGGTCACACGCGTGCCATCGATGTCCTGACCGCGCAGGTGGCGGACCATGAAAGTCAGCCCGGGTATGCCATACCCCGTCATGTTGAGGTCGTAGCGCAGCTGCCAGGACTTTTCCCCTGGCCCGTTGAAGTCGGAGTACTGCACGGAGTTGGGCAAAAAAATCGAGCCCCCGCTGCGTCCGGTATCGCCAAAGCCCACATAGTCGAATGGCTGGTCACCGGTTACCTGCTGGTAGGCGAGGGTCAGGGTGTGAGCCGCAAACTTGTAGGCAGCCTGGATGCCCCCGGCAGTGGTGTCGATCGTACCCGCCCTGGCACTGCCGTTGTCCAGGGTGCGATAGAGGTTGAAATCGAACGTCAGCGCCTGAGCGTTGATAAGGGGCAGCGCATAATTGGCATTGAGGTAGTACTGGTTCCAGATGTCCTGGAAACGGCTGCCATACGCCGCGAGGCTCAGATGGTCGGTCGCCTTGTAACGTGCACCGGCGTAATCGACTGCAGGTGTGGTGACAAGGGCATAGGTGGCCCAAAGCTCGCCGTCGCGGTTGGTGTTGACCTGGTCGGTGCCCGAGGTGAAGTGCCCCGTCTCCAGGGCGAGGCGGTCGATGTCGTTACTCAGCAGGTGGAAACCGGTTGCCGTTTGCGGCATCAGGCGGCTGACACTTTGCGCGAACACCGGCGCACTCGGCGAAATCTGCCCGTAGCGTAAAACGGTGTCGGCAATACGCGCCTTGAGCGCCCCACCGGCTCGCCCGTATTCATCGTCCGGATCACCGTCATTGCCTACCGGTAGATTGCCGGTGCCCGTGCGACCGCTGCCGGCATCGAGCTTGATGCCCCAGTAGGCAAATGCATCCACACCCACGCCGATAGGGCCTTGAGTAAAACCCGACTGGTAATTGGCGATAAAGGCCTGGCTCCAGTCTTTCTGGTTGCTGCGACCGCCGGCTCTGTCGGTGTTGAAGTAATAGTTCTTGGCGAGGATCGAAAGGCTACTGCCTTTTATAAAACCTTGGCTTTCAGCCTGGGCTGCAACAGCAGGGCCGCTCAACATCCAGGCTGCCAGCACGGCAACATTTGAAATGCCAACGGTGGCGATTTTGGTGAAATGAACAGCTCCATTCTTTTGCGCGCCCACTTGGCTGCAAAGGGAAGGCTTGTTAAGCATTGGCCATACCTGCGTTTTATTGAAGTTATGACGCACGACCTGAAGGGCAGGTGGCGTGAGTGGTTGGCAACGGTGAAGGCGTCTGCTTGTGGGGATCAGCGCCTCGCCTGAATAGTCGAATCAGGGCTGCGCGAGGCTGAATCAAGGAATCGACATCCTCTGTCATTTTTTCGCCGAGTGGCGAGGGGAGGGCGAGCAGGCAGGGGTTGAGAGCCTGCTCTCAAGCACTTGCGGGCAGAAGGGAGAAATCGCGATGTCGAACTTTTGATAGGAGTCGTCGGGTTGGCGAGACGTGTCGGGCAGGGTTTGCCCATATCGTGTTAGCACGCCAACGGGAACTTACCCATGAACAATGACAACGCATTGATCGACAGCCATGTGCACTTCTTCACCCAGGAAGATCTCACCGCACCAGGCGCTGAACTTCCTTACGCACTGCCGAACGCACATCCGCTGGTTGATTATCTCGCGACGCTGGCATCCAGCGGGCTGAAGCCGGTACTTTTGAACAATGTTCACCTGAGCATTCTTCCTGACTCCGCCAACGTGTTTTCGTCATTTGCCGAACTTGCTCGACTGCAGGTTGCGCATCCCGGCAAGTATGACCATGTCCGCCTGGTGGGTACGATCAAGGCCGATCCTGATTACGCCGATGAACGTCGTCTTGGTCATCCCCAGGTCGTCGGCGTTCGCATCGTGCTGCATGATGCGCCGCCGCAGCGTGTGGCGCCGGATGCCTACAGTACCTCGCCGTGGATGGCCCTCTACGAGCGTCTGGCCGCGCACCAGCATGTGCATGTCTACGCCCAGTCGGCCGAGACCAATGTGCGCGTACTCCGCCAGATCCCGCGTCAGGTGCGTGTAGTCCTAGACCATCTGGGCACCTGCCAGGTGGAAAAAGGTGCAGATGACGTGGCCTTCCTAGAGCTGCTCGAGGCGGCGCAGGCGCGTGGCAACGTCTGGTTCAAGGGGCCGGGGTACCGCACCTGCTCTGACGTCTGCCAGGTCTTGCCGTTCGTGACCCGCATCGTTGATGCCCTGGGCGCAGACAAACTGTTGCTTCAGGCCAGCGATGCCCCGCATGTCGGCGCCGACCCGCATGGTAATGCCTACAACGACTTGTTCGACCCGGTCGGCGCATTCGACTTCGTCCGCCGACTGGCCAATGCCGCCTCCGAATGCTGCAGCGCTACTGCCGACGAACTGCTTCACGGCGCAGCTCCCATTGTTTTTCCCAACATTGATTTTCCAAACCAATAAGCCTTCAGGCCACCAGGTGAAAAAATGAGCACTATCTCTACTCGCGACATCACGTTCGACGTTGATTTTGGCGGCGAAAAGCTGAGCCTCAACGGCACCGTCTTCGAGCCGGCCAACCCGGATCAAAGCCTGCCACCCGTGGTATTCAACTCCGGCTTCACCGGCGGCGTTTCGATGTATGGCCAGCTGTTCGGTCGTGCCCTGGCTGCCCGCGGCTACCGCGTGATGACCTACGATGTGGCAGGGTTCTTCAACAACAAGGCGGTACGTAACACTGCACAGGTCGACGGCAAGACCGTCACCAACGTCAGCCTCGAAGATCAGAAAGATGAAGTGCTCGGTGCAGTGGCCTGGGCACGCAACGCGTTTGGTCAGATGCCGGTAGTCGCTTCGTGGGCAATGGGCTCGGTGGCAAGCCTGGCAGCGATCGCTGAACTTGCGCGTGGCAACGGCGAGCAGGTGAAATTCTGGGTACCCATGAGCTACACCAGCATCCGTTCCCTGCAAGCCCTGCGTGCCGATGCCAAATCTGCCGATGCGGGCATCAAGGCACTGAACCCGAGCGCTGCTATCGCGCCCTTTGACACCGGCACCGAAGCTACCCGCCTTGGCTACTACCCACTGGACCCTGCCACCCAGCAGTATGTGGACGAGCAACTGGGCGCCTATACCGAAGCAGGCGGGGCCGATCGTTGGCCAGGTTGTGCCTGGGTCAGCGCCAAGTCCTACACCTCGTATGTCGCCTTCGACCCTGAGCAGGCCATCGAAGGTGCCAGCGGCTTCCCGCCTGCACTGATCATTCACGGTGCGAAAAACTCGCTGCACATGCCGGCGGAGTCCGAGCGCCTGTACTCGCGTTACCCGGGTGACGCCGGCGACGGTGTATTGGTGATTTCCGATATGCAGCACGGTCAGCAGAACGAGGCGAGCCACCCTGTGTTCCAAGCCATCATCCAGAACATAGATGAAGCCGTCCGCCAGCACCTGTAACCTGCCGCACCCGCAAGGATCCGTTCCGGGTCCTTGCCGCCCCACGTTGCCTTCACTCGCTTCATTTCGCCGAACCCAAGCCACTCCCGTATCCTGACGACATGCCGGACCTGACTGTGGTCCTGGTCAATCGCCTACCTGCCTGGAGCCCCTCATGGTTCAAACCGCCAAATCCACTGAAGAGTGCAAATGGATCGGTCTGTTGATCCTGCCGCAGTTTTCGATGATGGCGTTGGCCGGTGCCAGTGAACCCCTGCGTGCCGCCAATCGTCTGGCTGGCAGGACGCTTTACCAGTGGCAGCTGCTCTCTGAGACCGGCGGCACTGTCAGCTCCAGCAGTGGTGTAGAGATCAACACCTTGGCGCTGGATGAAGTCGACGCGCTGGACCGGGTCTTCGTGCTGGCCAGCCTCGACATCGAACACCTGCGCCCGCCGAAGATGCTTCGTTTTCTGCAGCGTGCCGCCGCCCAGGGCAAGACGGTGGGGGCCTTCAGCACAGGTACTTTCATCCTTGCCCGGGCCGGGCTGCTCGATGGCCGCAAATGCACGCTGCATTGGGAGTCGATCAACGAATTCGCCGAAGAATTTCCTGGCATCGAAGTCACCCGCGAATTGTATGTGAACCACGACAACCGCTGGACCTGCGCCGGTGGCACCGCTGCTATCGATTTGATGCTGGCGCAGATCTCTGTGGACTATGGGGGAAAGCTCGCGTCGGCTGTTGCCGAGCAGTTCCTGCATGCGCGCATACGGGGGCCAGAGGAGCATCAGCGGATGTCCATCCAGTGGCGTTTTGGCGTCCATGATCGGCGCATCACGGCCGCCATTGGCCACATGGAAGACAACTTCGAGCACGTCATCAGCATTGAAACGGTCGCAGAGCAGTGCAATCTGTCCCAGCGACAGCTTGAACGACTGTGGCATCAGCATTTCGGCATGACCCCGCAGCGCTTCTATCTTGACCTGCGCCTGGCCGAAGCCCGCCGGCTGTTGCGTGAAAGCAGCAAGTCGATTGCCTCTATCGCCTACTCGTGCGGCTTCGTTTCCGCCTCGCATCTGGGCAGCGCCTATCGCAAGGCGTGGGGTTGCAGCCCTGGGGAAGAGCGTCGAAAGTTTGATAGTGACGCAACGATCTGAGCCAGGCGTCGCGCTTTGATCATAAAAGCGTGTGCTGATATTCCAGAAATCTGATGCTGGCGCCTGCAGCGCTTGCCATTGATCCGCCACGAACCCATAGGCCGCGCAGGTTAAGGCGCGCAGGCCGGCGAACGTGCACGCCTGTGTACAGCCCCTGATCGCCGGGCGGGGACGGCTGACCCATCCGACGGTGCCGCAGGCACCTGTGTTGCCCGATCAGGCTGCGAAATGTCGAACTTATGACAGAGATCGTCGAACCTTGGTCTCAGGATCTTGGCCTGTGGGCGTTAATGTTTTCATCAACACCGGCATCCACTCCCAGATGAACCGGCGAATAACAATCCTGTGGAGAAAGGCACAAGAACAATGGAAACGTTAAGTTTCATCACCTCGAACCTGGAGTTGATTGCTCACCTGCTTGGGCAGCACCTCTACATCGTCTTCATGGCCGTCGGCCTTGCCATCCTCACAGGCGTGCCGCTGGGCATCTTCGTCTCCCAGCACCCGCGCGCCGGTCGCTGGATCCTGACCTTCGCCGCCATGCTGATGACCATTCCTTCTGCCGCGCTGTTCGGCCTGATGATCCCGGTGCTGTCGATCTGGGGGCAGGGCATCGGCATGGTCCCCGCCATCATCGCGCTGTTTCTCTACTCGCAGCTGCCAATCATCCGTAACACCCATACGGCCATTTCCAACGTCGAACCCGCCTTGCGCGAGGCAGCGCGGGGCATGGGCATGTCGTCATGGCAGCGCTTGTGGAAGGTCGAACTGCCACTTGCCACGCCGCTGATCATGGCTGGGGTGCGTGTCGCCACGGTGATCAACATCGGTATCGCGGCGATCGCCGCCTACATCGGTGCCGGAGGCCTTGGCAGCCTGATCGTACGCGGTATCGCCCAGTCCGATACCCGCCAGCTCATTGCCGGGGCGATCCTGATCAGTGTCATCGCCGTCGCTGCCGATTACGCGCTGTCCCTTCTTCAGCGTGCGCTGACGCCCAAGGGCGTGACCAAGCTCAACACCCTCAGCCTGAAGGAAACGACATTGTGATCCAGATTGATAATTTGAATAAGAAATTCGGGAATATCACGGCCGTAGAAGATGTTTCCTTCACCGTTCCAGAGGGTCAGATCTGCGTGCTGCTCGGCCCGTCCGGCTGTGGCAAGACCACTACCCTGAAAATGATCAACCGCCTGATTGCGCCGACTTCCGGCAAAATACTGATTGGTGGTCGAGACACCGCCGAGCTCGACACGGTCACCTTGCGCCGCTCGATCGGCTACGTGATCCAGCAGGTGGGGCTGTTCCCCAACATGACTGTCGAGGACAACATCTGCGTCGTGCCTGACCTGCTGGGCTGGGACAAGACCAAGAGCCGCAAGCGAGCCGCCGAGTTGCTGGAAGTCGTCGCCCTGGAGCCTTCGAAGTTCGCCAGGCGTTACCCCTGCGAGCTCTCCGGCGGCCAGCAACAGCGCATTGGCGTGGCGCGTGCCCTGGCCGCCGACCCTCCCGTGATGCTGATGGACGAGCCTTTCGGCGCGATCGACCCGATCAACCGCGACACGATCCAGGACGAGTTCATGCGCATTCAGCGCCAGGTCGGCAAGACGGTCCTGTTCGTCAGCCATGACATCGACGAAGCGGTGAAGATGGCTGACTGTGTCGCGCTGTTCAATGCGGGCAAGGTGGAGCAGTTCGGTACCCCCGACGACCTGCTTGCCCGGCCGGTCAGCGACTTCGTGGCCAATTTCATGGGCGGCGATCGCATCATGAAACGCCTGCGCCTGCTGCAAGCGGCCGACATTGCCAGCCAGACGCCACCGCAGGAGCACATCCAGGTCGTGGGCGATCAGGCAGGCACCGCTGCGTACACGCCAATCACCGTGTTGCCAAGCGATGACCTGCGTCAGGTGCTGTGCCAACTGCTCGGACAGGGCCGCGAGTGGGCGGTCTGCAAGGATCGCCAGGGCCAGTTCATGGGCTTCATTCATCAGCGCGACATCCTCGCGCGGCTGGTTGACAACACCACGGCGGTGGCGCGATGAACAGCCTCGAAAACATGATGGAGTGGCTTCAGGCTTACTGGAGCGAGGTCATCTACCTGTCGCTTCAGCACCTGCACATCGTGGCGGTGAGCAGTGCGCTGGCCATCGCCATTGCCTTGCCGGTGGGCATCTGGATGAGCCGCTCGCAAAACCAGCGGCATGCGCTGGCCGTGATGCAGGTGCTGAACATTGGCCAGGCGGTTCCCAAGCTGGCGCTGCTGGCCCTGGCGATGACACTGGTCGGTGTCGGCGCGCCTGCGGCGATCTTCGCGCTGTGGGTCGCCACGCTCCTGCCGATCACGGTGAACACCTATGAAGGGCTTCGTGCGGTGCCGCGGCATTTGCTGGAAGCAGCAGAAGCCGTGGGCATGACTCCCCGCCAGATTCTGTTCAAGGTTGAGTTGCCGAACGCCATGATCGTGATCTTCGCCGGCCTGCGCACAGCCCTTGCGATCAACGTCGGTACTGCGCCGCTTGCCTTCCTGGTGGGAGGAGGGGGCCTGGGTGAGTTGATCTTCACCGGTATCGACCTTAACGATTACGGGATGATGCTGGCGGGTGCCATCGCCACCGCGGGCCTGGCCATGCTGGTGGACATGCTCTGCGGGCTGGTGCAGCACGCCTCGGTGTCCCGTGGCCTGCGTCTGGCGGCACGTTGAGCCATGACCTACAACGACAACAACAGGTGCCACATGACCGCACGCGCAATCGTCTTCGCCTGCATGACCTTCCTGACGGGCGCCAGCCTCGCTGCCGAGCCGGTGGTGGTCGGCGGCAAGAAATTCACCGAGCAGCAGCTGATCTCGGAGATGACCACCCAACTGCTCAGAAGCAACGGCATGGCCGTGGACAAGCGCTCCGACTTGGGCTCGACCGTGCTGCGGGCCGCTCAGGAAAATGGCCAGGTGGACATCTACTGGGAGTACACCGGTACTTCGTTGATCATCTACAACAAGATCAAAGAGAACCTGGACGCTGAGCAGACCTACCAGCGGGTCAAGCAACTCGACGCTGCCAAGGGGCTGACCTGGTTGCAGCCGTCGAAGGCCAACAACACCTACGCGTTCGCCATGCGCAAGACCGAGGCCGAGGCCAAGGGCATCGTTTCGATTTCTGACCTGGCGGCGAAGGTCAACGATGGTGGCCACCTGAAGTTCGCCTGCAACGCCGAGTTCTACTCGCGCCATGACGGCCTTCAGCCGCTCCAGCAACGCTACGGTTTCAAGTTCGAGCGCAACGATGTGATGCGCATGGATGGCGGCTTGACCTATCTGGCGCTGCGCCAGGGCCAGGCCGACGTGTCGCTGGTGCTTTCAACGGATGGACGAGTGTCGGCCTTCGGCTTCGTCCTTCTCGAGGATGACAAGGGCTTCTTCCCCAGTTACGCCTTGACCCCGGTAGCGCGCACGGCGTTTCTCGACCTGCACCCCAACGTTGCGCCGCTGCTCAACCGGCTTTCAGCCAGTATCGACAGCCAGACCATCGCCGCGCTCAACGCTCGGGTGGATGTGGGGCGGGAATCCATCGAGAAGGTCGCCAACGAGTTTCTTGTTCGCAACAAGCTGATCACCCAGTAATCAACACCCGCCCATGGACTGTTCAGCCTCGTGCCAAGGCTGCACAGCGCCGTGGGCGCACTCGCGCCCATGCAGGGACCTGATATGCTCACCAACCCGATTTCGCTCATTGCCTGCACAGTGTCACTACTAGTCTGCGTATCCGCATCTGCTCAAACACCGGACGAAATGAACCTTCGTCAACTCCGCCAGGCCCTGGACGAAGGTCGGCTCACTTCTGAGCAGCTTGTGCAGTTCTATCAGGACAAGATTCAGCGCAACAATCATGTGGGTGACCGCATCAATGCGGTTATCAGCCTGAACGACCAGGCACTTGAGCAAGCTCGAAACTGGGATGCACAACGTAAAAAAGCGCCTGGCGCAAAACACAATGCACTTGCCGGTATCCCTTACCTGGCGAAGGACAACATCGATACCGTGCAGCTGCCGACCAGCGCAGGTTCATGGGTATTACGTGATTCGATGCCGCCCCGCGACGCCTTCGTTATCGAGCGGCTGCGCAGCGACGGAGCCATTGTGCTGGGCAAGGCCAATCTTTCCGAACTGGCAGCCTCCTATGGCAGGTTCGGCTATAGCTCACTCGGTGGGCAAACGCTCAACCCGCACAACCTCAAGCATGATGCCTCGGGCTCCAGCAGCGGTTCAGCCGCCGCTGTCGCGGCGGGCTTCGCACCCTTTGCATTGGGTTCGGATACCAGCGGGTCGATCCGCGCGCCGGCCAGTGTCACCGGCACTGTGGGCCTGCGCCCATCGTTGGGCGTGATCAGCCGCAGTGGTGTCGTCCCGTTGTCGTTGGCCTTCGATACAGCGGGTGTGATTACCCGGAGCGTACTCGATCAAGCCATCGTGCTGGATGTCATAAAGGGTAGCGACCAGGCGGACGCGGCCACCGCCAACGTCGATTCGGCTTCGATGCAGTTTGTCGAAGGGCTGGAGCAGTCAACCCTCAACGGCCGGACGTTGGCGGTGGTGACCAACTTCATGGGTGCCAATGCCCAGGTTGATGCCGTGTTTGAAGCGGCCCGGCAGCGCGCGAGGGAACAGGGCGCCAAGCTGGTCGAGGTGGTTTTGCCCAAACGCTATGAAACACTCTGGGCCGGTGTGCTGGGGCCTGTCGGCGACGCCGAATTCCAACCGCAGTTCGAGCGCTACCTGAGCACGCTGAACGCCCGGCAGCCCAAGACGTTGGCTGAGTTCGTGAAGCGCGCGGAGCAGCACCAGGAGCAACAGCAAGCTTACCTGATGAATCCAAAACGGCTGGCTGCGTTGAAGGCATTGAGCGAGCAAGCTGCAACAGATTCGCCTTTGTACATTTCCCTCCTCAGCAACACCATACCCTCGCTGCGCACAGAGCTCAGTGCCTTGCTAAACCAAGCAGGAGCAGAGGCCTTCATGTTTCCTACGATTGACTGCCCGGCCTCGGTGGTTGAAGGGCAGCGCGATTCAGCTCATGTCTGCAACACGCCAGATACCTACGCCAGCGCCTATATCGCCTCAGCCACGGGGTTCCCTGAGATATCCGTGCCGGCCGGGACGGTAGAGGGCAATTTGCCCGTGGGTATTTCGTTCCTGGGGTTATATGCAGAGGATGAGAATGTGGTCCGCTTGGGCTATGCATTTCTAGGGAAGTAGGAGCCATGCCCTTTGGAGTCGTTGCGTCCGTTTTGCTTGATGGCAGGCGGACTGGCGTTGAAAGCTCCAGTCTGGGCTGCTGTACTGACTACCTTGATCCGAGCGGGTCATCACCTATCGCTTCGGCTTACCGCTTCAAACCGCAATCAGCAGTGCATCAATGGCTACGTCGGACATCATTGACCAAACCATGATCTGGCGTCCTCAAGGAATCTTTCGTGCGTTACGATCTCATCAGCCTGGATCTGTTCATCACTGTCGCCCAAGAGCGCAATCTCACGCGTGCCGGGCGGATCAAGCACGTCGCTGTGTCGGCGATCAGCAAACGGATCAGCGAGCTGGAAGCACAGGTCGGCTCGACGCTGCTGCTGAGAAATGCACGGGGAGTGGAACTGACGCCCGCGGGGCAATCGCTGCTGTTCTATGCCCGGCAATTGAAACAGACGCTGGCTGAACTGGACACCGAACTCAGTGGCTATGCCAGTGGCGTCAAAGGGCATATCCGGGTGCATGCGATCACCTCGGCACTTTCCCAGTTCCTGCCCCAGGATGTCGCGGGCTTTGCTGCGTTGTATCCGCAGATCAAGTTCGACATCGAAGAGCGGGTGGGGTCTGCGGTGATTCGCGCCGTCGCCGACGGCCGCGCAGATGTGGGCATCATTGCCGCGCAAACTGCCCCCGAGGGCCTGGAAACCTTTACCTACAGGCACGATGAGCTGACGTTGGTCGTGCCCCACGGCCACGAACTGGCGACCCGCATGTCGATCAGTTTCAAGGAGGCGCTGGCGCATGAGTTCGTCGGTCCGCATCTGGAGAGCTCGGTGCATGCCTTGCTCACCCATGAAGCCAACAGGCTTGGCCTGGCCCTCAAGCTGCGTATCCGGATCAGCAGCTTCGATTGCATGTGCCGCATGGTTTCCAATGGGCTGGGCGTCGCCGTCCTCCCGCGCAGCGTGGTGAGCCAGTATCAGCGCAGCCATAAACTCAAAGCGGTGAAGCTGGACGAACCCTGGGCCCAGCGCACGCTGCTGCTGGTGCTGCGAAGCTATGAAAGCGCTCCCGCCACACTCAAGACGTTCATCGATCACTTGAAATTGCCTGGTTGAGATACCTGGCAGCGTTCTCGTTTGGAGAACGCTGCTATGGTGATTGACCAATTTTCCTTCAGTCGTCGCGCTCGTAGTATCGGCTCATGCGCAGTGCCGCCTGCTTTCCCAGGGGGCCTGTGAACATTATAAGAAGCCGAGCGATTCCAGTATGACCGAGACTGCCTGCGACCTCTTCAGCCCCCTGGTGATCAACGACGAGGCGTTCACCATCGTCGACCTGAGCAAGATGCTCGATCACGATCAACTGGCCAAGCTGCCTTACTCTATCCGTATCCTGCTGGAGAACGTCGCGCGCTGCTCGCCCCAGGCGCTGCGCTCGGTGTTGGCGAGGGCGATTGGCCAGGGCCCCGATTGCGAGGTGCCGTTCCAGCCGAATCGACTGATGTTCCATGACACTACATGCCTGCCGGCGCTGGCCGATTTCGCCGGCATGCGCGACGTGGTCGCCGAGCTTGGCGGTGACCCGCAGGCGATGAACCCGCTGATCCCGGCAGTGCTGACCATCGACCACTCGGTGATTGTCGAGCGCTTCGCCGAGGCGGATGCGGTAGAGCAGAACCTGGACATCGATTTTCGTCGTAACAGCGAGCGCTATCGTTTCATCAAGTGGGCACAGAAGAGCCTGGACAACTTCGGGGTGATCCCGCCAGGCACCGGCATCATTCACCAGATGAACATGGAAGCCCTGGCCCACGTGGTCTGGCAAACACCCGGCGCAAACGGCGAGCGCCTGCTGCACCCGGACGACATGGTCGCCACTGACAGCCACACCCCGATGATCAACGCCATCGGCGTATTGGGCTGGGGCGTAGGAGGCCTGGAAGGGCAGGCGGCGATGGTCGGCGAGCCGGTGCCGATCAGTTTCCCCAAGGTGATCGGGATTCGCGTCACCAATGCCCTGCGCCCAGGTGTGACTGCCACGGACCTGTCGCTGCACGTGGCCGAGATCCTGCGTCAGCGCTCGGTCGTCGGCAAGTTCGTCGAGTTCACCGGCCCTGGCCTTTCCACCTTGAGCTGGGCGGCCCGCGGTACCGTGTCGAACATGGCGCCGGAATACGGCGCCACGGTGGTGTTCTTCCCGTTCGACAACGAAACCCTGGCCTATCTGGAACTCAGCGGTCGTTCGGCGAAACTGCGCGAGCAGGTGGTCAGCTACATGAGTGCGCAGCCGCTGTGGCGCCGTGACGAACTGCCCGAGCCAGAGTTCGACGAGCTGATCGAACTGGACCTGGCCAGCATCGAGCCAAGCGTCGCCGGCCCGCATCAGCCGCACCAGCGACAGCCACTGTCCAGGGCGGGTGCCTCGTTCCATGAAGAAGTGCTTGGCGCTGGCAAGCTGATCGATGCGCCGCAGGAGCAGCGCTTTTTCGAACCTTCGTTTGGTCAGCCAATCACCCACGGGGCCGTGGTGATGTCCGCCATCACCAGTTGCACCAATACCGCCAACCCGGCGCAGATGATCCAGGCCGGCCTGCTGGCCCGTAAAGCCCGCAGCCTGGGCCTGCAGCGCAAGCCCTGGGTCAAGACGTCGCTGTCGCCTGGTTCTCAAGTAGTGGCTGACTACCTGGCCGAGGCCGGGCTGCTGGAGGACTTCTCTGCCCTGGGCTTCGACCTGGCCGGTTTCGGCTGCATGACCTGCATCGGCAACTCCGGCAAGCTCGAAGAGCATGTCGAGGCGTTCGCCGATCAGGGTCTCAAAGGTGTGGTCGTGCTGTCGGGCAATCGCAACTTCGAAGGTCGAGTCAACCCTAAGGTGCCGGCCGGTTATCTGGCTTCGCCTGCCCTGTGCGTGGCCTATGCCATTGCCGGCAGCATCGATGTCGACCTGACCACGCAGCCGTTGGCTACCGATGCCGAAGGCCAACCTGTGTACCTGCATGACCTGATGCCATCGGATACCGAGATCACCGCGCAAGTCGCCCGTGTGGTCAAGCCCGAGTTCTTCCAGCAGCGCCTGGCCACCGTTTGGGACGGCACCCACCATTGGCAGGCACTGTCGGCCGAGGGCAGCGTGCAGTTCCCGTGGAGCCCGCAGTCGACCTACCTGCGTCGCCCGCAATACCTGGCCGATATCCAGGCCGAGCCCAAGGCTTCCCTGGCCATCAACGGTGCCCGCGCGCTGATGGTGCTGGGCGACAACGTCACCACCGACCATATCTCGCCGGCCGGGGCCATTCCGGCCAACAGCCTGGCCGGCCAATGGCTGCTGGAGCGCGGTGAAGACCCGCAGGACCTCAACCAGTACTCCACCCGTCGCAGCAACCACGAAGTGATGCTGCGCGGTGCCTTCACCAACAAGTCGGTGAAGAACCGCCTGCTCGGGGAGTCGCAGCCAGGGCAGGGCGCCTGGGCCTGGAATGCCGACCACAGCGAGTGCCTGCCCCTGTACGAGGCGGCCAAGAGCTACGCCGCCCAGCACACGCCCATGGTGGTGTTCGCCGGGATCAACTACGGCGCCGGTTCCAGCCGCGACTGGGCGGCCAAGGCCCAGGCCCTGCTGGGGGTCAAGGCGGTGGTGGCGCAGAGCATCGAGCGGATTCACCGCAGCAACCTGATCGGCATGGGCGTGCTGCCATTGGTGTTCCAGCCCGGCAAGAGCGTCGATGACCTGCGCCTGGAGGGCAACGAGCAGTTCGACTTCATCGGCCTCGACGAGCTGGTGGTGGGGCAGAACGAGATCGGCCTGATCATCCGCCGTGCCGACGGCCGACGCGATGAAGTCACGGTCATCGCCCGTATCGATTCGCAGCAGGAAGTGCGTTACCTGAGCAACGGCGGCGTGCTGCCCTTCGTGATTCGCAAGGTCGTGGCGCGTACACGGCAGTGATCTCACCACGGCCTCGGTTGGCGGGGCCGCCAGACAACAACAATAAAAAGGGAAATCCCTATGCACCGCGAACAACCCCCTGTTGTCGCGCCCGATGCCGTGAGCGCCGAGCACACGGATATCGGCAGACGCATCGTCCTCAAACAACTGGGTGCAGCCGCTGGGCTGGGCCTGTTGGGCGCGATCTTGCCGACTGGCATGGCCAGTGCGGCAAGCGCCTTGTCTTCGAACCCTTCTGCAAGCGGGAGAAACACCCCTATGTTCGCGTACGTCGGATCGCGCACCACTCGTGAGCGTAATGCGCGTGGTGATGGCATCACGGTCTACCGCCTGGACCACCAGGCGGGCACGCTGGAGAAGGTCCAGGTGGTCGGTGACCTGGTCAACCCATCCTTCCTGGCCTTGAACCGTGCTGGCGACCGCTTGTACAGCGTGCACGGTGACCGCAGCGAGGTCAGTGCATTCACGGTCGACAAACAAAGCGGCAAGCTCAGCCTGCTCAACCGGGCCAGCTGCGAAGGCAAGAACCCCGTGCACCTGGCACTGGACCCGAGCGAGCGCTTCATGGTGGTGTCCAACCACATCACCGGTACCCTGGCAGTGCTCAATGTCGGCGAGGACGGCGCCCTTGGTACGGTCAACCAGTTGCTGAAGCTGGAAGGTCCGCTGGGCCCGCACCGCGTCGAGCAGCCCTTCGCCAAGCCGCACTTCAACCCGTTCGACGCCTCCGGCAACTTCGTGCTGGTGCCGGACAAGGGCCTGGACCGGGTCTTCAGCTTCCGTTTCGACAACGGCAAGCTGCACCCGGCCGAGCAACCGTTCGCCGTGGCCCGCGAGGGTTCCGGCCCACGTCATATCGCCATGCACCCGAAAGCCGGGTTTGCCTATGTGATCAACGAGCTGGATTCGACCGTCACCAGCTACCGCTTCGATGCGGCCAGTGGTGCGCTGAGCCCGCTGCAGGTGCTGCCTTCGCTGCCCGCGACCTTCACCGGCAACAGCCGTGCCTCGGAGATCGAGGTCGACCGCAGCGGCCGCTTCCTGTACGCCTCCAACCGTGGCTACGACAGTATCGCGGTGTTCGCCATCGACCAGGGCAGTGGCTTGCTCAGCCCGGTCGAGTACGTACCGAGCGCAGGCAAGACGCCACGCTTCTTCTCCCTGACCCCCAACCAGCGCTTCATGTTCGCCCTCAATGAGGATAGCGACAGCATCGTCTCGTTTGCAGTGGACCCACAAACCGGCGCGTTGAACAAGACCGGCTTCGCGGTTTCGACCGGCAGTCCGGTGTGCATGATCTTTTCTGCCTGATGTTCCGTTGTATCGATAACAATTAAAGGGGCAGGCCACGGCTTGCCCTCGATGAGGCCCTTATGAACAACAACAAAACTGTCGACGAACAGGCGATCGTGCGCAAGGTCACCCTGCGCATCATCCCGTTCATGTTCCTGCTGTACATCGTGTCCTACCTGGATCGCGCCAACATCGGTTATGCCGCGCTGGAGATGAACAAGGAGCTGGCCCTGACCAGCGAGGCGTTCGGCTTCATTTCCGGGATCTTCTTCATCGGCTACTTCCTGTTCGAAGTGCCCAGCAACGTCATGCTCAACAAGTACGGTGCGCGGGTGTGGATTGCCCGCATCCTGGTGACCTGGGGTGCGATTGCTGCCGCCACCGCCTTTGCCCAGACCGCCAACCAGCTGTACGTGCTGCGCTTCTTCCTCGGTGTGGCCGAAGCCGGCTTCTTCCCGGGCGTGATCGTCTACCTGACCTACTGGTTCCGCGCCAAGGAACTGGCCACCACCGTGGCACTGTTCACCGCAGCCATTCCGGTCAGCTACATCATCGGTGCTCCGCTTTCCACCTGGATCATGGACAACGTCAAGTGGTTCGACTGGAGCGGCTGGCGCTGGATGCTGTTCCTCGAGGGCATTCCGGCCGTGTTCCTCGGCATTGCCTGCTTCCTGTTCCTGACCGACAAACCTGAGCAGGCCAAATGGCTGAGCCAGCAGGAAAAGGACTGGCTGCTGGCCGAGCTTGAGCGCGACCGCCAGAGCCGCAAGAACGTCAAGCGTCTGGGCGTGTTGCAAACCATGGTCAACAAGAAGGTGCTGTACCTGGCCTTCATCTACTTCGTCTACCAGTGCGGCAGCCTGGGTGTGGGTTACTGGATGCCGCAGATCATCAAAGGCTTCTCCGGCGACCTGAGCCATACCCAGATCGGCCTGATTGCCATGGTCCCGTACATTGTCGCCACGGCTGCGATGATTATCTGGTCGCGCAGTTCGGACCGGCGTAACGAGCGCAAGATGCACTCGGCCATTCCGCTGGCGGTCGCAGCGCTCGGCTTGATCGGGGCAGGCATGCTGCCCAGCGCGGTGGCTTCGATGGCCATGATCTGCGTCGCGCTTTCCGGCCTGTACAGCTTCAAATCGCCGTTCTGGGCACTGCCGACGCTGTTCCTCGATCGTGCCACTGCAGCGGTGTCGATTGCCGTGATCAACTCCATCGGCAACCTCGGCGGCTTCGTCGGGCCATCGATGATCGGTGTGGTCAAGGGCAGCAGCCAAAGCGCAGCCACGGGCTTGCTGTTCCTCAGCGCCTTGCTGGTCATCGCCTTCCTGATGACGGCCCTGATGCGTGTCACCAACAAAGACCCTGATCAGCCCGTGGCCGCCTCGGCCCACTGATCCTGAAGGGGGCCGCCACCCGGCCCCCTCGCTGACCTCGCTTCCTTTCATTGCCTGGTGCCATGCCCCGGGCCGGGCAGTCTCATGCCAACCAGATGGAAATCGGCAGATGCACAACAACAAGAACATCCTGCGTACCCTTGTCACCCTGTCTCCCTGCATGATCGCCGGCGCAGCCAGCGCCGAGGGCTTCGTCGATGACAGCAAGCTCAACCTGCAGATGCAGAACTACTACCTGAACCGCGATTTTCGCGATGGCAGTGCACAGTCCAAACGCGAAGAGTGGGCCCAGGGTTTCCTGCTGGACTTTCGCTCCGGCTACTCGCCAGGCAGCGTCGGCTTCGGCCTCGATGCACTGGGCATGCTCGGCATCAAGCTCGACTCAAGCCCAGATCGCGCTGGTACCGGCCTGCTGCCAGTCCACGATGACGGCCGTGCGGCGGATGAATTCAGTCGATTGGGCCTGACCGCCAAGGTCAAGGTGTCGAAGAGCGAGCTCAAGTACGGCACCTTGATCCCCAAGCTGCCCACCGTGCAGGCCAACACCGGGCGCATCCTGCCGCAGACCTTCGAAGGTGGCCTGCTGACCAGCAGCGAAATCGACGGCCTGACCTTTACCGGTGCGCGCTTCAATCGTATGACCGACCGCGATTCCACCGATGCGCAGAAGATCACGCTCAACAACAAGAACCGGCGTTTTTCCGGTGCCGTGAAAGGGGATGACTACTGGATTGGCGGTGCCGACTATGCGCTGAGCAAGACGCTGACCCTGAGCTACCAGTACGCCGAGTTGCAGGACGTCTACCGGCAGAACTTCTTCGGCGTCAATCACAGCTGGAGCATCGGCCCTGGCAAGCTCAAGAGCGATCTGCGCTACATGCTCAGCGACGATGCCGGCAACGCCCAGGGCGGCGCCATCGACAGCGGCGCGTTGAGCGGCATGTTCACCTACAGCCTGGGTGGCCATGCCTTCGGTTTGGGCCTGCAGAAGATGAACGGTGATACCTCGATGCCGTTCCTCAACGGCACCGACCCTTATCTCACCAACTACATCCAGCTCAACGACTTTGCCGAGCCGGGCGAACGTTCCTGGCAGCTGCGCTACGACTACAACTTCGCTGCGATCGGCATCCCCGGCCTTACCTTCATGACCCGCTACGTCAAGGGCGACCACGCCGACCCTGCCACCAGCAACGAAGAAGGTCGCGAGTGGGAGCGCAACACCGATATCGCTTACGTGTTCCAGTCGGGCGCATTGAAGAACGTGGGCATTCGCTGGCGTAATGCGGCGTACCGCTCCAACTTCGCCCGCGGCACCGACGAGAACCGCCTGATCGTGTCGTATACCTTACCCATCTGGTGAGGCCCCGCTCCTACGCGCTCCCTGCAGGAGCGGCTTGAGCCGCGAAGAGGCCCTCACTGACACCGGAGAACCCAATGTCCACCTCAATCACCCCAGCCCTCCTGGCCGAACTGGCCCCCAACGGCATCCTCACCGCCGCCATCAACTATGGCAACCCGGTCCTCGCCCAGCGCGGCCCTGATGGCGAACCCCAGGGTGTCTCGGTCGCCCTGGCCAAGGCACTGGCTGAAGAACTCGGGGTTACCCTGAACATGCACACCTTCGATGCCGCCGGCAAAGTCTTCGCCGCTCTGGAGGAGGGGGCCTGGAACCTTGCGTTCCTGGCCATCGAACCGGTCCGCGAAGCGCAGATCTTCTTCAGTGAGCCCTACGTGCTGATCGAGGGGACCTACCTGGTCAGGCAGGAGGCGCCGTTCGCCAGCGTCGACCAGCTGGACGCTGCGGGCCTGCGCCTGGCCGTCGGCAAAGGCGCAGCTTACGACCTGTATCTGAGCCGCACGCTTGAGTCTGCCGAGTTGGTCCGCGCTGAAACCTCGGCCGGCGCCGTCGACCTGTTTATCGACCAAGGCCTGGACGCGGCTGCCGGCGTTCGCCAGCCGCTGCAGAAAGTGGCGGATGGTGACGCGCGTTATCGGGTGCTGGATGGCGCCTTCACCGCCATCCGCCAAGCCATGGCGGTGCCCAGGGGCAATGACGCAGCCGCTGCGTATGTACGTGATTTCGTCGAGCGCAGCCTGAGCAGTGGCTTTGTCCGAGGCGCGTTGCTGGCCACCGGGCAGACCGATGTCAGCGCAACATGCTGACTGAACCCGATCGCCTGCCTGGCGGGCGATGTGATCTCCAATCCGAAGCAAAACCTGAGGTACGAAGTAAAATGGCCAAGGCCGCCGATGTCGTTGTGCAATGCCTGGAAAACGAAGGTGTCGAGTATGTGTTCGGCATTCCTGGTGAGGAAAACCTCGACCTGCTGGAATCCCTGCGCAAGTCGAA
>NZ_JBIVIA010000018.1:0-106924 GCF_044749485.1 Pseudomonas sp. NPDC089401 | reverse complement strand
CCCCCCCCCCCCCCCCCCCCCCCCCCCCCCCCCCCCCCCCCCCCCCCCCCCCCCCCCCCCCCCCCCCCCCCCCCCCCCCCCCCCCCGCTCCTACAAGGCGGCGTAGCGTCTGGGCTTATTCCGAAGCCAGGCGGGCCTTGTTCTGCCGATCCGACTTGTATTGCAGGGCCACGGCCGGTGCCGGCTTGGCCGCGCCGGTTTCCAGCCACTGGCGCATCCGGCTGGCGTCGGCGAAGTGGGTGTACTTGCCGAAGGCATCGAGGATCACCATGGCCACCGGGCGGTTGTCCATGCGGGTCAGCAGCACCAGGCAATGGCCGGCTTCATTGGTGAAGCCGGTCTTGGTCAGCTTGATGTCCCAGTTGCTCTTGTTGACCAGGTGGTCGGTGTTGCGAAAGCCCAGGGTGTAGTTGGGCTTGCGGAAGGCCACGGTCTTCTCGCGGGTGGTCGACAGCTCGCTGAGCATCGGATACTTGCGCGCCGCCATCAGCAGCTTGCCCAGGTCGCGGGCGGTGGACACGTTCTGCGTCGACAGGCCGGTCGGCTCGACATAGCGGGTGTGGCTCATGCCCAGCGCACGGGCCTTGGCGTTCATCGCCTTGATGAAGGCCGGGTAGCCGCCCGGGTAGTGGTTGGCCAGGGTGGTGGCGGCGCGGTTTTCCGACGACATCAGGGTGATCAGCAGGGTTTCGCGGCGGTTCAGCTCGCTGCCCAGGCGCACGCGCGAGTACACGCCTTTCATGTCCGGGTTGTTGGCAATGGTCATGGTGAGCATTTCATCCATGGGCAGCTTGGCATCCAGCACCACCATGGCCGTCATCAGTTTGCTCACCGAAGCGATCGGCAGCACACGGTCGGCGTGGCTCGAGTACAGCTCCTGGTTGGTGTTCAGGTCGATCAGCAGGGCGCTGCCGGAGGCCAGGTGCAGTTTGGACGGGTCACGTTGAACCTGGGCCGGGGGTTGTGCAGCAGCGGTCGACGGAAGAGTCGCGGTACCTGTGAGCAACAGCAGCAGGCTGAGGATGGACAGGGATGTTTTCACGTTGAGGCTCACTAAAAGTTGGTATGTCGTTGGCTGTGCAAGGGTTTTCCCCCAAAAAACCGATGCATTGTGGAGTATGGCTGAAGTGCTGTCGATTGCTCGTTGAGCCGCCCCATCGAAATGAAGAAAGCTTCATGCTGTATCGGTTTTTCTAGCTCCGTTCGTCGGTTGGCGCAGGCAAAAAAAGACCCGCCAGGGGCGGGTCGGAAGAGGCGTAGGGAGCAACGCACAACAAATTCGTTCAAGCGATCAGGCAGTCGGCCTGGAGTCGGTCGGCCAGGGCCTGGGCCGAGGCGCGGGTGGCCAGCGGGCCGCTCACAGCCTCGCCATTGCGCATCAGGTACCAGCAGGCCAGCAAACCCTGCTCACGCAGGGTGGTGGGGACTGCGCTGCCGACGACGGACATGATCTGGATAGTGGCCATGGGGACCTCCTGCGAAACATGGCGCTACCTTACCCAGCCGCTCGCCGGCTTTGAAATCAACGCGCTCAATAGTGTTCATTGGTTTTTTCAACGGTTACCAGCGAGGCGGGCCGTAATACACCGGTGGCGGGCCATAGGTGCGGTACACCGGTGGTGGCGGGGCCGGCACGTAGTAGGGCTGGTAATAGACCGGTTGCGGCGGCGCCTGCACGTACACCGGTGGCGGCGGCGCATAGTAGGGCTGCTGCTGGACGTAGACGGTGCGGTCATGGCCGCCACTGACCGTCGCGCCAACCACGGCGCCGACCACGGCCGCGCCCAGCAGCGGGCCTGGGCCATACCAGCCACCACCATGGGCGCTGGCCTGCCCGCTGATGGCCAGGGCACCGACCAGCAGGGCGATTCCGGGGATGAGACGCTTCATGGTGCTTCCTCGCAATGAACCCCTCGTGCGGGGCCTCACTAATATGACTCCGGCCACTGTCAACTGAGCACAGGGGAATGGTAAAGGTTGTGTAAGGGACGACCGGTGGTTGGCTCTGCTAGGCTGCACAAACGTTTCAGTCATGAAAAAGGATCGGGTTATGGCGACAACTCCCAGTAGAGACACCGTGCTGTGCATTTCCCTGGCCGGCCGGCCTGGCACCTTTGGCGTGCGCTTTCATAACCACCTCTACCAGCAACTGGGGCTGGACTATTACTACAAGGCCATGACCACCCGCGACTTGCCCGCCGCCGTGGGCGGCATCCGCGCACTGGGGATCCGTGGCTGTGGCGTGTCGATGCCGTTCAAGGAGGCGTGCATGGTCCTGGTCGACGAAATCGACCCGTCAGCGGCCGCCATCGAGTCGGTCAACACCCTGGTCAATACCGCCGGTCACCTGAAGGCCTACAACACCGATTACCTGGCGGTGCGCCAACTGCTCGAACAACATCAGGTCGACCCGGGCACCGCCTTTGCCCTGCGCGGCAGTGGCGGCATGGCCAGGGCGGTGGCCAGCGCCCTGCGTGATGCCGGGTTCGGCGAGGGCACCATCGTCGCCCGCAACGAACAGGCCGGGCGCCAGCTGGCGGATGTGTGCGGCTACCGCTGGGTGCGGGAGCTGGGTGACCTGTGCCCGCCGATGCTGGTGAACGTGACGCCGGTCGGCATGGCCGGTGGGCCGGAAGCGGATGAGTTGGCGTTCAGCGAGCATGCCATCGCTGCGGCCGAGCGGGTGTTCGACGTTGTGGCGATGCCGGCGCGCACGCCGTTGATCCGCCGCGCCGAGGCGTTGGGCAAGCCGGTGATTACCGGGCTCGAGGTGATTGCCCTGCAGGCGCTCGAGCAGTTCGTGTTGTATACCGGGGTGCGGCCGAGCCGGGAGCAGGTCGACGCAGCCGTGCAGTTCGCTCGGGATCACTGATGTGCCTGCATGCCTGTAGGAGCGGCCTTGTGTCGCGAAAGGGCCGCGAAGCGGCCCCGGCGATTCATGCGGCGAAGCTACGATTCGGGGGGGCGCTGCGCACCCCTTTCGCGACGCAAGGCCGCTCCTACAAAGGCGGCGTAGGTGCTAGAAGGCCTTCTGGCCGTGGTCCAGCTGGTCATCCACCAGTGCCCGACCATGGGCCAGCGAAACGTGCTGGGCGTTCTCCAGGTCGGCGAAGAACTTCATCGGCATCGAGATGCGCCTGCTGGTGTGCCCCTGGGGATCGGTGATCAGGCAGCCGGCGGCATAGGGCAGGGGAGAGTCGGGGTGGGGCATCACGCTGGCGGTGATGGTGTGCTTGCGGTATTCACAGTGAAGAGATTGCATCGTCCTTACCTCGCTGTGGCATGTGAAGCAGTTACCTTCATATACCACGGCGAGGGGCCGGGAGTTCCCGGCCCGACGAGCGTCAGCCGACCAGCGCGGCGGGCTGGATCACTTCGACCCAGTAGCCATCCGGGTCCTTGACGAACGCCAGGTGGTTCATGCGGCCATCCTGCAGACGCTTCTGGAAGGGTACGTTCAGCTCCTCGAAGCGGGCGCAGGCAACGCGCACGTCCGGCACCGAGATGCAGATGTGGCCGAAACCGCGTGGGTCGGTGTTGCCGTTGTGATAGGCGAATTGCGCGTCGTTTTCGGTGCCGTGGTTGTGGGTCAGTTCCAGCACGCCCGGGATCGACTTCATCCACTGGTGGCGTTCGGCGTCATCGGCGGGGATCTGCGCCGGGTCGACCAGGGCCAGGAAGTACAGGCTGAAGGCGGCTTCAGGGAAGTCGCGCTTGTCCACCAGGCGGAAGCCCAGCACGCGGGTGTAGAAGTCCAGCGACTTCTCGATGTCCTTCACGCGCAGCATGGTGTGGTTGAAGACGAACTGGGCGGTGGCGGCGTCCGGTTGCGCGGTGACGCCCGGCAGGGTTTGCAGATCGTGCAGGCTCATGGGTACTCCAGAGACGGGGCTGGCACTCCAGTGCCAGCGAAACAGACAGGCGGCCATGATACGGCAGTGAAGCGATTGCGCAAATGAAAGCGCCCTGCACGAGTGCAGGGCGCTGGAATTAGAGGCCCGCATGTGCGGGCGCGTGATGGGGTCGCTAGTCCTTTAGCTGTTTCGATACTGCGACAGTCCTTGTGAAAAAAGTGTGAAGTGGACGTTGATGTTTCATCAGCGTACCCAGCTTTCCACCGTGCCGGCGCCGTACTGTTCCTTCCATGCTTTCAGGCCGCGGTGGTTGCCGCCCTTGGTCTCGATCAACTCGCCGGTGTGGGGGTTTTCATAGACTTTTACCACCCGTGGGCGGCGTTGCTGTTTGGCGGCTGGCGCTACGCTGCGGGTAACCGCCTTCGGGTCGAGGATGGCGACGATGTCGCGCAGACTTTTGTCGTAGCTTTTCATCAGGCCGACTAGTTTCTGCTCGAATTCGATTTCGCGTTTCAGGCCGGCATCCTTTTTCAGCGCCTCCAGTTGCGCCATTTGTTCCTGGAGCGCTTTTTCGGCAGCACGAAACTCTGCAAGTCTGGACACTGTAATCACTCCTGTACGTCTTGTGTGGCATGGCGTGACGAACATTGACGAAGAATAAACGCTGGCCACGCGGGTGGGTGTAACTGTTCGCTGGTATCGAGTGTAGCCACATTGTGGCAATGGGGTAAACCGCAAACTATTTATAAGTAATACGGGAACTTTACAAGTTTTCCGGGCGGTGTTTTCGGGCGTTTCAACGAGGCCGTAGACCATGGTCCAATGGTGCAGGGCAGAGCGCTTGCGCGATCATTTCAGATGATGGCCGCCGGCGTTGCTGGCGGTCGCATCCGCGTGGTGCAGCGGCACCACGGTTCGTTTTTCTGTCTTAGTTCTGGATGTTCCCTCGCATGTTTGCCCCCCTTGTTCTCGCCCCCGGGCGCCGTGTTGCCGGCCTGTTTCTGTTGTGTGCCGGTGCCCAGGCCCAGGCCGCCGGTTTTCTTGAAGACAGCAGTGCCAAGGTCGAAGCACGCAACGTCTATTTCAACCGGGATTTTCGTGACGGCCACAGCAGTTCCAGCCAAGGCGCCTCCAAGCGCGAAGAGTGGGCGCAAGGTTTTATCCTCAATGTGCAGTCCGGTTATACCCAGGGCCCGGTCGGCTTTGGCGTGGATGCACTGGGTATGTTCGGCTTCAAGCTCGACTCCAGCCCGGCCGACAGTAACAGTGGCTTGCTGCCTGCTTCCGGGCATGACCCACGGCATTCGGCCGATCAATACGCAAAGATGGGCCTGGCCGCCAAGGTCAAGGTATCCAATACCGTGTTCAAGTACGGTTCGATGATGCCGGATGTGCCATTGCTCAAATACAACGATGGTCGCCTGCTGCCGACAATGTTCCACGGCGCCCTGCTCACCTCCGAAGAAGTGCGCGACCTGAAGTTCACCCTGGCACGCTTCAACCAATACACCGCGCGTGACTCCACCGACCGCCAGGACATTCGCGTGCATTGCAAGAACAAGCGCTATGCCTGCGATATCGAGGCCGATCACTTCGACCTGGCCGGCGTGGACTACCGTTTCAATGACCGGCTCAGCGCCCAGTACCAGGTCTCCAGGCTGGAAAACATCTACCGCCAGCAGTTCCTCGGCCTGGTCGCCAGCCAGCCACTGGCGGTTGGCAGCCTGTCGGCCGACCTGCGCCTGATCAAGAGCGACGACATCGGCAATGCCCGCGCCGGCCAGATCGATCACCGTGCCTTCAGCGGCATGCTCGGCTACAGCCTGGGCGGCCACAAGGTCAGCGCCGGCTGGCAGCGCATGTACGGCGACAGCGCCATGCCGTACCTCGATGGCAGCAACCCGTACCTGGTCAACTACGCCCAGGTCAACGACTTCGCCGCCGCCCAGGAGCGCTCCTGGCAACTGCGTTACGACTACGACTTCAAGGCCCTGGGCGTTCCGGGCCTGAGCTTCTTCACCCGCTATATCAACGGCGACCATGTCAAGGTCCCGGGCAGCACTGCCCAGGGCAAGGAATGGGAACGCGACAGCGAGCTGAAGTACCAGGTGCAGAGCGGCACCTTCAAGGACGTCAGCGTGCGCCTGCGCAACTCCACCTACCGCAGCAACTACGAGAAGTGGGCGCGGGACATGGACGAAACCCGGGTCATCGTCAGCTATAACTTCTCTATCTTCTGAGGTCGAGAGCCCGGGCGCTGGCATGAAAGAGCTGTTGTTGATCGGCATCGGCCCGGGCGACCCGCGGCAGGTCACCTTCGAGGCGGTCGATGCACTGCGCCGCGCCAGCGTGTTCTTCGTGCTCGACAAGGGGGCCGGCAAGGATGAGCTGGTGCGCTTGCGCAAGGCCATTCTCGAGCACTACCGGCCCGAGGGCGGTTATCGCCTGGTACAGGTGGCGGACCCGCAGCGCGATGCCCAGGCGCCCGACTACCTGGGTGCGGTGCATGACTGGCATCGCCAGCGGGCGGCGCTGTATGCCCGTCTGATCGATGAGGAAATGGGCCGCGAGGATATCGGTGCCTTTTTGTTGTGGGGCGAGCCAGGCCTCTATGACAGTACCCTGCGCATCCTCGACCTGGTCCGCGAGCGTGGCCTGGCGCTGCAGCTGCACGTGATACCCGGCATCAGCAGCGTGCAGGCCCTGGCGGCGCGCCACCAGATTCCCCTGAACCGTATCGGCGAGCCGTTGGTCGTGCTGCCCGGGCGGCGCCTGGCCGAGCAGGGGCAGGTGGACAACGTGGTGGTGATGCTGGACGGGCAGGGCGCGTTTGCCGCGCTGGAGGATCCCGGGCTGGTGATTTTTTGGGGAGCTTACCTGGGGACTGTGGACGAAGTGCTGATCGCGGGGCCGCTGCAGGTGGTGAAGGCGCGGATTCTGGAGGTGCGCGAGCGGGAGCGTCGACGCAAGGGCTGGATCATGGATACCTACCTCCTGCGCCGGGAGCTTTGAGGTGAGCTGCCTGTGCCGGCCTCTTCGCGGCTAAAGCCGCTCCCACAGGGATATCATATGCCTTCAAGCCTGCTGATATCACAGGCCTTCAAGCCTGCTCCACACCTGTGGGAGCGGCTTTAGCCGCGAAGCTGGCGCCGCCGATCTCAAGGCGTACCGAGAATTGCTACCACCTTCTCGCGCAACTGCTCGATGCTGAATGGCTTGCCGATCAAGTGCATGCCTTCGGGCACCTTGAAGCTTTCGGCATAGCCACTGGCAAACAGCACCGGCAGCAGCGGCCGCGCGGCACGGGCCTTGGCCGCCAGCTCTTCGCCGCGCATGTCGGGCAGGCCGACGTCGGTCATCAGCAGGGCCAGCTGCTGGTCGGCATTTTCGATGACTTTCAGCGCTGCGCCGGCATTTTCCGCCTCAAGGGTGCTGTAGCCCAGTTCGTCGAGCACTTCGACCATCAGCATACGAACGATGTCGTCGTCTTCGACTACCAGTAGGTGCATGGTGAAATTCCTGTTGAAAATGGCATGTCCCTACTCTGTGCGTCAGGCAGGGGCAGAAGTTCCCGAGGATACCGATCCACGCAAATAGATGGAACGATTCGCACACGCCACCTTCAAATACTGGCTAAATGCCCTGCCGAACCCTGGAAAGCTGGTTAGACTCGCTGTGTAACCGGTGAGCGCAGCGGCAGGCGAACGATGGGCGTCAGCCGCCACACTTTTTCGATGGACTCTTCTCGCGCGGGCGTTTTCTCATGATTCAAGCAGCCACGATGGACCAGCAAAGCTTCCGCAAGTTATTGAGCCGCAACATCGGCTTGCCCCTCGGGGTGGGCCTGCTCGGTGCCGTAGCCTTTGTGGCGGTGATCAATTACTTGCTCACCGCCATGCAATGGGTCGAGCACACCGATCGGGTGATCGGCAACGCCAACGAGACGGTCAAGCTGTCGATCGACATGGAAACCGGCATGCGCGGCTTCCTGATCACCGGCGACGAGCGCTTTCTCGACCCCTACGAGGTGGCCAAGCCCCGCGTGCAAGGCAGCCTGGAGAGCCTGAAGACCCTGGTGCAGGACAACCCGCAGCAGGTCGACCGCATCGACCGCCTGATCGCCTTGCAGAACGCCTGGAACGCCTTCGCCAGCGAGATGATCAGCCAGCGCCGCAGCGGCGGCGACTACCAGGCTTCGGTGGGCAATGGCCGCGGCAAGCGCATCACTGACGAGATCCGCAAGGAATTCGACAGCCTGATCGGCACCGAGCAGCAACTGCGCATGTCACGCAACGAAAAGGTCAGCAGTGTCACCATAACGGCGATCACCACCTTCGTGCTGCTGATCGTCGGCCTCAGCGCCTTGCTCGCCTTCCTCGGCCGGCGCGACCTGCTGGCCCTGTCCGGCACCTACAACGAGAACCTGCTGGCCCAGCAGCGCGCAGCCGAGCGCCTGGAACACCAGGCCTGGCTGCGCAATGGCCAGACGCAACTGGCCGAGCAGGTACTGGGCCAGCTGACCCTGCCGATGCTCGGCGAGAACATCCTGCGCTTCTTCGCCAGTTACCTGGGCAGCGTGGTCGGCGCCTTGTACGTGCGTGACGAGCATGGCCGCCTGGTGCGCGTGGCCACCTATGGCCTGGCCGCCGAGGACCAGGCCCGCGAACAGGTGCTTGGCGACCACGACGGCTTGCTGGCCCAGGCCGTGCGCGAAGGTCGCTTGCTGCGCCTGGACGATCTGCCGCAGGATTTCTACCACCTCAGCTCGGGCCTTGGCAGCGGCCTGCCGCGCAGTGCGCTGCTGATGCCGGCCAGCGAAGATGGCCACATCAACGGCGTGCTCGAACTGGGCTTCCTGCGCCCGTTGCAGGAGCGCGATGACGAACTGCTGCAACGGGTCGGCGGCAACCTCGGCATTTCCATCGCCAGCGCCCGCTACCGCCAGCGCCTGCAGGAAGTGCTGGCCGAGACCCAGCAGCTCAACGAAGAGCTGCAGGTGCAGCAGGAAGAGCTCAAGACCGCCAACGAAGAACTCGAAGAGCAATCGCGGGTGCTCAAGGAGTCCCAGGCCCACCTGGAAACCCAGCAGGCCGAACTGGAGCAGACCAACGAACAGCTGTCCGAGCGCACCGAGGCCCTGGACCGCAAGAACGACGAGCTCAGCCAGGCCCAGGAAGAGCTGCAGGCCCGCGCCGACGACCTGCAGCGTTCGAGCAAGTACAAGTCCGAGTTCCTCGCCAACATGTCCCACGAGCTGCGCACGCCGCTCAACAGCTCGCTGATCCTGGCCAAGCTGCTGGCCGAGAACGGCGAGGGCAACCTCAGCGCCGAGCAGGTCAAGTTCGCCGAGTCCATCTATTCGGCCGGCAACGACCTGCTGAACCTGATCAACGACATCCTCGACATCGCCAAGGTCGAGGCCGGCAAGCTCGAAGTGCGCCCGGAACACACCCAGCTCGAACGCCTGGTCGAAGGCCTGCGCGGCATGTTCCTGCCGCTGGCCGAGCACAAGGGCCTGGGCTTCGAGGTCAGTGTCGAGGCACAGGTGCCGGCCACCCTGTTCACCGACCGCCAGCGCCTGGAGCAGGTGCTCAAGAACCTGCTGTCCAACGCCATCAAGTTCACCGAGCACGGCCAGGTCAGCCTGAACATCAGCTACCAGGCCAGTGCCGGTCTGATCTTCTCGGTGCGCGACAGCGGCATCGGCATTGCCGCCGACCAGCAGGAGGCGATCTTCGGCGCCTTCCATCAGGTCGACGGCACCAGCAACCGGCGTTATGGCGGCACCGGCCTGGGCCTGTCGATTTCCCGCGACCTGGCGCACTTGCTGGGCGGCCAGATCAGCGTCGACAGCAGCCCCGGCAAGGGCAGCGTGTTCAACCTGACCCTGCCGGAACGCTTCGAGGCGCAAGGCAAGGAAATCGAAGCCCTGAGCCTGCGCCCGGCGGTCGACAGCCTGCCGCCGGCACCCAAGGCCGCGGCCCCGGCCGTGACCAAGCGCCCGGCCCCGGCATTCGCCGACGACCGGGCCCGCGCACCGTTCGGCAATCGCTGCATCCTGGTGATCGAGGACGAGCCGAACTTCGCACGCATCCTCTTCGACCTGGCGCACGAGCTGGGCTACAGCTGCCTGGTGGCCCAGGCCGCCGACGAGGGTTACGAGCTGGCTGCCGAGTACATCCCCGATGCGATCCTGCTGGACATGCGCCTGCCCGACCATTCCGGCCTCACCGTGCTGCAGCGCCTCAAGGAGCAGGCCAGCACCCGGCATATCCCGGTGCACATCATTTCCGTCGAGGACCGCGTGGAAGCCGCCATGCACATGGGCGCGGTGGGCTACGCGGTCAAGCCGACCAGCCGCGAAGAGCTCAAGGAAGTCTTCGCCCGCCTGGAGGCGAAGCTGACGCAGAAGCTCAAGCACATCCTGCTGGTGGAGGACGACGACCTGCAGCGCGAGAGCATTGCCCGCCTGATCGGCGACGATGACGTCGAGATCACTGCCGTCGCCATGGCCCAGGACGCGCTGGAACTGCTGCGCGAAAACATCTACGACTGCATGATCATCGACCTCAAGCTGCCCGACATGCTCGGCAACGAGCTGCTCAAGCGCATGACCGCCGAGGATATCCGCTCGTTCCCGCCGGTGATCGTCTACACCGGTCGCAACCTCACCCGCGAGGAAGAAGCCGACCTGCTCAAGTACTCGCGCTCGATCATCATCAAGGGCGCGCGCTCGCCGGAGCGCCTGCTCGACGAAGTCACGCTGTTCCTGCACAAGGTCGAAGCGCAGCTGTCCAACGAACGCCAGCGCATGCTCAAGACCGCGCGCAGCCGCGACAAGGTGTTCGAAGGCCGCAAAGTGCTGCTGGTGGACGACGATGTGCGTAACATCTTCGCCCTGACCAGCGCGCTGGAACACAAGGGTGCCATCGTCGAGATCGGCCGCAACGGCCGCGAGGCCATCGAGCAGCTGGAGCGCAACGACGACATCGACCTGGTGCTGATGGACGTGATGATGCCGGAAATGGACGGCTTCGAGGCCACCCGCCTGATCCGCCAGCAGCCGCGCTGGCGCAAGCTGCCGATCATCGCCGTGACCGCCAAGGCGATGAAGGATGACCAGCAGCGTTGCCTGCAGGCCGGCGCCAACGATTACCTGGCCAAGCCGATCGACCTGGACCGCCTGTTCTCGTTGATCCGTGTATGGCTGCCGCAACTGGAGCGAATTTGACTAGCGAACGCAACACCGACATCGAGATCCGGCTGCTGATCGAGGCGATCTACCTCAAGTACAGCTATGACTTTCGCAACTATTCCGGCGCGTCGATCAAGCGCCGGATCCTCCATGCGCTGCGCCAGTTCGACTGCCTCACGGTGTCGGCGCTGCAGGAGCGGGTGCTGCACGACCCGGGCATGTTCATGCAGTTGCTGCAGTACCTGACGATCCCGGTCAGCGAGATGTTCCGCGACCCCGGCCACTTCCTGGCGTTGCGCCAGGAAGTGGTGCCGCTGCTGCGCACCTGGCCGTCGATCAAGGTGTGGATCGCCGGTTGCAGCACCGGTGAGGAGGTGTATTCGATGGCCATCATGCTGCGCGAGGAAGGCCTGCTGGAACGCACCATCATCTACGCCACCGACATCAACCCGCACTCGCTGGACCGTGCCAAGCAGGGCATCTATTCGATGCAGAGCATGCGCGAGTATGAACAGAACTACCGGTTGGCCGGTGGCCGTCGGGACTTCACCGAGTACTACACCGCAGCCTATGGCAACGCCATCATGGACAGCAGCCTGCGCGACAACGTGACCTTCGCCGACCATAGCCTGGCCACCGACAGCGTGTTTTCCGAAACCCAGCTGGTGTCGTGCCGCAACGTGCTGATCTATTTCAACAAGGACCTGCAGGACCGCGCCCTCGGCCTGTTCCACGAGTCGCTGTGTCACCGCGGCTTCCTGGTGCTGGGCAGCAAGGAATCGGTGGACTTTTCCGCCTACAGCTCCGGCTTCGAGCCATTGGTCAAGCCTGAACGGATCTTCCGTAAATCATGAAGGGCGTCAAGGCGGTGGTGATCGGCGCCTCGGCGGGTGGCGTGACGGCGCTGTTCACGGTGCTGGGCGCGCTGCCGGCCGCGTTCGCCACCCCGGTGTTGTGCGTGCTGCACCTGCCGGATGGCCGCCACAGCCAGCTGGCCGAAGTGCTGCAGCGGCGCTTGCGCCGGCCGGTGCGCCAGGCCTGTGACAAGGAGACCATCGCCGCCGGGCAGATCTACGTGGCCGGGCCGGGTTACCACCTGTCGGTGGAGACCGATTTCAGCCTGTCCCTGAGCCAGGAGGAACCGGTGCATTTCTCGCGCCCGGCGATCGATTTTCTCTTCACCTCAGCGGCCGATGCCTATGGCGCCGGGCTGCTCGGCATCCTCCTCACCGGGGCCAACGAGGATGGCGCCGAAGGCCTGGCCTACATCAAGAACAGCGGCGGCCGGACCGTGGTCCAGGACCCCCGCGACGCACAGGTGGCGATGATGCCGGAGGCCGCCCTGGCCCTGCACCAGCCCGACCTTATCCTTTCTCTGAGTGGTATCGGGCAGTTGCTCGCGACCTTGGAACCCAGCGCATGCTAAGCCACACCCCTGCCAAACTGCTGATCGTCGACGACCTGCCGGAAAACCTGCTGGCCCTCGACGCCCTGATCCAGGGCGAAGACCGCGAGGTGCACCAGGCGCAGTCGGCGGAGGCGGCCCTGTCGTTGCTGCTCGAACACGAGTTCGCCCTGGCCATTCTGGACGTGCAGATGCCGGGCATGAACGGTTTCGAGCTGGCCGAGCTGATGCGCGGCACGGAAAAGACCCGCAATATTCCGATCGTCTTCGTCACCGCCGCCGGGCGTGAGATGAACTATGCCTTCCGCGGCTACGAAAGCGGTGCGGTGGACTTCCTGCACAAGCCGCTCGACACCTTGGCGGTGAAGAGCAAGGTGTCGGTGTTCGTCGACCTGTACCGCCAGCGCAAGGTGCTCGACCGCCAGTTGCAGGCGCTGGAGCGCAGCCGCCAGGAGCAGGAGCTGCTGCTGGGCCAGTTGCAGGTGGCGCGCGGCGAACTGGAGCGCGCGGTGCGCATGCGCGACGACTTCATGTCGATCGTCTCCCACGAAGTGCGCACGCCGCTCAATGGCCTGATCCTGGAAACCCAGCTGCGCAAGATGCACCTGGCCCGCGGCAACATGGCAGCGTTCAGCCCCGACAAGCTGCAGGCCATGGTCGAGCGGGACGAACGGCAGATCAACAGCCTGATCCGCCTGATCGAGGACATGCTCGACGTCTCGCGCATCCGTACCGGCAAACTGTCGCTGCGGCCCAAGGTCTTCGACCTGGGCCAGCTGGTGCGCGGCCTGGTGGAGAACTTCGCGGCCCAGGCCACGGCGCAGGGCACCCACATCGAGCTGCAACGTTGTGACACCCTGCAGGGTGAGTGGGACGAGTTTCGCATCGAGCAAGTGCTGGCCAACCTGTTGTCCAATGCCTTGCGTTACGGCGAGCGGCAACCGGTGCAGGTGCGGGTGTTCGAGCAGGACGGCATGGCCCAGGTGCAGGTGCAGGACCACGGCATTGGCATCAGCGCGGCCAACCAGCAGCGGATCTTCCAGCAGTTCGAGCGCGTGGCCACCCAGCAGGCGGTGGGCGGCCTGGGCCTGGGGCTGTACATCTCGGAACAGATCGTGCAGGCACACGGTGGGCGGATCCAGGTGCAAAGCGAGGTGGGCGAGGGTGCCACCTTCAGCCTGCTGCTGCCGCTGGCGGGCGCGACGGAACAAAACGACCCGCTGCGGGCAACCTCCGCGTAAGCCTGGGGTCAGATAGCTATCGGTATGAATTTCAAGGCGTTGTCATGAGCGAAGATGCACAAGATGTGGTGTTGGTGGTCGAGGATGAACCGGCGATCCGGATGATCCTGCGCGATTACCTGGCGGGTGAGGGCTACCACGTGCTGGTGGCCGAAGATGGCGAGGAGGCGTTCGCCATCCTGGCGAGCAAGCCGCACCTGGACCTGATGGTCACCGACTTTCGCCTGCCCGGCGGGATTTCCGGGGTGGAGATCGCCGAGCCGGCGGTGAAGCTGAGGCCGGACCTGAAGGTGATCTTCATCAGTGGCTACCCGGCCGAGATCCTCGAGTCCGGCAGCCCGATCGCGCGCAAGGCACCGATCCTGGCCAAGCCGTTCGACCTCGATACCCTGCACGAGCAGATTCAGGCCCTGCTGCGCTAGTCTGTGCCGGCCCTTTCGCGGGTAAACCCGCTCCCACAGGTACTGCACAGCATTCGAAACCTGTGCGGTCCCTGTGGGAGCGGGTTTACCCGCGAAAGGGCCGGCACAGGCTAACGCAGGGTCCGCTCAATCCCCCCAACCAGCAGGCTCTCCATCAACCCGAGCCCTTGTTCCTCAGGCAGGTCCTTGAGCATCCCCGGCAGTTGGTTCAGCAAGGTCGCCACGACATGCGCTGTTGCTGCCAGTTCTTCCTTGTGCCGTGTCGCCCGAGGCGCAATCAACCGCAGCAACCCTGCCTCATACCCCTTCCTCAGTATCCCCAACCGCGCCTGCTGCTCCTCACTCAGGCAACACAAATCCCGCTCGGCCAGGCGAAACTGCAACGGCCGCTCGGCATGCAACTGCCAATGTGCCGCGATCAGGCAACTCATGGCCGAAGCTCCACGCGCCATCGCCCGTCGCCCTAGCTCCAAAGTCGCCTGCAGTTCTTCATACAACTCCTCTATCAAGTCGTACAGCAGGTCCTGCTTGCTGGGGAAGTGGTGATACAACGAGCCCGCGGTCAGGCCCACATGCGCTGCCAGCTCGCGCATGCTGACCTGGCCGAAGCCCTTTTCGGCGAACAGCGCCATGGCCCGGTCGCGTCGCTCCTCGAAGTTGGCACAGCGCATCGCGGCATTGACCGGGGGCATGGCGCGTGCCTCAGTAGGTGAAGAAGCCGCGGCCGCTCTTGCGCCCCAGCCAGCCGGCCGCGACCATCTCTTTGAGCAGCGGGGCGGGGCGGTACTTGCTGTCGTTGAAGCCCTCGTGGAAGGCCTCCATGATCGCCAGCAGGGTATCCAGGCCGATCAGGTCGGCCAAGGCCAGCGGGCCGATCGGCTGGTTGCAGCCCAGGCGCATGCCGGTGTCGATGTCCTCGGCACTGGCCAGGCCTTCCTGGCGCACGAAGATCGCCTCGTTGATCATCGGCACCAGGATGCGGTTGACCACGAAGCCCGGGCGGTTGCCGGCGGTGATCGGGGTCTTGCCGAGCTTTTCGGTCACCAGCAACGCCTGGGCATAGGTGCTGTCGCTGGTCTGCAGACCACGGATGATCTCCACCAGCGCCATCATGGGCACCGGGTTGAAGAAATGCGCGCCGATGAAGCGCTCCGGGTGGTCGATGCCAGCTGCCAGCTGGGTCACCGACAGCGACGAAGTGTTGGTGGCGATCAGGCACTCGGCGGCGACGTTGGCCGCCACCTGCTGGAGGATGCGTTGCTTGAGCTGCAGGTTCTCGGTGGCCGCCTCGATAACCAGTTGTGCGCCAGCCAGCTGGGCGTAATCGGTGCTGGTGCGGATACGGGTTTTCGCCGCGGCGGCGCGGTCGGCGTCGAGTGTGCCCTTGCTGACCTGGCGCTCGAGGTTCTTGCTCAAGGTCGCCACGCCGCGCTCCAGCGCTGCGTCGGAAACGTCCACCAGCAGCACCTGGTAACCTGCCGCCGCGCATACCTGGGCGATGCCGTTGCCCATGGTGCCGGCACCGATCACGGCAATCTGTTCGATGTTCATGGTTCAGTTCCTCAGACGCGCTCGAAGACCACGGCGATGCCCTGGCCGCCGCCGATGCACATGGTGGCCAGCGCGTAGCGGCCCTGGATGCGTTGCAGCTCGTGGATGGCCTTGGTGGCGATGATCGCCCCGGTGGCACCCACCGGGTGGCCGAGGGAGATGCCCGAGCCGTTGGGGTTGACCTTTTCCGGGTCGAAGCCCAGCTCGCGGGCCACGGCGCAGGCCTGGGCGGCGAAGGCTTCGTTGGACTCGATCACGTCCAGCTCATCGACCGTGAGGCCGGCCTTTTCCAGCACCTTGCGGGTCGCCGGGATCGGGCCCAGGCCCATCAGCTCCGGCTCGACCCCGGCGTGGGCGTAGGCCACCAGGCGTGCCAGCGGCTTCAGGCCCAGGCGGCGCACCGCGTCACCGCTGGCCAGCACCAGGCCGGCGGCGCCGTCGTTGATGCCGCTGGCGTTGCCGGCGGTGACGGTGCCATCTTTCTTGAACACGGTCTTCATCCCGGCCAGCTGTTCGGCGGTCACCTCGGCACGCACGTGCTCGTCGACCGCGAACTGCACGGTGCCTTTGCGGGTTTTCAGCTCCAGCGGCACGATCTGGCTGTCGAAGCGGCCTTCGGCCTGGGCGCGAGCGGCGCGGCGCTGGCTGGTGAGGGCCAGTTCATCCTGCATTTCGCGGCTGACGCCCAGCTTGGCAGCGACGTTTTCGGCGGTGATGCCCATGTGGAAGTGCTCGAACGGGTCCTGCAGCACGCCGACGGTGTAGTCGATGCCTTGCAGGTCGCCCATGCGCGCGCCCCAGCGGGCTTGCGGCAACAGGTACGGGCCACGGCTCATGGACTCGGCGCCGGCGGCCAGGGCTATCTCGGCGTCGCCCAGGGCCAGGCACTGGGCAGCCGAGACGATCGCCTGCAGGCCCGAGCCGCACAGGCGGTTGACGTTGAAGGCCGGGGTTTCCTTGGGGATGCCGGCGTTCATCGCCGCCACCCGCGACAGGTAGGCATCGCGCGGTTCGGTGGGGATGACGTTGGCCATCACCACATGGCCGATCTGCTCGGCGGGCACGCCCGAGCGCTCGATGGCGGCGCGGGTCACGGCGGTGGCCAGGTCGGCCAGTGGCAGGTCCTTGAGGGACCCGCCGAAGCCACCGATGGCGGTCCGTACGGCACTGACCACGAAGATTTCGACGTTGCTCATGTGAGGCTCCATTGCGTAGGCATGGCGGGAGCAGGCCAGGCTCTGCGAGAATGGCCGGCGATCCCGGGATGGGGTCCGAGTCTAGGCAAAGGCGCGGTCGTGGCCTATGCCGGATCTGTTCAGTCAACCTGGCACTTTTTGCCACTCAGCATAGACAGCGAATTCCACCATGCGCGATAGCGATACGGTCGCGGTGTACTTTCTCAATGCCATGCTCCATGCCCTGCGCGCGCAGCCCGCCGCGCTCGAGGCGCGGTTGCGCGGCGTGGGCATCGACCCGGCCGTGCTCGGCCAGCCCCAGGCCCGGGTGCCGGCCAGGGCATTCGCCCGGCTGTGGCTGGAGATGATCCATCTGCTGGAAGACGAGTTCTTCCGCCTCGACAGCCACGGAATGCCGCTGGGCAGCTTTGCCCTGATCTGCCGTGGGTTGATCCAGGAGCCGACCCTGGAGAAGGCCCTGCGCCAGTGCCTGGGCAACTTCAGCCTGTTCCTGCGCGACCTGCGCGGCAGTTTGACGGTGCGTGGCGGGCGTGCGCTGATCAGTGTGCAGTCGACCATCGACGACCCGCTGACCCGGGTGTATGCCGAGGAAACCTACCTGGTGCTGGTGGTCGGCCTGCTGTGCTGGCTGGGCGGGCGGCGTATCGCCATCGACCGCACCGAGCTTGCCGTGGCGCGCCCGGCCCAGGAAGACGACCTGCTGCTGTGGGGCCCGGACCTGCGCCTGGGCAGCGGGCGTACCGAGGTCGAGTTCGACAGCGCTTGCCTGCGCCTGCCGGTGCTGCAGGACCTCGCGGGGCTGAAGACCTTCCTGCGCAGCGCACCCCAGGGCCTGGTGATTCGCTTTCGCAACCACAATGGCGTCGTGGCGCAGGTGTATCGGCATCTGCGGGCCCGCCGTTACGGCCAGTGGCCAACCTTGGCGGCGCTTGCACAACAGCAGGGCATCAGTGCCAGTACCTTTCGCCGCCAGTTGGAGCGGGAAGGGCGCTCGTATCAGCAGATCAAGGATGAAGTGCGCCGGGCGATGGCCTTTGAACACCTGCGCGAGGGGACCTTGAGCATCGCCGAGATTGCCGAGCAGGCGGGCTTTCAGGAGCCCAGTGCGTTTCACCGGGCATTCAAGAAGTGGACGGGACAGAGCCCGGGGAGTTATCGGCACCGGTTGGCCGGGCGCTAGTCGTCAGCCGGTGATGGCCCCTTCGCGGCGGTTCGACGCCGCGAAGGGGCCAGCCCTCAAACCTCAATCCTGCAGGTCGGCCGCCAGCGCCTTGACCCGTGCCAGGTCACCCTTGGCCACTTTCGCCACCCCCGCGCCACCCCCGCGCCACCCCCGCGCCACCCCCGCGCCATACTCGGCATCGGCCTTGTACAGGAACGATAGAATGCTGTGCAAAACCCTCAATCGAGATTCAGGCCGGCACCATGGCAAAGCCGACACCGAAGCGGTTCCAGGCATTGATGGTGGCGATGGCCAGGGTCAGGTTGGCCACCTCGGTCGGCTCGAAGTGCGCTTGCAGCGCCTCGTACACCGGCTGCGGCGCGCCGTGTTCAGGGAGGCGGGTCAGGCATTCCACCCAGGCCAGCGCGGCACGCTCGCGCGGCGTGAAGTACTTGGTCTCCTGCCAGACGCACAGGGTCTGCAAGCGTGCCTCGGTTTCGCCGGCCTTGCGCGCATCGTTGGCATGCATGTTCACGCAGTAGGCGCAGCCGTTGATTTGCGAGGTGCGCAGGCGCACCAGTTCCAGCAGCGAGTTCTCCAGGCCGCTCCTGGCCAGAGCCTGTTCCAGGCCGACCATGGCCTTGTAGGCTTCCGGCGAGTGTTTGGCCCATTCAATACGGTCGTGCATGCTGTGCTCCAGGTTGGATGTGGTGGACATGCCACTACCTTAGCGCCAGCCGCCGAGCGGCCCGATAGCCAATCGCACGCTTTGCCGGGAGGCCAATCCACGCTCATTCAGGTGGCCACTGACGGGCATCCAATCTCTTCATTTCTGCCTTGACCGATCAGACAGGATAATGCGCGGATCCTGCGTTTGAGTCTTGGAGTACCGATTCGTGATGAGAGGGGCATTGAACCTGTTGCTGGTGCTGTTGCTGGCAGCGAACCTGCGGCCGATCCTGACCAGCATCGGCCCGTTGCTGGAACCGATGCGCGCGAGCACCGGGCTGGGCTACCAACAGGCGGCACTGCTGACGGCCCTGCCGGTGCTGTGCATGGGCCTGGTGCCCCTGTTGCAGCCGTGGCTGCGGCGCTGGATCAGCGAGCATGGCGGCATGCTCGGCGGCCTTGCCGCCATTGCCCTGGCCTGCCTGTGGCGGTTGCAGCTGGACAGCGCCTGGGCGCTGATCGCCAGCGCCGTGCTGGCGGGCCTGGGCGTGGCGGTGGTACAGGGCATGATGCCGGGCCTGGTCAACCGCTGGTTCCCCAACCGCCTGGCCGGGACCATGGGCCTGTATTCGGCGGCGCTGATGAGCGGAGGCGGCCTGGCGGCCGTGCTCGGCCCACACATCAGCGAGCACTTCGGCCACTGGCAGGCAGGCCTGGGCCTGTGGGCGTTGCCGGCCGTGCTGGCGTTGTTCGCCTGGGCCGCGCTGCGCCCGCGCGACAGTGTGCCGAAGCTGGCCGGGGCCGCTGGCGGGCACTGGTTCGGCACGCGCCGGGCATGGTTGCTGGCGCTGTATTTCGGCCTGATCAACGGCGGCTATACCAGCATGGTGGCGTGGCTGCCGGCGTATCACCTGGAACACGGCGGTAGCGCCCAGGGCGGCGGTGACCTGGTCGGGCTGATGACCATTTTCCAGGTCTGCGGCGCGCTGGGCCTGCCGCTGTTGTTGCGCCGTTTCACCGACCGTCGCCCGGGCCTGTGGCTGGCCTTGTCGATCCAGCTGGCCGGCTTTCTCGGGCTGCTGCTGGCGCCGGGCGTGGCCATGGGCCTGTGGGTGGCGATGATCGGGTTCGGCCTCGGGGCCTGCTTCAGCCTGAGCCTGACCTTGACCCTGGAACACCTGAAGAGCCCGGCCGAAGCCGGCAGCCTGGCGGCCTTCGTGCAGGGCATCGGCTTCATCGTCACCGGCATCATCCCGTACATCACCGGCTGGTTGCGCGATGTCAGCGGTGATTTCCAGGCCTCGTGGACCCTGCTGACCGTCACCGTGCTGGCGATGCTGCTGGTGACCGCCTGTTTTGCCCCGCGCGGTTATGCCGCCGCCATCGCCCGGCCACGGCGGGGCAGCCGGGCGGCGCTACTCAGCTGAGGCGTTGCAGGGTATCGCGCACCCGGTCCAGCGCCGGGTCGATGTCCAGCAGCTCGATGGCGCCGAAGCCCAGCAACAACCCGGGGCGCACCGGCGCCTCACTGAAGAACGGTGCCAGTGAATACAGGCCGACTTCGACCTTGCGCGCGAGGTTGGCCAGCAGCTCCACGTCCACCCCAGGCCGGGCCAGGGCGCTGAGGTGGAACCCGGCACTGGCCGGCACGGCGTCGAACCAGGGCGCCAGGTCGCCTTCCAGGCGCGCCAGGATCCGTTCTCGGCGGGCGCTGTAGATGTCGTGGCAGCGACGGATGTGCTTGTTCAGGTGGCCCTCGCCGATGAACCGCGCCAGAGCCCATTGCAGCAGCGTCGGGCTGTGCCAGTCGCTCAGGTGCTTGGCCACGCAGGCGGCCTGCAGCACCGCTGGGGGCAACACCGCATAGCCCAGGCGCAGCTCGGGCAGCAGGGTCTTGGAGAATGTCCCCACGTAGGCCACCAGCCCATGCCGGTCCAGGCGCTGCAAGGCATCCGACGCCGGGCCCTGGTAGCGGAACTCGCAGTCGTAGTCGTCCTCGATGACCAGCGCGCCGAGCTCGGCGGCGCGGGCCAGCAAGGCCTGGCGGCGGCGTTCGCTCATTGGCATGCCGAGGGGGAACTGGTGCGAGGGGGTCACATAGATCAGCCGGGTGCCGTCGGCGATCTGCGCCACGCACAGCCCTTCGTCGTCCACCGGCACCGATTGCAGCTTCGCGCCCAGGGCCAGGAACAGCTGGCGTGCCGGGGGGTAGCCGGGGTCTTCCATGGCGACCGGGCAACCCGGCTCGATCAGCACCCGGGCGATCAGGTCCAGCGCTTGCTGGGCGCCGTTGCACACCAGCACGTCAGCCGCGCTGCAATGCACGCCGCGGGCGTAGGCGATATGGTGGGCGATGGCCTCGCGCAGTTCCGCCAGGCCCTGGGCCGCGAACTGCCGCTCGGGGTGACGCTGGCTGCGGCGCAGGGCATAGTTCAGGCAACTGCGCCACTGGTCGAAGGGGAACTGTGCCTTGTTCGAGGCGCCGCCGACGAAGTCGTAGCGCGACGGGGCTTGCTGGGTACGCCCGGCCAGCACCGTGGCGCGTTGCTGCCAGCGCGTCAGCGAGGTGGCCGCCGCCAGCGGCACCGCCTCGGTTTCAGGGGCGGGCAAGGGCTGGCGCGGGGTGATGAAGGTGCCACGGCCGACCACGCCACTGAGCAGGTTGTCGTAGGTCAGCCGCGAGTAGGCTTCGGCCACGGTCTTGCGTGAGACGCCCAGTTGCTCGGCCAGCAGGCGGGTCGGCGGCAACTGGGTGCCGGCGGCCAGGTGGCCGCTGTCGATACCGGCGCGCAGTTGCTGGTAGAGCTGGTCGGCCAGGCCCTTGCGGCCTTCGAGGCGGATATGCAGTTCCATGGAGCGGGTCCGAAGCGGGGGAGAGCAGAGGATAGCGGATTGCCGTGCGCGAGGTAGCGGCCCCGTGCACCGACGCCTTGGCTTTGGTAGATTCTACCGCTGCCCTCCCGCGCGAATCCTGAATCTCCCATGGCGAAAAAAACCGGCCAGTCCACTTCGGCCCACGGCTCCACGCAAAAAAACAGCCCGACCCTGATCGACGTGGCCAAGGTCGCCGGCGTTTCGCCGATCACCGTGTCGCGCGCGCTGCACCGCCCCGAGGTGGTCAGCAAGGCCGCGCGCGAGAAGGTGCTGGCCGCCGTGCGCGAGGTCGGCTACGTGTCGAACATGCTCGCCGGCAGCCTGGCCAGCAACAAGAGCCGGCTGGTGGCGATCCTGCTGCCGACCATCGCCAACTCGATCTTCGCCGACACCGTACAGGCCTTGATGGACCGCCTCACAGCGGCCGATTATCAGACGTTGCTGGGCCTGACCGGCTATTCCGCCGAGCAGGAGGAGAAGCTCATCGAGGCGCTGCTTGGCAGGCGGCCCGACGGCATCGTGCTGACCGGCACCCTGCACACCGAAGCCAGTCGCCAGCGCCTGGCCCAGTCGGGCATCCCGGTGGTCGAGTCGTGGGACCTGAGCGAGGACCCGCTGGACATGCTGGTGGGCTTTTCCCACGAAGCAGTGGGGGAGGCCGTCGCCCGCCATCTGCTCGGCAAGGGCTACCAGCGTTTCGCCGTGGTCAGCATCGGCGACCCGCGCGGCCTGCGCCGCTGCAACAGCCTGGTGACTGAGCTGGCCCGCCATGGCCACAACGACATCCCCACGCAGATCCTCACCCCACCGGCCACCCTGGAAGTCGGCCGCAGCGGCCTGTGTCAGTTGCTTGACCAGGGCCATCGCCCCGACGTCGTGGTGTGCAGCTCCGACACCATCGCCCAGGGCGTGCTCGCCGAGGCCGCCAGCCGCGGCCTGCGGGTGCCCGAAGACCTGGCGGTGATGGGCTTTGGCGACCTCAGCAGTGCCGCCCAGGTGCACCCGCCGCTGTCCACCGTGCGGGTCGACGGCACGCGCATCGGCGAACAGATCGCTCAGGCCTTGCTCGAGCGCTTCAGCTACCCGGCGGGCCGCGTCGAGCCGTTGCGCATCGACACCGGCTTCACCCTGATCGACCGTCAGAGCACCTGAGTTTTCCTGCCGGGCGACGAATGCCCTCTTGAATGATTGCGCAATCATTGTAAGATCGAACCCACAGCCACCTGCTGCCTTTTGCTGATGGCTGTTTTTTTGATCCTGAAATGATTGCGCAATCATCGGCGGGTCAAATCCAGCGGCAACCATCACAACAAGGAAAACAACAGTGATCACTCCAACCTCCGAGGCAGCCAGGACCAACGTCCGCTACCTGATCCTGGCGATGATCTTCATCGTCACCGTGTTCAACTATGTCGACCGCGCCACCCTGTCGATCGCCGCGCCCGCCATGCGCACCGACCTGGGCTTCGATGCCGTGACCATGGGCATCGCCTTTTCCGCCTTCGGCTGGGCCTACACCAGCATGCAACTGCCGGGCGGGGTGATCCTCGACCGCTTCGGCTCGCGCCTGGTGCTGGGCATGAGCCTGATCATCTGGTCGACCTTCACCTTCCTGCAGGGCTTCGTCGACCTGTTCAGCTCGGCGTTCCTGGCACTGTTCGTCCTGCGTTTCATGATGGGCGTGGCCGAGTCGCCGGCGTTCCCGGCCAACAACCGCCTGACCGTGATGTGGTTTCCGCGCCACGAACGCGGGTTGGCCACGGCGATCTTTCAGTCGGCGCAGTACTTCGCGCTGGCGGCGTTCACACCGCTGATGGTGCTGCTGCTGAACGCCTTCGGCTGGCAGCACGTGTTCTTCTGGACCGGCGCCGCCGGCATCCTGATCGGCCTTCTGTGGTTCAAGTGCGTGCACGAGCCGCGTCGCGACAAGCGTGTCAACGCGGCCGAACTGGCCTATATCGAAGCCGGCGGCGGCCTGCCCGACATGGGCGACATCAAGACCCCGTTCAGCTGGGCGCGCCTGCGCGGCATCGCCGGCAACCGCATGATGGCCGGCATCTACCTGGGCCAGTTCTGCCTGACCTCGATCACCTGGTTCTTTCTCACCTGGTTCCCCACCTACCTGATCGAAGCCAAGGGCATGACCTTGCTCAAGGTCGGCCTGGTGGCGGCGATCCCGCCAGTGGCCGGCTGCCTGGGCGGGATGATTGGCGGGGTGTGGTCGGACTGGATGCTGAAAAAGGGCTTCAGCCTCACCGCCGCGCGCAAGACCCCGATCATCTGCGGCCTGCTGCTGTCGAGCAGCATCGTCGTGGCCAACTACACCCAGTCGGTACCGCTGGTGATCCTGGTGATGTCGATCGCGTTCTTTGCCAAAGGCGTCGGCAACCTCGGCTGGTGCATCGTCGGCGACGTGTCGCCCAAGCGCGCCATGGGCATCAGCGGAGCGATGTTCAACTTCTGCGGCAACATCGCCAGCATCGTCACGCCGATCGCCATCGGCCTGCTGGTCAAGCAGGGCTCGTTCGATGCGGCGTTGATCTACGTTGCCGCCATGGGCCTGCTCGGCGCCTTCGCCTACCTGGTCATCGTCGGGCCGCTCAAGCGCCTGGAGGTCGATGGCCTGCAGGACACCCCGGCCGAACCCGCGCCATCCACCGTTTCCAGCCCACTGCGCTGAACCTTTTCCCTACGCCCATCAGGAGAGCCCCATGCTCGCACAAGAACAACAACACCCATCCGCCGACCACGACCGCATTGCTTACGTAAAGGTGTCGTCGGTATTCCTGCCGCTGGCCAATCCGATCAGCGACGCCAAGGTGCTCACCGGCCGGCAGAAGCCGATGACCGAGATCGCCATCCTGTTCGCCGAGATCCACACCGAGGACGGCCACCAGGGCCTGGGCTTCAGCTACTCGAAACGCGCCGGTGGCCCCGGCCAGTTCGCCCATGCCAAGGAGATCGCCCCGGCGTTGATCGGCGAGAACCCCAGCGACATCGCCAAGCTTTGGACCAAGCTGTGCTGGGCCGGTGCCTCGGTGGGCCGCAGCGGCCTGTCGACCCAGGCCATCGGCGCCTTCGACGTCGCCCTGTGGGACCTCAAGGCCAAGCGCGCCAACCTGTCCCTGGCCCGTCTGCTAGGCGCCCAGCGTGATTCGGTGCGCTGCTACAACACCTCCGGTGGCTTCCTGCACACACCGCTCGATCAACTGCTGAAAAACACCGACCTGTCACGCGAGAAGGGCATCGGCGGGATCAAGCTCAAGGTCGGCCAGCCCGATTGCGCGGTCGACCTGCACCGCGTCGCCACCGTGCGCCAGCACCTGGGCGAAAGCTTCCCGCTGATGGTCGACGCCAACCAGCAATGGGACCGCCCGACTGCCCAGCGCATGTGCCGCCGCTTCGAGGAATACAACCTGGTGTGGATCGAGGAGCCACTGGACTGCTACGACGCCGAAGGCCATGCGGCACTGGCCCAGCAATTCGACACGCCGATCGCCACCGGCGAAATGCTCACCAGCGTTGCCGAGCATGCCGAGTTCATCCGCCTGCGCGGGGCCGACTACCTGATGCCGGATGCGCCACGGGTCGGCGGCATCACGCCTTACCTGAAAGTGGCGGCGCTGGCCGAACAGGCTGGGGTGATGATCGCACCGCACTTTGCCATGGAGCTGCACGTGCACCTGGCTGCGACCTACCCGACCGAACCTTGGGTCGAACATTTCGAATGGTTGGAACCGTTGTTCAACGAGCGCCTGGAGACCCGCGATGGGCGCATGCAGGTGCCGACTCGCCCGGGCCTGGGTTTGACCCTGAGTGAACAGGTCAAACCGTGGACTGCCCAGGTGGCGGAGGTGGGCAAGCGGCCCTAGAAGCGCGCCGTGCTTATGGTGATATAGCCTTTGTCCTGGAGGGCGATACGGATCACCGTCTCGTCCGCCGGGGCCTTGCGCTTCTGCTTGATGCACACACCGTCCACCGCCACCGCGCGCATGCGCTGGCTGATGGCGCGGCCGGTGGGGTCGAAGAACGCCTCGCTGGCGAGCAGTTCGACGCGTTCGACCAACTGCCGCGTGTGCTCGTCGGTGGCGCAGAAGAACATCACTCCGGACCAATGGGGGTCTTGCTCTGGGTTGCGGACCTCATGGGCCAGGAGCTCGCGCAGGGTGCTGCGCAGTTGGGTGGTGATGCGGGTGTATGCTGGCATGGGCAGCCTCCTGGGGATCGCGAGTGCCGATGATGTTTTCGCCGGCCCAGCGCGACAAGTAAGATGCTTCCGTGCATGTCATAAGAAGTTTCTGACGCTACAGGGTGGGTGTCGCCGCCGTATTGATGCGGCACAATCCTTTGCCTGATTTCCCTGTAGAACGAGGACACCGATGAACAGCCACTTCCAAGCCGTCGACCTGCAAAAGGCCTACCGCCTGCTCAACCATGGGCCGACCGTGCTGGTGTCGGCCAGCCACGACGGTGTGGACAACGTCATGGCCGCGGCCTGGGCCTGCGCACTGGACTTCGCCCCGCCCAAGGTCACCGTGGTGCTCGACAAGATCGCCCGCACCCGGCAACTGGTCGAAGGCAGCGGCGTGTTCGTGATCCAGGTACCGACCGCGGCCCAGGCGCAGCTGACCCATCAGGTCGGCAGCCGCAGCCTGTTCGACCAGCCGGACAAGCTGGCCAGCATCGGCGTCGAGCTGGAACGGGTCGAAGGGCACGCGGCACCGCTGGTCAAGGGCTGCTCGGCCTGGCTGATGTGCAAGGTGATCGACGAGCCGCACAACCAGAACACCTATGACCTGTTCATTGGCGAGGTGGTGGCGGCGTGGGCGGATGACCGGGTGTTCCGTGACGGGCACTGGGCGTACGAGACGGCCGACCCGCAGTGGCGGAGCCTGCACTATGTGGCTGGGGGGCATTTCTACGCCATTGGCGAGCCGGTGGTGGTGAACCCGCAAGATTGACGTTGGCCTTTTCGCGGGTAAACCCGCTCCTACAGGGGCTCAGGCGGTCCTGTGGGAGCGGGTTTACCCGCGAAGCATTCGACGCCGACCTAAAGCCCGGCCACACCCGCCTTGGCCACCTGGGCATCCTGCTCGGGCCTGACCCCGGACACCCCCACGGCGCCGACCACCTGCCCCTCCACCAGCACCGGCACACCACCTTCGAGGCTGGTCAGCAGCGGCGCGGTGACGAACGCCGTGCGCCCGCCATTGACCATCTGCTCGAAATCACGCGTCTCCTTGCGCCCCAAGGCCGCGCTGCGGGCCTTTTCCACGGCGATGTAGGCACTGGACGGCGCACAGCCGTCCATGCGCTCCAGGGCCAGCGGGTGGCCGCCGTCGTCGACCACCGCGATGGTCACCTTCCACTGTTGCGCCTGGGCTTCCTGGCGGGCGGCGGCGAGCAGGCGGCTGACTTCCGCCTGGCCGATCACGGCTTTGCTATGCATGGCTGTTCTCCGGGTTCAGGGCTGCTTCGACGATTTCGATCCAGTGCCGCACCGGCGTGCGCCCGGCCCCGTCGAGGTGGGCCTGGCAGCCGATGTTGGCAGTGGCGATGACCTGCGGCGCGCCGCTTTCCAGCGCGCTCAGGCGGTTGTCGCGCAACTGCCGCGACAGGGCGGGCTGGGTCAGCGAATAGGTGCCTGCCGAGCCGCAGCACAGGTGGCCGTCCGGCACCGGGGTGAGGGTGAAGCCCAGGCGTGTCAGCAGGCTTTCCACCTGGCCGCCAAGCTTGAGTGCGTGCTGCAGGGTGCACGGGCAATGGAACGCCAGGCGCTGTTCGGCGCACACGCCCAGCTGCTCGACCGGCTCGTCGCGCAGCACCTCGACCAGGTCGCGGGCAAGTGCGCTGACCTGGGCGGCCTTGGCGGCATAGTGCGGGTCCTGTTCCAGCAGGTGGCCGTAGTCATGCACGAACGCCCCGCAGCCGCTGGCGGTCTGCACGATGGCTTCGACACCGGCTTCGATGGCCGGCCACCAGGCGTCGATGTTGCGTCGGGCCCGCGCCAGGCCTTGGTCCTGGGCATTGAGGTGGTAGTCCACCGCGCCACAGCAGCCGGCCTCGTGCGCCGGTTCCACACTGATGCCCAGGCGGTCGAGCAGGCGTGCGGTAGCCGCATTGGTGTTGGGCGACAGCGCCGCCTGCACGCAGCCTTCGAGCAACAGGATGCGCCGGGTGTGACGCGGCGCCGGCCGTGCACCGGGTTCGACGACCTGGGCCGGCAACTTGCTCTTGAGGTTGGCCGGCAGCAGCGGGCGCAAGGCCTGGCCGGTGCGGGTCAGGGTCTTGAACAGCGCCGGGCGCGGCACCACTGCACGCAGGCCTTGGCGCAGCAGGCGCTGGCCGAGCGGGCGCGGCACCTGCTGCTCGACCACCGCGCGGCCGATGTCCAGCAGGTCGTGGTACTTGACCCCCGAAGGGCAGGTGGTCTCGCAGTTGCGGCAGCTCAGGCAGCGGTCCAGGTGCAGCTGGGTGCTGGCGCTGACCGGCGCACCTTCGAGCACCTGCTTGATCAGGTAGATGCGCCCGCGCGGCCCGTCCAGTTCATCGCCGAGCAACTGGTAGGTGGGGCAGGTGGCGGTGCAGAAGCCGCAGTGCACGCACGAGCGCAGGATGCGCTCGGCCTCGTCGGCGCGGGCCAGGCGCTTGGCGCTTTCGCTGAGGGTGGTTTGCATGGCGTGGCCTCACAGGTCCGGGTACAGGCGGCCAGGGTTGAACACCCCCTGGGGATCGAGTTGCTGCTTCAGCGCGCGGTGGTAGCGCAGCAGCGTGGCGGGCAGCGGGGCGCAACTGGCGTCGCCGGCGCCATAACCGGTGGCGTGGCCGCCGAGCGTGGCCGCCCGGGCATGGATAGACTGCGCCGGTGCGTCGGACTTCAGCCAGCGCTGCGCGCCGCCCCAGTCGACCAGTTGCCGACCGGGCAGGTCGAGCTCGCCGGTGGTGGCCGGCAGCGACAGCCGCCACAGCGGCGCCGGGCCGTTGAAGAAGGCCAGGCGCTGCTCGCGCAGGTCGCTCCAGAAGCGGCTGTCGAGCACCTCACCGCCCAGGCGCTGGCGGGCCGACTGCACCGAGCCCGCGCCACCTTCCAGGCGCAGGTACAGCGTGTCGCCGTCGTGGCAGGCGGCGCTGATCGGCAGCGGCTGCTGGCCCCACTCGGCGAGTTTGGCGAGCGCCTGACGACGGTCCATGACCAGGCGCAGGCTCAAGGTTTCACGCGGGCGCGGCAGCACCTTCAGCGACACCTCGGTGAGCAGCCCCAGGCAGCCGAAGCTGCCGGCCATCAGGCGCGAGACATCATAGCCGGCGACGTTCTTCATCACCTCGCCACCCAGGCGCAGGAGCTTGCCGTGGCCGCTGATCAGCCGGGTGCCGAGCACCTGGTCACGCACCGCTCCGGCCCAGGGCCGCCGCGGCCCGGACAGGCCGGCGGCGACCATGCCGCCCAGGGTCGCCCCGGCGCCCAGGTGCGGCGGCTCGCAGGGCAGCATCTGCCCGGCTTCGTGCAGTACCGCCTCGATCTCCCGCAGCGGCGTGCCGGCGCGGGCGGTGAGCACCAGCTCGGTCGGGTCATGGCTGAGGATGCCGCAGTGGCCGCGGGTGTCGATGACCTCGCCGGCCACCGCGCGGCCGAGCATGGCCTTGCTGTTGCCGCCCTGGATGCGCAGCGCGGTGCCCTGGTTCAGGGCCTGGTTGACCTGCTCCAGCAGGTCCTGGCTGATGTCGCGGTCCATGCCCATCAGAAGCGCTCCAGCTCGGGGAAGGGCAACTGCCCGTGATGCACGTGCAGGGCGCCGAACTCGGCGCAGCGGTGCAGGGTGGGAATGTTCTTGCCGGGGTTGAGCAGGCCCTTGGGGTCGAAGGCCGCCTTCACGGCATGGAACAGGGTGATCTCGTCGCTGTTGAACTGCGCGCACATCTGGTTGATCTTCTCGCGCCCCACGCCGTGCTCGCCGGTGATGCTGCCGCCCACCGCCACGCACAGTTCGAGGATGCGCCCGCCGATGGCCTCGGCGCGTTCCAGCTCGCCGGGCAGGTTGGCATCGAACAGGATCAGCGGGTGCATGTTGCCGTCGCCGGCATGGAACACGTTGGCCACCCGCTGGCCGTACGCTTGCGACAGTGCACTGATGCCCTTGAGCACCCGTGGCAGCTCGCGGCGGGGGATGGTGCCGTCCATGCAGTAGTAGTCCGGCGAGATGCGCCCCACCGCCGGAAAGGCATTCTTGCGCCCGGCCCAGAAGCGCACGCGCTCGGCCTCGTCGCAGGCCAGGCGCACCTCGCGGGCGCCGGCCGCCTTGAGCACGGCGTCGACCCGTTCGCAGTCGTCCTGCACGTCGGCTTCCACGCCATCGAGCTCGCACAGCAGGATCGCCGCCGCGTCCACCGGGTAGCCGGCGTGGATGAAGTCCTCGGCGGCGCGGATCGCCAGGTTGTCCATCATCTCCAGGCCACCGGGGATGATGCCGGCGGCGATGATCTCGGCCACTGCGCGCCCGGCATCCTCGACGCTGTCGAAGCTGGCCAGCAGCACCCGCGCCACTTGCGGCCTGGGCAGCAGCTTGACGGTGACCTCGGTGACGATGCCGAGCATGCCCTCGGAGCCGGTGAACAGCGCCAGCAGGTCGAAGCCTTGGCTGTCCAGGGCATCGCTGCCCAACGTCATGCGCTCGCCTTCGACCGTGAGTACTTCCACCTTGAGCAGGTTGTGCACGGTCAGGCCGTACTTCAGGCAGTGCACGCCGCCGGCGTTTTCGGCGACGTTGCCGCCGATGGAGCAGGCGATCTGCGAGGAAGGGTCCGGTGCGTAGTACAGGCCGTAAGGCGCGGCCGCCTGGGAAATGGCCAGGTTGCGCACGCCGGGCTGGACCCGGGCGAAGCGGCCTTGCGGGTTGACTTCGAGAATGCGGTTGAAGCGTGCCATCACCAGCAGGATGCCCTTGGCCAGCGGCAGCGCCCCGCCCGACAGGCCGGTACCGGCGCCGCGCGCCACCACCGGCACGCCACGCTGGTGGCAGAGCTGGAGCAGGGCCTGCACCTGGTCCAGGCGTTCGGGCAGCACCACCAGCAGCGGTACCGTGCGGTAGGCCGACAGGCCGTCGCATTCGTAGGGTTTCAGGTCCTCGGCGCGGTGGAGGATCTGCAGGTCGGGGAGGGCATCGCGCAGTGCCTGCAACAGGGCAGGTCGGTCCACGGCAGGCAGCGCTCCATCGACGCGTTCGTCGTAGAGAATGTTCATGAGGCTCACTCGGCGGCAGTTTTTGTAGTTGTCGGCAAAGCGGTCACCGTTGCAGCCTGCGCCAGTGGTCGGGTGCGGTCGAGTGTTCGGCAAACTGGTCCTACCAGTTTTTCCGCCAGGCACTGGCTCACATTGGCTGCAACTGGCTAGAGTGGAACCGGTGGCAACAGTGGTCCTACCAGTTGGAGGTTTGCCCATGGGGGCTGAAGGCAAGGCCAAGGTCGCCGACCAGGTGGCCGAACGGGTCGAGCGGTTGATTGTCGAGGGCGTACTCAAGGTGGGCCAGGCATTGCCTTCGGAGCGGCGCCTGGTGGACAAGCTCGGCTGTTCGCGCTCGGCGCTGCGCGAGGGCCTGCGCGTTCTGCGCGGGCGCGGCATCATCGATACCGAGCACGGGCGCGGCTCGTTCGTCGCTGACCTCACCGGGCAATCGAGCACCACGCCGCTGATGCACCTGTTCAGCTCGCAGCCGCGCACGCTGTTCGACCTGCTAGAGGTGCGCGCCTTGCTGGAGGCCGAGTCGGCGCGCCTGGCGGCCCTGCGCGCCACCGAGGTCGACCGCCTGCTGATCCGCCGCCGCTACGAGGACATGCTGGCGGCCCACGACGCGCCGGAGGCGCTCGATGCGCGCGAGCACGCCCGCCGCGACCATGCCTTCCACCGGGCGATCAGCGAGGCGTCGCACAACCCGGTGCTGGTGCACACCCTGCAATCGTTGAGCGACCTGACCTTGAGCACGGTGTTCGCCTCGGTCAACAACCTGTATTGCCGGCCGGCACAGAAGCGCCAGATCGACCGCCAGCACGCGCGCTTGTACCAGGCAGTGATGGAACAGCTGCCTGAACAGGCGCAACGGGCGGCGCGCGAGCATATCAACGGGGTTCGCGACAGTTTGCGCGAGATCGAGCAGGAAGAGCAGCGGTTGGTCAGGGCGACCATGCGCATGGATGGCTGGGCTTGAGTACATCCTGCACCGGTCTCTTCGCGGCTAAAGCCGCTCCTACAGGTATTGCACAAGCCATGAAACCTGTGGGAGCGACTTTAGCCGCGAAAGGGCCGGGCCTGCTTTCAGTGATCCGCCAGGGGATCATCCTGTGACAGGATCGCCTGGGCCAGTTCTTCATCACTGGCCTGCAAACCAGGGTGATCCTTGCGGACCTGTTCCAGCGCCGACTCCACATAGGCGCCACGGATTGCCCCGTTGCTGGCGACAAAGGCGGAAAGCTCGTCACGGGCAGGGATGATCCGTTTGTCATCCTTGAAGGTCGAATACAGCGAGGCCGACACACCGGCCGAGGTGGCGACGTCGCCCGCATCGACGCGGGCCAGGGCAGCACCGGCAGGCAGCAGGAGCAGCAGCGCGGGAGCGAGGAGTAGGTGGCGCATGTCGTGTTCTCCAATAGCGTGAAGCACAAGGGAAGGAACCACTCAGTGCGTAAGAAAGCGGCGGTGTGCGGGTAGTTCCCTTGGATGCCTGGAGAAAAGTCAGGGGCCGGCCTGCAGCGCGTCGCCAGGAAGCTGCCGATGGCGATGATCCCGCTCAGGATAAAACGGGCCATGAGGTTCCCGGGGAAGTAGTGCCGGCCTGACAGAACTGCGAGGTTTGCCGAAAGAGGGTCTCCTTTACAGTCATTCGAAGGTGGGATGCGTATTCCGCCAACCAACGAATACGGTAAAAAACGAGGCCTCTATGCAACAACAGTACTCCGATTCCCTCAAGGCGTATCTCGACAAGGTGCCGGGCAGCTCGGTCGCCGCGCTGCAAGACTTGTCGGTTGAAGAATGGCGTGAACAGTTGGGTTTTGACGTGGACGCCAGCGACGCATTTCAGTTGCATGATGAGGTACAGCACCTGTGCCAGCAGGCGATGCTTGAACAGAAAAAATCGTTCATCCGTCACTCCCCTGTGCTGCCGCAATCGCTGCAAACCGCTGACGAAGCGGTTGAAGGCATATCACCAGACACGCAGTTCGAAGAGCGCTATCCCCAGTACAGTGCCCCAGGCGATGCGGCGTCGATGTTTTCCCCGGCCGCCTACCTGACGGAGCTGTACCGACACGCCAAGAAGCTCTATCCCGAGGACAACTCCTGGCATATCGACCAGCGTCGCCCTGACCTGTCGCGCCTGCTGCTCAACCAGCAGAACCTCGATACGCCCGTCACTGCATTGAACCTGTCGAACGAGATCCTTGTTGCCCGGGCCCGCAGGGCACTGACCCAGCCTGGCGCTGCGATGCCGAGCGCTGAAGAACTGCTGCAAGCGCTGTCCACCGACCTTGGCTCGCGCGGCACGCCCTACCATCAGCATCACGACCGCCTGCGCCAGGCATTGCTGCAGAAGGACCCTGGGTTGCGGCAGTTGTCGGCAACGCCGGCGCTGGCCGAGCACCTGGATGATACGTCGCGGGCCTGCCTGCACTATGGTATTTCTCCAGCATTGCGAGCGCTGTTGACCGACGAGGTGACCGAGGAGAAGTTCGAACAGTACTTTCCGGGCATGACCCCTGAGACCATGATGCAGCCCGAACGGTTGCGCAGCTGGTTTGGCCTGTCGGACGCTGAACTGCAACTGTTCATGGACGCGCTTGCCCCGGCCGAGTACCAACAGCAGACGTTGACGACCCCGCTGGGCAATCAAATGGCCCACCTGACAATGAGTGCTCCATCAAGGTATATCAATTACTTGCGGTTGTTTCCGCTACCGAACAATCGCTGGCAGGTGGCATTCAACCTGAAGGTTTCCTCCGTTGTCAGTTTCAAACTGCAAGGCGCTTTCGATGTGGCGCTCACTGCAGCCGATTTTGCGGTAGAAACACTGCTGCCCAATGTCGAGTACCGCTGGGCGTTCGACGGGGAGCGGGCGCCGGGCACTTTCACACTGAACACGACATGGCTCAAATCCAGGAGCGATGGTGGCGGTGGGCATATGCATCAATTCGATGTCGATTACAGGCTTGCTTCAGCCGCGGCCTTCCTGCTCAAACTGAATCAGGTGATTCGCCTCCATTGCGTTACAGGCCTTGCATCTGCGGCGTCGCTGCACCTTATCAAGGCCATTGCGCCAAACGGCATCACCGACCAGACACTGGCGGCCCTCTACCGCATCGACAGGCTGGCGGAGCGTTACGCGATCGACCACGGGCAGGCGTCGGTCATGGCCAAGGGGCTGATTCAGGAGACGGCGGGCGTGGGCGAGCGAAGCCAGTTCGACCGCCTGTTCAACAGCCCGGCACTGGTCGAGGGTGGTTTCATCTGCAACGGCGCGCGCGTGCTCCTGCATCCGAACGGTGCCGGCGAGCAGGCCGACATCAAGGCAACCCTCAAGCGGGCTTGCCGAACGGACGATCAAGGCCTGTACGAGCTTGGCAGCCTGATCAGCGCCGATGCACAAGACATTGGGATCACGCTCGACCTGAGGCAGGTTTCCGCGATCTACACCCTGAGCCTGTGGGCACGGCATCATGACCTGACGCCCGGAGAACTGCGTGAACTGTTGCAACTGCTTGGCGCGCCGCGTGGCTTGGGCAACACGGATACCGAAGCCGAAGTCTGGCTGCGGCTGCTGGCGGGTGTGCAGCGTCTTACCGCCTGGTTGGCCGAGCGCGGCTGGACCATGCACGCTCTGCAATTGATGACCCGTGATGTCGGTGGGATTCCCGTCAGCACCGAGATCGGCAATCTGATCGGCGCGCTGAAAACTGCCTGGGTCGATGCCCAGCCGGTCGGCGGCGAACCTGAGGTGCAACCGGTCAGTGTGCTTGCCCCCCTGGTTGCCTCGACCTTCAACCTGCGTGGCGATGCGTCGGCGCGAGCCCTGTTGCGGTGGGTCGATCGGGCAAGACCAGGCGAGCTTTCACTGCAGCAGGCCTGTGAGCGACTGGTCGCCGAGTGGCCTTCCGGCAAGCCTGAGCGGGCGCTGGTCGATTTCGCCTATGGCCTGACGCAAATGGCGCTGGTCGTCCACGGTTGTGGCGTGACTGACGATGCGCTGTCGGTGTGGGTGGACAATCCAAACCTGTTGTACGCCGGTGCAGATGCCAATGGCGCGTTGCCCCGAGATCTGAAAACCCTCATGGCTCTCGCCAGCTTCTCTGACTGGCACTCCAGTTTGGCGGACCCGGGCGGTACCGGCGGCGCGTTGCTGCAAGCGTTGAGCGCAGGTGAGGGGATCCCGCTGGCCCGGTTGGCGACGATCGCCGGGCTGGCCGAGACGGCCCTGGGCCGCGCCGCAGCAGGTGCCCGGCAACTGAACGACATCCAGGATGCGACGAAGGTGTCCACGTGGCAGGAAATCGAGGTGCTGCTGCAATGGATGGCGTTGGCCAAAACCTATGGGGTCATGCCGGATGCCTTCAGCAGGCTGCTGGAGCTCGAGCACACTTGGCCCGAGCACCGAGCGTTGGCTGATGAATTCGTGGCGCGGCTGACGCCTGCGCAGGCCGCGGCGGTGCAGGCCGCCACGCAGCAGCCGCTGAGTGCGGCGCTGGTCGGTGTGCTTGGGGCGCGGGAGAACCTGACGGTCGAGTCACTGAACCAGCAACTGCTGCTCGATGCCCTGAACAGCGAGCAGGTCACGACCAGCCGTATCGCCGAGGCCATGGCAGCGCTGCAACGGTTCATCCATTTCACCCTGACCACGCCGGAAGACCGCGATGCCCTGGTGCAGGCGGTGTTGAGCCGTGCGTTCTTCAAGGACTGGACTCGCTGGAATGCCACCTACGCCACCTGGGCCGCCGGGCAGATGCTCATCCAGTATCCGGAGAACTACATCGACCCGACCGTGCGCCACGGCCAGACCCAGCCGATGAACGACATGCTGCAGGCGCTGGGCCAGGCACAAATCAACACCGACACGGTGGGCGATGCGTTTCAGGGTTACCTCACCGCGTTCGAGGAGGTCGCCAACCTCGAGACCATCAGTGGGTACCATGACAGTCGTGATCCGAGCCAAGGCAAGTCCTGGTTCATCGGGCGCAGTCGTGGGCAGCTTCAGCAGTACTGGTGGCGTTCGGTGGATGAGGCCAAGCGCGGTGCTGATGGCGTATTCCCGGCCAATGCCTGGAGTGCCTGGAACAAGATCGAGCTTGGGCCGAAAGTGCTTGGGCGGCTCATTCGCCCGGTGGTCTACCGGGGGCGCCTGCACCTGGGTTGGGTCGAGTGCGAGGAGCGTGTCGTTACCCGCAGTAAGGAAGGGAAGCCGGAGGCGCGGGAGTGGTGCTGGTCGTTCAAGCTGGCCTGGCGGCGATACGATGGCAATTGGAGCACGCCCCTCGACTTCCCGATGGAGATTGCCAAAGCCCCCCCTGAGAAGGTGGACAACCTGTCGTTGTTCCTGGCTGGGTGGCCGGCGCGGGATGGGCTGTTGATGGGCATCTATGACCGAACCATTAGCGATTTTTCGCAAGCGTCCCTGGGTGGCCTGCAGATTTTCGACAATCTGACAGGCCGTGCGCTGGACCCTGGGGCTTTCCTGAAACAGGTTCCACACTGGCTCGATACTGCGAGCACAACGGGCATGTGCGCGGTGTTTGCAGGGAGTGATGTACCCATCGCGGAAAACCGCCTGGTGGTAGAGCCTGGATCGGATGTGCCTGAGGGCTTCGGCGAGTTCTCCGTGAACCTTGACGAGGCCAAGGTCACGCAGCCCGGGCAGGACGAAAGTGCCTACAGGCTGAGCATACGCAGCCGGCTCACTGTCCGTGCCAGGCGACCAGCGATTGCCAACAAATGGGTGGAAGAACTGGTTATCAAGTATCCAGAGTTGGGGGAGGAGACCCAAGAGGTCCGGTCATTGCCGCGCAGTCGCCATGGGGCGATTCTGGTCAGGAAGGAAGGTGCAGAGTACTGGGGCTATCTGTGCGTCAGCACAGCGTTCGTGAAGAACGTAATGGGGAAATGGTTTAACAAAGATACGCAGATCGTCCATGGGAAAAGGCCATATCCAATTGCTGACTACAGAGACTTCACAGAAGCTTCCACGGCGTCGGGAGCGGCCTGCTTCGTTCGCTACAAGATAAAGGATGAAAGTTCGCCTTTGGAGGCTATGAACATTGGCGCAAAGCCCCGTGGCGGTTTCTTGGTTACCAAAGAGTTCAGCTTGATTGAGGCACTGGGTTATCCCGGCGGCCAGAGGGAGGAAAGCATAGTTCCACGCGACTACCTCCGGTCTTGGTCTCGACGGGTGGAGGCCAATGCAATTTTCTGTCGCTTGTACGGCACGGACAATCGGCAAGCCGCACTCGTGCGGGCCACCAGGGCGTATGACCTGTCGACAGGCCGCGTCGAGGTCCAGTTCGACCTCGATGCGCTAGCGGGCAACATGGCCCAATGGGGCAACGACAGAAATGAAACCCTGCATCGCCTGCAGTTCGAGTTTGGCAACGGTGCCTCGCGCAATTACACGCTCAAGGTCTACAAGGATGCCGATACACTGAGAACGGCAATCATCGGCACCACCGACAGCGGTGCGCAATACCTCGCACACCGCAGCCAGATCACCCGCCTCAATACCCTGTTTGCCCGGGAACTGACCGTCAAGGCGGTTTCTGGTATCAGTGAGATCCTGAAGTATGACACTCAACAAATGCCCGAGCCGAGCCTTGGCGTACTGGTCCGCCTGACGCTGCCGATCTACAACGCAGCGCATCATGGCAATGGCAAAGAGTTCAAGGTCCATCTTGGCCGAACAGCGGGTGGCTCTCGCACCCTGCTCTGCGAGGGCACCCTCAGCGATAGCGACAAGACCATCGCTGACATGATGTTCGAGCCAGGCTGGATCTTTAGCCCGGAGGAGTCTTATCACCTGGAAATCGAATACAGGAGCGGGCTCAATCTCGAATCGTCCGGGCGCAGTGTCATGATCGACAGGAAAACGCTGGCGATCGTGCGTGACAGCCAGGTGGGGCCTGGTGGCAGACCGCTGCCTCTACACATCGTCGACAGCGTGCAGGCATTCGGCAAGAACGCTACCAGCCAGATGGACTTCTCGGGTGCCAATGCCCTGTATTTCTGGGAACTGTTCTACTACACGCCCATGATGGTCATGCAGCGTTTCCTGCAGGAGGAACGTTTCGAGCAGGCCGAGCAGTGGCTGGCGTATGTCTTCAACCCCTCTGGCTATGCCGCTGCCGATGCCGGTGTCCGGCGGATGTGGAATGTCCGCCCGCTGCAGGAGGACACCAGCTGGAACGACGAGCCACTGAAGTCGCTCGACCCGGATGCGGTGGCCCAGAACGACCCGATGCATTACAAAGCCAACGCGTTCATGCGCCTGCTGGATATCTGCATCGGGCGTGGCGATGCGGCTTATCGCAAGCTTGAGCGCGACACCTTGAGTGAAGCGAAGGTCTGGTACCTGCGCGCCCAGCGCCTGCTTGGCGACGGGCCCTGGACACCAGCTTCCCGCGGATGGAACGCGCCACTGCTTGGCCAGGCGGCCGTTGCGGGCACCCGGCAATTTTTGCCGGAGGTCAACCGGGCCTTCCTGGGCTATCGAGAGACCCTGCGCCTGCGCCTGTACAACCTGCGCCATCACCTGACCCTCGATGGCCAGCCGCTGAACTTGCCGCTGTACGCGACACCGGCCGACCCCAAGGCATTGCTGAGCGCAGCAATAGCCGCCGAGGCCGGTGGCGAACAGGCCCTGGGCAAAATCGAGGAGGTGCCGGCACTGCGCTTCACCGTGCTGCTCGACGGTGCGCGCAGCATGGCCGCGCAGCTCATTCAGTTTGGCAGCAACATGCAAGGCATCCTCGAACGCCAGGATGCCACGGCGTTGGCCAACCTGCTCACGACACAGGGCGCCGAGCTGGCCAGTAACAATGTCACGTTGTACAAGCAGACCCTCGAGCAACTGGCCGCCGAGCGCGTCACCCTCGAGTGTTCGCTGGCCTCCGCTACCTCGGGCCGTGATCACTATCTTGCGCTATATGAAGCTCATATCAGCGTTCGCGAAAACGCTGCGTTGCTCCTCAAAACCGGCTCGTCACTTTTGACCGTCGTCGAGTCAGGATTCATGTCAGCGGCAAGTGTGGTTGCTGGACTCCCCAGTATTTACGGTTTGGCCAATGGCAATTGCAAGCCGGAGGATCGGTTCAAAGCCGTGGCCCATGGGTTCAGCTGCGCGGCGAGGAAAATGGATCTTCTCTCCACTTGTATCAGCCAGGAAGAGGCCTATCGCCGCCGCCGCGCCGACTGGAAATACCAGTACCAATCCGCAGAACGGCAAATGGCCACGGTGCAATCCCAACTCGACGCCCTGAGCGTGCGTGAAACCTCGGCACAGATGCACCTTGCGCACCTGCAGACCCAGTCCGCCCATGCCCAGGCCCAGCTCGCCCTGCACCAGGGCAAGTTCACCGGCAAGGCCATGTACAGCTGGCTGCGCGCGCGCCTGGCAAGCATCTTCTACACCTACTACGACCTCGCCGTGTCGCGCTGCCTGATGGCGCAGAAGGCCCTGCAATGGGAGAAAGGTGACAACATCACCTACCTGCGCACCGGCACCTGGAACGGCGCCTGGGCCGGCCTGTTGTGCGGCGAAGGCTTGATGCTGGCGTTGGGGCAGATGGACATGGCCTGGGTGAAATGGCAGAAGCGCGAACTGGAGGTGTCCCGCACGGTGTCACTGAACCGTTTGTTCGACGGCAAGCTCACCGTGGACGGTATACCGTCATCGCTGGCCGAAGCAGTCAAGCATTTGCTGGCGGGCAAGGCGGTCGATGTCGACGCGAGCCTGGAGAACACCCTCCTGTCGCTGAACGCTGATGATCAACTGTCCATCCAGTTCGGCCTCAAGGCCCTGAACCTGGCCTCCGGGTTCGAGAACGCGGCGTCGCGGCGGGTGCGCAGCATTGCGGTCTCGCTATCGACACCGCTCGGCACTTCCCCAACTGTCCAGGCGCGCTTGCTGGCCAGCGGCCAGGGGCTGCCCGCCGGCTGCGAGCAGATGAGTATCTCCAACGCCGAACGGGACCACGGTCTGTTCCCCCAACTCAATGGCTATCCGGCCCTGCGTCAGGGCGCTCAGTTGCTGCCGTTCGAGGGGCTGAAAATTGGCAAGCCTGATGACCAGGACGATCAGACGTTCATGACGCTGAACTTTGCCAAGGCCAATAGGGATCAGCGTCAGCTGCTGGAAAGCCTGAGCGACATCATTCTGAACGTGCAGTTCACGGTTCGCTGAGGCTGGGGAGGGTGCCCCGGTGCCCTCCTTGCCTTGCTGGCACCTGCCGGGCTAGCGCCAGAACACTCAGTTCTTTTCGGCAGGTGCGCGCCGGTACAACGGCCGTGGCGTGCTGGGATCAATTTCGGTCAGCTTGCTGCCCGCTGCAATGAACCCCGCGCGCTCGGCCAGCCGCTGGCTGGCCAGGTTGTCGATATCGGTGGTCAGCCACACCGGCGCCTCGACGGCATCCAGCAGGCAGCTCAGGGCTTCTCGCATCAGCCCCTGGCCGCTCTTGGCCTGGTTCGCCCAATACCCGACTTCATACTCGTCGTTGCCAGGCTGCAAACCGATGCAGCCGATAATTTCTCCGCTGTCTGGAGCCAGCACGAAATAGCGCTTCTCCTTGGCCGGGTCGAGGAACTCCTCGGCGCTAAGCTGCAAGGTTTCCCTGATTTCGCCCAAGGTCCAGTCGGGCTTGGCCCAGGCCAGGAACGGTTGGTGCAGGGCATAGCTGTCCAGCAGCGCCTGCTGCAGCTGTTGGGCGAACGCCAGGGCCGGGCGGACCAGCAGGGTACGCGGGGTGGACAGTGTACGGGGCAGCTCGGGGTAGGGCATGGTGGCCTTCCTGGCGGGTTGATCGGCGCATGTAAGCATACTTTTGTGTAGTCTGTGTTGGCCCTGCGTGGGCAAACCGATCATTCAAGGGAAACTGAAGGTCCTCCTATGCCCGACTACACGCTGCATTGCTTCGCCGAATCCGGTAACGCCTACAAGGCTGCGCTGATGCTGGAACTCACCGGCCAGGACTGGCAGCCGGTGTTCGTCGATTTCTTCAACGGCCAGACCCGCGACCCGCAGTGGCGCGATCAGGTCAACGAGCAGGGTGAGGTGCCGGTGCTGGAGCACGCCGGGCAGAGGCTCAGCCAATCGGCCTTGATCCTCGAATACCTGGCGCAGCAGACTGGCCAGTTCGGCCCGCGCGACGACGTCGAGAAACGCGAGATCTGGCGCTGGATGCTGTTCGACAACCACAAGTTCACCAGCTATTACGCCGCGCTGCGCTTTCTGCTGTGCCTGAAGAACACCGGCGAGACCGAGGTGACAGGCTTCTTGCGCGAGCGGGCCACGGCGGCGTACCGGATTGTCGATGCGCACCTGGCGAACACGCCGTTCATGGTCGGCGGGCGGCTGACCATCGCCGATCTGTCCCTGGCGGGGTATGTGTTCATGCCCGAGGATACCGGGATCGTGTTGACCGACTTCGGCCATATCGAGGCGTGGAAGCAGCGCATCAAGGCAGTGCCGGGGTGGAAGCATCCCTATGAGTTGATGCCCCGCACCGCGTGAGCCCATGCCGGCCCCTTCGCGGGTGAACCCGCTCCCACAGAGATCGCGCCAGGCCTGAGGGCAGCGCCGTACCTGTGGGAGCGGGTTCACCCGCGAAGAGGCCGGAACAGGAAAAAGCAGATCTCAATACCTCACTTCAAACCCGACATAAGCCCCGACCCCATCCCCCGGCCAGAACGACGCGGTATCCTGCCCCCGCGCGTCATACACCGGCGTCACCGCCGTCACGTAGGCCTTGTTCGCCAGGTTCTTCAAATCCAGCGACACCTTCCAGTTGCCCTTCGGCGCCTCGTACCCCAGGTTCGCCCCCCAGATCGTGTACGACGGCGCATACAGGCTGTTGGCGTAATCCACCGCCGTGCGTGACGCCGACTGCACGTTGACCCCGGTGTACCAGCCGCTGTGGTCCTGGTACTGCAACTCGCCCTGGTAGATGTGCTTGGGTACGCCCGGCAGTTGGTTGTCGCCGAAGGTTGGGTCATGCCGGTAGTAGAAGTCGTTGTAGGTGTACACCTGGCGCCAGCGCACCAGGTCGCCCTGTGGGTTCTCCCACAGCCGCGTGTTGAGCCCGGCCTCGACGCCCTGATGGATGGTCGGCGAAGCGTTGAAGGCGCCGGTGACCGCCGCCGCCGATGACGTGGCGGGGATGAGCTGCACGTTCAGCAGCTCGTCGTGGATCCACGAACGGTACAGCGCCAGGCTGCCGTCGAAGATGCCATGGGAGCCCTTGATGCCGACCTCGAAGGTGTTGGCCTTCTGTTCCACCAGCGGGCGGATGTAGGGCTGGGTCGGGCCTGAGCCGGAGTACTCCCACGAGGCAGGCGGGTCGATGCTGCGGCTGAAGTTGGTGAACACCTGCAGCGTGGGGTTGATCTCGTAGCGCAGGCCGATGCGCGGGGCGAGGCTCCAGTTGTCGTAGTCCACATGCTGCGGGAAGTTGGTGGTGTTGGGGTTCACCGCGGAGTCGATGTTGACCTTGCGTCGTACGTTGATGAACGACACGCCACTGGTGAGCCACAGGTTGTCGAACAGGTTGAGGTCGTTGCCCAGGGCGATCACCCGGTCGAACGAGTCCTTGTAGTTGACCTGCTTGAGCGACACCTTGTTGCCGCTGGCCGAGTCGACGCCGCCGCGCAGGTGCTGGGTGGAGGTGAAGGCGATGCTGCTGCGGCTCTCAAGCCCGAACAGTGTGTCGACCCGGTCGTAGCCCAGCAGCAGGCCGAGGTCGTGCCAGTCCCAGTAGCTGGGGTTGCTCGGGCTGCGTGGGCTGTTGGTGTGGCGGTAGTCGTGGTACGACAGGCCGACGGTCAGCCGGGCATCGTCGTCGAAGGTGTAGGTGGTCTTGCTGCCGACCCAGATGCTGCCCGGGCGACGCGCGCCGGCGCCGCTGCTCTCGGCGGTGGCGCTGGCACGGCGCGGGTGGTGCAGGGCGGCGTCGAGGGTGGTGGCGCTGGGGTCGTTGTGGGTCTCGTCGCGGTAGCGCAGCAGCAGGCGGGTTTCCAGCTGCGGGCTGAACCGGTAGCCGGCGTTGGCGACGATGCCAGAGCTCTTTGCCAGGCTGTAGTCGCGCGAGCCTTGGTTGCGGTAGTTGTCGGCTTGCAGGTAATAGTCCAGGTCGCCTTCGACGCCACCGTAACTGATGCTCTGCTTCTGGTAGTGGTAGCTGCCGGCCTCGGCGCGCGCGCGCAGGCCGGGGGCGCTGTAGCCACTGTGGTTGACGAAGTTGACCGCGCCGCCGAGGGTCAGCGCGCCGTACTGGAAGGCGTTGGCGCCGCGCAGGATCTCGGTGTAGTTGATGCCGCTGGTGTTGAGGAACTCGTACGGGGTGCCGCCGGGGCCGGTCAGCGGCAGGCCATCGAACAGGAACTTGATGCCTTCGCGGAAGTAGCCGGGCGAGGTGTTGGCGCCGGAGCCGCGGATCGAAATCTTCGCCGCGTCGTTGCCGCCGGTGGACTGCACGAACACGCCGGGCTGGTAGCCGAGGGTGTCCTGCAGGGTGGCGGTACGGCCCTTGGCGACCTCCTCGCTGTCGACCACGCTGGTGCCGCCGGGCACTTCGGCGAGGGCGCTGGCGGCCTGCTGCACTTCAGACTGCTTGGCGGCCTGCACGGTCACCGTGGACAGGGTCGGCTCAGCGGCCAGCACCGTGACCGGGGCCAGCAGGGCCGTGGCCGCGATGGCCACGCGTAAGGGATGGGGATGAATCACACGCATCGGAGTATTCCTTGAAAGTCATCTTGGGTCCTCGGCGTTCTATGGGAATAGTCAGGCCTGTCGAAACAGGTAACAGCAGTTTCTGTGCCAGCGGGTGAAAGCCCGGAAGTTGTTGGGGTTGGCCGAGCGATTAGCGAGAAGTGCTGAACGAAACAGCAGTTTTTGTTGGGCGTGTGTTGTATTTGGAACAGTGCAGGTTATATACAAATATCTAGAAATACCGAGGCCCCTGTGGGAGCGGGTTTACCCGCGAATGCTGTAGTAAGGCCACCCCCGCATTCGCGGGTAAACCCGCTCCCACAGGGCCAGCACCGCCCGGATGTTTGTATTCCAACAGTCACCAAACAAAGTGTTCGATTGTCGCTGCTGGCGAATGAATTGCGTCCAGTAACTGCGGCGTAAAACGCTGGCACGACAACTGCAAAGTCCCCTCCAAAGCACTGCGGCGTTCTTCGCAGGCACGAGAAGGGAATGACCATGAATCGACATTCGATTACCGACGCGGAACTGGACGCACGTTTCGCGCCGATTTTCGCTCGCATCAAGGAAGGCGCGGTGGCCCGCGAGCAGCAGCGCACCCTGGCCCATGAGCCGGTGGCCTGGCTGCGCGAAGCCGGCCTTGGCGCCCTGCGCGTACCGCGCAGCCACGGCGGTCTCGGTGCAACCTTGCCGCAGCTGTTGCGTCAGCTGGTGCGTCTGGGCCAGGCCGACTCCAACCTGCCACAGATCTTCCGTGCCCACTTCGGCTTTGTCGAAGGACGGCTGTCGTCCAACGATGCAGCGTCCCAGGACTACTGGTTCGCCCGCGTCGTAGCCGGCGAGCTGTGGGGTGCAGCCATGGCCGAGCGCACCGACAGCACGGGCAATACCGTGCAGCTCAGTGAAGGCGAGGAGGGCTATCGCCTGGATGGCGAGAAATACTACTGCACCGGCACGCTCTACGCCGACTGGGTCGCGGCGGTGGCCAACCACGGCGAAGAGTTTGTCAGCCTGGCAGTGCCGACCCGAGAGGCGGGCGTGGAACGGGTCGATGACTGGGATGGCTTTGGCCAGCGCCTGACCGGCAGCGGCACCACCCGTTTCAGCCAGGTGAAGGTGCAGCCGGAGCACCTGTTGCGCCGCTTCGCCAAGGGCGAGTTGCGCGCCGAGTCGTACCTCACCGCGTTCTACCAGGCCGTGCACCTGGCAACGCTGGCGGGGATCAGCCGTGCGGTGCTGGCCGATGCGGTGGCCTTCGTCCAGGGCCGGACCCGTGCGTTCGGCGTGCCCGGGCAATCGCAGCCAGCTGCCGACCCGCTGGTGCAGGCGGTGATCGGGCGGCTGTCGAGCCTGGCATTCGCCGCCGAGGCCCAGGTCACCGCCGTGGGCCAGAGCTTGCAGGCCGTGTTCGAGGCCGGGCAACAGGGCGAGGTGCCCGAGCAGCTGTACACCGACGCCGAAATCCACGCCTTCCAGGCCCAGCAGATCGTCCTGCCGCAAGTGCTGGAGGCCAGCACCTTGCTGTTCGAAGTCGGCGGCGCCTCGGCCACCAGCAGCGCCCGGCGCCTCGACCGCCACTGGCGCAACGCCCGCACCCTGGCCTCGCACAACCCGGCCATCTACCGCGAGCAGGCGCTGGGCGACTACTACCTCAACGGCATCAGCCCGGCCCAGGCCTGGCGCGCCCGCCATGCCGCGGCCAGCGAAGGGCAGGGCAGCGGCGACGAAGCCAGCGCAGTCTGAACCAGGAGAACCCGCATGACCACGAAACAGATGAGCCTGGGCATGAACATTCTTGGCTTCGGCTCGCATTCCGGCGCCTGGCGCCAGGGCGAGGCGGCGCTCGATGCCTATATCGACGTCAACTACTACCGCGACATCGCGCGCATTTCCGAGCGTGGCTGCCTGGACGCGATCTTTCTCGCCGACGGCCCGGCGTTGCCGCCGGACGTGGCCGCGCAACCGGGCGGGCGCCTGGAGCCGACCGTGCTGCTGACGGCCGTGGCCGCCGCCACCGAGCGCATCGGCGTGATCGCCACCTGCTCCAGCACCTACAACGAGCCGTTCAACCTGGCCCGCCGCATCGCCTCGCTGGACCACATCAGCGGCGGCCGCGCGGCCTGGAACGTGGTCACCAATGCCGGAGACGCGGCGGCGCAGAACTTCGGCCTGGCCGGCGCGCCGCTGCATGGGGACCGCTACGGGCGCGCCGAGGAATTCGTCGACGTGACCCTCAAACTGTGGGACAGCTGGGAGGATGATGCGGTCATCGGCGACCGCGCCGCCGGCCGCTTCGCCGACCCGCGCAAGGTCCACACGCTGGACTTCCAGGGCAGGCACTTTCAGGTCAAGGGCCCGTTGAACCTGCCGCGCTCGCCCCAGGGCCGGCCGGTGCTGGTGCAGGCCGGCTCGTCCGAAGGCGGCAAGGCGCTCGGTTCGCGCTATGCCGACGCGATCTTCACCACCCAGACCACATTGGCGGATGGGCAGGCGTTCTACCAGGAGATGAAGGCGCGGGCCAAGGCCTGGGGGCGTGATCCCCGGCACTTGAAGATCATGCCGGGCCTTTCGACCGTGATCGGCAGCACCGAGGCCGAGGCCCATGCGCGCTTCGACGAGCTCAATGCCTGGCATGGCGAGCATGGGCTGCTGCAGCAGGTCGCCGGGCGCATCGGCATCGACGCCAGCGAGCTGGACCCGGATGCACCACTGCCCTGGGAACGTATTGGCGCTGTGGGAGATTTCGAGCGCGGTTCGCAGGGTTTTCTCGAAGCCCAGCTGAACCTGGCCCGTAGCGAAAACCTGACCATTCGCCAACTGTCACGGCGCATCCTGGTCGGGCATCGCCTGGCCGTCGGCACCCCCGAGCAGGTCGCCGACACCCTGGCCGAATGGTTCCTGGCCGGGGCAGGGGATGGCTTCAACATCATGCCCGACATGTTCCCGTCCGGGGCGCGGGTGTTCGTCGAGGAAGTGGTGCCGCTGCTGCAAAAGCGCGGCCTGTTCCGCACCGAGTACACCGGCACCACCCTGCGCGAGCACCTGGGCCTGCCCAAGGCTCACAACCAGTTCGCCGCCTGACGGCGTCCTCGTAGGAGCGGCCTTGTGTCGCGAAAGGGCTGCAAAGCAGCCCCAAAAACTCAAACCCAATCCCCATTCATCAGGATGCAACCATGCGCTACCGCCCCCTGGGCCACACCCATCTCCAGGTCAGCCTGCTCAGCCTCGGCACCATGACCTGGGGCCACCAGAACAGCGAACAGGACGCCCACCAGCAACTGGACGCCGCCATCGCCGCCGGCATCAATTTCATCGACACCGCCGAGATGTACCCCACGCCCACCCGCGCCGAAACCTGGACCACCACCGAGCGCTACCTCGGCAACTGGCTCAAGGCCCGCGGCAACCGCGACCGGCTCATCCTCGCCAGCAAGATCGCCGGCCCCGCCCGCGACCCCGGCGGCCAGGCGCATATCCGAGACGGCCTGACGCACCACGACCGCAAGAACATCGTCGTCGCCCTGGAAGGCAGCCTGCGCCGGCTGAACACCGACTACCTGGACCTCTACCAGCTGCACTGGCCCGACCGCACCAGCAACTTCTTCGGCATCCGCGAATACCCCTACGTCGACGACCACCCGGAAACGGCTGCCATCGAAGAAACCCTTGCCGTGCTCGACGAGCAAGTGAAGGCGGGCAAGGTGCGCCACATCGGCGTGTCCAACGAAACGCCCTGGGGCGTGGCGCAGTTTCTGCGCCACAGCGAGGACAAGGGGCAGGCGCGCATCGCCAGCATCCAGAACCCGTACAGCCTGCTCAACCGGCTGTACGAGAACGGCCTGTCGGAGTTCAGCCATCGTGAAGGGGTCAGCCTGCTCGCCTATTCGCCGCTGGCGTTCGGCGCGTTGACCGGCAAGTACCTGGACGGGGCTCTGCCTGCGGGTTCGCGGTTGTCGTCGGTGTATCGCACGTTCAATCGGTATGGCAGTGAGGAGGCCAACAGCGCCATCGGCAGCTATGTGCGGATTGCGCAGGAGCATGGGTTGACGCCGGCGCAGTTGGCATTGGCGTTCGTGATTCGCCAGCCGTTCGTGGCCAGTGCGATTACGGGGCAGACGACCTTGGCGCAGTTGCAGGAGAACCTGAGTGCGCTGGAGGTGCAGTTGGGGGACGAGGTGCTGGCTGAGATCCAGGCCGTGCATCGGCGGATTCCCAACCCGGCGCCGTAGCGCGCGTGGCAAGGGCTTTGCCCTTGTTCGCGGGGCAAGCCCGTTCCTACAGAGCCGCGTCAGGTCTGAGACTGGCGCGGCTTGTGGGAGGGCGAATTAATTGTTCCTTGGAATTGCCCAGAGATGGAAGATAATCATGGCACCACAAATACCGTTGTCATTTCTGCGACTCATCTTGAGTCTGCTTCGTGGTGCCTGTATTAGCATTGGTGTCAATTGGCTGTGGAATTTTATTCCATGGTAGTGCCCAAAGATGGAAGATAATCATGCTGCCACAAATGCCGTATGACGCGTAAAGGTCACGGTAAAAGTTAGCGCCATAATCGATTGCTAATGTGTATTCCGCATCAGGCCTCAAGAACTCAAGGTAGGCGGCCACCATTAGAGATGCGTGCACTGCAGCTCCAAATAGAGGCCATCTAAAAAGCGACCGAGAAATAATGAATTTCCTGAGGAGAAGAGTGGAGGCGCTATCTAGAACGATAAAAACGAATAAGTGAAGGAACGTCATTTTTTTGATTCTTCATAAAGCTGTCTGGCGGTACTTCCATTTACGGCGGTTTCAGTGAGTAATGGCACTACTCCCATCTGCCGAATGATCGCTTCTTTGTCCATCTGATAATATTTGAATAGTTTCCATGCGCCGGGCTTCAGGACTTTTCGCCCTAGCGCGCCAAGAGATATGGCGATGTCACTAGACAGATAAGCCATGTTGCCTTCGCGGCTGGAAAATCCAAAGTATTCCGATGCATGTTGATAGGCCTTCCTGACAGGGCCTTCGACATCGTTACGCCCTTCATACAGCCCCCTTCCATTTTCGTATAGGTTGTTACCGCCATGTGCTAGCAGAGCCCCACCACCCACAACACATCCTACTCCCACAGTGCCAACACACATCGACCCTCCCGCAATGACTTGCCCTGCACCACCTATCAACCCGAGCACTTGGGACATGATTCTGTACTCTTGCCACCGGAGACTCTTGCTCTCTGCATCCAACGCCTCCAGCGCTTCCTCCGGGCTCAACTTCCGGTAATAGACATCATCCACCACCCGCCGCGCGTAATACGCGAGCTCCCGGTCGAACTCCATCTGCAAGCGTCGATCACGCAACGCCTGGGAACTGACCCAGCAGCCCTGGCTGATCAACCGGGAGGCTGCCGCATTGACCTCCCAGTACGCCTCGTCCAGCCGGTCGCCTTGTTCCTCCCGCCGGCTCATGGCTGCTCCTTCCAAGAGGCGTGCCCGGTGGTACCGGCGGCATGGTGGATCCAGCTGATGGTGCGGTAGCTGATGTAGAGCCGTTCTTCCATCGCCTGGTCGCTCATCAGCACCGTGTGAGGCAGCACCATCTCCTGTTCGAGAATCACCGCGCCTTCGAGCCGCACGGAGAAGTACTTCTCTCGCTGCCCGGAGGAATGGGTGCGGTAGAACTCGAAATCGCACTCCACCCGCTCGCGGCCGTCCGCTGCCTGGCCTAGCAGCGGCGTGGCCTTGTCGACGAGTTTGTTGACGACTACTGGTTGGTGGATGCTGCGCGGGCCGCCGTTGCGGTCGCCCTGGCCATGCCTGAAGCCCAGCACCATGATCTGGTCCTGGTGCGGTGTCTGGCAGCGGTTGCCGATAGAGGCCTCGCCGCTGCATCCGGCCGAAATCTGACCCTGCAATTCGCCGTTGATGGTGAGGTAACCATTGATAGCCATGTGCGTCACTCCTTGTTGGACAAGGGGCACAGGCTAGGGGGAAGGGCACCCTGTGTATGTCAGACCGCGTCTGGAAATAATGGGGTGAGAATAAACATCCCGTTCATTGACTTCAGCGTTGCAGGCTAAATGCCAGGGGCGGTGCCTTTGTTCGCGGTTAAACGGTCGGTGAAAAATCAGAAACTGGCCCTTTCTTGTAGTCCATTTCCCAAAGACTCTCTCGTAGGCTGTGATGGGTTGCGCCTGCTTTGGCAGGTATGCGCTGTGCGCGTCGACCGTGGTGCATCAGACGGTGCTCGAGCAGGCCTTGATTCAGGTGCAGATGCCAACTGAGCCCCGGGCTTTGCATTTCAAGCATGTGTGATGTGCTGCCTGGGGTGGCCTCTTCGCGGGTAAACCCGCTCCCACAGGGATCACCACAGGCCTGTAGCTTGCACAGTACCTGTGGGAGCGTTTTTACCCGCGAAGAGGCCAGCCCCGCCAGCCGATAAATTTCCGAGCGCCGCCCGCGAGGCGCCAGGCACTGTTGCCCCCCGAACATCCTGCAAACATTTTGCCCCGTCAGCCAGCACCCGCCCCCCGCCAAACCCCAACAAAATCAACCCGTTGAACCCGGCACAACTCCTGCAACAGGCCTCCCGAAGCCCAGTCCCCGCAGGAGCGCCCTTGAACACACCCATTCTCCCCCTGATCCCGCTCTGCGCCGCACTGGCCCTGCTCGGCTGCGAAAAAGCCGAGCAGCCCGCCGCGCAAGGCAACACGCCGCAAACAGGCGGCACTCTGGTCTACGCCACCGACCGCGAGCCCACCTGCCTCGACCCGCACGTGGCCGGCGACATGCCTCAGGTGTTCGTCGGCCAGCAATACCTCGACTCGCTGGTGTCGATGGACAGCAAAGGCCAGATTGGCCCCTGGCTGGCGACAAGCTGGGAAGTCTCGCCGGACGGCCTGCGCTACACCTTCCACCTGCGCCGCGACGTGCACTTCACCGATGGCACGCCGTTCAACGCCGAGGCGGTCAAGGCCAACCTCGACCACATCACCCATCCCAAGACCCAGTCCAGCACTGCCGGTGGCTACATCCGCCAGTACCGCGGCACCAGAATCATCGACCCTTACACTGCCGAGGTCACCCTGGCCACGCCTTACGCGGCCTTCCTCGAAGTGCTGGCCCAGGGCTTTCTCGGCATCCAGTCGCCCACCGCGCTGCTGCGCAGCCGTGAGCAGAACTGCGAAAGCCCGGTCGGCAGCGGGCCGTTCAAGGTGGTGCGCTGGGACCGCCAGAGCCAGGTGGAGCTGGTGCGCAACCCGGACTACAACTGGGCGCCCCCCACCGCGCAACACCAGGGGCCGGCGTACCTGGAGCGCATCGTCTGGAGGTTCATCCAGGAGCCGTCGGTACGCTTTGCCTCATTGCAGGCCGGCGAGGTCGACGTGATCGAAGCCGTGCCGCCCGAGTCCCACGAGGCGGCGCGGCGCAACCCGGACGTCGACCTGATCATCGCCCAGCGCCCCGGCAACCCCACCAATGGCACCTTCAACCTGCGCCGGGCGCCGTTCGACGACATCCGCGTGCGTGAGGCCTTCGTGCGCAGCGCCGATGTCGAGGGCGCGCTCAAGAGCGTGTACTTCGGCGAGTTCCCCCGCGCCGGCGGCCCGCTGAGCATTGCCACGCCGTTCTACAGCGGCGACTTCGAGCACAGCCAGGACTACGACCCGGCGCGCGCCACCAAGCTGCTGGATGAAGCCGGTTGGACCGGCCGCGACAGCGAGGGTTACCGCACCAAGCACGGCCAGCGCCTGCGCGCCGTGGTGTTGATCGGCGCGCGCACGCCGCCGTCGGAGCTGACCCTGTGGGAACAGGTGCAGGCCACCACCCGCCAGGTGGGCCTGGAGCTGGTGCTCGACCAGATGAGCGACGCCCAGGTCACCGCACGCCAGGCCGCCTGGGACTACGACATCCGCACTGGCTACTGGAACACCAACACCCCCGACGTGCTGCGCATCATCTTCACCACCGCCTTCGTGCAACCGGCCGGGGTCGGCGGCTATCACCAGAACTCCTCCGGCTACGCCGACCCAGGCTTCGACGCCTTGCTCGACAGCGCCCTGGCGACCCAGGAGCCGGCGCTACGTCGCCAGCTTTATCTCAAGGCGCAACAGCAGGCCGCCGCGCAGTTCCTGCAACTCACCACCTACCCGCAAAGCACGCGCCTGGGCCTCTACAAGACCGCCCACGGCGTGCGCCTGGAGCCTTCGCTGGCGGTGACCTACCTCTATGACGCATGGGTGAACAAATGACCACGACGACACTTGCGACAAGCGACCCGCGCCGCGAACGCCTGGCCGCCCTGGGCCGCCGCGCCGCAATCCGCCTGGGCGGCGGTGTGCTGGTGCTGTGGGCGGTGGCGACCCTGACCTTCTTCGCCCTGCGCCTGATGCCGGGCGACCCGGTACTGGCGATTCTCGGCGGCCCCAGCGCCAACCCGACGCCGGAAGTGATCGAAGCCACCCGCATCGAATACGGCCTCGACCAGCCCCTGGCGGTGCAATACCTGTTCTACCTCGGGCGCCTGCTGCAGGGTGACCTGGGCATGTCCTACTCGCAGCACCTGCCGGTCACCCGCGTGCTGGTCGAGCAGGGCGGGGCGACGCTGGAACTGACCGTTGCAGCGCTGCTGCTGGCCTGGTTGCTGGTGCTGTTGTTGACGGTGGTCACGGCCGGCCGAGGCCGGTTGGTCGGTGGCATCGCCTCGCTGGCGGAAACCCTCAGCGCGGCGTTGCCGCACTTCTGGCTGGGCGTGGTGCTGCTGGCGGTGTTCGCCTTCGGCCTGCGCTGGTTCCCACCGGCCGGCAGCGACAGTTTCGCCAGCCTGGTGCTGCCGGCGTTCTCGTTGGCGATTCCGTTGGCCGGGTTCATTGCCCAGGTCACCCGCGAATCGCTGGAACTGACCCTCGATCAACCCTTCGTGCTCACCGCGCGTACCCGTGGGCTCAGCGACCTGGCCGTGCGCTTCCGCCATGCCCTGCGCCACGCCTTGTTGCCCGGCGTTTCGCTGTCGGGCTGGGCCATCGGCGCGCTGATCAGCGGCGCGGTGGTGTGCGAGGTGATCTTCTCGCGCAAGGGCGTCGGCCGTCAGCTGTACCAGGCGGTGCAGGCCCAGGACATGCCCCTGGTGATCGGCATCAGCCTGGTGGTGGCGGCTGGCTATGTGCTGGCGAACATTCTCGTCGACCTGCTGTACCAGTGGATCGACCCCCGGCAACAGGAGGCTGCCGCATGACTGACCTGACCCTCGATCACACCCTCAGGCCATTGCGCCGGCAGCGGCAGTTGAATCTGCCGCCGTTGGGCGCCGGCCTGGCGCTGCTGTTCCTTTTCGCCCTGGTACTGGCCGCGTTGCTGCCCGGGCTGTTCACCCGCATCGACCCGCTGGCCATCGTCCCGCGCGAGGCCTTCCAGCCGCCCAGCTGGGCGCACTGGCTGGGCACCGACCAGTCGGGCCGGGACATCTTCGCACGGATCATCCACGGCGCACGGCAAAGCCTGCTGATCGGCGTGGCCGCCACTGCCATTTCCATGGCCATCGCCATCACCCTCGGCCTGCTCGGCGGCCTGGGCGGCGCCCGTGCGGACCGTGCGGTGGGCTGGCTGCTGGAAGTGCTGTTCGCCTTCCCCAGCCTGGTGCTGGCATTGCTGTTCGTGGCCGTGTTCGGCAGCGGCGTCGGCCCGTTGATCGTCGCCACCGGCCTGGGCGGCGCGCCGGGCTATGCGCGGATGGTGCGCGGCCAGGTGCTGGCGGTGCGCAACGCCGGCTACATCGAAGCGGCGCGAGCGCTGGGGCACCCGACCTCGCGCATCGTCCTGCGCCAGCTGCTGCCCAATGCCATGCGGCCCTTGGTGGTGACGCTGACCATGGGCGTCGGCCAGGCCATCGTCTGGGCCTCGGCGCTGAGCTTCCTGGGGCTCGGCGCGCGGCCACCGGCGCCGGAGTGGGGGACCATGTTGTCCATGGGCCGTGACTTCATCGCCAATGCGTGGTGGCTGACCTTCTTCCCGGGCCTTTTCATCGTCCTCACCACCCTGGCCACCACGGTGACTGGCCGCTATATCCAACAACGCCTGGAGGGGCGCCTGCCATGAGCGACAAGACCTTGATCGTCGAGGGCCTGAGCGTGGCCTTCGAAGGCCGCAGCGTGGTCCGCGACCTGTCCTTCACCCTGCAGCCAGGCCGTTGCGTGGCGCTGGTGGGCGAGTCTGGCTCGGGCAAGAGCGTCAGTGCCCGCAGCCTGGTCGGGCTCGCCGGTGCCAAGGCCGAGGTGAGCGCACGCCAGCTGCGTTTTGCCGGCCAGGACCTGCTCGGTCTTGGCGAGCGGCAGTGGCGTGAAGTGCGCGGCAAGCACATCGGCTTCGTGTTGCAGGATGCACTGGTGTCGCTCGACCCACTGCGGCCGGTGGGCAAGGAAATTCTCGAAGTGCTGCAGACCCATCGCTACGGCGACCGGCAAAGCCGCGCCGCACGGGTGCATGAGCTGCTGGAGCGCGTCGGTGTACCGGACGTCGAACTGCGCGCCCGGCAACGGCCGGGGCAGTTGTCCGGTGGCCTGCGCCAGCGTGCGCTGATCGCCAGTGCCCTGGCCCTGGACCCTGCGCTGGTGATCGCCGACGAGCCGACCACGGCGCTGGACGCCACGGTCCAGGCGCAGATCCTCGACGTGTTCCGGCAGATCAAGGCCCGCGGCGCCTCGTTGCTGATCATCAGCCACGACCTGGCCGTGGTCGCGCAACTGGCCGACGAGGTGGTGGTGCTGCGCCATGGCGAGGTGGTGGAGCAGGGGCCGATGCAGCAGGTGCTGCGCCAGCCACGTCATCCCTACACCCAGGCCCTGCTGGCGGCGGTGCCGGCCGAGCATCCGCGTGGCAGCCGCCTGTCGCCGGAGCGCGCGGGTGTGCGCCGTGAGCCCCGTGCGCGCTCGCACAGCGATGTGCTGCTCGAAGGCCGTGGCCTGGGCAAGCGTTACCTCGGCCCTGATGGCCTGGTGCGGCAGGTGGTGCAGGGCGTCGACTTCAGCCTGCGCGCCGGGCGCACCCTGGGCATCGTCGGTGAGTCCGGCTCGGGCAAGACCACCGTGGCGCGGATCGTCCTTGGCTTGCTGCAACCTGACCAGGGTGAGGTGCTGTACCGCGGCCAGCCGTGGAACCGCCCGGCCAACGCCGTGAGCGAAGCCGCGCGGCGGCCGTTGCGCCGGGAGATCAGCGTGATCTACCAGGACCCGCTGGGCTCGTTCGACCCGCGCTGGAGCGTGGCGCAGATTCTCGATGACGCCTTGCAGGTGGCGGGTGTCGACGCGGCGGCCCGGCCAGCACGGATCGCCGTGCTGCTCGGCCAGGTGCGCTTGCCCGCAGACCTCGGCCAGCGTCGGCCGTTGCAGCTGTCCGGCGGCCAGCGCCAGCGGGTGGCGATTGCCCGGGCGATCGCCAGTGAACCCAGGGTGATCATCTGCGACGAGCCGGTGTCGGCACTGGACGTGTCGGTGCAGGCCCAGGTGCTCGACCTGCTGGCGGACCTGCAGGACGAGCTGGGCCTGGCCTATCTGTTCATTTCCCACGACCTGGGGGTGATCCGCCATGTCAGTGATGACGTGCTGGTGATGCGCCATGGCCAGGTGGTGGAGCAGGCGCCGGTCGAGCAGCTGTTCGAGCACCCGGCCCATGAATACACCCGGCGGCTGCTGGGTGCCGTGCCGCGGTTGCCCGGCAGCGGCGCGGAACTGGTGGTGCCGCCACTGGACCTGGCCCACGAAGCCTTCGACCTGTTCGACGAAACCCGGCTGTGGAAGATCGCGATCTGATTGTGGGAGCGGGTTTACCCGCGAACACCGGCGTAGCCGGTGCCAGGCACCGCGTTGCCTGCTTCGCGGGTAAACCCGCTCCTACAGGGACGGCGTTTCACATTCGAGAGATGTACTTAAAGGACTGAACCATGACCACATTCCAACGTTTCCCAACCCAGGCACCCGCCACCCACATCGCTGAGCTGAAAGCTCGCATCACGGCCCTGCTGCCAGCCATCGGCGCAGGCGCCGCACAACGTGAACGTGAACGCCAGTTGCCCCACGAAGCCATCGCTCGACTCGCCGCCGCCGGCCTCTACACCGTGCGCATTCCAGAAAAATACGGCGGCCCCGCTGGCAGCGTCAGCGACGTGATCGAACTGCTGCTGCAGATCGCCTCGGTCGACTCCAACGTCGCCCAGGCCCTGCGCCCGGGCTTCGCCTTCGTCGAAGGCCTGCTGGTCGCGCAGGGCGAGGGCGCGGAGCAGGAACGCCAGCGCTGGTTCGCGCGTTATCTCGAAGGTGCGGTCATCGGCAATGCTGGCTGGGAACTGGGCGGCGCCAACGGAGCCATCGCCGCGCGCCTGGTGCACGAAGGTGATCACTTCCGTGCCACCGGTAGCAAGTTCTACAGTACCGGCGCCCTGTTCGCCGACTATGTCAGCGCCGTGGCGCTGGATGAGCACGAACAGCCGGTGTCGTTCATCCTGCCGCGCGACCGCGAGGGCCTGGAGCTGGTCGACGACTTCGACGCCATGGGCCAGCGCCTGACTGCCAGTGGCACCACCCACCTGCGCAATGTGCGGGTCGAGGCCAGCGAGATTCGCACCCGTACCGTGGAAGAGGGCAAGCGCACCCTGGTCACGCCGTTCCTGCAACTGTTCCTCGGCACCGTGCTGGCCGGCATCGCCCGCAACGCGTTGAACGACGCCACGCACTTTGCCCGCGATCACGCCCGGCCAATCAAGCACAGCAGCGCCAGCCGCTCGGTGGATGACCCCTACGTGGAACTGTCGGTCGGCGACATTGCCGCGCGCGCCTATGGTGCCGAGGCGCTGGTCCTCAAAGCTGCGGCCAGCATTGACCGGGCCTGGGCCGCGCAGCTGGATGAAACCGCTGTCGAACAGGCCGCCATCGAAGTGGCGCAAACCCAGTACCTGGTCGCCGAACTGGCGCTCAAGGCCGCCGAAACCCTGTTCGACGTCGGTGGCGCCTCGACTACCGGCCGCCAGCACAACCTCGACCGCCACTGGCGCAATGCCCGCACCGTGGCCAACCACAACCCGCGCCAGTGGAAGGCGGCGGTGGTCGGTGCCTGGCAGCTCAAGGGCACCCGCCCACCTGTTTCGGGGCTGTTTTGACCGCCCAGCCGGCCTTGCTCGCCGGCCATGTGCAAAGCCCGCGGGTGCCGGTGATCATCGGTGCCGCGCTGTTCATGGAACTGCTCGACAGCACGGCGGTGATGACCGCGCTGCCGCAGATGGCCGCCGACTTCGGCGAGCCGGGGCTGCGCATGAACCTGGTGGTGTCGTCGTACATGCTTGCGCTGGCATTGTGCGTGCCGGTCAGCGGCTGGGCCGCCGAGCGCTTTCGCCCCCGCCAGGTGATGCTGTTGGCGATGGGCCTGTTCACCGCCGCGTCAGTGGCTTGCGCAATGGCCGAGACGCTGTGGCAGTTGTGCCTGGGGCGCATGTTGCAGGGTGCGGCCGGGGCGCTGATGACCCCGGTGGGGCAGGTGATCATCCTGCGTTGGTCAAGCCGCGAGCAGCTGCTTCAGGCCATGTCGTGGCTGGCCTTGCCGGCACTGGTCGGGCCATTGATCGGGCCGCTGCTCGGCGGGTTCCTGGTGACGGTGCTGTCATGGCACTGGATCTTCCTGGTCAACTTGCCGATCTGCCTGGCCGGGTGCTGGCTGATCCTGCGCCATGTGCCGGACTACCCGGCTCGACCGGTACCGCCGCTGGATGTGCGTGGGCTGCTGCTCAGTGGCGGGGCGCTGGCGCTGCTGGTATTCGGCCTGGAGTCACTGGGGCTCGGGCAGTTGCCCCGGGCCTGGGCGTCGGCGCTGGTGGTGGGCGGTGCCGCGTGTGCGCTGGGCTACCTGGCGCATGCGCGTCGACACCCGAACCCGCTGCTCGACCTGTCGCTGCTGCGCCTGCGCAGCTTCGGCGTGGCCCAGGCCGGCGGTGGGTTGTTCCGCCTGGGCTCGGCGGCGCAGCCGTTCCTGATCGTGTTGCTGCTGCAGAACTGCCTGGGCATGAGCCCGTTGGCAGCGGGGTGGCTGGTGGTCAGTGGCGGGGTGGGCGCGTTGCTGATGAAACTGCTGGCCGTGCCGCTGGTGCGCCGTTATGGCTACCGGCGGGTGCTCAGTTGCAATGCCGCGCTGAGCGGCCTCGGCATCGCCCTGTGCGCGAGCTTCGATGGCGATACGGCGGTGTGGTTGATGGCAGTGGTGCTGTTTGCCGCCGGGCTGGTGCGCTCGTTACAGTTTTCCACCTTGGGGGCTGCCAGCTATCAGGATGTGCCGGGCGAGCGTTCGGCGGCGGCCAGTTCGCTGTCGGCGATGTCGGTGCAGTTGAGCATGGCCATGGCGGTGAGCCTGGCGGGGGTGATGCTGGGGGTATTGGCCGGGCTGGATGGGCGCAGCGAGACTTCAGTGGGAGATATTGCGACGGTGATGGTGCTGTGTGCGGGGTTGTGCGGGGCTTCAGGGCTGGTGTTTCGGCGGTTGGCGGGCTGACTCGTGTGTTGCCTGTACCGGCCCTTTCGCGGGTGAACCCGCTCCCACAGGGATCGCACAACGCTCAGCCTTGTGATGATCCCTGTGGGAGGTACAGGGCTCAGATGGACAACCGCACCACCCGGTTGTCCAGCACCTGCGGCGCCTGCCCCCTGCGCTTGTTCACCACCAGCTCGCCGATTGCAATCAGCCGTGTGCGCGTGACGTTGCGCGACAACCCCAGCAACTGCGCGGTATGCACCTGGTTGTAGTGGCAGAAGTGGTAGGCCGAGCGCAGCAAGGCATTCTCCACCTTCTCGTACAAGTCTCCTGGCTGCTCCTCGTACAGCCGGCTGAATGCCTGTTGCAGCAGGTCTTCCACGCCACGGCTCACCGGCTCTTCCTCTTGCCGCTCCAGGCGCAGGTTGGACAGCCGCAGGTCCTGCGCCTGCACCAGCCCGTCGCCGCAGGTCAGCAGGCTGTGGTGGATGACGTTCTCCAGCTCGCGGATGTTGCCCGGCCAGCCGTACTCCACCAGCTTGGCCTGGGCCTTGGCGCTCAGTTCCACCGGCCCGTAGCCCAGGCGTTCGCTGTAGCTGCGGATGAAGTGCCGGGCCAGCGGCAGGATGTCCCCGGGCCGGTCGCGCAGCGGGTGCAGCTGCAGGGTCACCACGTTCAGCCGGTAGTACAGGTCTTCGCGGAAGTGCCCGGCGTTGATCGCCTTTTCCAGTTGCACGTTGGTCGCCGCCAGCACCCGCACATTGATCGGGATGCTTTTGCGCGAACCCAGGCGCACCACTTCGCGTTCCTGCAGCACGCGCAGCAGCTTGACCTGGATCGGCAGCGGCAGGTCGCCGATCTCGTCGAGGAACAGCGTGCCGCCGTTGGCCTCCTCGAACCAGCCGGCCTTGGCCGCCAGGGCGCCGGTGAAGGCGCCTTTCTCGTGGCCGAACAGCTCGGCCTCGACCAGCGATTCGGAAAACGCGCCGCAGTTCACCGCGACGAACGGGCCGTTGCGCCGGCCGCTGAGGTTGTGGATGTGGCGCGCGACCAGCTCCTTGCCCGTGCCGGTTTCGCCGATGATCAGGACGCTGGCCTCGCTGGGGGCGACCTGTTGCAGGTGGGCGAGCAGCGCCTGCGATCTGGGGTCTTCGAAGACCTGTGCGGTCGCCCTGATCGAGGTAGCCAGTGTCGGTGACGGGGGGAGGGTCAGCAGTTGCATGGGCGGTACTCAGGAATAGAAGGAGGGGGCAGGGCGCTTGCCGCCGAGGGCCCACTCGCCGAGCTCGTGGATACGGTAATCCACCGGGTCGTGCAGGGTTTGCGTCCTCAGGTTGCGCCAGTGGCGGTCGAAGCGCAGCGAGGCATGGGTGGCGCGGGCGCCGGTGACCTCGAACAGGCGGTTGCAGATGTCCAGGCCGTGGCGGCTGGCCGCGACCTTGGCGGTGCCGATGGCCAGGGCCAGGTCGCCGCGCTCCTCGGCGCCGAGGGCCTGTTCCTTGGCCCAGGCGCTGTCGAGCTGGCGGGCGGCGCGCTCGATCAGCAGGCGCACGCTCTCCAGGCCCACCCAGAACTCGCCGTAGTGGCGCAGCACGTAAGGGTCTTCGGCGCTGCTGGCAGCGCTTGAGCGGAACCACGGCCGGCTTTCCTTGAGGCTGTACTGGCGTGCTTCCTCGAAGGCGCCTTCGGCGATGCCGAGGAACAGGTTGGCGAAGTGCAGCTGGGCTATCAGCGGGCGCAGGGCGGCGAACGGCGTGCTCAGCGGGCCGGGGTCGAGCAGCAGCTCGTTGTGTTCGACCCGCACCCGTTCGAAGGTGGCGCTGCCGCTGTCGGTCTGGCGCTGGCCGATGTTGTTCCAGTCGTGGCGCAGGGTGATGCCGGTGCGCCCGCTGGGGATCGCGGCGATCAGCAGCTTGCCGCCGGCGCGTTCATCCACTGCCGAGGCGATGAGCATTTCCGAATCGCTGGCGCCGGAGCAGAAGCTCTTCTTGCCGGAGAATTCGCACCAGCCGTCGAAATGCTTGACCCGCGTGCGGGTGTCCAGTGGGTTGAGCGCGTTGCCCCAGAACCAGTGCTTGCGCGCGGTCTGCTCGAACCATGGCTGCCACTGGTCGGGGCGGGCGAACAGGCGCACGGTGGCCAGCATCAGGTGGTGGAAGCCGAACACATGGGCGATCGAGCTGTCGACCCGGGCGAATTCGCGCACCACCTCGAAGGTGTCGTGCCAGTTGGCGCCCTGGCCACCGAAGGCCTGGGGAATCACCAGCGACAGCAGGCCGCTGTCGCGCAGGGCATCGCGCTCGGCCTTCGGCGTGCCACCGCGCTCGTCACGCTCGACGGCGCTCTGGGCGAACTGCGCGGCCAGCTCGCGGGCCACGGTCAGGGCCGGGCGGGCGGCGTTCACGGGTGCATTCATGGCCGCTCCTCAGGCGCTTTGACGCAGGGCATGGTGGGCGCCGAACAACGGCACGGCACGCTCGGCGGCCAGGCGGATGCGGGCATTCAGGGCATCGCTGGAGACCCGGTAATCGGCCAGTTCGGTCTGGCTGGCGTACACGCCGATCGGCAGGGTCAGGGCTTGCAGGAAGCTGAACAGCGGGCGCAACTGGTGGTCGAGTACCAGCGCATGGCGCTCGCTGCCGCCGGTGGCAGCCAGCAGCACCGGGGTGTCGACCAGGGCGTCCTGGCCGATCAGGTCGAACAGGTGCTTGAAGTGGCCGGGGAAGCTGCCGCGGTACACCGGCGTGGTCACCACCAGCAGGTCGGCCTTCTCCACCAGGCGCAGCTGTTGTTCGACCGCATCGGGCAGTTCGCTGCGCCACAGGGCAGCCCCCAGCGGCCGGGCGATGTCGCCCAGTTCGATGAGGTGCGGCTTGATGTGCAGGTGCTGGCCCAGCTCGGCGAGGATGGCCTCGGTCAGGGCCAGGGTACGCGAGGGGCGGCTGGTGCCGCCGGACAGGGCGACGACGTTCAGTGGGGTGCTCATGGGCAGGTCTCCGGTTCGGGTTGAGCGGGGGACTTTGCTTGAGCAATCGTCGTGCCGAGTTGTAGATTTCTTATGAATCAACAGGTTGCGTTTCCATTGAAGGCAACCGATGTTGCCTTGTGGGCGTTGGTTGTTGATCAGGTGTTGCGCTGCGGACAGTTGGCCGGGTGTTGGCGGCTGCACAGTTGAAACCGTTATAGCGGATCGGAATGGATTAAAAAAAGAATAAGAACTTATATTCTTATGCTTTATTTGTTTTTTTGACCGTAGGCCTGGCTGATGCGGTCGATGACCATGGCCAGTGCGACAATGGCCAGCCCGGCCTCCACCCCCTGGCCGACGTTCAACGTCTGGATCCCGGCCAGCACATCCTCGCCCAGCCCTCGGGCACCGATCATCGATGCCACCACCACCATCGACAGGGCCATCATCACCGACTGGTTGAGCCCGGCCATGATGCTGGGCAGCGCCAGCGGCAGGGCGATGCGCCGCAGGCGTTGCCAGCGGCCGGCGCCCAGGCCGTGGGCGGCCTGCAGCAGGGACGGGTCGATCTGGCTGAGGCCCAGCTCGGTCAGCCTTACCAGCGGCGGCAGGGCGTAGATCAGGGTGGCGAACACGGCCGGCACCTTGCCCAGGCCGAACAGCATCAGCACCGGGATCAGGTAGACGAAGGCCGGCAGCGTCTGCATCACGTCGAGTACCGGCATCAGCAGGCGCCGGGCCAGCGGGCGGGTGGCCAGAAGAATGCCCAGCGGCACCCCGATCAGCACGCACAGGCCAGTGCTGACCAGCACCAGGGCCAGGGTCTGCAGCAGCTTGTCCCACAGCCCGAGCATACCGATGAAGGCCAGCAGCGCCACCAGCACGGCACTGCGCAGCAGGCTGCGGCTGGCATGCCAGGCCAGCAGGCCGACCAGCGCCAGCAGCAGCCACCAGGGCATCAGGCGCAGCAGGTTCTCCAGGCCCACCAGCAGCTGCAGCAACTGGTCGGAGACGCTGCGCAGGTGGTCGCCGTAATGCAGCACCAGCCAGTCGACCAGGCGGTTGATGGTGTCGGCGAAGGACAGTTGCAGGGCGTCGGGGAAACCTGCGCTCACAGGCTGGCCTCGACCTTGGCCGCCACGTCGGCAGGCAGCCAGGCCTTCCACACCTGTGGGTTGGCGCGCAGGAAAGCCTTGGCGGCATCGGCTGGCGGCTGGCGCTTCTCGCTCATCTCGGCCAGGGCCTTGTTCAGCGTGTCGATGGGCAGGTCGACTTTCTCGAATACCGCGACCAGCTCAGGATGGTTGTCGCGAAATGCCTTGGACACGCCGATCGACAGCTTCGCCGGCAGTGACTGGCTGCCCTTGGGGCTGGGGTTTTTCGCGTCGGTCAAGGTAGCCCAGGCAGCGGCATCGAATGGCGGTTCCTGCAGCCTGACCAGGTCGTAGCGGCCCATCAGCGGGGTCGGGCTCCAGTAGTAGAACAGTACTGGCTGGTGACGGCGGATGGCCGAATTGATTTCGGCGTCCAGTGCCGCACCGGAGCCGCTGCGGAAGTTCGTGTACAGGCCATCGAGGCCGTAGGCCTTGAGTTTCTGGCTGTTGACGGTTTCGGAGGTCCAGCCACTGGGGCTGTTGAGAAAACGGCCTTTTTCCGGCGCTTCGGGGTCTTTGAAGACCTCGGGATAGCGCTTGAGGTCGTCGACACTGTGCAAGTCCGGAGCCAGAGGCTTCAGGCCCCGGGTCGGGTCGCCCTTGATCACGTAGGCCGGTACCCACCAGCCTTCCTCGGCATTCTTCACCGTGTCACCCAGGGCGAATACCTGCCCAGCCTGTTCGGCCTTGACCCAGGCGGGGCTGCGCCCGGCCCATTCTTCGGCGATCACCTGCAGGTCGTTGCGCGCCAGTGCCACCTCCATGCTGACGGTGCTGCCGGGGAGGGTGTCGGTGGGGTAGTCGTAGCCCTTCTCGACGATGAAACGCAGGATCTGCGTGGTCAGCGCGCCGCTTTCCCAGGTGATGTCGCCGAAGTGGATGGGGTTGGCACGTTCCGCCGAGGCGGCGCTGTCGGTGCTGGCCAGGCCTGCCGTGAGCAGCAGGCCGGCCAGCAGCGCAGGGATTTTCTTCATGGGGGCCTCATAGGTGACCGCTCGTTGGGGTTGCGGCAAGTGTAGACGAACGTTCCTGGCCGCTTGCCAGGAAGCCCTTCGTACTGCTGATGGCAGGCGGTGGACAGAACAATGCCCGGTCCCGACAAACGCCTCATCGATCGCGAGAAATTGGCCATGCCCTTGCAACTGGAATTCATCTATTACCGCAGTTTCCGTTTCGACGGGCTGTTTCATGTACGGTGCGTGGGCCCTGACCTGCCCAAGGTCAACCGTATTCGTTACGAGCTCGAACGTGTGGAGCCGGGGCGGGCGGTTGCCTTCAATGGCGTTTCCACTTACTCCAAAGCCGCCAGCGGCAAACTGTGCGATCAGGGTTGCCAGGCCACCCTGACCGCCGAGCGGGTGGCTGGCACCTACCGCATCAGGCCCAGGGTGGTGCTGATGGACAGCGCGGCGATGGCGCTTGGCCGCCCCACTGGCGCGGCGGGCGTGTTCGACCTGGAACCGCTGGTTATCGACATCGATGAGCGTGAGATGAGCCGCGCGATACTCGATACGCTGCCACTCGATGGCAGTGCGCCCCGACGCAAGCGCGCATTGACCGATTCGCCAGGCACCCGCGTGGACGACCCTTGGGGCGCTGGCCAACCGGCATTCCCATTGCTGCCAGAAGGTCGGCGTTACCCGCCCGTCACGCTCAAGTTCCGCCCAGGTGGCCTGGCGTTGTTTCTGCAACATCTGGAAGCGGGCGCGGACGCTTTGCTGGCCCGCAAATGGCCAGGCCTGAAGCCCCTGATCGAGCCCCGGCCTTACCTGGTTGGCGACGAACGTCACAGCGAAGCGCTCGAAGTGCTTCGTGAGTACTGCAGCATCAGGCAGCCGCCGTCGATGTCCAATGCCAGCTTCGTCGAACTGCTGAAAACCCTGGCCGCGCTGGACTATCTCGAAACCCTGCACTTCCAGGCCCCGCCCCCTGAAAACGGCAACCTGCTCGTGGGCGCTGCGGCGCTGCTGGCGACGCTGATCACCGGGGCAGCGGTAAAGGCGGGCAACCACGCCAACGAGCAGGCCCGGCCGACGCCGGACTTCGAGCCGCAGCAGAAATACCTGGATGCACCCATCGGTTTCAGCAAAGGCCTGAACATCCGCAAGGCCTGGGAGAAGCAGGTGACAGGGCGCGGTGCGCGCATTCACTTTTCCGATGGCGGCCTGCATGCCGAACATGAGGCGCTTCGGGGCAAGGTCAATCTGCAGGTCGTCACTGCCCAGCCAAACGACGACCCTGAGCATGGCACGGCTTCGCTGGGTGTCATGCTGGCCACCCGCAATGGTCTGGGCGTCACGGGCATCAGTCACGACTGCGAGCTTTACCTTTACGACAACCGGGCCACACAAGTGGGCCACCCGACCACGCTGAAGCAATTGCTGAGCAATGTCGCGCCGGGCGATATCGTCGGTATCAACCGGCAAACGGCCAATCCCGGGGTCTTGCATACCGTGTTGCCGTCCTTGCATGACCGGGCCTGGTGGGATGTCTGCCAGGCGCTGACGCAGCGCGGCGCCGTCGTGCTCAATGCCGCAGCCAATGGCAGCAGCACGACCGATACGCAAGCGGGCACCACGGCCAACTATGGTGTCGACCTGTCGCAGTGGCGTTTCTTCGACGACCACGGCGACGCCGGCACGATACTGGTCGGGGCCTGCCACTCATGGGACGGCAAGCCACATCATTACTCCAACCATGGTTATCGCTATCGCATGCTCAACGCCTGGGGAGACAGCGTGGTCACCCTCGGTTATGGCGATCTGCAGGACAAGGATGGCACCGACAGGGACTACACCGACCGCTATGCGGGTACTTCCTCGGCGACGCCGATGGTCACCGGCGCGCTGTGCCTGATCCAGTCCTATGCCTTGCAGCAGCACCACATCTACCTCGACAGCGACCAGATGCACCTGTTGGTGATGGCCAGCGGCTACAAGGATGCGACCCTGCCCGATACCGACGTCCTGCCCATGGGCGCCCGGCCTGACGTGCATGGGGCGCTGGTGCTGCTCGACCGGATCCTGGGCGGTGGGCGCTTCCACACCCCCCGGGACGAGTTGTAGCCGTGTAGGCGCATCAGACCCGGAACTGGTCCATCAGCGCCTGCTGCTGGTTGGCCAGGCTGTTCAGCGACTGGCTGACCCGCGCCGATTCGTTGGCCTGGCCCGACAGCGATTCGGTGACGTCACGGATGGTCGCGACATTGCTGTTGATCTCTTCGGCCACCGCGCTCTGCTCCTCGGCCGCCGAGGCGATCTGCAGGTTCATGTCGGTGATCACGCCTACCGCCTGGCCGATACGCTGCAGTGCAGTGACCGCCTGGCCGACCTGCTCGACGCCGCTCTGGGCCTGGCGGTGGCTGTGGTCCATGCTGCCGACCACGTCGCGGGTGCCGGTCTGCAGGGCTTCGATCACCTGACGGGTTTCTTCCACCGATTGCTGGGTGCGCTGGGCCAGGTTGCGCACCTCATCGGCAACCACGGCAAAGCCGCGGCCGGCTTCACCGGCACGGGCGGCCTCGATGGCGGCGTTGAGCGCCAGCAGGTTGGTCTGCTCGGCGATCGAGCGGATCACCTCCAGCACCGAACCGATCTTCTCGCTGTTGCGCGCCAAGCCTTCGACCTCGGCCATGGCTTCGCTCATGTTGGCGGCCAGGGTGTCGATGCTGGCGGTGGTGCGGTCGATCACCGCCAGGCCTTCGCGGGTGGCCTGGTCGGCCTCGCGGGCGGCCTGCGCGGCCTGGGCGGCGCTGCGGGCGACGTCCTGGGCGGTGGCGCTCATCTCGTGGGAGGCGGTGGCCACCTGGTCGACCTGGCGATACTGCTGTTCCATGCCGGCGCTGGTTTCAGTGGCGATGGCCGAGGACTGGTCGGCGGTGCCGCGGGCGGCCTGCACGGAGCGTTTCACTTCGGCAATGGTCGGCTGCAGCTTGTCGAGGAAGCGGTTGAACCAGCCGGCCAGCTCGCCGAGTTCATCGCGCTTGTCGTAGGTCAGGCGGCGGGTCAGGTCGCCTTCGCCGCTGGCGATGTCCTTGAGCATGGCCGCCACGCCGAGGATCGGCCGGGTCACGCCGCGGGCCATCAGCCACACCAGCAGCAGGCCGGCGATGGCGGCGGCCAGGCCCAGGCCCAGCTCCAGCAGGGTGCCGCTGGTGTTGAGGGCGTCCAGTTCCTGCTTCAGGGCCTCGGCCGGGCCGGTCAGGGCGCTTTCCGGCACATCCAGCAACACGCCCCACGGCTGGGCGTCGGGGATCGGCTGGAAGGCCGCGAGCACTTTCAGGCGTGCCTGGTCGTGGAGGATGCTCAGCTTGCCGTCGGCCAGCTTGCGCACCAGCTCGGCGCCTTGCTTGGGGTCGACCTGGTCGAAGCGCTGGGCCAGCTTGCTGGCGTCGGCGCTGTAGCCGGCCAGCAGGCCTGCCGGGCTGAGGATGCCGACACTGGTGCGGCCTTCGTAGAGGCTGCGGCTGGCGTCCTGGCTAAGGGCCTGCAGGCTGTTCAGGTTGATGTCGATGGACAGCGTGGCCTTGACCTTGCCGTCGACCTTGAGCGGGAAGACGATGCTGGTCATCAGCACGCGCTGGCCGTCGATGTCATAGAAGTAGGGCTCCACCACGCAGACTTTGCCGGTACTGCGCGGGCATACCCACCAGGTGTTGGCCGGTTGGCCGCTGGGGCCGATTTCGCTGTTGGACAGGTCGTGCTCGGGCAGGGCCATGGCGGTCAGCTGGCCGGCACGCGGCTGCGACCAGTACAGGGCGAAACGCCCGGTCTCGTTGCTGCCCAGCTCGGTCTTGCCGGCGAACAGGTGGTCCTTGTTGTCCAGGGCGTTGGGCTCGAATACCAGCGACAGGCCCAGCAGGTCGGGGTTGGCCTGCAACGCGGCGCGCACCTGGCGGGTCATGTCCTCGCGCAGGTCGAAGGCATCGAGGAAGCGTTTTTCCGCCTGTTCGCGCAGGAACAGCACCTGGCGGGAGAAGCCTGCGCCGTACTGGTAGGCATCCATGAACTGGCGGCGGATGTTCAGCGCCTGCACTTCACCTTGCGACTCGATGCGCGCCTGCGCGGCCTGGCCGAGCATCTGCATGCTGCTTGCCTTGACCAGGTCCGAGCTGTGGTCCATGCGGTACAGCGAAAGGCCGACGAGCAGGGTGACGATGCCGGCGAGGCAGAGACCGGCGAGCAGGGTGATCTTCCACTGGATGGAAAGTTGTCGCAAAGGCATGGGGGGGAATCCCTTTTTTTGGCAGTAAGGGTTTGGATGGGTTTGGGGCCGGGCGCCGCCTGCGCGGCGCATCGCGAGCAAGGCTCGCTCCTACGGAGGTTCATATCGGCTGCTGACATTCTTTCTTTATTCAAACGTTCAATTTAAATCTTGAAGCCCGTGAAACAGCCAGCAACATGGCGTTTTTGACATCTCTCTCCCAGTCCTTCAGAGTGCGCACCTTTTTGCCTGCCACCAGAGGAACCCCAAACCATGAACGCAGTGATCGCCGCCGTCGGCATCATGCTCATCCTCAGCCTGTCCCGCGTGCATGTGGTCATCGCCCTGATCATCGGCGCGCTGGTCGGCGGCCTGGTCGGGGGGCTGGGTATCGAGGGCACGCTCAAGGCATTCAATGGCGGGCTGGGAGGCGGGGCCACGGTGGCACTGTCCTACGCACTGCTCGGTGCCTTCGCCGTGGCCATCGCCAAGTCGGGCCTGGCCCATGCCCTGGCCGACCGCGCCCTGGCCATGATCGAGCAGCAAGGCCACGGCAACGGCGGCAAGCTCAAATGGCTGCTGATCGGCCTGATGCTGGTGGTGGCGGTGTCATCGCAGAACCTGCTGCCGATCCACATCGCCTTCATCCCGCTGCTGGTACCGCCGCTACTGTACGTGCTGACCCGCCTGCGCATCGACCGGCGGCTGATCGCCTGCGTGATCACCTTTGGCCTGATCACGCCGTACATCTTCCTGCCGGTGGGCTTCGGCAACATCTTCCTCAACCAGATCCTGCTGGCCAACGTGGCCCGTGCCGGGGTCGATGTGAGCGGGGTCAACGTCACCCACGCCATGGCCATCCCTGCGGCCGGCATGTTCGCCGGCCTGTTGCTGGCGGTGTTCGTCAGCTACCGCAAGAAGCGCGACTACGACCTGGCGCGCATCGCCCAGGTGGAGCAGGTGAGCGTGCAGTACAACCCGCTGACCCTGCTGGTGGCGGGGCTGGCGATCGCCGCGGCGTTCATCATCCAGCTGTGGCTGGATTCGATGATCATCGGCGCCATGGTCGGCTTCCTGGTCTTTTCGCTGTCGGGCATCGTGCGCTGGAAGGACACCGACGACCTGTTCACCGAAGGCATGAAGATGATGGCCATGATCGGCTTCATCATGATCGCCGCCTCGGGCTTCGCCGATGTGATGAAGGCTACCGGCGAGGTCAAGAGCCTGGTCGAGACGGCAGCGCAGTGGATCGACCACAGCAAGGGCATCGGTGCCTTGCTGATGCTGCTGGTGGGGTTGCTGGTGACCATGGGCATCGGCTCGTCGTTCTCGACCGTGCCGATCCTGGCTGCGATCTTCGTGCCGCTGTGCGTGCAACTGGGCTTCGACCCGCTGGCCACCGTGTGCATCGTCGGCACCGCCGGCGCCCTGGGTGACGCCGGCTCGCCGGCATCGGACTCGACCCTGGGGCCGACCTCGGGGCTGAACGTCGATGGCCAGCACCACCACATCTGGGACACCGTGGTGCCGACCTTCATCCACTACAACCTGCCGCTGCTGGCGTTCGGCTGGCTGGCGGCGATGAGCCTGTAAGGGTCAGCCCTTGGCGGGCGGTGGCGAGATGCTGTTGAGCACGGTGCTGCCGTCCTTGCTGCGGGTCAGGTAGACCGGCAGCACCTTGGGCAGGTTGTCCACCAGGCGCCTGACCTCGCGGGTGTTGTAGATGCCGCTGATGCGGATGCGCCCGGTGCTGGCATCGGCCAGCAGCAACGGCGCGTCGAGGTAGCGGTTGATCACCGGCAGGGCCTGTTCGAGGCTGAGGTTGTCGAGGATCAGCTTGCCATTGCGCCAGGCCAGGCTGTTGTCGTAGTCGTCGCTCTGCGCCAGTTGCGGCTCGAAGTCGCCGGTCCGGTAGCTGGCCTGCATGCCCGGGCCGAGGCGGTAGCCGCCCTCGTTGCCGTTGCTGCTGACCAGCACCGAGCCTTCCACCAGGGTCACCTTGACCTGGTCCTGGTACTTCCAGACGTTGAACTGGGTGCCGGTGACGCGGGTCTGGCCGTGGCCGGCATGCACGATGAACGGGTGGCTGCTGTCGTGGCTGACCTTGAAGAATGCCTCGCCCTGTTCGAGGGTGACCTTGCGCTGGTCCTTGAAGTTGAAGTAGCTGAGCTCGGTGTTGAGGTTGAGCTCGACCGAGCTGCCATCGCTCAGGTGCACGGTACGGGTGTGGTCGCCCGCCGCGTAGTGCTCGTAGTGGTTGGGCAGCCAGCCTTGTTCCCAGCCCACCCAGCCGGCCAGCGGCAGGGCCAGCAAGGCCAGCGCCGCGGCGCCAGCCAGCGGCCGCCAGTTGCGCTTGCGCGGTACATGGCGTGCGGGCGGGTTGAACTCGACCACCGTCGCCGTGCGTGGCAGCAGGTCGGCGGTCTGCCAGATTTCCAGCATCGCCTGGTATTCCTCGGCATGCCGCGGGTCGGCCGCCAGCCAGCGGGCGAACGCTTCACGCTCCAGGGTAGTGCAATCGTCGGCGTGCAGGCGCATGCACCAGTGCGCGGCGGCGTCGGTGATGGCATCGTCTGGGCTGGGCTTGAGGCGGTCGTGGTTCATTGCGGCTCCGGGTTTTGCGCATTCTACCCCTGTGCGGGGCTGCCGAGAACCGAGGTAATGGCGAATGACTATCAGTTATGTGCGCTTTTCGTCGCTTTGGCCATGGTTTTCCAGCGTTTGAGAACGCTTCGCGGGTATTCCCGTCACGCCCGGCATCCTGCATGAAATTTACTTAGCTTGCTAATCAAGGCTTTGACATTCACTGCCTAGGCAGTAATATTTTCATACAATTGCCTGAGCAGACCGTTGATGTCCCATTTCACCCCGGAAAACTTCCAGACCTGTGCCATCGGCATGCTGCTGGGCCGCGCGGCGATCCTCAAGGACCGCATCCTCGACTGGCACCTGGAGTCGGAGGGCGTCACCGCCGCGCAGTTCAAGGTGCTGATCATCGTCACCCAGTACCAGGTGGACACCCCGGCCGAGTTGTGCCGCTACCTGGGCCTGGACAGCGGTTCGATGACCCGCATGCTCGACCGCCTCGAGCAGAAGGGCCTGATCCTGCGCAACCGCTGCGCCGACGATCGCCGCCTGGTACGCCTGGCGTTGACTGGCGATGGCCAGCGCCTGGCCGACCGCCTGCCGGAGATCGGCGCGGCGGCGATGAACGAGCTGGTCGGCGTGCTCCAGCCAGATGAGCTCAAGGCCCTCGAAGGCCTGCTGGCCAAGGTCCTGCTCAGTGCCGGCGATCCCCTGACGGCGCTGCGCTTCGGCGACCGTTGAACCCTGTTACGCATTTTCCAAGGTATTCCCATGGCCACTCCCACTGACACCTCAACTCCTTCCGCCGACGCCCCGCCGTCGGGCAAGCGCAAGGCCTGGCTGCTGGGCCTGTTGCTGCTGGTGCTGCTCGGCGGCGCCGCTACCTGGGCCTGGTACAGCCTGGTCGGGCGCTGGCACGAGAGCACCGACGATGCCTACGTCAATGGCAACGTGGTGGAAATCACCCCGCTGGTGACCGGCACCGTCACCAGCATCGGTGCCGATGACGGCGACCTGGTGCACGCCGGCCAGGTGCTGCTGCAGTTCGACCCGTCCGACAGCGAGGTGGCCCAGCAGGCCGCCGAAGCCAAGCTGGCGCGCACCGTGCGCCAGGTGCGCGGGCTGTACAGCAATGTCGACTCGCTCAAGGCCCAGTTGCAGACCCGCCAGGCCGAGCTGCAGAAGGCCCAGCAGAACTACAACCGGCGCAAGGTGCTGGCCGACAGCGGGGCGATCGCCGCCGAGGAAATCTCCCACGCCCGCGACGACCTGAGCGTGGCCCAGGCCGCCGTCAACGCCGCGCGCCAGCAGCTCAACACCAGCACCGCGCTGGTCGACGACACCGTGGTGTCCTCGCACCCTGAAGTGATGGCCGCCGCCGCCGACCTGCGCCAGGCCTACCTCGACCACGCCCGCACCACCCTGGTGGCGCCGGTCACCGGCTACGTGGCCAAGCGCACCGTGCAGCTCGGCCAGCGCCTGCAGCCGGGCACCGCGACCATGGCGGTGATCCCGCTGGACGAGGTGTGGATCGACGCCAACTTCAAGGAAACCCAGCTGCGCGACATGCGCATCGGCCAGCCGGTGGAAGTCAGCGCCGACCTGTACGGCAGCGAAGTGAAGTACAGCGGCACGGTCGACAGCCTCGGCGCCGGTACCGGCAGTGCCTTCGCCCTGCTGCCGGCGCAGAATGCCACCGGCAACTGGATCAAGATCGTCCAGCGCGTGCCGGTGCGTATCCACCTCAGCCCCGACCAGCTCAAGGACCACCCGCTGCGCATCGGCCTGTCCACCGTGGTCGAGGTCGACCTGCACGACCAGAGCGGCCCGGCCCTGGCCCAGCAGCCGCCACAGCAGGCCAGCTACACCACCCAGGTGTATGACCGCCAGCTGGGCGAGGCGGACAACCTGATCGCCCGGCTGATCCACGAAAACAGCGCCACCGGCAAGACGGCCCAGCGATGAGCAATGACGCCCCGGCCCAGTTCACCCCGCCGAGCCTGCTGCTGACCACCATCGGCCTGTCCCTGGCGACGTTCATGCAGGTGCTCGACACCACCATCGCCAACGTGGCGCTGCCGACCATTTCCGGCAACCTGGGGGTGAGCTACGAGCAGGGCACCTGGGTGATCACCTCGTTCGCGGTGAGCAACGCCATCGCCTTGCCGCTGACCGGCTGGCTGAGCCGGCGCTTCGGCGAAGTGAAGCTGTTCATCTGGGCCACGCTGCTGTTCGTGCTGGCCTCGTTCCTCTGCGGCGTCGCCCAGTCGATGCCGGAGCTGGTCGGCTTCCGGGTATTGCAGGGGGTGGTGGCCGGGCCGTTGTACCCGATGACCCAGACCTTGCTGATTGCCGTCTATCCCCCCGCGAAGCGGGGCATGGCCCTGGCCTTGCTGGCGATGGTCACGGTGGTGGCGCCGATTGCCGGGCCGATACTCGGTGGCTGGATCACCGACAGCTACAGCTGGCCGTGGATCTTCTTCATCAACGTGCCGATCGGCCTGTTCGCGGCTGCCGTGGTGCGCCAGCAGATGCGCACGCGGCCGGTGGTGACCAGCCGCCAGCCGATGGACTACATCGGCCTGCTGACCTTGATCGTCGGCGTCGGTGCGTTGCAGGTGGTGCTCGACAAGGGTAACGACCTGGACTGGTTCGAATCGTCGTTCATCATCGTCGGCACGCTGATCTCGGTGGTGTTCCTGGCGATCTTCATCATCTGGGAGCTGACCGATCGCCATCCGGTGGTCAACCTGCGCTTGTTCGTGCACCGCAATTTCCGGGTCGGCACCATCGTGCTGGTCGGGGGCTATGCGGGGTTCTTCGGCATCAACCTGATCCTGCCGCAGTGGTTGCAGACGCAGATGGGCTACACCGCGACCTGGGCGGGGCTGGCGGTGGCGCCGATCGGCCTGCTGCCGGTGATCATGTCGCCGTTCGTGGGCAAGTACGCGCACCGTTTCGACCTGCGGGTGCTGGCAGGGCTGGCGTTCCTGGCGATCGGTACCAGCTGCTTCATGCGGGCGGGGTTCACCAGTGAAGTGGACTTCCAGCACATTGCCCTGGTGCAGTTGTTCATGGGCATCGGTGTGGCGCTGTTCTTCATGCCGACGTTGAGCATTTTGCTGTCGGACCTGCCGCCGCACCAGATCGCCGATGGTTCGGGGCTGGCGACTTTCCTGCGGACCCTGGGCGGCAGCTTCGCCGCGTCGCTGACGACCTGGATCTGGATTCGCCGGGCGGACCAGCACCATGCCTACCTGAGCGAGCACATCAGTCAGTTCGACCCGGCGACGCGGCATACCCTGGAGCAACTGGGCGGGGCGAGTTCGCAGAATTACGCGCAGCTGGAGCAGATCGTCAATGCGCAGGCGTACATGATGTCGACGGTGGACTACTTCACCTTGATGACCTGGGTGTTTGGCGGGTTGATTCTGCTGGTGTGGTTGGCCAAGCCGCCGTTCACGGCGAAAGCGGGGCCGGCTTCGGCGGGGCACTGAGGCGTGCGGCGCCTGTGAGATCGAGCGCCGCGCTAGCGGTGCTCGATCCGCCCAGGCGCAAGAATACCTGGGCGCACACCTCTTGCCCCCACCCAATCCAATCGCCTATCGTCGATCCTCCCATCCCAACCGATCGACAGTTCCATGCAGAAAGTCATCCTCATCACCGGCGCCAGCCGTGGCATCGGCGCCGCCACCGCACTGCAGGCCGCCCGCGAGGGCTATCGCATCTGCATCAACTACCACGCCGACGACCAGGCCGCCGAGCAGATCCTCGCCCAGGTCCGCGCCCTGGGCGCCGAGGCCATCAGCGTGCGCGCCGATGCCAGCGTCGAGGACGAGGTGATCCGCCTGTTCCAGCACGTCGACGAAGCACTCGGCCCGGTCACCGTGCTGGTCAACAATGCCGGCACCATCGGCCAGCAGAGCCGTGTCGAGGACATGTCGGAATTCCGCCTGCTCAAGGTGATGAAGAGCAATGTCGTCGGCCCGATGCTCTGCGCCAAGCACGCCCTGCTGCGCATGGCCCGCCGCCATGGCGGCCAGGGCGGGGCCATCGTCAACGTGTCGTCGGTTGCCGCTCGCCTGGGTTCACCCAACGAATACGTCGACTACGCCGCCTCCAAAGGCGCCCTCGACACCTTCACCCTCGGCCTTGCCAAGGAAGTGGCGGGCGACGGCGTGCGCGTCAACGGCGTGCGCCCCGGGTACATCCACACCGGTTTCCATGCCCTGAGCGGCGACCCGCAGCGCGTCGCCAAGCTCGAATCCGGGTTGCCGATGGGGCGTGGCGGGCGCCCTGAAGAAGTGGCCGAAGCCATCCTCTGGCTGGCCTCGGACAAAGCCTCGTATTCCACGGGCAGCTTCATCGATCTGGGCGGTGGGCGCTAGGTGCATCACGGCTGTTGATCATCCAGGAGCCGACGCACGTTCTCGGCCAGCGCCTCCAGCTCGAACGGTTTGGTCAGCACCCGCGTACCCTGCAGCAACTGCCCATCGCTGAGCGCCGCGCTTTCGTCGTAACCGGTGATGAACAGCACTTTCAGCCCAGGATGCTGCTGGCGGCACAGCTCGGCCAGTTGGCGGCCGTTGAGGCCTCCGGGCAGGCCGATGTCGCTCAGCAGCAGGGCAGGGCGCGGATTGTGCGCAAGGTACGCCAGGGCGTCGGGGCCGTTTGCGAACGCGTCGACCTGGTAACCCAACTCTTCCAGCACTTCGCCGACCACCAGGCGCAACGCCGCCTGGTCCTCGACCAGCAGGATGCGCTCACCGGTCGGAACGCCACGCTCCAGCGCCGGGAGCCTGGACGGCTGAACCGGGGCGGCCGGTTGCTGGTCATGGCGGGGCAGGTAAAGCGTGACCTGGGTGCCCCGGCCCAGGCCGGACAGCAGCCGAATGTTGCCGCCCGACTGGCGCACGAAACCGTACGCCATCGATAGCCCAAGGCCGGTGCCCTGGCCCATGGGCTTGGTGGAGAAGAACGGGTCGAAGGCGCGGGCTGCCACCTCATCGCTCATGCCAGCGCCGTTGTCCTTGACCTCCAGGCAGACATAATCGCCGACGGGCAGCTCCAGTAGCGCCGCCTGTTCGCCATCGAGCGAGACGTTGCAGCCGTGGATATCGATCGTGCCGCCCTCGGGCAGGGCATCACGGGCGTTGATGCACAGGTTGAGCAGCGCGCTTTCCAGTTGGGGAGGATCGATGAACGTCGGCCACAGCAGGTTGGCAAACTGGCAGCGAAGGCTGATGGCAGGGCCGATGGTGCGGTGCAGCAAGTCTTCCATGCCTCGCACCAGTGCGGCCACCTGGGTCGAACAGGGTTGCAGGGTCTGCTGGCGCGAGAACGCCAACAACCGGTGCACCAGCGAAGAGGCGCGCAATGCCGAACTGTTGGACAGTTCAAGCAAGGGTTCGAGCTTGTCATAGCGCTGCTGCAGCAGGCGCTGGTGCATCAGTTCCTGGGCGTTGAGGATGCTGCCCAGCATGTTGTTGAAGTCATGGGCAATGCCACCGCTGAGCAGGCCCACGGCCTCCATCTTCTGCGCCTGGCGCAGTGCCTGCTCGGCATCGGCCAGGCGTTGCTGCTCGCGCACTCGCTCGCTGATGTCATAGGCAAACAGATAGGCGCCCAGTAACTGGCCGTCGTGATCGCGCAGGGTGTTGAAGTGCAGTTCGTAGTGGCGTGTGCCAAAGGCACCGATCTCGGTGAAGCATTCGCCTGCCAGCGCACGTCGCCACATGGGCAGGACCAATTGGCAGTCCTGGGGGAAATCGCGGATAAGGGATGGCAGGCAGTCGCCGATCTCGGGCGTCTTGCCATAGAGGTCGTGAAAGTCGTCCTTGGCTTGACGGTTGATCGCCAGCCAGCGCATTTGTGGGTCGATCGCGTGCACATTGACCATGCTGTGCTCGACCATCTCGGCAAACAGCCGCCGTTCGGCGAGGGCCGTGCTGACCCGCTGCTCGAGCTCGCTGTTCAGGCGTTGCAATGCAACCTCGGCCTTGCGCCGTTCGGTCACGTCCTTGAACAGCACCGCGACCTGGCGACGCTGCGCCGGCTCCACGCGAAACGTGGTGATCGACAGCACATGGCCGGTGGCGACCAGTTCCTGCTCGAACTGCAACGGCACCCCGGTACGCAGCACACTGCCATAACGCGCCACCCAGTCGTCCGCCTCGTCGGGCACCATCTCGCGCAGCTTCTGGCCAACCACGTCGGGAATGCCGGCGTGCTTGGCATAGGCGGCGTTGGCCATGACGTGCACGTAGTCGCTCAGTGGGCCGTGGGGGCCATCGAAGAACTCGATGATGCAGAACCCTTCGTCCATGGTATCGAAGAGGAAACGGTACACGTCATTGCCCAGCGCCTGCTGGTGGGCCAATGTCGTCTCCAGTTCGGCCACGCGCTGTTGCAGTGCAGAGAGTTGCTGGTGCAGATGAGGGGGGGCGCGATGAGGCATCGAGGTATCCGACGAGAGTCAGTTCGCAACTGTATCCTGAGCGCCGTCGTCGCGGCTAGCTCAAGGGCGCACCGGCAACATTTCAGCGACGCGATCGGCCAGTTCGGACAGCTTGAAGGGTTTGGTCAATAGCGAGGTGTTAGGCAGGGGCTGGCCGTTGTGCAAGGCTGCGCTTTCGTCATAGCCGGTCACGAACAGCACATGCAGATCAGGAAACAACGCTTGCCCACGTTCGGCCACTTGCAGGCCGGTCAGACCGTCCGGCAAGCCAATGTCGCTGATCAACAGGTCTGGCGGCGCGCTGCTGGCGAGGTAGGCGAGTGTCGCCGGGCCTGAGGCAAATGCGACGACCCGGTGGCCCTGATCCTCGAGTACTTCGCGGATGACCATGCGCAAGGAGGCCTGGTCTTCCACCAGCACGATGGTCCTTGCGCTGGCGTCGGCGGGGGCGGTACTGACAGGGATATCAGGCCGGGCCTGGGCGCAGGCTGCCCCCTGATGACGGGGCAGGAGCATCTCGACGTGGGTGCCGTCGCCGGGGGTGGAGGTGATGTGCAACTGGCCGCCCGACTGGCAGACGAACCCATACACCATCGACAAGCCCAGGCCGGTGCCTTGGCCGATGGGCTTGGTGGTGAAGAAAGGGTCTACCGCCCGCGCCAGAACCTCGTCCGACATGCCTCGGCCATCATCCTTGACGCCCAGGCGAATGTAATCGCCGGGCGGCACGCACAGCGCCTGGGCCTGTTGCGCGTCGAGCGTGACATTGCTGCCGTGCACCGTGATCGTGCCGCCGCTGGGCAGGGCGTCGCGCGCGTTCAGGCACAGGTTGAGCACCGCACTCTCCAGCTGCGGCGGGTCGATGAAGGTCAGCCACAACGGCTCGCTGAAATGGGCGAGCAAGGTAATCGCCGGGCCGATACTGCCGCGCACCAGGGTCTCCATGTTGCGCAGCAAGGTGCAGACGTCGGTCGGGTGGGGCTGCAAGGTTTGCTGGCGGGAGAATGCCAGCAAGCGCTCGACCACCGAGGAGGCCCGCAGTGCCGAGCTGTTCGCGACCTCCAGCAACCTGTCCAGCTGCTCATAGCGACCTTGTTGCAGACGCTGTTGCATGAGCTCCTGGGCACCGAGAATGCCGCCGAGCAGATTGTTGAAATCATGGGCCACGCCACCGCTGAGCTGGCCGACCGCCTCCATCTTCTGGGCCTGGCGCAGCGCCTGTTCCGCCGCCTGCAGGCGCTCCTGGGCGGCCACCCGGTCGCTGATGTCGTAGGCGAACAGATAGGCCCCTGCCATGCTCCCGTCGCTGGCGCGAAAACCATTGAAACGCAATTCGTAATGGCGCTTTCCCAGGCCTTGGCCGAACACATCGCTGATGATGAATTGTTCGCCGGCGAGCGCGCGGCTCCACAGCGGCATGATCAGGTCACGGTCCCGGGGGTTGCAGGCCATCAAGTCGGGCATGTAGTCGCCTACTGCGGGGGTGATGCCATACAGGTGACAGAAGTCCAGCTTGGCCTGGCGGTTGATCGCCAGCCAATGGAAGCTGCTGTCGATCATGTGCACATTGGCCGCGCTGTGGTCGACCAGTTCCGCGAACCAGCGGCGCTCGGTCATGGCCTGGCCGATCCGTTGCTCGAGGGCCACGTTGGCCCGTTGCAGTTCCCGCTCGTTGTTGCTGCGGGCCGTGACATCCTTGAACAACACCGCGACCTGGCGTCGCTGCTCAGGTTCGATGCGAAAGCTGGCGACCGAGAGCACCTGGCCGGTGGCCCGCAGCTCCTGCTCGAACTGCAGTGGTTGGCCGCTGCGCAAGACATCGGCATAACGGGCGATCCAGCTGTCCGCTTCATCGGGCACCAGTTCGCGCACCTTGCGCCCTTTCAGGCTGCCGACGCCGGCGTGCCTGCTGCAGGCGGCATTGACGAGCACATGCACGTAGTCGCTGAGCGGGCCTTGGGGGCCGTCGAGGAACTCGATCACGCAGAAGCCTTCGTCCATGGTGTCGAACAGGAACTGGTAGAGGTTCGGGTCTTGGTCCTCGTAGCGCGCCAGGCGCAACTGCAATTGCGCATTGGCGCGTTGCAGGTCGACGATTTGCTGTTGCAGGGCTGGCACATCGCGAGAGGGCATGGAGACGTCCGAAGGTTGGGCGCAAGACTCCAGACTGTAATGCCTCCGGGGGCGTGATGCATCAGAAGGAACGGACAATTTTACCAAGCACTTCCATGGCTTTTTCAGCGCCTGCATGCCAGGGCGTGCCGTAGTTCAGGCGCAAGCAGTTGGCAAAGCGCCGGGTCGGGGAAAAGATCGGCCCGGGGGCGATGCTGATGCCTTGGGCCAGGGCCATGTGGAACAGCTTCAGGGCGTCCATCTGTTCGGGCAGTTCCAGCCACAGGAAATAGCCCCCGGACGGTTGGCTGACCCGGGTCTGCGCCGGGAAGTGGCGGCCGATGGCCGCGAGCATGTTGGCCTGCTGGCCTTCCAGGGCGTAGCGCAGCTTGCGCAGGTGGCGGTCGTAGCCGCCGTGCTGCAGGTAGTCGGCGATGGCCGCCTGGGCTGGCATCGAGGCGCACAGCGAGGTCATCAGCTTGAGCCGTTCGATCTTCTGTGCGAAGCGCCCGGCGGCCACCCAGCCGATGCGGTAGCCGGGGGCCAGGCTCTTGGCGAAGGAGCCGCAGTGCATCACCAGGCCCTGGGTGTCGAAGGCCTTGGCGGGTTTGGGCGCCTGCTGCGAGTAGTACAGCTCGGCGTAGACATCGTCCTCGATCAGCGGCACCTGGTGGCGGCGCAGCAGCTCGACCAGGGCCTGCTTCTTGGCCTCGGGCATGCTCGCACCCACCGGGTTCTGGAAGTTGGTCATGCACCACACGGCCTTGACCGGGTGTTTGTCCAAGGTCTGCGACAGCACCGCCAGGTCCATGCCTTCGCGCGGGTGCACGGGGATTTCCACGGCCTTGAGCTTGAGCCGCTCCAGCACCTGCAGGCAGGCATAGAACGCCGGTGCCTCGATGGCCACCAGGTCGCCCGGTTCGGTGACGGCCTGCAGGCACAGGTTCAGGGCTTCCAGCGCACCGTTGGTGATCAGCAGTTCCTCCATCGGCAGCATCAACCCGCCGACCATGTAGCGCAGGGCGATCTGCCGGCGCAACAGGGGGTTGCCCGGCGACAGGTCGGTGACCACCATGCGCGGGTCCATCGCCCGGCTGGCGCTGGCCAGCGAGCGCGACAGGCGCTGCAGCGGGAACAGCTCGGGGCTGGGGAAGGCCGAGCCGAAGGGCACGGTGTTGGGGTCCTTCATCGAGTCGAGGATGGAGAACACCAGGCCGCTGACGTCCACTTCGGTCGACTCGCTGATCGGCTCCAGTGCCTGGGGTTCGTTGAACGGGCGCGGCGTGTGGGCGTTGACGAAGTAGCCGGAACGCGGCCGGGCGCGGATCAGGCCGCGGCGTTCCAGCAGGTAGTAGGCCTGGAACACGGTCGATGGGCTGACCCCGTGGGCCTGGCTGGCATAGCGCACCGAAGGCACGCGCTGGCCAGGGCCGAGCACCCCGGAGCGGATCAGTTCGGCGATGTCGTCGGCAAAGCGTTCGTAGCGTTTCATGGCGGCTCGGCGGGTAAGGTATGAGGGCAGTGTAAGGGATCAGCGGTTCAGCGGCGCGACGAAGCGGCTGTGCGCGACGCTGCGGATGGCCGGCTGGTCGCTGTCCTGGACCTCGAAGGCCAGCGCCTGCGAGGCGCTCGTCGGGCGTTCGGCCAGCATCGCCACCGACACCGGCAACTCGCTCATTGCGCCGGCCGGGATGACCAGCTCGGTGTTGCCGTGGAGGACGAAGCCCTCGGCATCGAGCAAACGCAGGTGATAGCGCCGGGGGGTAGCGGTCTTGTTGATGACCTTGAGCAAGTAGATGTTCTCGATCTGGCCCTGGGCATTCTCGCGGAACAGGCCGCGGTCCTTGAGCACATCCAGCGACACCATGGGGCGTAGCTGCAGGGCCAGCACCAGCGCGGCGATCATCACCAGCAGCGCGATGGCATAGCCCAGCAGGCGCGGGCGCAGCCAGTGGGCAGTGCCGCCTTGCAGGCTGTGTTCGGACTTGTAGCCGACCAGGCCGCGGTCATAGCCCATCTTGTCCATGACGCTGTCGCAGGCATCGATGCAGGCGGCGCAGCCGATGCAGGCCATCTGCAGGCCATCGCGGATGTCGATGCCGGTGGGGCACACCTGCACGCACAGGCTGCAGTCGATGCAGTCGCCCAGGCCCTGGGCGCGGGCGTCGCTGCCTTTCTTGCGTGCGCCGCGCGATTCGCCGCGGCGCGGGTCGTAGGCCGGAGCCAGGGTGTGCTGGTCGAACATCACGCTCTGGAAGCGTGCATAGGGGCACATGTGCAGGCACACCGCTTCGCGCAGCAGGCCGGCATTGATGTAGGTGGCGGCGGTGAAGAACAGTACCCAGAACAGCGCCACGTCGCCCAGTTGCAGGGAGAGCAGGTCCGCGAGCAGCGGGCGGATCGGTGTGAAGTAGCCGACGAAGGTCAGCCCGGTGGCCAGGCCGATCAGCAGCCACAGCCCGTGCTTGGCCATGCGCCGGGCCAGTTTGTTCAGGCCCCAGGGCGCGGCGGCGAGCTTGATGCGCTGGTTGCGGTCACCCTCGGTGAGCTGTTCGCACCACATGAACAGCCAGGTCCAGGTGCTCTGCGGGCAGCTGTAGCCGCACCAGACCCGGCCGGCGTAGACGGTGATGGCGAACAGGCCGAAGGCGCAGATGATCAGCAGCGCCGAAAGCAGGATGAAGTCCTGTGGCCAGAAGGTTGCAGCGAAGATGTGGAACTTGCTGTCGGCCAGGTCCCATAGCACGGCCTGGCGACCTTGCCAGTCCAGCCACGCGGTACCGAAGAACAGCACCAGCAGCGCACCGGCGAAGGCGATGCGCAGGGTGCGGTACAGGCCGCTGAAGCGGCGGGTATGGATAGCGTTGGCGGCAATCTGCAAGGCAGGGATTGTGTCGGTCATGGCGTCGGTGCTCGGCGGGCCTCGATCAGGCACGCGCACTATGGCCTTGGGGTCGCTTTCAGCACAGACTCAGTTCTGCCGATAAAAACCGTATCAGATGATCGCCAAGGGTTGCCGAGGCCCTATATGACCGAGCCCGGTGCGCTGGCCTTCAGGTGCCTGCGGCTATCCACCGCACCGATCACGGTCAGCGCGTCGGCTTCGGCTTCGGTGATCGGGAAGCGCTCGCCGGCGAGGATGGCCACGGACATGTGCAGCTGTTCGTCGGTGACGATCTCGACTTCCGGGCCGTTGCCTTCGATGCGCAGGGTGTCACCGATGAGGGTGCAGCGGCCGGTGCTTTCTTCGACTTCGATGGGCATGGTGGAATCCTCCGGGGGTGGTTACAGGTTGTGACCACAGGGTGCGGAAGGTTGCTGCATCGGGGGCACTCTGCGGGCTGTGCAGGGGTCAACTCTTTGAGGCACCTGTACTGGCCTCTTCGCGGTTTTACCCGCGAAGAGGCCAGTACAGGCGACACATCACTAAAGCCCGGTACCTGACCCATGGACTTCATCTGGCAAGCCATCCAGGCCGAATTCGCCGACATCACCGACCTTCGCGAGGTCATCCGCATACTCGTGCGCCTGCTGATGGCTGCCGTGCTCGGCGCCGTCCTGGGCTTCGAGCGCGAACACAAGGGCAAGTCCGCCGGGGTGCGCACGCATATGCTGGTGTCGCTGGGCGCCGCGTTGTTCGTGCTGGCGCCAGGCATGGCCGGCGCCGACCAGCAGGCCCTGAGCCGGGTCATCCAGGGCATCGTCGCGGGTATCGGTTTTCTTGGCGCGGGCACCATTCTCAAAGGTAACGGCCAGGACACCAGCCACGTCAAAGGCCTGACCACGGCGGCGGGCCTGTGGATGACTGCCGCGATCGGCACGGCGGCGGGCATGGGGCGCGAAGCCACGGCGCTGATCAGCACGCTGCTGGCGCTGCTGGTGCTGGGCACGATGCCGCTGGTGGTGGACAAGCTCGAGGGGCAGGACGAGGAGAAGCACAATGAGGAGGGGGGCAGGAAGCACTGAGGGGAGCCGAAGCTCCCCTCAAAGCGTTGTTGCCTGCTCTTTTTTTATTATTGAGGCTGGCCTTTTGTTGTTTTTGTAGGCTTGCCTTGGTGTCGCGTGCGACCCCCATGCGGGGTCAAGAGCAAACGTATTTTTTTGAGCGCTGACCTGCTTTCATCCTGTGGATCCGAACCTGACTGCCGCTACCTTGAGGTAGTTTTATTGTTCTGTGCCAGACCGCGGGGCGAACCCCTGAAAAGCTTGTCGACTCCAAAAAAATCTGCTTGCTGCGCCTCTGCCGTGTTGTTCTTGTTATGTCAGAGCCGTTACATGTTGTTTTTATTGGGTATCGCGTTTTTCTTGTTGTTGTACCAAAGCTATAGCAGGTGCCGTGCCAACTTTTTAAAACCCTTTAAAATCAATGCCTTGGTTGAAATCGACAAAATCGGTCGGCCTGGATTTTTGTCGATTTGTTTCCCTGTTACCCGATTTTTTGCTGGAAACCGTGGGGGCGGTAACACTCACCCACACTCATGTGACACTGGCATGAAACTCATTGTGCGCTGCGCGCACGCGCTACCCGCGAGCCATTGGCCCGGCCCAGCACCTGGCTGATGCGCTGCCCGGCGGCGATCAGCCGGTCGAGGTCGATACCGGTCTCGATGCCCAGGCCTTGCAGCAGGTACAGCACGTCTTCGCTGGCGATGTTGCCAGTAGCCCCCTTGGCGTAGGGGCAGCCGCCCAGGCCGGCGACCGAGCTGTCGAACACGCTGATGCCTTCGAGCAGGCTGGCATAGACATTGGCCAGGGCCTGGCCATAGGTGTCGTGGAAGTGCCCGGCCAGCTGCTCGCGCGGGACCACGGCCGAGACCACCTCGAACAGCCGGCGGGTGTCACCGGCAGTGCCGCTGCCGATGGTGTCGCCCAGCGAAACCTCGTAGCAGCCCATGTCATGCAGGGCCTTGGCCACCGGCGCCACCTGCTCGGCGCGGACCTGGCCTTCATATGGGCAGCCAAGCACGCACGACACGTAGCCGCGCACCCGCACACCGTGGCTGCGCGCCGCTTCCATGATCGGCTCGAAGCGCTGCAGGCTGTCGCTGATCGAGCAGTTGATGTTGCGTTGGGAGAATGCCTCGGAGGCGGCGGCGAACACCGCGACTTCCTTCACCCCGGCCGCCAGTGCGTCCTCGAAACCACGCAGGTTGGGGGCCAGGGCGGCATAGGTGACGCCTTCGCGCTGGCGGATGGCGGCGAACACCTCGGCCGAGCCGGCCATCTGCGGTACCCACTTGGGCGAAACGAAACTGCCGACTTCGATGTAGCCGAGCCCGGCCTCGGTGAGGTCGTCGACCAGGCGCACCTTGTCGGCGACGCTGATGGGCTGGGCTTCGTTCTGCAGGCCGTCGCGAGGGCCGACTTCGACCAGGCGGACGTGGGCGGGCATGGGCATGGTGGAGTTCCTGTCAGCGGTTGTGTTTGTTGTTCAGGGTGGCGGCCAGGGCCTGTTCGCAGCGCTCCTGGGCGGTGTCCAGCTCCAGTTGCATCTGGTGGATGTCGAGCATCTGCTGCTCCAGCTGGGCGCGACGCTCGGCGATCTTCGCCAGCATGCTGTTGAGCTGCTTGAGGTTGCCGCTGGTGGGGTCGTACAGCTCGATCAGCTCGCGGCACTCGGCCAGCGAGAAACCGATGCGCTTGCCGCGCAGGATGAGCTTCAGGCTGACCTTGTCGCGGGCCGAATAGATGCGCTCCAGGCCGCGGCGCTCAGGGCTCAGCAGGCCCTGTTCCTCATAGAAGCGGATGGCGCGGGTGGTGATGTCCAGCTCGCGGGAGAGGTCGGAAATGCTGTAGGTCTGGCTGCTCATGCTTGGGCTCGGCGGGGTGGATGAGCGTATCCTGAAGCCAGGTTGACGTAAACGTCAAGCGGCCGCGAAAGGGCCGGTGCAGGCGAAGCGATCATTCAGGCTGCACCGACCGCCGATAGCCATTGGGCGTCTGCCCGCTCAACCGCTTGAAGAACCGCGCGAAGTACGTCGGGTCAGTGAACCCCAGGCTGTCGGACAACTGGCCAATGCTCATGCGCGTGTAGACCAGGTTGCGCCGCGCCTCCAGCAGCAACCGCTGGTGAATCACCTGCAACGCCGTCTGCCCGCTCAGGGCCCGGCACAGCTGGTTGAGCTGCAAGCTGGGGATGTTCAGCCGCGCGGCAAAGTCTTCCACCGACAGGTGCTCGCGGTAGTGGGCCTCGACCAGCCTCAGGTACTGCCCCAGCAGTTGCCGGTCGCGTTCATCACGGGTACGCGGCGCCTGCCCCAGCTGCTGGCGGCGGCTGATCCACACCATCAACGCCGTCACCAGTGCCTCCAGCAGGGGCGCGCGCCCGGGCGCGTTGCCCTGGTATTCCTGTTGCAAGGTTTCGATCAGCCCGCGAAGGCGCACGCGGTCCTTGCCCAGCGGGTAGCACGCCGCCTTCGCCAGCACGCCCAGGGGCGTCCCCAGGCGCTGTTCCAGGTCGGCCACCAGCGCGGTGCCGAAGGTCAGCACATGGCCCTGGATGTCGGCGCTGAAGCGAAAGCCGTGCACGGTCAGGGGGGGCACCACCTGGATCGCCGCTACGCCGAGGGTGCTGCGCACGCCTTCGATCTCCACCTGGGCCTGGCCACGTTGCACGTACAGCAACTGGAACAGGTCGGCGTGCTGGTGCGGTTTGATTTCCCAGTGATGCAGGCGGCTGCGCGCCGGGATCGACTCGCAGTGCAGCAGGTCGGTGCCGGGCCAGTGCTGGTTTTCGCCATACAGCTGGAACAACGGGACGCCGGGGAGGGTGGATTTCATGCGGCGAATACCTGTCCGTTAATCGAACGTTTTTTGTAAAAGTGCAGTTTTTGCATCGGATAGCACAGTTAATTGGCAGTTATTGCCAGTAAAAATGCAAGGGCTAACCCCAATAACGAGACAAAAACAATGAACACTCAGGTTGCAATCATCGGTGCAGGTCCGTCTGGCCTGCTGCTTGGCCAACTGCTGCACAATGCCGGCATCGATACGGTCATCCTCGAACGCCAGAGCGCCGAGTACGTGCTCGGCCGGATCCGTGCCGGGGTGCTCGAACAGGGGACCGTCGACCTGCTGCGCGAAGCCGGCGTGAGCGAGCGCATGGACCGTGAAGGGCTGGTGCACGAGGGCGTCGAACTGCTGGTCGGCGGGCGCCGCCAGCGCCTGGACCTCAAGGGGCTGACCGGCGGCAAGACGGTGATGGTCTACGGCCAGACCGAAGTCACCCGCGACCTGATGCAGGCCCGCGAGGCCAGCGGCGCGCCGATCATCTACTGCGCCAGCCAGGTACAGCCGCACGAACTCAAGAGTGAACGGCCCTACGTGACCTTTGAGAAAGATGGCCAGGTCCACCGTCTGGACTGCGACTACATCGCCGGTTGCGATGGCTTCCACGGCGTATCGCGCAAGAGCATCCCCGCAGGCGTGCTCAAGGAGTACGAGCGGGTCTACCCGTTCGGCTGGCTGGGCCTGCTGTCCGATACCCCGCCGGTCAACCACGAGCTGATCTACGCCCACCACGCGCGCGGCTTCTCGCTGTGCAGCCAGCGCTCCGAGACCCGCAGCCGTTACTACCTGCAGGTGCCACTGGGCGAGCAGGTGGAAGACTGGCCGGACGATCGCTTCTGGGGCGAACTCAAGGCGCGCCTGCCCGAGGACGTGGCGCAGCGCCTGGTCACCGGGCCTGCGCTGGAAAAGAGCATCGCGCCGCTGCGCAGCCTGGTGGTGGAGCCGATGCAGTACGGTCACCTGTTCCTGGTCGGCGACGCCGCGCATATCGTCCCGCCCACCGGGGCCAAGGGGCTGAACCTGGCGGCGTCGGACGTCAACTACCTGTACCGGATCCTGGTCAAGGTGTACCGCGAAGGGCGTACCGACCTGCTGCAGCAGTACTCGCCGCTGGCCCTGCGCCGGGTATGGAAAGGCGAGCGCTTCAGCTGGTTCATGACCCAGCTGCTGCATGACTTCGGCGAGGAAAAGGACGCCTGGGACCAGAAGATGCAGGAGGCCGACCGGGAGTACTTCCTGTCGTCGCCGGCAGGGTTGGCGAACATTGCCGAGAACTATGTCGGGCTGCCGTACGAAGAGGTGGTCTGAGCCAGGTGCTTGTCCTGGGTAGGAGCGAGCGTTGCTCGCGATGGGGCGCGAAGCGGCCCCAGGTTCTCGGCTTCGCAGCGGATATTGCGGGGGCTGCCTGGCAGCCCATCGCGAGCAACGCTCGCTCCTACGGGGGCTGCCTGCAGACTAGGGGAATCACGCCAGGGCTTGAAGTCAAGAATCTGCATGACTCACAGTGGGCCGCTTAATAGGTAACCGCAGGGAGCAACCCCATGACCTTTCCTATCCGGCTGTTCGGCGTGCTGTGCCTGGCCTGCGCCGGCAATCTGGCCTGGGCCGACCAGGTGCTGCTGCCCACGCCACCGGAGCTCGAATCCGGCTACCGCAGCGGCCTGCAACCGGTACATGCCAGTCGGCACATGGTCGCTGCCGCCAACCCGTTGGCCAGCGAGGCGGGCCGGGCGATGCTGCGCGCCGGCGGCAGCGCCATCGACGCGGCGATCGCCATGCAGATGGTGCTGACCCTGGTCGAGCCGCAGTCCAGTGGCATTGGCGGGGGAGGCTTCATCCTCTACTGGGATGGCCAGCGCGTGCAGGCCTACGATGGTCGTGAAACCGCGCCGGCCGGGGTGACGGAGAAACTGTTCGTGCAACCCGACGGCACGCCGATGCCGTTCCGGGCGGCGCAGGTCGGTGGGCGTTCGGTGGGCGTGCCGGGCGTGTTGCGGGCCTTGAAGCTGGCCCACGACCAGCATGGCAAGCTGCCGTGGAAGGACCTGTTCACGCCAGCCATTACCCTGGCCCGTGAGGGTTTTCTGGTGTCCGAGCGCCTGCACACCTTGGTGGCGGGCGACCCCTACATTGCCCAATCACCGGCCATGGCAGGTTATTTCCTGGATGCGCAAGGCAAGCCGCTGGCCATCGGCACGCGCCTGCGCAACCCCGCGCTGGCGCAGACCTTCGAGCGCATTGCCGGGCAGGGCGTCGATGCGTTCTATGCCGGCGAGATCGCCGAAGCCATGGTGGCCGCCGTGCACAACCATGCCAACGCGGGCTACCTGTCACGCGAGGACCTGCTCCGCTACCAGGCCAGGGAGCGCACGGCCGTCTGCGGTCCGTACAAGGCCTGGAACATCTGCGGCATGCCGCCGCCGTCTTCGGGCGGGGTGACGGTGCTGCAGACCCTGGGCATCCTCGACGCGCTGCAGCGCCGCTCGGCGCAATATGACCTGGCGCGCTTGCCTGTGCGCCAGGTCGAGACCGTGGCGGGCCTGGAACCCGCGCCGCTGGCCGTGCACCTGATGGCCGAAGCCGAGCGCCTGGCCTACGCCGACCGTGCGCTGTACCTGGCCGATAGTGACTACGTGCCGGTGCCGGTCAAGGCGCTGATCGACCCCGGCTACCTTGCCGAGCGCGCCGGGCGCATCGGCGAGCACAGCATGAAGCAGGCACGCCCCGGCAAGCCCCAGGGCGCCGACCTGGCACTGGCGCCGGACCGTTCGCCGCTGCGCATCTCCACCTCGCACCTGTCGGCCGTGGATGATCGTGGCCAGGCCCTGGCCATGACCACCTCGGTGGAGTCTGCGTTCGGCTCTCACCTGATGGTCCACGGCTTTCTCCTCAACAACCAGCTGACCGACTTCTCGTTCCTGCCCGCGGAGAATGGCCAGCCGGTGGCCAACCGGGTACAACCGGGCAAGCGCCCGCTGTCGGCCATGGCACCGACCCTGGTGTTCGCCCGCGACAGCGGCGAACTGGTGGCCAGCCTCGGCTCGCCGGGCGGTTCGCAGATCATCGAGTACGTCAACAAGGCCCTGGTCGGCCTGCTGGACTGGCAGCTGAACCCGCAGCAAGCCGCCAACCTGCCCAACTTCGGCAGCCGCAACGCCGGCACCGAGGTGGAAGCGGGGCTGGCCAGCCCGGCGCTGATCCGCCAACTGGCCGCCTGGGGCCATGAAGTTTCGCCGATCCCCATGACTAGCGGCATGCAGATCATCCAGCGCACAACCGAAGGCTGGTCGGGTGGCGCCGACCCGCGCCGGGAGGGTGTCGCGTTGGGCGACTAGCGCGCGTTGCGGTGGAGCAGAGGGCGTGATAGAACCCAGGCTCGTCATTCAGAAGTTGAATAGCCAGATGTCCATCAGCGTTAAATCGAATAGAGCCCTGTTCGACCTCGACCTGCTGCGCGCCATCGTCGTGGTGGCCGATTGCGGCAGCTTCACCACGGCCGCCGCGCGCCTGCACTCCACCCAGTCGACCATCAGCCAGAAGGTCCGGCGCCTCGAGGACATGGTGGGGCATCGCTTGCTGGTGCGTGGTAATCGCGATGTCTTGCCGACCGATGCCGGGCAGACGTTGCTTGGCTATGCCCGGCATATGCTGGCGCTGAACGACCAGATGCTCGAGGCCCTGGCCGGGGCCATGGTCGGCGTCACGGTGCGCCTGGGCGTGCCCGAGGACTTCGTCGGTGGGCGCACCACCAATGCGCTGTCGGCATTCAGTCGGCGGCACCCGCAGGTCAAGCTGGAGGTCACCAGTGGGCTGTGCCGTGACCTCAGCCAGGGCTACGACAACGGCGAACTCGACCTGGTGCTGCTCAAGCAGCGGCGCAACAGCCGCGAGGGCGTGGCCTGCTGGCCCGAGCGGCTGCAGTGGATCGACAGTGCGCGACTGCCGGCGTTCGAGCTCGATCCGATCCCGCTGGTGACCTTTCCGCCGCGCGGGCTGTACCGGGAGGACATGATCAGTGCGATCGAGGGGATGGGGCGGCGCTGGCGCATCAGCTTTACCAGTTCGAGCCTCAGTGGGATCCAGGCGGCGGTGGCTGACGGTATGGGCATCAGCTTGCTGCCGCCTCGGGCGGCGACCGGCGAGCACCGGGTGCTGGGGCAGGCCCAGGGGTTGCCTGAGGTGGACAGTTACGAGATCGTCATCGTGCACAAGCCGACGGCGGATGTGATGGTCAAGGACCTGGCCGAGGTGATGAGCCAGTTGTTGGCCGGTGGGGGGATCTGAGCCGGCTTGCTTGTATGTTGATCTGCTTTGCCTAAAGCAAAAGCCAAAAGCTGGGCTGCGCTGGTTTTGATTGGGGCGGGTCATTCATTGGCGATGTCGACGCATAGTCACCTTTTCGCCCTTACGGCGAGTCACTTTTTGTCAAACGCGACAAAAAGTAACCAAAAAACGCTGGCTCCTGTCATCCGGCCCCTGCGCTGCGCTCCGGGGTTCCCTCACTCCGGCCTTGCTCCCGGGAGGACCGCGCTGAACGGCCCATCCTGGGCCGCAGCGCTTGACGGGCATCCATGCCCGTCACCTCCCTCCGCAAGACCTCCGTTCGGCCTCCTGAAGTCGCATTCGGCGTTTGCTGAGCTACCGTGCGCTTAGAAGCAAAAGCAGAAGCAAAAGCAAAAGCGGCTGGATTTGGGGATCCTTTTCCGTTTGCTCAGAGGCCTAGAGTCGGTGAGGCTTCCTTCAGCCACAGGCGGGCTCCCAGCGGGCCGGCAGTGGCCTGCAAGGGCGCTCCTGGGGGGAGGCGGAGCCAGCTCAGGGGGTGGAGGTTGAAATTTTTGCTGGCCAGGCTGCCTTGCAAGACCAGGCATTCCAGGCCGCGTGGATTGACATGGAGGAGTGGGGCGCCGGGTTGCAGGTGTTTGCAGTGCACCTGCTCGTGGGCGTTGGCGAACAGCAACTGATCACCTGCTTGCGGCAATCGAGCGATGACCTGCTCGCTGTCCTCGGGGTGGAACTGTTGCAGGCGGACGAAGATCATGCAGCCTTCACTGGCGCCTGGGGTGTGTGAACTGCCGGGCGGATTGCGCACGTAGCTGCCGGCGGGGTAGCGCCCGCGTTCATCCTCGAAGACGCCTTGCAGCACCAGGAATTCTTCACCGCCCGGGTGCAGATGGGCACTGAAATGGCTGCCGGGGGCATAGCGCACCAGGCTGGTGGCGCGGGCCTTCTCGCCGCCGATGCGAAACAGCGGGCGGCGCTCTACGCCGGGCAGTGGCGAGGCCAGCCAGGGGAGGTCGGCAGCGTGCATGAGCGCAGTCAGGGCCAGATCGGCGTTGAGAAGGTCCGGCAGCATGGTGGGTTTCCTGGTTCTCGGTTGTTGGCTGTTCCGGCCTATGATCGGCTAACTTTGCCATCGATACGAACTTCTCTCTCAGAGGTGTCAACACCATGAGCATCCGCACCACCAGCAGCGCCCGCCATGGCAACAGCGCCTGGCTCTGGCCCGCGCTGTTCAGCCTGGTGGCCTTCGCCGCCAACTCGATCTTCTGCCGCCTGGCCCTGCGTGACGGGGCGATCGATGCCGAGTCGTTCACCGTGCTGCGCCTGGCCAGCGGGGCGGCGTTCCTGCTCCTGCTGATGCGTCTGCGCAGGCCAGGCCAGGCCTTGGGAGGCAGCTGGAAGGGCGGGCTGGCGTTGTACCTCTATGCCTACCTGTTTTCCGTGGCGTACCTGCAGCTGGGGGCCGGCGTCGGCGCGCTGGTGCTGTTCGGCGCGGTGCAGATCACCATGTTCGCCTTCGCCTGGCTCAAGCGCGAACGCCTCAGCCCACGAACACTGCTCGGCATGGCGATTGCCTTTGCCGGCCTGGTGATGCTACTGCTGCCGGGCGCTGAAGCGCCGCCGCTGCTGAGTGCGCTGGTGATGGCGGCATCTGGCGTAGCCTGGGGCGCTTATTCGCTGCTGGGCAAGGGCTCGCCTGACCCGCTGGCCGACACCGCCGGAAATTTCCTGCGCAGCTTGCCGCTGCTGCTGGTGTTGGGCGGTGTCATGGCGCTGCTGGCGTGCACCCACGTCACCCCGGTCGGCCTGCTGTTCGCCATGGCCTCGGGCGTGCTGGCCTCCGGGGCGGGGTATGCGGTGTGGTACGGCGTGGTCAAGCAGGTCAGCGCCCAGCAGGCGGCGACGATGCAGCTCAGTGTGCCGGTCATCGCCACGCTGGGCGGGGTGGTGCTGATCGGCGAGCCGATGTCGCTGCGCCTGCTGGCCGCCTCGTTGGTGGTCCTGGGCGGCGTGGCGCTGGCGCTGCTGCCGGGCAAGGGGCGTTAGAAGAAGCTGCGCTGGGCCTTGAGGGTGACCACGCTCTCGCAGTAGGTGTTGATGCCTGCGTAGGCATCGCAGCCGCCGCCGCTGAGGTCGGAGTTGCTGTAGATCAGGTTGAGGTCCAGGCCCAGCCACGGTCGCGACAGCTCCAGCGACCAGTCGGAGAAGGCGCTGACCTGGCTGCCGTCGCCGATGGTGAAGGGTGTGCCCAGGCGGTGGTGGGCGACCTTGACGGTGAGGTCGACGTCGAACAGCGGCAGGTGGCCGAAGTCGGCGAACAGGGTGCCGGTGCGGTTGTCGGGGTTGTCGCGCCAGGCACCGCCGATGCGGCTGCCGAGGATCGAGAGGCCGCCATACAGCGCATAGCTGTCGGGCCCGGCGAGGTTCGGCTGGCTGTAGTGGATCAGCCCTACCTCGTAGCCCAGGGTGCTGTCGAAATGGTGCTTGTAGCCCAGGTAGCTGTCCAGGCGCAGGGTCGAGTCGGGCGTCACGCCCATGCTCGGGGCGTACTGGCCGAGGTACCAGCCGCTGGGGTGGCTGAGGTCGAGGCCGCCGTGGAAGGCGCCGACCGCGCTCGGTGAAATCAGCCCCTGGGCCATGCTGCGCGAGGGCGTGGTGCCGAGCTTGAAGTCGAAATCGCCCAGTTGCCGCTGGATCTGCTGGGCCTGTAGCAACGGGCTGAAGAAGAGGACCGCGCTCAACAAGAGAAAGGGCCTGGTCATGGTCACCGTCCTGGAAGGCTTGCGCTTGAGCGGCAGAGGATACCCCGGTTTGCCAGTGCTTCGGAAGTTTCGATGAAGTGGCTTTCCACTCAGCCTTTGATTGCCGGCCGAGGTTCGGCGACTTCAGTCACCACCTGGGGTTCGGCGGCACGCAGGATCACCCGTTTGCGCAGTTCGTACTCGTCCAGCGACAGGCCCTGACGCTGGATCGCTTCGAGCTGCAGGTGGCGGGTTTCCTCGGCGGTGTAGCCGCGCAGTTCGGGATGGTTGGCGGCGCAGCCGGTCAGCACGCTGATGGCGGTGGCGGTGAGGGCAGCGAGCAGCAGGCGGGCCGGGGTGTTCATCGGGTAGCTCCAGGATTCGGTTAATGGCAATCGATGGAGTCAGGTTATGGGCTGGCAGCGGTGGGTAGAAATTGGTGTTGTCGATAGTGACTATCGAAGCCTGTGCAAGGCATCGATTTCGCCGCTGAAGGCTGTTTTGCCCGCCACTACCGACACCACCTGAACAGTCAGAAATCGTAAAGCCGGACCGGGTTGTCGCGCAGGATCGAGGTCTGGGTGCCGGCTTCCGGCGCCCAGGCCATCAGCCGGTCGAGAATCAGCCCGTCATCGGGCTTGTGCTCGCTGGCAAGCGTCGGGTGCGGCCAGTCACTGCCCCACAGCATGCGATCGGGCCGGTGGCTGATCAGCGCGGTGGCCACGCGCCCCACATCCTCGAACAGCGGTGCCCCGCTTTTCGAGCGCAGGTAGGGTGCCGAGAGCTTGACCCAACCCCGGTCGCTGTCCAGCAGCCGTACCAGTGCCGCGTACGCTGCGGATTTCACCCCTTCCGGTTGCGGCACGTGCCCCATGTGGTCGATGACCACCTTGGCCGGCAGGGCCAGCAACCGCGGAGCCACCTCGGGCAGCAAGGGGCCGGGTGCGACCTGCACGTTCCAGCCCAGCTCATCGACCCGTGCCGCCAGCTTTTCGATACCGTCGAGCGCCTGGCTGCCGACGCTGAGGTTGAAGCGGATGCCGCGCACGCCAGCCTGATGCAGTTCGCCCAGCTCGGTGTCGGTGATCGAGCTTGCCACCACCGCAACACCCCTGGCATCGCCACGGCTGCGCAGCAGGCCGTCGAGCATCACCCGATTGTCGGTGCCGTAGGTCGACGGCGTGACGATGACCATGCGGCGGATGCCCAGGCGTTGCTGCAACTGGCGGTAGTCTTCCAGCGAGGCATCCGCCGGCAGCAGGGTGGCACCGGGGGCGGCGGGAACGCGGCTGTCGTAGAGGTGCATGTGGCAGTCGACACTGCCGACCGGTGGGAGCAGGCGCGGCGGGGTGTCGCCTTGGCTGAACGGTACATTGGCCATGGCGCCCATGGAGGCGGCGGCGCCCAGCACGCCTCCGGCCTGCAGGAACCGGCGTCGGGACAAGGTCATTGGTCTTCCTCGTTATTGTTGTGATGAAAAGAACGATGCCCACGTTCCCTGGGGGGGGCGTGGGCATCGTCATGCAGCGTGCAGGATTTACCGCGGCGTGACTGCCGTTGCCGCGTCAGCCTGCTCGCGCTGGCGCTTGCGGCCGATCACCAGCACCGCGATGCCGGCCAGGGTGCACAGCGCCGCCAGCGGCATCAGCGCCAGGGCGTAGCTGCCGGTGGCGTCGTGGATGGCGCCGTAGGCGTTGACCATCAGGCCGCCACCGATCAGGTTGGCCATGGCACCCACGGCGGCCAGCCCGGCCGCGGCGGTGGACGACGACAGCCAGCCCGAGACCAGCGCCCAGAACGGGCCCTTCATCGAGTAGGCACCCACCAGCACCATGGTCAGCATCACCACCGTGGCCGGCAGCGAGGAGGTGAACAGGGTCATCAGCAGGCCGGCGGCGATCAGCAGCATGGTCATCGCCGTGTGCCAGCGGCGCTCGCCGGTGCGGTCGGAACTGCGTCCCCAGATGATCATCAGCACCGAGGCGATGCCGTAGGGGATGGCGTTTACCAGGCCGATCTCCAGGGCGCTGAGGCCGAAGGTCTTGAGCAACTGCGGCGCCCACACGCTCATGGTGCTGCCGGCGGCGGAGGCGCCGGAGTAGATCAGCGCCAGCACCCAGATGTCCTTGTGGCGCAGCAGTTTCCACAGCGAGATATGGCCGATGGCGGTTTTCTTCGCGGCTTCGCTGGCCAGGCGCTGGGTCAGCCAGCCGCGCTGCTCGTCGCTCAGCCACTTGGCCTGCTCGGGGCGGTCGGTGAGCACGAACAGGCAGGCGATGCCCAGCAGCACGGCAGGGATGCCTTCGAGGATGAACAGCCAGTGCCAGCCGCGCATGCCCATCCAGCCGTCCAGGCTCAGCAGCAGGCCGGACAACGGCGAGCCGATGAAGTTGGCCGCCGGGATGGCCACCATGAACAGCGCCACCATGCGTGCCCGGTAGGCCGATGGCAGCCAGTAGGTGAGGTACAGCAGCACGCCCGGGAAGAACCCGGCCTCGGCGGCGCCGAGCAGGAAGCGCATCACGTACAGCGAGTTGGCGCCCTGGACGAACGCGGTGCCAGCGGAAATCAGGCCCCAGGTGACCATGATGCGGGCGATCCACAGGCGTGCGCCGTACCGCTGCATGGCCAGGTTGCTGGGTACTTCGACCAGGAAGTAGGAGAAGAAGAACAGGCTGCTGGCGAAGCCGAAGACCTTGGCCGAAAGCTGCAGGTCGTGGTTCATCTGCAGCGAGGCCATGCCGATGTTGCCGCGGTCGATGATCGCGATCAGGTAGCAGATGATCAGGAAGGGCAGCAGGCGCCAGGCGACGCGACGCATGGTGCTGCGTTCGAGCTCGTCCGGCGCGGAGGTTGCTGAAGTCATGTTGCTCTCCAATTGTTGTTTTTCTGGAGTGAAGCGTGGTGAACGCGCCGCTGTGCCCAGAGCCGGCGCGCGAACAGTGGGTGCGGTCAGCTGGCGAACAGGTGGCGGTTGACCACGCAACGCGGATCCAGGTCCTGGCCCGCCCAGACGTCGAGAATCTGCCGCAGGGCCACCAGGCCGACACGGTCGCGGGCCTCGCTGGTGTTGGCGCCGACATGCGGCGTGGCGACCAGGGTCGGCAGGCCCCACAGCGGGCTGTCGGCAGGCGGTGGCTCAGGGTTGAAGGTGTCCAGGCCGGCGCCGGCGATGCGCCGTTCGCTGAGCGCCTGCACCAGGGCGGCGGTGTCGATCAGCTCGCCACGGGCGGTGTTGATCAGGATCGCGCCCGGGCGCATGCGCGCGAGCTGGGCGGCACCGATCAGGTTGTGGTTGGTCTCGGTCAGCGGGCAATGCAGGCTGATGATATCGCTTTCGGCCAGCAGGCGATCGAAATCCTCTTCGCGCTCGACGTGCGGGCGCTCCGGCAGTTGCTTGAGGTAAGGGTCGAACACCTTGACCTTCATGCGCAGCGGCGCCACCAGGTCCATCAGGATGCTGCCGATCGAGCCCAGGCCGACCAGGCCGAGGGTCTTGCCGGACAGCTCGATGCCGTTGGCCGAGGCCTTGTCCCAGTGGCCGTCACGCATGCGCGCATCGAGCAGGGCGGTCTGCCGGGCGACGCTGAACATCAGCGCAAAGGCGTGTTCGGCCACCGACTGGGCGTTGGCGCCCACTGCGATCGACACCGGGATGGCGCGGTCGGCGGCGGCCTGGATGTCGATGGTGTTGTAGCCCACGCCATGCTTGGCGATCACTTGCAGCTTGGGCGAAGCCTCGATCATCGCGCGGGTCAGGTTGCCCTGGCGGACCACGATGGCATCGGGCTGTTCCGCGCGGATGATGGCTTCCAGCTCTTCGGCCGGCAGGTAAGGCGTGGTGGGCACGACCCTGACGCCCTGTTCGGCGGCAAGTTGCATGGCCTCGGCGGCCAGTTCAGGGCCGGTAAGCAGAAGGGTACGGGACATCGTGGATACCTTGTTCTTGTCAGGGGCAGTCGCGACCGCACAGCAGCGGCGATGAAATAACCCTACCAGAATGAAATGGCGTTGCAAGAAAATAAAAATGCATCTCGTCGCCTGTGGCAATGCGACCTTAAAAAGCCATTGATAAAGCTGAATTGAAATGACATTCTAAAAACAGATTCGGCAGCCGCCGACGACATCGAATAACACCAATAGAGGTATGTCACATGAGCATTGGCTTCCAAGTGCTTGAACGCGCACGCAAAGTCGGCGATGAATGGGTAGCGCGCTTCCGCGAGGTTCCGGTCGCCAACGTCAGCGACTCGATGAACCGCATGACCGCCGGCGGTGCCCGCCTGCGGCCCATGCACCGCGAGGGTGTGCTGTGCGGCCCGGCCCTCACCGTGAAAGCGCGCCCAGGTGACAACCTCATGCTGCACTACGCCATCGACATCGCTCAGCCGGGCGATGTGATCGTGGTGGATGCCGGCGGCGACCTGAGCAACGCCCTGATCGGCGAAATGATGGTGGCTTACGCGGTCAAGCGTGGCGTGGCCGGTATCGTCATCAATGGCGCGATCCGTGATGCGGCCAATATCGGCGCTGGTGACTTCCCGCTGTTCGCCGCCGGCGTCTCGCACCGTGGTCCGTACAAGGACGGCCCGGGCGAGATCAACGTGCCGATCGCCATTGATGGTATGGTGATCGAGCCCGGCGACCTGGTGATCGGTGATGACGACGGCTTGCTGTGCATTCCGTACGATCACGTCGCCGACGTCTATGCCGGCGCCACGGCCAAGCACGCTGCCGAAACCGCTCAGATGGAACATATCGCCCAAGGCACCAACGACCGCTCCTGGGTCCTGGAGTCCTTGAAGAAGAAAGGCTGCCTGCTGCCAGGCTGATCCTGCACGGCGGCGCACCTTGCGATGGGGTGCGCCGTGGCGATGGGTCGGTGCCGGGTGTGGGTCTCTTGAGGTTCGCAGACTTGTCCGATTCATCGTCGCCACATCGTTCCAACTGGCCCACGGCCGTCAGGGCGCTCGCCCACCGCAATTTCCAGATCTATTTCACCGGCCAGGGCGTTTCCACGCTGGGCAAGTGGGTGCAGCAGGTGGCCCTGGCCTGGCTGGCCTATCACCTGACAGGCTCGGCGGTTCTGCTGGGGCTGATCACCTTTCTTTCGCTGGCGCCGCAGTTGCTCATCGGCCCGTTGGCCGGTGCCTGGATCGACCGCCACGACAAACGCCGCCTGCTGATCGTCGTGCAGATGTTGCTGATCGTGCAGTCGCTGGTGCTGGCGCTCGCCACCTGGCGGGGCTGGGTCGACGGGCCGTTCATCGCGGGCATGGCGCTGCTGCTGGGCCTGCTCAATGCCCTGGAAACACCGCTGCGCCAGGCGCTGATCGGCAGCTTCGTCGACGACCCGGCCGACCTGCCGAACGCACTGGTGCTCAATGCCATGCTGATCAATGCGGCGCGCTTCGTCGGCCCGCCGCTGGCCGGGGCGCTGATTGCCCTGGCCGGCGAGGCGGCTTGCTTCGCCCTGACTGCCGTGGCGTTCCTGGCGCTGCTGGGTGGCCTGATGAAGGTCCGTGGCAGCACCAGCCCAAAGGCCAGTGGCTCGACCGCGCAGGTGTTCCGCGAGGGCCTGGCCTATATGTGGCAGACCCGCAACGTTCGCCAGCTGCTGGTCAACGTGATCATGGTCAACCTGCTGGCCTCCTGCTATGCGGCGCTGTTGCCGATCCTGGCCAAGGGCGTGTTTGCCGGTGATGCACGCGTGCTCGGCTGGTTATGGGGTGCGGCGGGGGCCGGTGCGTTCGTGGCGACCCTGGTGCTGGCGGTGGGCGGTGCCATGCCCCGCCTGCGCCGGTTCACCGATGCCGGGGCGCTGTCGTGCGCGGTCGCCCTGGTCGGCCTGTGGCTGGCGGATGAGCTGCTGCTGGCGCTGTTGGCGCTGGCGGTGCTGGGCTTTGGCATCACCCTGAGCAATGTCAGCACCAACATGCAGTTGCAAAGCGGCGCACCGAGCCAGTTGCGCGGCCGGGTGATCGCGTTCTACATCGCCATGCGGTTCGGCTTCGAGGCCTTGGGTGGCATGGCTGCAGGCCTGATCGCCGCCCGTTGGGGCGCGCCGGCGACCCTGGGGATCGCCGGCGCGGTGCTGGTGCTGGGGCTACTGGGGCAGTACGGGCTGCGCCGCCGCCCCTGAGCGCTCAGGCCGACTGGCACTGGCCCTGTGGCGTTTGCTGCTTGGCCGGGTCACCCAGCCAGAGCATCAGGCAGGTGCCGATCAGCAGGATCGAGGCCACGGCGAAGAACGGCAGGGTGAAGCTGTGGGTCGCGTCCTTGATCAGGCCGATCAGGAACGGCCCGGTAAAGCCACCCAGGTTGCCGATCGAGACGATCATCGCCAGGCCCCCGGCAGCGGCGCGGCCGGTGAGGAAGGTCGAAGGGATCGCCCAGAACGTGGCCTGGAACGACAGGATGCTGGCCACGGCCACGCACAGGCTGCCGATCTTCAAGACCGGCGGCTCGAGCAGTGCGGCGGCAACCAGGGCGACGGCGGCCAAGGCCAGCGCGCTGACCACGTAGGGCAGGCGATGGCGGCTGCGGTTGGCCAGGCGCGCCCACAGCGTCATGGCCACGGCGCCGAGCAGGTAGGGCAGCGCGACCACGAAGCCGACCACGCCGCTGGCGATGCCCAGGCCCTTGATGATCTGTGGCAGCCAGAGGCCGATGCCGATCGAGCCGACGATGCAGCAGAAGTTGATGGCCGCCAGGGTGAACACCTTGGGGTTGGTCAGGGCGGCGCGCAGGGTGTTGCCGTGGGTGGCACCGATGGTCTGCTGTTCCTGGGCCAGGCGCTGGGTCAGCCAGGCCTTTTCCCGCGGCTTGAGCCATTTCGCCTTGTTCGGCGTGTCGACCAGCACGAACAGGCAGGCGATGCCCAGCAACACTGCCGGCATCGACTCGGTGACCAGCAGCAGCTGCCAGTTCTTCAAGCCCCAGACGCCGTGCTGTTCCATCAGCCAGCCAGACAGCGGCGAACCGACGATGTTGGCCACCGGGATCCCCAGCAGGAAAGCGGCGGTGGCCTTGGCGCGCCACTTGCCTGGGAACCAGTAGGTGAAATACAGGTACACCCCGGGCGTGAAGCCGGCTTCGGCCAGGCCCAGCAGGAAGCGCGCGATGCTGAAGCTGATCGGCCCGGTGGCGAACGCCGTGGCCATGGAAATCAGGCCCCAGGTGATCATGATCCGCGCAATCCACACCCGCGCGCCGAAGCGCTGCATCAGCAGGTTGCTGGGGATCTCGAACATGAAGTAGCCGAAGAAGAACAGGCCGGCCGCCCAGCCGAACATCGTTGCGGTCAGGCCCAGGTCCTGGTTCATGCTGATGGCGGCGAAGCCGACGTTGGTGCGGTCGAGGTAGCTGATCACGTAGCAGATGAAGATGAACGGTACCAGGCGCCACAGCACGCGGCGCATCAGGCGTTCGCCCTCGGCGTCGCTGAGCGGCGCCTGGGCAGCGGGGGTTTCGTGGGTCATGTCGTCACTCTTTTGTAGTTGTTGTGTGCGCCGACAGGCGCTGGTTCAGCTGTGGGAGAACATCGCCAGCCCTGGAGTGCTGGTGCGCACCTGGAGAATGCTGCCGGTCTCGGATTCGGTGATGTACAGGGTCTGCCCGTCCGCGCCGCCGAAGGCCAGGTTGGTGTTGCTGATGCCGGCGCAGGAAACGATGCGCTGCAGCGGTTCGGCGATTTTCGACAGCTTCCACACCGAGCCGAAGCCGGTATGGGCGATGTACAGGTTGCTCTGCGCGTCCAGCGCCAGGCCGTCGGGCCCGCCCAGGCCGCCATGTAGCTGGGCGAACACGCCCACCTTGCCGACGATCGAGCCGTTGCCCAGCGGGATGCGCCAGATCTGCTGGGCACGGGTCACGGCCACCAGCAGGTGATTGAGCTGCGGGTCGTAGACGATGCCGTTGGGGCTGGGGATGGTGCTCAGCAGGCAGCTCAGGTTGCCGCTGGCGTCGAGTTTGTACACCCGGCCGCTGGCGTCCTGCAGGCCGGTCTGGCCCTGGTCGGTGAAGTACAGGTCGCCATTGGGTGCGAATACCAGGTCGTTGACGCCCTTGAAGCCTTCGGAGCCGGCCGAGTCGAGCAGGGGTTCGATGGCGCCGGTCTGCGGGTCGAGCAGCATGATCCCGCGCTTGTAGTCGGTGATGAAGATACGCCCGTCCTGGTGGATCTTCAGGCCATTGGGCCAGCCGTCATACTGGCACACCAGCTCCCATTCGCCCTGGGGCGAGATGCGGAAGATCCGCCCGTTGGGGATGTCGGTCACGTACAGCCGGCCCTGGCGGTCGAACGATGGCCCTTCGAGGAACGAGTCGATGGCACGCCCCTGGCGATTGGCGTTGGCCCAGGCCGTCGGGCGCGGGTCGCGGAAGCAATCGGGCAGGCGGGTGAAGACGGTGGTTTCGACGGTCGGCGGGGCAGCGAAAAAGCTCATGGGGACTCCAGGCGGCAAGGGGACACGTGGGTGTCAGATCTTGTATGCTTTATGCAATGCCGTTTCAAAATAAATCATGTCTTGATGAAAGGCGACTGCTTTCATCGCTTTTTTGAGGGCTGTTGACGAGCGGGAAGGGCGTGTGGCCATGCATTGATAGAAATGTTGTTGCAAAAATGCGCCTGGCCCCACGCTCAGGTGAAGGGCCAGGCAGGCTGCATCAAGGGTTGGCGCGCAGCTTCGCCACCTCGTTCGCGGTCACGGGGTTGCCAGCGTTGCCCCAGCCAGTGCGAATGAACGTCACCACATCCGCCACTTCCTGATCGGAAAGCCGCCAGGCGAAGCCGGGCATGCCGTAGCCGGTCGGTGCATGCTGGTTGCCTGGCAGGTAGCCACCGGCGAGCACGATATGGATCAGCGAGGTCGGATCCTGGCCATTGAGCACGGGGTTGCCGGCCAGGGCCGGGAACACCTGGGCGTAGCCGCGGCCGTCGCTGCGGTGGCAGGCCATGCAGTTGTCGACGTAGGTGCGCGCGCCTGGGGTGCTCACGTCCATGTTGCTCAGTTGCCGGGTCGTGCTGCTGGCGGCGTTGATGGCAGGCGCCGGGCCCACTGGCGGCAGGCTCTTGAGGTAGCTGGCGATGGCCAGGCGGTCGGCGTCGGTGAGGTGCTGCATGCTGTGCTGGATGACATCGGTCATGCTGGCGAACACTGCCGTGCGCTCGGTCCTGCCAGTCTTGAGGAACTGTGCGAGCTCATCGGTGCTCCAGCTGCCCAAACCATCGTGCGTGTCGCCGCGCAGGTTTTTCGCCACCCAGCCCTCCAGTGGCGCGCCGCCGGCCAGGAAGTGATCGCCGTCGCGGTCGCTCAGGGATTTCTCCTGCATGCCCATGCCGCGCGGGGTATGACAGCTGCCGCAGTGGCCGAGGCCGTTGACCAGGTAGCGGCCGCGCTCCAGCTGTGGGTCTGGCGTGCTGCCGGCGTCGGTGGCGACCGCCGGGGCGAATGTCCAGCGCCACACGGCCAAGGGCCAGCGCATGCTCATCGGCCAGGGGATGTCGCTGTCGCGGTTGGCCTCGGCCACCGGCTGCACGCCTTTCATGAAGTAGGCATACAGGTCGGCGACGTCCTGGTCGGTGACCTTGGCGTAGGACGGGTAGGGCATGGCCGGGTACAGCGTGCTGCCATCCTTGCGGATGCCGTGGCGTACCGCCTGGTCGAATTCCTCCAGGCTGTAGCCACCGATACCGTGTTCGCGGTCGGGGGTGATATTGGTGGCGTAGACCGCGCCGATCGGGGTTTCCAGGCCCAGGCCGCCGGCGTAGGGCTTGCCACCCTTGGCGGTGTGGCAGGCCATGCAGTCACCGGCGCGCGCCAGGTACTCGCCGCGCTGGATGGCTGCATCATCGTTGCCCGAGGCCAGGGCGGCGGTGCTGATGCTTAGGCTCAGCGAGGCCAGCAGGGTGATTGTCTTCATCATTTACACCTCCACCAGTGGTCGACCCGGGTTCTTCAGGTAGCGCTCGCGGATGGCATTGGCCGACCAGTAGGCCAGCGCGCCGACCAGGCCGGTGGGGTTGTAGCCGATGTTCTGCGGGAAGGCCGAGGCACCGATGACGAATACGTTCGGCACGTCCCAGCATTGCAGGTAGCGGTTGACCACGCTGGTTTTCGGGTCGCTGCCCATGATCGCGCCGCCCGTGGTGTGGGTGCTCTGGTAGAAGCGCGTGTCGTAGGGGGTGCCGACCTTCTTGGCGTTGACGGTGTAGCTCGAAGGATTCATCGCGGCGGCGATCTCGGCGGCCTTGTCGGTCACGTATTGCGACATGCGGATGTCGTTGTCGTGCCAGTTGAAGGTCACCCGCAGCAGCGGCTGGCCGAAGGCGTCCTTGTAGGTCGGGTCCAGGTCCAGGTAGGTGTCGCGGTAGGCCATCACCGAACCCTGGGTGTACAGGCTCATGCTGCGCTGGTAGTTGTCGCTGACCGCGCTTTTCCAGCCCTTGCCCCAGTTCGGTTCGCCCTTGGCCACGCCGGTCTGGCCGATCGGGCGGCCGCCGGTGCGGTGGTGGCCGATGTTGGCGCCGCCGAGGAAGCCCAGGCCGCTGTGGTCGAAGTTGTCGCCGTTGTAGTTGTCGATGGCGGTGCCACCGGCGCCGGTGCCGATGAACGGGTTGAGGTAGGTGCCTTTGGGTAACTGCACGGTGACCGAGCCGAGCATCTGGTAAGCGTAGTTGCGCCCGACCACGCCTTCGCCGGTGTGCGGGTCGTAGGGTTTGCCGATTTTCGACAGCAGCAACAGGCGCACGTTGTGCAGCTGGAAAGCGCTGAGGATGACCAGGCGTGCCGGTTGCTCGACCTCGTTGCCTTGCGCGTCGATGTAGGTCACGCCGCTGGCCTGCTTGCCCGTGCTGTCGAGGTTGACCCGGGTGACGTGTGCCAGGGTGCGCATCTCGAAATTGCGCCGCTGGCGCAGGACGGGAAGGATGGTGGTCTGCGGCGAGGCCTTGGAATACATGTAGCAGCCATAGTTCTCGCAGAAACCACAGAAGTTGCACGGGCCCAGGCGCACGCCGTAGGGGTTGGTGTAGGGCGCGGAGGCATTGCCGGCCGGGATCGAGAAGGTCGAGTAGCCCAGGCTGCGCGCGGCCTTGTCGAACAGTTGCTCGCCATACACCTTCTTCAGCGGCGGCAGCGGGTATTCCTTGCTGCGCGCGCCCTCGAACTTGTTGCCGCCCTCGAGCAGGCGGCCCTTGATGTTGCCGGCCCTGCCGGACACCCCGGCGACTTCCTCGAAGCGGGTGAAGAACGGTTCGAGCTCCTCGAAGCTCACGCCGTGGTCCTGGATGGTCATGCCTTCCGGGATGAACTTGCTGCCGTAGCGTTCGGTGTAGTGGCTGCGCAGCTTCAGGTCGCTGGGCAGCGGCCGCCAGCTCAGGCCGTTCCAGTGGAAGCCCGCGCCGCCCACGCCGTTGCCGAGCAGGAAGGTGCCTTGCTGGCGGTAGGGCAGGGCCACGCCGGCCGGGTTGTGGCGGATGGTGACGGTTTCCTTCGACAGGTCCTGGTAGAGCTTGCCGCGGATGGTGTAGGCCAGTTCGTCGATCACCTTCGGGTAGTTGGCGTCGGTCGGGGTGTCCTGGTCAGGGCCGCGCTCCAGCGCCACCACGTTCAGGCCGGCTTCGGTGAGTTCGGCGGCCATGATCGAGCCGACCCAGCCGAGGCCGACGATGACCACGTCGGTTTCAGGTTTTTTCTGTGCCATTGCTTTAACCCCGCTGGCCGTTGATGGAAACAGGACCCAGCGGATAGCGCTGGTTCGGGCGGTCGATCCAGTCCATGAAATCGGCGCGGGCGCCGGGGAAGCCGAGCATGGTCCAGGCGGCCATGCCTTTGTTGCCGCCGTACATAGGGTCGGCGAAATAGCCTTCCTTGACGTTCTTCAGCAGCAGGGCGAAGAAGCTGCCGGCCGGGACCCGGGCCAGCGCGAACTTGCCGCTTTCCAGCTGCTTCATCACCTCGATCTGCACGCTGTCGGCCAGTTGCGCGAAGGGTTTGCCGAACTGCTTGAGGCAGGCGGCGTCCAGGTCGGCGATGCCCAGGCGGTAAAGCTCGCGCGGTACCAGTTTCAGCTGGTAGCCCAGCTCGGCCGGCTGGTCGGTGATGAAGGGCGCCTGCATGTACCACAGGCGTCCATGGGCGTAGGGCGTTTCCATCTGCCGGTCGAGGAATTCGGGCACACCAGCAGTCAGTGCGCCCGGGCCTTCCTCGTCCTCGGGAATCAGCACCGCGCAGGCGGCCTGGACGAATGCCCATTCGCTGTCGGTGAAGAAGGTGGGGTGATAACGCTCGGATGTTGTCGGCTCGGCGGGTGCGCTGCCAGGTGCGGCAGGCGCGGCTTTCGCTTCGATGGCTTCGTGGGCGCCATAGCCCACCAGGCTGACGGCGGGAATCAGAATGGCGCTGCGGCGCAGGAACTCGCGCCGTGAGTTGGGGGTGTCGGACATCGGGTGCTCGCTCAGGTCAGGATCAGGTCTTGCTGGTCGGCTCTGGTGTGGCCGGGTCTGGAGGCGCGGCATTATGCCTCGCAACGGCATTAAATAGAATGACGTTGCAAAAATGAAGATTTTTCTGCCGCCCCTGCTCAGGATCAGGTGCGAAAACGCGTGACCAGTGCGTTGAGCTGGCTGCCCAGTTGCTCCAGGGCCCGGCTGGCCGAAGCGGTCTGGTCCGCCTGGGTGGTCGAGACGGCCGACAGGTCGCGGATATTGATCAGGTTGCGATCCACTTCACGGGCGACCTGGGCCTGTTCTTCCGCGGCGCTGGCGATCACCAGGTTCTGTTCGTTGATGCGGGAAATGTGCGCGATGATCTGCGCCAGGGCCTGGCCGGCTTCGCGAGCGGCCTGCAAGGTGTGGCTGGCGCGGGCGCGGTTGTCGTTCATCGCGGTCACGGCCTGGCCCGATTCGCTGCTGATCGTGGCGACCATGCTCTCGATCTCCAGGGTCGACTGCTGGGTGCGGTGGGCCAGGGCGCGTACTTCATCGGCCACCACGGCAAACCCGCGCCCGGCTTCGCCGGCACGTGCAGCTTCGATGGCCGCGTTGAGCGCCAGCAGGTTGGTCTGTTCGGCAATGCTGCGGATCACGTCCAGCACCTTGGCGATGTCGGCCACGCTGCTGGCCAGGTTGTCGACTTGTTGCGTGCTGTGCTGGATCTCCCGACTCATCAGCTCGATGGCCTCGACGGTCTGGATAACCCGGGCATTGCCGGCCTGGCTGGCGGCCTGGGACTCTGCCGAGGCTTGGGAGGTGCTGACCGCGGTACGTGCCACTTCGTCCACGGCGGCGGAGAGTTCGGTGACCGCCGATGCGGCCTGTTCGATCTCGTTGGCCTGTTGCTGCAGGTTATGGTTCGACTCGACCGTGACTGCGCTCAGTTGCGTGGAAGAGGCCGCGATGACCGAGGCCGACTGCACGATCTGATCGATCGCCGCACGCAGGTTCGCCTGCATCTGCTTCAGCGCGCCAAACAGGCGGCTGACTTCGTCGCGGCCTTCGCTTTCGATCGGCTGGGTGAGGTCGCCCGAGGCGATCACCTCGGCACTCTTCGCCGCGCGGTTGATCGGCAGGATGATGCTGCGGCTGACCAGCCAGGCCACACCGATGGTGATCAGCGCGGCGACCGCCATCAACAGGGCCACGCTGGTGCGCGAGGTCGAGTAGGTGCTGCTGGCGCTGGCGAAGGCCTGGTTGATGTTGCGTTGGTTCACGTCGCTCAGGGCATACAGGCGGGGGAAGGACTGCTCGGAGTTTTCCCGCAGTGGCCCGTTGAGCAACGCCACCATGTCATGTTCGCGGCCTTCCCTGGCCAGTGCGATCAACTCGCGGATGCCGGGTGCGGTGGCCTGCAGGTAGGGCTCGACCTCTTGGTACAGCGCGCGTTCCTGCGGGTCTGTCAGCTTGGCCAGGTAGGCGGCTTGGGCCTGGGCGAGCTTGCCGAGCTGGATTTCCAGGCGCCGGCTGCTGTCGGCGCGCATGGCGTCGCTGGGGTAGAACGCCAGCTTGAGCGCGTTCACGCGGATGCCCAGCACGGCTTCGCGCATGCTGCCGAGCGCCGTGGCAGTCGGCGTGCTGACTTGTTCGATGCTGCGGTTGATGGCGTCGACCCGGGACATCTGCAGCAGCGCGAACAAACCGACGATGACGATGATCGAGGCGATCAGGCCGAAGGCCAGGGTTGAGCGCGTCGCAATGGAAACCTTTCGCATGTCTTTCCTCTGGGGTGGGTATCAGGAGGTTGAAGTGATGGCGAAATGGTTTCGGCCGTTCGGCGGCAGAACTTGAATGAAAATAGAATGGCGTTGCAATAATTTGGGTTGCAGTGCACTGTGTGCCCCGCTTCGCCCGTGCGCGAACGCAAGCGCCGGAGCGTGTGTGCATCCCGATGACCGTAGGTGAGACAAGAAAGATGGCCAAAGCCGCTGACGTTGTTGTGCAATGCCTGGAAAACGAAGGTGTCGAGTATGTGTTCGGCATTCCTGGTGAGGAAAACCTCGACCTGCTGGAATCCCTGCGCAAGTCGAAGATCAAGCTGGTACTGACCCGCCACGAGCAATCCGCGGGCTTCATGGCCGCCACCTATGGCCGCCTGACCGGCAAGACCGGCGTCAGCCTGTCGACCCTGGGCCCTGG
>NZ_JBIVIA010000017.1:0-120955 GCF_044749485.1 Pseudomonas sp. NPDC089401 | reverse complement strand
GGGTGGCGGCGCGGAAGGACGACCGGCTTCCCTGCGGCGTCGTCGGTGCTCGCGCCTGACACTAGCGAGGAATCACTTCATGGAGGAGTTACACGATTCCTAAAGGGCTGTAGGAAAAGTCGACGCAGGGACTTTCCAGCTGTCATATCCCGCCTGTCCCCGCTTCCCATGTCAGACCGCCCGGTCACGATCCTTTAGCGTGTCTGCGATTCCCCATTCCAGGCAAAGCAGGATGCTTACCGATGCTCTTCAGCGAACTGATGGCTGTTCTTTCCACCCACGCAATCCGACTCCAGCGCGAAGACCAGGACCTGATCGTCCTCGGCGACGAGGACGCGCTGGACGATACCCTGTGGGAGGCGCTGTCACGGCACAAGCCGGCCTTGCTGGAGATGCTCGCCGCGCGTGATGATGACTGGCTCAGCCCCGCGTTTCGCATCACCCCCGACATGCTGCCGCTGGTGCAGCTCGAACAGGGCGCCATCGACCGCATCGTCGCCAGCGTGCCGGGCGGCGCCGCCAATGTGCAGGACATCTACCCGCTCGCGCCGCTGCAGCAAGGCATGCTCTACCAGCACCTGTCCGCCCAGGACGGCGACCCCTACCTGGCCCAGGTGCAGCTGCGCTTCGCCAGCCTGGCGCACCTGGAGGCGTTCGCCCAGGCCCTGCAATGGGTGATCCAGCGCCACGATATCCTGCGTACCGCGCTGCATTGGGAGTACCTCGACGAACCGGTGCAGGTGGTCTGGCGCGAGGCGGCCCTGGTTCGCGAGGCCGTCGAGGTCGGTGGCAGCGAGGCCCTGGCCCGGCTGTGCGCGCGCTTCGACCCACGCCACTACCGCCTCGACCTGCGCCAGGCGCCGCTGATGCAACTGATGCACGCCCCGGGCGAAGGCGGGCAGTGGGTGGCCCTGCTGATGTTCCATCACGTGATCATGGACCACACCGCGCTGGACATCGTGCGCCGGGAAATCCAGGCGCACCTGGCCGGCGAGGCGGCGCAGCTGGCGCCGCCGATGCCGTTTCGCAACGTCCTGGCCGCGGCGCGCCAGGCGCTGGACGAGCAGGCCCACGAGCGCTTCTTCCGCGACATGCTCGGCGACATCGACGAGCCGACCCTGGCCTTCGGCCTGCAAGACCAAGGCGACCAGCCCCTGGAGCAGGCGCGCCTGACCCTGCCGGCCGACCTCAGCACGCGCCTGCGCCAGCACGCCCGCCAGCTTGGGGTCAGCCCGGCGAGCGTGCTGCACCTGGGCTTCGCCCGCCTGGTCGGGCAGTTGTCGGCGCGCCAGGCCGTGGTGTTCGGCAGCGTGCTGCTGGGGCGCATGACCACGGGCGATGGCGGCGAACAGGCGCTGGGCATGTTCATCAACACCTTGCCGCTGCGCATCGACCTTGGCCAGCACAGTGTGCGCGAGGGGCTGCTGGCCACGCACAAGCGGCTCAGCGCCTTGCTCGGCCATGAGCAGGCCTCGCTGGCCCTGGCCCAGCGCTGCAGCGGTGTGGCGGCACCGGCGCCGCTGTTCAACTGCATGCTCAACTACCGCCACAGCGCTGCCGGCGATGCTGCCGAGATCATCCCGGTCGCGCCAGGCATCGACATCGTCGGTGCCGAGGAACGCACCGACTACCCGCTGACCGTCAGTGTCGACGACCTTGGCGAAGACCTGCGCCTGACCGTGCAGAGCCTGCCACAGTGGGGCGCCGAGCGCGTCAGCCGGCAGTTCGAACAGGTGCTGGCGAGCCTGGTCGATGCCCTGGAGCAGGCGCCGCAGGCACCGTTGCAGGGGCTGGCGGTATTGCCGGCGGCAGAACGCGAGCAGGTGCTGGAACAGTTCAACCGCACGGTCCAGGCCTATCCGCAAGGGCAGACCGTGCACGCCCTGATCGAAGCCCGGGCGGCGCGCGCACCTGGCGCACTGGCGGTGCAACAGGACGGGAAGGCGCTCAGCTACGGCGAGCTCAACCGCCGCGCCAACCAGCTGGCGCACCGGCTGATCGGGCAAGGTGTACGGCTCGGCGACCGGGTCGCCCTGTGCCTGCCGCGGACCACCGAGCGCCTGGTCGGCCTGCTGGCCGTGCTCAAGGCCGGCGCTGCCTATGTACCGGTGGACCCGGCCTATCCGGCCGAGCGCATCGCCTACCTGCTGCAGGACAGCGCGCCTGCGCTGGTGCTGGCGACGACGGCCATCGAAGGCTTGCCGGCAATGCCCCGGCTCGACCTGGACCAGGCCGACAGTTTCGTCACCGACGACAGCGACCCGGCAGTGCCCGGGCTCGACGCCCGGCAGCTGGCCTACCTGGTCTACACCTCCGGCTCCACCGGCCAGCCCAAGGGCGTGATGATCGAGCACCAGACCCTGGCCAACCTGGTGCACTGGCACTGCCAGGCGTTCGACCTGAAGGCCGGCGCGCACAGCTCCAGCGTCGCCGGCTTCGGCTTCGACGCCATGGCCTGGGAGGTCTGGCCGACGCTGTGTGCCGGCGCCACCCTGCACCTGCCACCGCTGCACATCGGCAACGAACACCTCGACGAACTGCTCGACTGGTGGCAGGCACAACCGCTGCAGGTCAGCTTCCTGCCGACCCCGGTAGCCGAGCAAGCCCTGCGCCGCGCGCAACAGCATCCAACCCTGCGCACCTTGCTGGTCGGCGGCGACCGCCTGCGCCAGTTCGAGCACGACCCGGGCTTCGCTCTGGTCAACAACTACGGGCCGACCGAAACCACCGTGGTCGCCACCTCCGGGCAGGTCGTGCCCGGCGGCCCACTGCACATCGGCCGGCCTGTGGCCAATACCCGCGTGTATGTGCTCGACGAAGGCCGGCAGCCGGTGCCGGTAGGCGTCACCGGTGAGCTGTATATCGGTGGCGTGCAGGTCGCACGCGGCTATTTCAACCGCCCCGAGCTGACCGAGGAACGCTTCCTCGCCGACCCCTTCAACCCCGGTGGGCGGATGTACCGCAGCGGCGACCTGGTGCGCTGGAATGCCGACGGCACCCTCGACTACCAGGGCCGCAACGACGACCAGGTGAAAATTCGCGGCGTTCGCGTCGAACTGGGCGAGATCGAGGCCGCATTGGGTGCCCAGCCGGGTATCGACGATGCCGTGGTGCTGGTGCGCGAAGGCCGCCTGCTGGCCTGGTACAGCGAAACCGCCCCGGTCGACCCCGAGCAGCTGCGCCAGGCCCTGCAGGCCAGCCTGCCGGCGCACATGCAGCCGCTGGCATTCATTCGTCTCGATGAGCTGCCGCTGACCAGCCACGGCAAGCTCGACCGCCGTGCCCTGCCGAACCCGGATGGCGCCTTGCTGCCGGGCCAGGCCTTTGCGGCGCCGCAAGGTCGGACCGAAACGACCATGGCGGCGATCTGGGCCGAGGTGCTGGGCGTCGAACGGGTAGGGCGCCACGACAACTTCTTCGAACTGGGCGGCCATTCGCTGCTGGCCGTGACCCTGGTCGAGCGCCTGCGCAAGGCCGGCCTGGTGGTCGATGTGCGCGTGCTGTTCGCCCAACCGACCCTGGCCGCGCTGGCCAGTGCGGCGGGTATCGGGCGCGAGGCAGAGGTCCCGGCCAACCGGGTGGTGACGTGCGCCGGGCAGATCACGCCAGCCATGCTCAGCCTGATCGAGCTGGACCAGGCAGCCATCGACACGGTGGTCGCCACGGTGCCGGGCGGCGCCGCCAACGTGCAGGAAATCTACCCGCTGGCACCCTTGCAGGAAGGCATCCTCTACCATCACCTGAGCGCCGAGCAGGGCGACCCCTACCTGCTGCAGACCCGCCTTGCCTTCGACAGCGTCGAGCGCCTGCTGGCCTGGGCCGGCGCCCTGCAACAAGTCATCGACCGCCACGACATCCTGCGGACCGCCGTGCACTGGCAAGGCCTGCCGCAGCCACTGCAAGTGGTGTGGCGGCGTGCCGAGCTGCTGGTCGACGAAGTCGACGACCTGCTCGATACGCCCGGCGTGGCACGCATCGACCAACTGCACGCCCGCTTCGACGCCCGCCACCACCGCATGGATCTGGGCCAGGCGCCGCTCACCCGCCTGCATTACAGCCTCGACCCGGCCAACCAGCAGGTGGTGGCGATCCTGCTGTTCCACCACCTGACCCTCGACCACACCGCCATGGACGTGGTCGCCCGGGAAATGCGCGCGCTGCTGTTCGGCCAGGGCGACAGCCTGCCGGCGGCGGTGCCGTACCGCAACTACGTGGCCCAGGCGCGCCTGGGCGACCAGGCGCGCCACGAAGCCTTCTTCCGCGGCATGCTGGCCGATGTCGAGGAACCGACCCTGCCGCTGGGTTTTGCCGACGTGCAAGGCGATGGTCGGCATATCGAAAGCGCATTCCAGGCATTGGATGCGGGTATCGGCCAGCGCCTGCGCAGCCAGGCCCGGCAGCTGGGCGTCAGTGCCGCGAGCCTGATGCACCTGGCCTGGGCGCGGGTGCTCGGTGTGCTCGCCAACCGCCAGGACGTGGTGTTCGGCACCGTGCTGATGGGCCGCCTGCAAGGCGGCGAGGGCGCCGACCGGGCGCTGGGCATGTTCATCAACACCCTGCCGCTGCGGGTCGACACCCGCGCCGAGGCCCGGGCGGCGGTGCGTGCCACCCACCACAGCCTGTCGGCGCTGCTCGGCCACGAGCACGCGCCCCTGGCGCTGGCCCAGCGTTGCAGCGGCGTGGCGGCTTCGGCGCCGCTGTTCAGCGCCTTGCTCAATTACCGCCACAGTGCTGGCGACGCGCCGCGCGAAGGCGAGGGCATCTGGGAAGGCGTGCGCCTGCTCGGTGGCGAGGAGCGCAGCAACTACCCGCTGACCCTGAGCGTCAACGACCTTGGCGACGGCTTCAGCTTCAACGTGCTGGCCGTCGAAGGCATCGGTGCCGCACGCGTCGCCGAATGGATGGCCAACGCCGTGGGCCAGCTGTTGCAGGCGCTGGAGCCGGGCCAGGAAACCACCGTCGACAGCCTGCCGATACTGGGCGAGGCGGCTCGCCAGCAGCTGTTCGGCGCTTTCAACGACACTGCCCGCGTCTATCCGCAGGGCGCGACGATCCACGCCCTGATCGAAGCCCAGGCCGCCCGCGCACCCGAGACTACGGCCGTGAGCCAGGGCGAGCAGGCCCTGAGCTATGGCGAACTGAACCAACGCGCCAACCGCCTGGCGCACCGCCTGATCGAGCGCGGCGTGCGCTGTGGCGACCGTGTCGCCCTGTGCCTGCCGCGCAGCGTCGAACGTATCATCGGCCTGCTGGCCGTGCTCAAGGCCGGCGCTGCCTATGTGCCGGTGGACCCGACCTATCCGGCCGAGCGCATCGCTTACCTGCTGACGGACAGCGCGCCGAGCCTGGTGCTGGCCGCGTCGGGCATCGACGGCTTGCCGGGCGAACTGCCACGGCTGGACCTCGACCAGCCAGGCAGCTGGCACGCGCGTGACAGCAACCCGCAGGTTGCCGGGCTCGACGCCCACCAGCTGGCCTACCTGGTCTACACCTCCGGCTCCACCGGCCAACCCAAGGGCGTGATGATCGAGCACCAGACCCTGGCCAACCTGGTGCACTGGCACTGCCAGGCGTTCGAGCTGGGCGCCGGCGAGCGCACCTCCAGCGTCGCCGGTTTCGGCTTCGACGCCATGGCCTGGGAAGTCTGGCCGGCGTTGTGCGCCGGTGCCACGCTGCACCTGCCACCGGCGCACATCGGCAACGAACATGTCGACGAACTGCTCGACTGGTGGCTGGAGCAGCCGCTCAAGGTCAGCTTCCTGCCGACCCCGGTGGCCGAGCAGGCCCTGCGTCGCCAACGCCAGCACCCGACCCTGCGCACCTTGCTGGTCGGCGGCGACCGCCTGGGCCAGTTCGAGCGCGACCCGGGCTTTGCCCTGGTCAACAACTACGGGCCGACCGAAACCACGGTGGTCGCCACCTCCGGCGTGATGCTGCCGGGCGGCGCGCTGCATATCGGCCAGCCAATCGCCAACACCCGCGTCTATGTGCTCGACGAACGTCAACAGCCGGTGCCGCTGGGCGTCACCGGCGAGCTGTACATTGGCGGCGCCCAGGTCGCCCGCGGTTACTTCAACCGCCCCGAACTGACCGAGCAACGCTTCCTCGTCGACCCGTTCAGCCGCCTGCCGGGCGCGCGCATGTACCGCAGTGGCGACCTGGTGCGCTGGAACGCCGATGGCACCCTTGACTACCTGGGCCGCAATGACGACCAGGTGAAGATCCGCGGCATGCGCGTGGAGCTCGGCGAAATCGAAGCGGCCCTGGCCGCCCAGCCCGGCATCGACAGCGCCGTGGTGCTGGTCCGCGGCGAGCGCCTGCTGGCCTGGTTCACCGAGGCTGCGCCGGTCGATCTCGACACCCTGCGCCAGGCCCTGCAAGCCCGCCTGCCGGCGCACATGTTGCCGCAGGCCTTCACGCGCCTGGCGCAGTTGCCACTGACCAGCCACGGCAAGCTCGACCGCCGTGCCCTGCCCGAACCCGATGCAGCGGAACTGGGCCACGTCGCGCCCGAGGGCGAAACCGAAACCCGCATGGCCGCCATCTGGGCCGAGGTGCTGGGCGTGCCGCAGGTCGGCCGCCACGACAACTTCTTCGAGCTGGGCGGCCACTCGCTGCTGGCCGTGACCCTGATCGAACGCCTGCGCCAGCAAGGCCTGAACACCGATGTGCGGGTGCTGTTCGGCCAGCCCACCGTGGCCGCGCTGGCGGCGGCGCTGGGTAACGGTCGCCAGGTGAAAGTCCCGGAGAATCGCATCCCGGCCAGTTGCACGCACATTACCCCGGACATGCTGCCGCTGATCGACCTCGACCCGGCCAGCATCGACCGCATCGTCGCCACGGTGCCGGGCGGCGCCGCCAACGTTCAGGACATCTACCCGCTGGCGCCGTTGCAAGAAGGCATCCTCTACCACCACCTCAGCGCCAGCGCGGCAGACCCGTACCTGCTGCAGTGGCGCGTGGCGTTCGACAGCCTGGCCCGCCTGCAAACCTTCGCCGCCGCGCTGGACCAGGTCATCGCCCGCCACGACGTGCTGCGCACCGCGATCCTCTGGGATGGCCTGCTGCAACCCGTCCAAGTCGTCTGGCGCCAAATCCCGCACTCTGTATTGGCCCCCTGTGGGAGCGGGCTTGCCCGCGAAGCAGGCGACGCCCCTCTCGACGTGAGCCAGGCCCCCCTGATCCACCTGCTCTACAGCGAATCCGCAGGCCCCATCGAAGCCACCCTGCAATTCCACCACATCGTCCTCGACCACACCGCGATGAAGGTCGTGCTGGATGAAATCCGCGACCACCTGCGTGGCCAGCAACCGACCCGCCCCCCGGTGCCGTACCGCAATTACGTGGCCCAGGCCCGCCTGGCCATCAGCGAGGCCGAGCACGAAGCCTTCTTCCGCGCCGAGCTCGGCGATATCGACGAGCCGACCCTGCCTTACGGTCTCAGCGACCTGCAGGGCCAGGCCAGCGCCTTCGAGCTGGCCAGCATCCAGCTCGAAACCGACCAGTACCAGCGCCTGCGCCACCAGGCCCAGCAACTGGGCGTAAGCGCCGCCAGCCTGCTGCACCTGGCCTGGGCACGCCTGGTATCGGCCACCAGCGGCCGTGACAGCGTGGTGTTCGGCACCGTCCTGCTGGGCCGCCTGCAAGGTGGCGCCGGTGCCGACCGTGGCCTGGGCATGTTCATCAACACCTTGCCGCTGCGCCTGGACCTGGATGGCCTGGGCGTGCGCGACGGCGTGCAACTGGCCCACCGGCGCCTGGGCGCGCTGCTGGTCCACGAGCACGCCTCGCTGGCCCTGGCCCAGCGCTGCAGCGGCGTGGCCGCGCCGTTGCCGCTGTTCAGCGCCATGCTCAACTACCGCCACGGCGCCAGTGCCAGCGAGCGCCAGGCGCACCACCAAGCACTGGAAGGCATCCAGGCACTGCCCAGCGGCGGCCATGGCAACTACCCGTTGAGCGTCAACGTCGACGACCTCGGCGATGGCCTGCGCCTGACCGCCCAGGTCACCGCCCGGGTCGGTGCACAGCGCGTCTGCGAGCAATTGCAGCAGGTGCTGCTGGGCCTGCTCGATGCCCTGGAACAGCAACCGCAGCTGCCGCTGCAGCAGCTGCCGGTGCTGGCGGAGCGCGAGCGCCGGCAATTGCTGGTCGAGGCCAACGCCAGCGCGCGCCCGCACGACCTGGAGCAACCGTTGCACGGCCTGTTCGAGGCCCAGGTGCGACGCACGCCCGATGCCCCGGCACTGGTGGCGGAGGAGGGCGAGCTGAGCTATCGCCAGCTCGATGAACAGGCCAACCGCCTGGCCCATCACCTGATCGCCCTGGGCGTCAGGCCCGACGACCGCGTGGCGATCTGCATCGAACGCGGGTTGTCGCTGGTGGTCGGCCTGCTGGCCATCCTCAAGGCCGGTGGCGCCTATGTGCCGGTCGACCCGGGCTACCCGGCCGAACGCATCCGGCACATGCTCGACGACAGCGCGCCCCAGGCGGTGCTGGTCCACGCGGCCACCCGTGATCTGGCGCCGCACCCGGTGCAGGTCGACCTCGACCGGCCAGGCTGGGGCAACCAGCCGATCAGCAACCCGCGCGTCCCCGGCCTGACGGCCAGGCACCTGGCCTACGTGATCTACACCTCCGGCTCCACTGGTGTGCCGAAAGGGGTGATGGTCGAGCACCGCAACGTGGTCAACCTGGTGCACTGGGCCCGGCGTCTGTGCACCGGCAGCGTGCTGCACAAGACCCCGGTCAGCTTCGATGCGTCGGTGTGGGAGCTGTTCTGGCCGCTGTGCAGCGGCCTGCGCCTGGTGCTGGCCCGCCCAGGCGGCCAGCGTGATGGCGAGTACCTCGCGCAGCTGGTCCAGGAGCAGCAGGTGAATGTGCTGCAGTTCGTGCCGGCCTTGCTGCAACAGTTCCTCGAACAGGCGCACAGTGCCGCCTGCACCAGCCTCACCGACATCGTCTGCGGCGGTGGCGAGCTGACCGAAGCCCTGGCGGCCCTGGTGCGCCAACGCCTGCCAGGCGTGCGCCTGCACAACGTCTACGGGCCCACCGAGACCACCGTCGACTGCAGCGCCTGGACGCTTGAGCCCGACATGGCCCTGCCGGGCGGGACCTTGCCGATCGGCCAGCCCATCGACAATACCCACCTCTATGTCCTCGACCACCGCGACCAGCCCGTGCCGTGGGGGGTTACCGGCCACCTGCACATCGGCGGCGCCGGCGTCACCCGCGGCTACCTGGGCCTGCCTGGGCAGCAGGCCGAGCGCTTCATCGACAGCCCGTTCGTGGCCGGGGAGCGCCTGTACCGCAGCGGCGACCTGGTGCGCCAACGCGCCGACGGCACCCTGGAATTCCTCGGGCGCAACGACGACCAGGTGAAGATCCGCGGCCTGCGCATCGAACCGGGCGAGATCGAAGCCTGCCTGACCCGTATCGACGGCGTGCGCCAGGCCGTGGTGCTGGCGTTCGACGACCGGGTGACTGGGCCGCGCCTGGTCGCCTACCACACCGGAGCGCCGCTGGCGGCGCAGCAGCTGCGCGAGGCGCTGCTGGCGCACCTGCCGGAGTACATGGTGCCGGCACTGTACCTGCACCTCGAGCGCCTGCCGCTGACCGCCAACGGCAAGCTCGACCGCAAGGCCTTGCCGGCGCCGGATGCCGCCCTGCAGCAACGGCCTTTCGAAGCGCCGCAAGGCACCACCGAAACCCTGCTGGCACGCCTGTGGGGCGAACTGCTGGGCGTGCAGCAGGTCGGCCGTCACGACAACTTCTTCGAACTGGGCGGCCATTCGCTGCTGGCCGTGAGCCTGACCGCACGGCTGCGCCTGGAAGGCCTGCAGGTCGACGTGCGCACCCTGTTCGGCCAGCCGACCATCGCCGCCCTGGCTGCGACCCTGGGCCAGGACCAGCAGGTCCAGGTGCCCGAGAACCGCATCCCGGCGCGCTGCCAGCGCATCACCCCGGAGCTGCTCAGCCTGATCGACCTCGACCAGGCCGCCATCGACCGTATCGTCGCCCAGGTACCGGGCGGCGCCGCCAATGTGCAGGACATCTACCCGCTGGCGCCGTTGCAGGAGGGTATCCTCTATCACCACCTGAGCGCCGCCGAACACGACCCCTACGTACTCTTCTCGCGCCTGCGTTTCGACAACCTCGAACGCCTGCAGGCCTTCGCCCAGGCCCTCGACCAGGTCATCGCCCGCCACGACGTGCTGCGCACCGCCGTGCTCTGGGACGGCCTGCCGCAGCCGGTGCAGGTGGTCCTGCGCACGGTCCCTTCGCTTCGTAGGAGCGAGCTTGCTCGCGATGAGGCCGACACCGGTTTCGACCTGAGCCAGGCCCCCCTGATCCGTCTGCTCTACGCCGAGTCCGATGGCCCCATCGATGCCACCCTGCAATTCCACCACATCATCCTCGACCACACCGCCCTGGAAGTGCTCGGCGAAGAACTGCAAGGCTTGCTCCAGGGCGCCCCAGCCCCGCAGCACGACCCGGTGCCGTACCGCAACTACGTGGCTCAGGCCCGTTTGGGTATCAGTCAGGCCGAGCACGAAGCCTTCTTCCGCACGCAATTGGCCGACATCGACGCACCGACCCTGCCGTTCGGCCTCAGCGACGTGCAGGGCGATGGCCGCGACATGCAGGAGGTCAAGCTGACGCTCTCAGCCGCACTGGCCAGCGGCCTGCGCCGCCAGGCGCGGCTGCTCGGCATCAGCGTCGCCAGCCTGTTCCACCTGGCCTGGGCACGTCTGTTGGCCGCCGCCAGCGGCCAGGACCGCGTGGTGTTCGGCACCGTGCTGCTGGGCCGCCTGCAAGGCGGCGAGGGCGCCGAACGGGCGCTGGGGATGTTCATCAACACCTTGCCGCTGCGGGTCGACCTGGGCGATGTAGGCCTGCGCGAAGCGGCCCATGCCACCCACCAGCGCCTCAGCGCGCTGCTGGCCCATGAACACGCCTCGCTGGCCCTGGCCCAGCGCTGCAGCGGCGTGGCCGCGCCGCTGCCGCTGTTCAGCGCCATGCTCAACTACCGCCATGGCAGCGAGCGCAGCGCCGAGCAGCGCCAGGCCTGGCAGGGCATCGAGGTGCTGGAGGGGCAGGAACGCACCAACTATCCGCTGAGCCTGAACGTGGATGACCTGGGTGAAGGCTTCCGCCTGGTCGCCATGACTCCCGCCGAGATTGGCGCGGCACGCATCTGCGGGCAGATGCAGCGGGGGCTGGAAGCCATGGTCGCGGCGCTGGAGCATGAGCCGGAGCTGCAGGTGCAGCGGCTGCCGGTGCTTGAAGCCGAAGAGCGTCAGCGGGTGCTGGTGGACTTCAACGATACGGCGGTGGATTACGACCTCGAGCAGACCTTACATGGCCTGATCGAGGCACAGGTGTTGCGCACGCCGGAGGCCGTTGCGGTGTGTGCCGAAGAAGGTACGCTGAGCTATCTCCAGCTCAACGAGCAGGCCAACCGCCTGGCGCATTACCTGGTGGGCTTGGGCGTCAAACCCGATGATCGCGTGGCGATCTGTGTCGAACGCGGGCTGTCGATGGTGGTTGGCTTGCTGGCCATCCTCAAGGCCGGTGGGGCCTATGTGCCGGTCGATCCGGATTATCCGGTCGAGCGGGTGCGTCATATGCTCACCGACAGCGCGCCGGTGGCGGTGCTTGTGCATGCGGCTACCCGCCATGTGCCGGAGGGCCAGGTCATCGACCTGGGTCAGCCGGTCTGGAACGATCAGCCGGCAAGCAACCCGGTGGTTGCGGGGCTGACCCCACGCCACCTCGCTTACGTCATCTACACCTCGGGCTCGACCGGCTTGCCGAAGGGCGTGATGAACGAGCACGCGGGCGTGGTGAACCGCCTGCTGTGGATGCAGGACGCCTACAAGCTGGGCGCCGACGATGTGGTGTTGCAGAAGACGCCATTCAGCTTCGATGTCTCGGTGTGGGAATTCCTCTGGCCGTTGCAGACCGGCGCCCGCCTGGTCATGGCCCGCCCTGGCGGCCACCGCGATCCGGAATACCTGCGCCAGGTCATCCAGGACGAAGCCGTCACCACCTTGCACTTCGTCCCGTCGATGCTGGATGTGTTCCTGTCCTCCGCAGAGAGCACCACCCCTGTAGGAGCGGGTTCACCCGCGAACACCGGCGAAGCCGGTGCCATCCACCGAGTTGGATTCTTCGCGGGTAAACCCGCTCCCACAGGTACGGCGCAAGCCCTGAAGAGGGTGGTGTGCAGTGGGGAGGCACTGCCGGGCAGCCTGGTACGGCGCTTCCATGAGCAGTTGCCAGAAGTCGAACTGCACAACCTCTACGGCCCGACCGAAGCCGCCGTGGACGTCAGCGCCTGGCACTGCCTGACGGCCCCGGACAACACCCCGATCGGCCACCCCATCGCCAACACCACCCTGTACATCCTCGACCCCCACGGCCAACCCGCGCCCCAGGGTGTGGCCGGCGAGCTGTACATCGGTGGCGTCCAGGTCGCCCGCGGCTACCTCAACCGCGCCGAACTGACCGCCGAACGCTTCATCGACGACCCGTTCGTCCCCGGCGGCCGCCTGTACCGCACCGGCGACCTGGCCCGCCATCTGGCCGACGGCAACATCGAATACCTGGGCCGCAACGATGACCAGGTGAAACTGCGCGGTCTGCGCGTCGAGCTGGGCGAAATCCAGGCCGGCCTGACGGCCATCGAAGGCATCAAGGAAGCCGTGGTGGTCGCCCGCGACCAGCGCCTGATCGCCTACTACACCGGCGAAGCGCAAGCCGTGGAGACCCTGCGCACGGCCTTGCTCGCCCACCTGCCGGAGTTCATGGTGCCTGCGCAGTTCATGCACCTCGAAGCCTTGCCCCTGAGCCCCAACGGCAAGCTCGACCGCAAGGCGCTGCCGCAACCCGACGCACTCGAAGACCGCCCCTACGAAGCCCCGGAAGGCGAAACCGAAACCCTGCTGGCCGCGCTCTGGTGCGAACTGCTGGGCGTCGAGCGGGTAGGGCGCCACGACAACTTCTTCGCGCTGGGCGGCCACTCACTCTTGGCAGTGACCCTGACCTCGCGCCTGCGCCAGCAGGGCCTGCACGCCGATATCCGTGTGCTGTTCGGCCAGCCGACCCTGGCCGCGCTGGCTGCGGCGGTCGGCGGCGAAACCCGTGTGCAGGTCCCGGCCAACCGCATTCCGGCCGACTGCACCCGCATCACCCCGGACATGCTGCCATTGGCAGGGTTGTCACAAGGCGCCCTCGACGCACTGCTGGCCCAGATCCCCGGTGGCGCTGCCAATGTCCAGGACATCTACGGCCTGGCCCCGTTGCAACAGGGCATCCTTTACCACCACCTGGCCAGCGAAGGCGCCGACCCCTACGTGCTCCAGGCGCGCTTCGCCTTCCCTGACCAGGCCACGCTGGCGGCCTTCGCCGCAGCGCTCGACCAGGTCATCGCCCGCCACGACATCCTGCGCACCAGCATCCACTGGCAAAACCTCGAGGAGCCGGTGCAGGTGGTCTGGCGCCACACCACGCGTCTCGCGAACGACGACGCCAGCGCAACCCTCGACCTCAGCCAGGCCCCGCTGATCCGCCTGCTGCCCTCTGAAACCAACGGCCGCCTGGAAGCCACCCTGCTGATCCACCACATCATCCTCGACCACGCCGCCGTCGAGCAGCTGGTCGCGGAAATCACCGCCGTGCTGCAAGGCCAGCCGCTGGCCCATGACAGCGTGCCGTACCGCAACTACGTGGCCCAGTCACGCCTGGCCGACAACCGCCAGGCCGAAGACGCGCTGTTCCGCGAACTGCTGGGCGATATCGACGCCCCCACCGAGGTGTTCGGCCTGCGTGATGCGCACAGCGACGGCAGCCGCGTGCTCGAACGCCGCCAGGCGCTGGACGCGAGCCTTTCCAGGCGTCTGAGGGCGCAGGCCCGACAACTGGGCATCAGCGTCGCCAGCCTGCTGCACCAGGCCTGGGGCCATGTGCTGGCACAGCTGTCCGGTCGCGAGGAAGTGGTGTTCGGCACCGTGCTGCTGGGCCGCCTGCAAGGCGGCGAGGGTGCCGAGCGGGCGCTGGGCATGTTCATCAACACCCTGCCGCTGCGCGTCAGCGTCGGTGGCGCTGGAGTGGCCGACGGTGTGCGCCTGACCCACCAGCGCCTGGCCCGGCTGCTGGCCCACGAGCAGGCCTCGCTGGCCGAGGCCCAGCGCTGCAGTGGCGTGCCGGCCACCCAGCCGCTGTTCACCAGCCTGCTCAACGTGCGCCACAGCGCAACGGCCAAGGCCGAGCTGCGCGACGCCTGGCAGGGCATCGAGCAACTGGCGGCCTTCGAGCGCAGCAACTACCCGCTGGTGGTCAACGTCGACGACCTGGGCGACGGCTTCGTGCTCACCGTGCAGGCCGTGGCCGAGGTCGACGGGGCCCAGGTCTGCCGCCTGCTGGGGACCGCCCTGGAGCAGTTGGCCGAGGCCCTGGAGCAGGCACCGACCACCGCCTTGCGGCACCTGAGCTGCCTGGCTGTCGCCGAGCGCGAGCTGGTGCTGCACGGTTTCAACGCCACCCGCCGCGACTACCCGCGCGAGCATGCCGTGCACACCCTGTTCGGCACCCATGCCGCACTCAGCCCGGATGCCATCGCCGTGGTACACGGCGACCGTCAATACAGCTACGCCGAGCTGGACCAGTGCGCCAACCGCCTGGCCCATCACCTGCTGGCGCTGGGCGTGCAGCCCGGCGAGCGCATCGCCCTGCTGCTGCCGCGCAGCTTCGAGCTGTTGGCGGCGCAGCTGGCGGCCAGCAAGTGCGCGGCGGTGTATGTACCGCTGGACAGCAACGCCCCGGCCGAGCGCCAGGCGTTCATCGTCGACGACAGCCAGGCCCGCGTGCTGCTGACCTTGAGCCACGAGCCTCGGCTCGGCCAGGCCCTGCGCGTGGAACTCGACCGCCTCGACCTCGATGCCAGCCCGTGCCACGCGCCGGGCCTGGCCGTGGCGGCGGGGAGCACGGCGTACATCATGTACACCTCCGGCTCCACCGGCACCCCGAAAGGCGTGCAGGTGCCGCACCGGGCCATCGCCCGGCTGGTGATCAACAACGGCTTCGCCGAGTTCGACAGCCAGGCCCGGGTCGCCTTCGCCTCCAACCCGGCGTTCGACGCCAGCACCCTGGAAGTCTGGGCGCCGCTGCTCAACGGCGGTTGCGTGGTGGTGATCGATCAGGACCAGGTGCTGTCCCGCGAAGCCCTGCGCGACACCTTGCTGACGCACCGGGTGAACGTGCTGTGGCTGACCGCCGGCCTGTTCCACCAGTTTGCCGCGGCCTTGCTGCCGGCCCTGGCCAAGCTGCGCTACCTGATGGTCGGCGGCGACGTGCTGGACCCGGCGGTGATCGCCCGGGTGCTGCGTGACGGCGCCCCGCAGCACCTGCTCAACGGCTATGGCCCGACCGAAGCCACCACCTTCAGCACCACCCACGAGATCCTCGCCGTGGGCGAGGGCAGCATCCCCATCGGCAAGCCCATCGGCAACGCCCGCTGCTACGTGCTCGATGCCCGCCAGCAGCCGCTGCCGGTCGGCGCGGTCGGTGAGCTGTACATCGGTGGCGACGGTGTCGCCCTGGGCTACCTGGGCCAGCCGGCATTGACCGCCGAACGTTTCCTCGACGACCCGTTCAGCCCGCAACCTGGGGCACGCCTGTACCGCAGTGGCGACCTGGTCAGCTGGCAGGCCGACGGTACCCTGCGTTACCTGGGGCGTGCCGACCAGCAGATCAAGCTGCGTGGCTTCCGCATCGAACTGGGCGAGATCGAAGCGGCCCTGGGCGAGTGCGCCGGCATGCGGGATGTCGCTGTGCTGCTGCGTGAGGACGTCCCTGGCGACAAGCGCCTGGTCGCCTACTTCACCGCCGTCGAGCCTGCGCCGGCCATCGCCGAGCTGCACGCTCGACTGCAAGGCCAGCTGCCGGACTACATGCTGCCGGCCGCCTATGTGCGGCTGGAAGCCTTGCCGCTGACCGCCAATGGCAAGCTGGACCGCCGCGCCTTGCCGCAGCCGGGCAGCGACGCCGTGCTCAGCCGTGCCTTCGAGGCGCCCCGGGGCGAGGTGGAAACCACCCTGGCGGGGATCTGGGCCGAGGTGCTCAAGGTCGAGCAGGTCGGCCGCCACGACCACTTCTTCGAACTGGGCGGCCATTCGCTGCTGGCAGTGACCCTGATCGAGCGCATGCGCCAGGCCGGCCTCGGCGCCGACGTGCGCGTGCTGTTCGCCCAGCCGACCCTGGCGGCCCTGGCCGCTGCGGTGGGCAGTGGCCGTGAAGTGCGGGTGCCGGCCAACCGCGTGCCGCCCGCGGCGGCGCACATCACGCCGGCCATGCTCAGCCTGATCGACCTCGACCAGGCCGCCATCGACGCGATCCTCGCCCGCGTACCGGGTGGCGCTGCCAATGTGCAGGAAATCTACCCGCTGGCACCGTTGCAGGAGGGCATTCTCTATCATCACCTGAGCGCCGGGCAGGGCGACCCGTACCTGCTGCAATCGCGCCTGGCCTTCGACAGCCTTGCCCGCCTGCAGGCCTGGGCCGGGGCCTTGCAACAGGTCATCGACCGCCACGACATCCTGCGCACCGCAGTGCTCAGTGAAGGCCTGGAGCAACCGGTGCAGGTGGTCTGGCGCGAAGCGCGGCTGGCTGTGACGGCGATCACCGACCTGCAAGGTGACGCGGTGATCGACGCCCTGCAGGCGCGCTTCGATGCCCGCCATCAGCGTCTGGACCTGTCCCAGGCGCCGCTGATGCGCCTGGTGCATGCCAATGACCCGGCCAACCAGCGTGTGGTGGCGATCCTGCAGTTCCACCACCTGGCCCTCGACCATACCGCCATGGCAGTGATCGCCGGCGAAATGCAGGCTTTGCTCAACGGCCAGGATGACCTGCTGGCGGCACCGGTGCCGTACCGCACCTATGTCGCCCAGGCCCGCCTGGGGGCCGATGACGCCGGCCACGAGGCGTTTTTCCGCGACATGCTCGGCGACCTCGACGAGCCGACCTTGCCGTTCGGCCTGGCCGACGTACAGGGTGATGGCCGTGCCATCGAGGAGGCGCGGTTGCCACTGAACGCCAGTGTGGCCCGCCAGCTGCGCGAGCAGGCCCGGCGCCTGGGTGTGAGCGCCGCAAGCCTGGCGCACCTGGCCTGGGCGCGTGTGCTCGGGGTGCTGGCCAACCGCACCGACGTGGTCTTCGGCACCGTGCTGATGGGCCGCCTGCAGGGCGGCGAGGGCGCTGACCGGGCGCTGGGGGTGTTCATCAACACCTTGCCACTGCGCATCGACCTGACGGCGGATGTGCGCCAGGCCGTGGGCGTCACCCACCAGCGCTTGTCGGCGCTGCTTGGCCACGAGCATGCCTCGCTGGCCCTGGCCCAGCGTTGCAGTGGCGTGGCAGCCTCGCTGCCGTTGTTCAGCGCCTTGTTCAACTACCGCCACAGCAGCACCGCCGCACCGGCTGCGGACGATGCCAGCGTGCAAGGCGTGCGCCTGCTCGGCGGCGAGGAACGCAGCAACTACCCGCTGACCCTGAGCGTCGACGACCTGGGCGAAGGCTTCACCCTGAGCGTGCTGGCCCAGCAAGGCCTGGGCGCCGAACGGGTGGCGCAGTGGATGGCCCAGGCCCTGGCCCAGTTGAGCCAGGCGCTGGAGCAGGCCGAAGCGACGCCGGTGGATGCCCTGTCGATCCTCGATGCCGCCGCCCGCCAACAGGTCCTGCACGCGTTCAACCGCACCGGCCGCGACTACTCGCAAGGGCCGACCGTGCACGCCCTGGTCGAAGCCCAGGCCGCCCGCGCGCCGCAAGCGGCGGCGCTGGTGCAGGATGGCCAGGTGCTCAGCTACGGCGAACTCAACCGCAGCGCCAACCGCCTGGCCCATCACCTGATCGCCCGTGGCGTGCAGGTCGGCGATCGGGTGGCGGTGTGCCTGCCGCGCCGCCTGGAACGTGTGGTCGCGCTGCTGGCCGTGCTCAAGGCCGGCGCTGCCTATGTGCCGGTGGACCCGGCCTATCCGGCCGAACGCATTGCCTACCTGCTGCACGACAGTGCCCCAGCAACAGTACTGACCGACGCCAGCACGCAAGCTTTGGTTGGCGATACGCCGCGGGTGGAACTGCAGCGTGACGACTGGCAGGTGCAAGCCGACGCCAACCCGCAGGTCGCGGGGCTGGATGCACGTCAGCTGGCCTATGTGATCTACACCTCCGGCTCCACCGGCCAGCCCAAAGGGGTGATGGTCGAGCACGCCACCTTGGCCAACCTGGTGCACTGGCATTGCGAGGCCTTCGCCCTGGGCGCCGGCAGCCACACCAGCAGCGTGGCCGGCTTCGGTTTCGACGCCGTGGCCTGGGAACTGTGGCCAGCGCTGTGCGCCGGCGCGGTGCTGCACCTGCCGTCGGCACGCATTGGCGGCGAGCACGTCGACGAGCTGCTCGACTGGTGGCTGGAACAGCCGCTGCAGGTCAGCTTCCTGCCCACGCCCGTGGCCGAGCAGGCCCTGCGCCGTGAACGCCAGCACCCGACCCTGCGCACCTTGCTGGTCGGCGGCGACCGCCTGCGCCAGTTCGAGCGCGACCCGGGCTTTGCCCTGGTCAACAACTACGGCCCCACCGAAACGACCGTGGTCGCCACGTCCGGCCGGTTGCAGCCGGGCGGCGAGCTGCACATCGGCAAGCCCATCGCCAACAGCCGCGTGTACGTGCTCGACGAGCGTCGCCAGCCGGTGCCGGTGGGCGCGGTGGGCGAGCTGTACATCGGCGGCGCAGGCGTTGCCCGCGGTTACCTGAACCGTGCGGAACTGACCGAAGAGCGCTTCCTCGACGACCCGTTCACCGCCGGGGGCCGGATGTACCGCAGCGGCGATCTGGTGCGCTGGAACGCCGACGGCACCCTCGACTACCTGGGCCGCAACGATGACCAGGTGAAGATCCGCGGCGTGCGCGTCGAGCTGGGTGAAATCGAGGCGGTGCTGGCCGCGCAGCCGGGGGTTGCCGATGCGGTGGTGCTGGTGCGTGGCGAGCGCCTGCTGGCCTGGTTCACCGCGGCCGCCGCAGTGGCCGTCGAAACGCTGCGCGCGGCGTTGCAGGCCAGCCTGCCGGCGCACCTGGTGCCGCTGGCGTTCATCCGCCTGGCGGCCTTGCCACTGACCAGCCATGGCAAGCTCGACCGCAAGGCCCTGCCAGACCCGGACCCGGCGCAGCTCGCCGGCCACGCCTACGAGGCGCCGCAAGGCCCGGTGGAAACCGCGCTGGCCCAGGCCTGGTCGCAGATGCTGGGCGTGCGGCAGGTGGGCCGGCACGACAACTTCTTCGAACTGGGCGGCCATTCGCTGCTGGCGGTGAACCTGACCGCGCGCCTGCGCCGCGAAGGGCTGCAGGTCGACGTACGCACGCTGTTTGGCCAACCGACCATTGCCGCCCTGGCGGCCACCCTGGGCCAGGCGCGCACGGTCGAAGTCCCGGCCAACCTGATCCCGGCCGGTTGCCAGCACATCACTCCGGCCATGCTGCCGCTGCTGGCGCTGGACCAGGCCACCATCGAGCGCATCGTCGCCCGGGTGCCGGGCGGCGCCGCCAACGTGCAGGACATCTACCCGCTGGCGCCGCTGCAGGAGGGCATTCTCTACCACCACCTGAGCGCCGCCGAGCACGACCCGTACGTGCTGCAATCGCGCTTCGCCTTCGCCAGCCGCGAACAGCTCGAGCACTTCGCCGCCGCACTGGACAAGGTCATCGCCCGCCACGACGTGCTGCGCACCGCCGTGCTCTGGGACGGCCTGCCGCAACCGGTTCAGGTGGTCCTGCGCACGGTCCCTTCGGTTCGTAGGAGCGAGCTTGCTCGCGATGAAGCCGACACCGGTTTCGACCTGAGCCAGGCCTCCCTGATCCGCCTGCTCTACACCGAGTCCGATGGTCCCATCGAAGCCACCCTGCAATTCCACCACATCATCCTCGACCACACCGCCATGGAGGTGGTCGCCGAGGAACTGATCGGCTACCTGCAAGGCAACGCCGAACCCGCCCACGCCCCGGTGCCTTACCGCAACTATGTGGCCCAGGCGCGGCTGGGCATCAGCCAGGCTGAGCACGAAGCGTTCTTCCGCACGCAACTGGCCGACATCGACGCGCCGACCCTGCCGTTCGGCCTCAGCGATGTGCAGGGCGATGGCCGCGACATCGAAGAGGCCCAGCTGTGGCTGCGCGACGACCTGGCCCAGCGCCTGCGCCAGCAAGGCCGGCAACTGGGCATCAGTGTCGCCAGCCTGTTCCACCTGGCCTGGGCACGCCTGCTGGGCGCCGCCAGCGGCCAGGACCGCGTGGTGTTCGGCACCGTGCTGCTGGGCCGCCTGCAAGGCGGCGAGGGCGCCGAGCGGGCGCTGGGGATGTTCATCAACACCTTGCCGCTGCGGGTCGACCTGGGCGATGTGGGCCTGCGGGAGGCGGCCCATGCCACCCACCAGCGCCTCAGCGCGCTGCTGGCCCATGAACACGCCTCCCTGGCCCTGGCCCAGCGCTGCAGCGGCGTGGCCGCGCCGCTACCGCTGTTCAACGCCATGCTCAACTATCGCCACAGCCGCCAGGCTACGGCCAGCCAGAAACAAGCGACCGAAGGTATCGAAACTCTAGAAAGCCAAGAGCGCAGCAACTACCCGCTGGGCCTCAACGTCGACGACACGGGACAGGGCTTCCGCCTGGTCGCCATGACCTCGGCCGAAGTTGGCGCGGCGCGCATCTGTGGGCAGATGCAGCGGGTGCTGGAAGCCATGGTTGCGGCGCTGGAGCATGAGCCGGAGCTGCTGTTGCAGCGGCTGCCGGTGCTGCAAGACGAGGAACGCCAGCGGGTGCTGGTGGACTTCAACGACACGGCGGTGGATTACGACCTTGAGCAGACCTTGCATGGCTTGATCGAGGCGCAAGTGTTGCGCACGCCCGAGGCCGTTGCGGTTCGGGCCGAAGAAGGTTCGTTGAGCTATCGCCAGCTCAACGAGCAGGCCAACCGCCTGGCGCATCACCTGATCGGCTTGGGCGTCAAACCCGATGATCGCGTGGCGATCTGTGTCGAGCGTGGGCTGTCGATGGTGGTTGGCTTGCTGGCCATCCTCAAGGCCGGGGGCGCCTATGTGCCGGTCGATCCGGATTACCCGGTCGAGCGGGTGCGTCATATGCTCACCGACAGCGCGCCGGTGGCGGTGCTTGTGCATGCGGCTACCCGTCATGTACCGGAGGGCGAGGTGATCGATCTGGATCAGCCGGTCTGGAACGATCAGCTTTCGAGCAACCCGGTGGTTGCGGGGCTGACCCCACGCCACCTCGCTTACGTCATCTACACCTCGGGCTCGACCGGCCTGCCGAAGGGCGTGATGAACGAACATGCGGGCGTGGTGAACCGCCTGTTGTGGATGCAGGACGCCTACAAGCTGGGCGCCGACGATGTGGTGTTGCAGAAGACCCCGTTCAGTTTCGATGTCTCGGTGTGGGAATTCCTCTGGCCGTTGCAGACCGGCGCACGCCTGGTCATGGCCCGCCCCGGAGGCCACCGCGATCCGGAATACCTGCGCCAGGTCATCCAGGACGAAGCCGTCACCACCTTGCACTTCGTCCCGTCGATGCTGGATGTGTTCCTGTCCTCCGCAGAGAGCACTACCCCTGTAGGAGCGGGTTCACCCGCGAAGAATCCAACTCGGTGTATGGCACCGGCTTCGCCGGTGTTCGCGGGTAAACCCGCTCCCACAGGTACGGCGCAAGCCCTCAAGAGGGTGGTGTGCAGTGGGGAGGCTTTGCCGGGGAGCCTAGTACGGCGCTTCCACGAGCAGTTGCCAGAAGTCGAACTGCACAACCTCTACGGCCCGACCGAAGCCGCCGTGGACGTCAGCGCCTGGCACTGCCTTACCGCTCCGGACAACACCCCGATCGGCCACCCCATCGCCAACACCACCCTGTACATCCTCGACCCCCACGGCCAACCTGTGCCCCCGGGTGTGGCCGGCGAGCTGTACATCGGTGGCGTCCAGGTCGCCCGCGGCTACCTCAACCGCGCCGAACTGACCGCCGAACGCTTCATCGACGACCCGTTCGTCCCCGGCGGCCGCCTGTACCGCACCGGCGACCTGGCCCGTCATCTGGCCGACGGCAACATCGAATACCTGGGCCGCAACGACGACCAGGTGAAACTGCGCGGTCTGCGCGTCGAGCTGGGGGAAATCCAGGCCGGCCTGACGGCCATCGAAGGCATCAAGGAAGCCGTGGTGGTCGCCCGCGACCAGCGCCTGATCGCCTACTACACCGGCGAAGCGCAAGCCGTGGAGACCCTGCGCACGGCCTTGCTCGCCCACCTGCCGGAGTTCATGGTGCCTGCGCAGTTCATGCACCTCGAAGCCTTGCCCCTGAGCCCCAACGGCAAGCTCGACCGCAAGGCACTGCCGCAACCCGACGCACTCGAAGACCGCCCCTACGAAGCCCCGGAAGGCGAAACCGAAACCCTGCTGGCCGCGCTCTGGTGCGAGCTGCTGGGCGTCGAGCGGGTAGGGCGCCACGACAACTTCTTCGCGCTGGGCGGCCATTCACTGTTGGCCGTGACCCTGACCTCCCGACTGCGCGAACAAGGCCTGGACGCCGACGTGCGCGCACTGTTCGAACAACCGACCCTGGCCGGCTACGCAGCCATCACAGACAGCATGGAGATCGTCCTGTGAGCATCAATCAACTCCTGGCGACGCTTGTCGCCAACAATGTCCAGCTCGCGCTCAAGGATGGCCAGCTGGTGGTCCAGGGCAACCGCAAGGCCCTGACCGACCCGGCCCTGGTGGCACGCCTGCGCGAGCACAAGCCGGCGCTGATCGCGCTGCTGGAAAGCGGCGAGTATGTGGCTGTGAGGCAGGGCGCGGTGCAGGTGCCGGGCAACCTGATCGCCCCCGGCTGCAGGCGAATCACCCCGGATCTGGTCAATCTCGTCGAACTGCAACAGGGCACCCTGGACCGCCTGATCGCCGAGATCCCCGGTGGCGCCGCCAATGTGCAGGACATCTACCCCCTGGCGCCGTTGCAGCAGGGCATGCTGTTCCACCACGCCAGCGCCACCGGCCACGACCCCTACGTGATGCAGGCGCGCTTCGTGTTCGCCAGCGAGGCGCGCCTGCAGGCGTTTGCCGATGCCCTGCGCGGGGTGGTGGCGCGCCACGACATCCTGCGCACATCGGTGCACTGGGAGGGGCTGGAAACGCCGTTGCAGGTGGTCTGGCGCGAGGCCGAACTGCTTGTGCTCGACCTGCCGCAGGAAGACCCGGCGCGCAGCTGGCTCGATTTGACCCAGGCACCCCTGATCCGCCTGCTGCGCGAGGCCCCCGAGGCCGACGGCAGGCTCAGCGCCACCTTGCAGTTCCACCATATCGCCATGGACCACAGCGCGCTGGACGTGGTGCGCCAGGAACTGATCGCCTTCCTCAGCGGCCAGGGCGAGCAGTTGGGCGCGCCCGTGCCGTTTCGCAATTACGTGGCGCAGGCGGTGCTCGGCATCAGCGAAGCGCAGCACGAAGCGTTCTTCCGCGAGATGCTCGGTGATATCGATGCGTCGACCCTGGCCTACGACATCCAGGACGTGCAGGGCGATGGCGAGCCCCACAACGAGCACGCGCTCGACCTGCCATTGGCACTGTGCCAGCGCCTGCGTGCCCATGCCCGTAGTCTCGGCGTCAGTGTCGCTAGCCTGTTCCACCTGGCCTGGGGACGGGTGTTGGGCGGCCTGACCGGGCGCGATCAGGTGGTGTTCGGCACGGTGCTGATGGGCCGCCTGCTCGGCGCCGAGGCCACCGATCGGGCGCTGGGTATCTTCATCAACACCTTGCCGCTGCGGGTGGACCTGGCCGGCTGTGACCTGCCGACGGCGATCCGCGCCACCCACCAGCGGCTCAGCGCGCTGATGCGCCACGAGCACGCGCCGCTGGCCCTGGCCCAGCGTTGCAGCGGGGTGGCGGCCCCGGCGCCGCTGTTCAACGCGCTGCTCAATTATCGCCACAGTGCGCTGGCGGCCGCCGAGCCGCGCCGGGCAGCGCTGGCGGGCATCGATATCGTCGACTCCGCCGAGGCCACCAACTACCCGCTGACCCTGAGCGTCGACGACCTGGGCGAAGCCTTCCGCCTGACCCTGCTGGCCAGTGCCCAGGTGCCGGCCGAGCGCGTCTGCGCCTATCTGCAACAGACCCTGGAAAACCTGCTGCAAACCCCGCAGGCCCAGGTGCTGGGGTTGCCGATGCTGCCGGATGGCGAGCGCCAGACGCTGCTGGAGGGGTTCAATGACTATCCGGCCAGCTTCGAGGCCAGGCTGACGCTGCATCAACGCATCGAACGGCAGGCGCACGCTCACCCAGGCAGCATCGCCGCCAGCTGTGGCGAGCACAGCTTGAGCTACGGCGAACTCGACCAGCAGGCCAACGCGCTGGCGCAGCGGTTGATCGAACTGGGCGTACGCCCCGACGACCGCGTGGCACTGGTCGCCCGCCGCAGCCTGGAGACGCTGGTCGGCCTGCTGGCCGTGCTCAAGGCCGGTGCCGGCTACGTGCCGGTCGACCCGGCGCATCCGGATGAGCGGGTACACTACCTGCTGGGTGACAGCGCGCCGGTGGTGGTGCTGACCCAGCAGGCGCTGCGCCACCGTCTGGGGGCGGTCGAGGTGCCGGTGCTGCTGCTCGACCGGCCGGACTGGCCCACCCGCACGCACAGCCCGGTGGTGCCCGGGCTGAACGCAAGCCACCTGGCCTACGTCATCTACACCTCCGGCTCCACCGGCCAGCCCAAGGGCGTGATGGTCGAGCACCGCACGGTCAACAACCTGGTGGACTGGCACTGCCGCACCTTCGACCTGTGCCACGGCCGCCACACCTCGTGCCTGGCCGGTTTCGGCTTCGACGCCATGGCCTGGGAGGTCTGGCCGGCGCTGTGCGCGGGGGCCACGCTGCACCTGGCGCCACCGGCGCACGGCAACGAAGACCTCGATGCCATGCTCGCCTGGTGGCGCAGCCAACCGCTGGACGTCAGCTTCCTGCCCACGCCGGTGGCCGAATACGCCTTCAGCCAGCAACTCGAACACCCGACCCTGCGCACCTTGCTGATCGGCGGCGACCGCCTGCGCCAGTTCAACCGCAGCCAACGCTTTGCCGTGGTCAACAACTATGGCCCGACCGAGACCACCGTGGTCGCCAGCTCCGGCGTGGTCGAGGCGGGCGCGGTGCTGCACATCGGCCGGCCGCTGGACAACGCCCGCCTGTACGTGCTCGACCCGCAGCGCCAGCCGGTGCCGCTGGGCGTGCCCGGCGAGCTGTACATCGGCGGCGCCGGGGTTGCCCGAGGCTACCTGAACCGCCCCGAACTGACCGCCGAACGTTTCCTCGACGACCCCTTCGCCACGGGCGGGCGCATGTACCGCAGCGGCGACCTGGTGCGCTGGCTGGCCGACGGCACCCTCGATTACCTGGGGCGCAACGACGACCAGGTGAAGATCCGCGGCGTGCGCATCGAGCTGGGCGAAATCGAAAACCGCCTGGCCCGCCTGCCGGGGATCAACGAGGCGGTGGTGCTGGCCCGCGAAGACCAGCCCGGCCAACCGCGCCTGGTCGCCTACTTCACGCCCCAGGCCGAGGTCGAGGCGGCCTCGCCCGAGGGGCTGCGGGCGCAACTGCAGGCGTGCCTGCCGGAGTACATGGTGCCGGTGGCGTTCGTGCAGTTGCCGGTGCTGCCGCTGACCGCCAACGGCAAGCTCGACCGCCGCGCGCTGCCCAGACCCGAACGTTCGGCGCTGTTCGAGCAAGGCTACGAAGCCCCGCAGGGCGAACTGGAAGCTGCCCTGGCGCTGATCTGGTCGGAACTCTTGCAGGTCGAGCGGGTGGGCCGACGCGACCACTTCTTCAGCCTCGGCGGCCATTCGCTGCTGGCCATGCGCATGGTGTCCCAGGTGCGCCTGCGCCTGGGCGTGGAACTGACCCTGGCCGAGCTGTTCGCCAATGCCGAACTGGCGGCGGTGGCCGAAGTCCTGGCCGGCGCCGGGCGCAGCGCCTTGCCGGCGATCCTGCCGGTGCCGCGCGAACAGCCGTTGCCGATGTCGTTCGCCCAGCAGCGGCTGTGGTTCCTGGCCCAGATGGAGGGCGGCAACCAGGCCTACAACGTGCCCTTGGCCCTGGGCCTGCGCGGGCCGCTGGATGACGATGCGCTGGAATGCGCGTTGCTGCGCATCGTCGAGCGCCACGAAACCCTGCGCAGCCGTTTCGTGCCGCGCGACGACAGTGCCGAGGTGATCATCGCCAGCACACCGGGGGATGGCTGGTTCCAGCGCGAGGATCTCCACCCCGAGGCCCTGGCGGGCAGGCTGCGTGATGCTGCCGGCGCGCCGTTCGACCTGGCCCACGGGCCGCTGCTGCGGGCGCGCTTGTTGCGCCTGGGCACCGACCATCACGTGCTGGCCCTGACCGTGCACCACATCGTTGCCGACGGTTGGTCGCTGGGCGTGCTCACGCAGGAACTCGGTGCCCTGTACCCGGCGCTGTGCCAGGGCCTGGAAGACCCGCTGCCGGCGTTGCCCATCCAGTATGGTGACTACGCGGTCTGGCAGCGCCGCTGGCTGGCGGGCGAGCAGTTGCAGCGCCAGGCCGACTACTGGCGCCAGGCGCTGGACGGCGCGCCGAGCCTGCTCAAGCTGCCCTGCGACCGGCCACGGCCCGAGCGCCAGGATTTTGCCGGGGCCAGCCTGGCATTGGCGCTGGACCCGCGCCTTGCCGCCGGCCTGCGCACCCTGGCCCAGCGCCATGGGGTGACCCTGTACATGACCGTGCTGGGCGCCTGGGCGGCGTTGCTGGGCCGGCTTTGCGGGCAGGCGGAGGTGGTCATCGGTTGCCCGGTGGCCGGGCGTGGCCACGCCGAGCTCGAAGCGCTGGCCGGCCTGTTCGTCAACACCCTGGCCATCCGCATCGACAGCGCCAGCGCGGCGACCACCGAGGCCTTGCTGCGCCAGGTCAAGGCGCAGGTGCTGAACGCCCAGGCGCACCAGGACCTGCCCTTCGAGCAAGTGGTCGAGATCGTGCGGCCTGCCCGCAGCCTGGGCCATACGCCGCTGTTCCAGGCCACCCTCAACTGGCAGGCCACCCAGGGCGCCGCCTTGCAGTTGCAAGGCTTGCAGCTGGAAGCCGTGGCCCAGGCCGGGCAGGTGGCCAAGTTCGACCTGACCCTGAACCTCGGCGAGCACGGCGACCGGCTGGCCGGCAGCCTCGACTACGCCACGGCGCTGTTCGACGAGGCGACCGTGCGCCGCTACCTCGGTTACTTCGAGGCCCTGCTGTGGGCCATGGTCGGCAATGACCAGGCGCTGCTGGAACAGGTCGACCTGGTCGGCGCGGACGAGCGCCAGATGTTGCTGCACGCCTTCAATGCCACGGGCAACGATTACCCGCGCGAGGAGAGCATTGCCCGCCTGTTCGAGCAGCGCGTCGCCCGTCATCCGCTCGCCCTGGCGGCCGTGGAAGGCCAGCAGGCCCTGAGTTACGGCGAGCTCAACCAGCAGGCCAACCACCTGGCCCATCACCTGCTGGCCGCAGGCGTGAACCCCGGCGATTGCGTGGCGATCCTGCTGCCGCGCTCGCTGGCGCTGCTGGTCGCGCAGTTGGCGGTGCTCAAGTGCGCGGCCGTGTATGTGCCGCTGGACATCCATGCGCCGGCCGAGCGCCAAGGGTTCATGGTCGAGGATTGCCAGGCCGCCGCCTTGCTGACGCTGGGTGACAGCGAGGCCGACTTCCCGGTGCGGCGTATCGACATCGACCGACTTTCGCTGGGCGACCAGCCGACGCACAACCCCTGCCTGGAGCCGGACGCCGGCAGCGCGGCCTACGTGATGTACACCTCCGGCACCACCGGCAAGCCCAAGGGTGTATGCGTGCCGCACAGGGGCATCGCGCGCCTGGTGCTGAACAACGGCTTTGCCGATTTCGAGGCCGGCGACCGTGTCGCCTTTGCTTCCAACCCGGCCTTCGATGCCAGCACCCTGGACGTCTGGGGTGCGCTGCTCAACGGCGCCCAGGTGCGGGTGATCGACCACGCCACCCTGGTCGATCCGCAACGCTTCGCGGCGGCGTTGGTGGACGAGGGCATCAGCGTGCTGTTCCTGACCACCGCGCTGTTCAACCAGTACGTGCAGTTGATCCCCGAGGCGCTGGCGGGCCTGCGCATTCTCATGAGCGGGGGCGAACGGGCCGAGCCTGCGGCCTTCCGCGCCATGCTCGCGCGGGCGCCGCGGCTGCGCCTGGTCAATGGCTACGGCCCGACCGAGACCACCACCTTCGCCAGCACTTGCACGGTGCGCGAGCTGGCGAGCGATGCCCTGCACGTGCCCATCGGCCGGCCCATCGGCAATACCCGGGTGTATGTGCTCGATGCCCATCGTCAGCTGGTCCCGCGTGGCGTGGTCGGCGAGTTGTACATCGGCGGCGACGGCGTGGCCCTGGGTTACCTCAACCGCCCCGAGCTGACTGCCGAGCGCTTCGTCGACAGCCCGTTCGCCAGTGGCGAGCGCCTGTACCGCACCGGCGACCTGGTGCGCTGGCAGGCCGATGGCCAGCTGGAGTGCCTGGGGCGCAACGATGACCAGGTGAAGATTCGCGGCTTCCGCATCGAACTGGGGGAGATCGAGCAGCAACTGGCGCAGTGCCCGGGCGTCGGCGAGGCAGTGGTGATGGCCCTGGCGGACGGGCAGGGGCCGTTGCGCCTGGTGGCCTGGTTCAGCTGCCAGCAGGCTGGGCTCGATGCCGGCAGCGTGCGTGGCTTCCTGCGCGGGCGCCTGCCCGACTACATGCTGCCCGGCGCCTACGTGGCGCTGGCGCGCATGCCGCTGAACCACAACGGCAAGGTCGACCGCCAGGCGCTGCCGCCGCCGGGGCCGCAGGACTTTACCGCCGTGGCCTTCGAGGCGCCGCAAGGCCGGCGCGAGCAAGTGCTGGCCGAACTCTGGGGCGAGCTGCTGCACCTGCACCAGGTCGGCCGCCACGACCGCTTCTTCGAGCTCGGCGGCCATTCGCTGCTGGCCATGCGCATGCTGGCCCAGGTGCGTCAGCGCCTGGGGCTGGAGCTGGAGCTGGCCGAACTGTTCGCCGACGACAGCCTGGCGGCGGTCGCGGCGAGCCTGGGCAGCCATGCCGAGCGCGCATTGCCGGCGATCCAGCCCGGCCCTCGACTGGGCAGCCTGCCGTTGTCGTTCGCCCAGCAGCGCCTGTGGTTCCTGGCACAGCTGGCCGAAGGCAGCGCCGCCTACCACATTCCCATCGGCCTGCACCTGCAGGGCGCGCTGGATGCACTGGCACTGGAGCGCGCCCTGCGCCGCATCATCGAGCGTCACGAGAGCCTGCGCAGCCATTTCGTCGAGCAGGACGGCGAACCGCGGGTGCTGCTGGCAGCCGATGCCCGGGGCTTCCAGTTTGCGGTAGAGGCCGTGGGCGATCTGGACGAGCCCGCGCTGGAACGGCTGATCGCACAGGAGGCCCGGCAACCCTTTGCCCTGAACCATGACTTGCCGATCCGTGGCCGCCTGCTGCAGCGCGGGCAGCACCAGCACCTGCTGCTGCTGACCGTGCACCACCTGGTGGCCGATGGCTGGTCGCTGGGCGTGCTGGTGCGCGAGCTGGGCGCCCTGTACCCGGCCTTCGCCAACGACGCTGAAGACCCGTTGCCGGCGTTGCCGGTGCAGTACCTGGACTATGCCCTGTGGCAGCGCCGCTGGCTGAGCGCCGAGGCCTTGCAGCGCCAGGCAGATTACTGGCGTGACCAATTGGCCGGGGCGCCGACCCTGGTCAGCCTGCCCTGGGACCGGCCACGGCCGGAGCGTCAGCAGTATGCCGGTGACAGCGTGGCGATCGCTTTCGATCCACGCCTGAGTGCCGAACTCAAGGCCATGTGTCGGGCCCAGGGCGTGACCCCGTACATGCTGTTCATGGCCGCCTGGGCGGTGCTGCTGACGCGGCTGGCCGGGCAGGACGAGGTGGTGATCGGCTCGCCGCTGGCCAACCGTCGCCAGGCCGAGGTCGATGGCCTGATCGGCATGTTCGTCAATTCCATTGCCCTGCGCCTGGACACCTCGGGTGCGCCGGACGTGGCCACGCTGCTCAGCCGGGTCAAGGCCACCGTGCTGGCGGCCCAGGCGCACCAGGACCTGCCGTTCGAGCAGGTGGTCGAAGCGCTGCGCCCGTCGCGCAGCCTGGCCCATACACCGCTGTACCAGGTGTCGCTGGACTGGGACGCCAACCCCGAGCGCCAGGCGTTGCAACTGGGGGCGCTGCAGGTGACGGCGGTGGGCGGGCAGGCGAGCATCGCCAAGTTCGACCTGAGCCTGTGCCTGGGCGAGAGCGCCGAAGGCTTCAGTGGGGGCATGGTGTACGCCACGGCGCTGTTCGAGCGGGCTACGGTCGAGCGTTACGTGGGGTATCTGGAACAGTTGCTGTGGACCTTTGCCGAAGGCGCGCAGGCCGTGCCCGCGCTTACGGCGTTGCTGGATGCCAGTGAGCGCAGCCGGCTGCTGCTGGCGTTCAACGATACGGCGGTGGATTACGACCTTGAGCAGACCTTGCATGGCTTGATCGAGGCGCAAGTGTTGCGCACGCCCGAGGCCGTTGCGGTTCGGGCCGAAGAAGGTTCGTTGAGCTATCGCCAGCTCAACGAGCAGGCCAACCGCCTGGCGCATTACCTGATCGGCTTGGGCGTCAAACCCGATGATCGCGTGGCGATCTGTGTCGAGCGCGGGTTGTCGATGGTGGTTGGCTTGCTGGCCATTCTCAAGGCCGGGGGGGCCTATGTGCCGGTCGATCCGGATTACCCGGCCGAGCGGGTGCGTCATATGCTCACCGACAGCGCGCCGGTGGCGGTGCTTGTGCATGCGGCTACCCGCCATGTGCCGGAGGGCGAGGTGATCGATCTGGATCAGCCGGTCTGGAACGATCAGCCGGCAAGCAACCCGGTGGTTGCGGGGCTGACCCCACGCCACCTCGCTTACGTCATCTACACCTCGGGTTCGACCGGCCTGCCGAAGGGCGTGATGAACGAACATGCGGGTGTGGTGAACCGCCTGCTGTGGATGCAGGACGCCTACGAGCTGGGCGCGGACGATGTGGTGTTGCAGAAGACCCCGTTCAGCTTCGACGTGTCGGTGTGGGAATTCCTCTGGCCGTTGCAGACCGGCGCACGCCTGGTCATGGCCCGCCCTGGCGGCCACCGCGATCCGGAATACCTGCGCCAGGTCATCCAGGACGAAGCCGTCACCACCTTGCACTTCGTCCCCTCGATGCTGGATGTGTTCCTGTCCTCCGCAGAGAGCACTATCCCTGTAGGAGCGGGTTCACCCGCGAACACCGGCGAAGCCGGTGCCATCTACCGAGTTGGATTCTTCGCGGGTAAACCCGCTCCCACAGCCCTGAAGAGGGTGGTGTGCAGTGGGGAGGCACTGCCGGGCAGCCTGGTACGGCGCTTCCACGAGCAGTTGCCAGAAGTCGAACTGCACAACCTCTACGGCCCGACCGAAGCCGCCGTAGACGTCAGTGCCTGGCACTGCCTCACCGCCCCGGACAACACCCCGATCGGTAAACCCATCGCCAACACCACCCTGTACATCCTCGACCCCCAAGGCCAACCCGTGCCCCAGGGTGTGGCCGGCGAGCTATACATCGGCGGCGTCCAGGTCGCCCGCGGCTACCTCAACCGCGCCGAACTGACCGCCGAACGCTTCATCGACGACCCGTTCGTCCCCGGCGGCCGGCTGTACCGCACCGGCGACCTGGCTCGCCATCTGGCCGACGGCAACATCGAATACCTGGGCCGCAACGATGACCAGGTGAAACTGCGCGGCCTGCGCGTCGAGCTGGGCGAAATCCAGGCCGGCCTGACTGCCCTCGAAGGCATCAAGGAAGCCGTGGTGGTAGCCCGCGAACAACGCCTGATCGCCTACTACACCGGCGAAGTGCAAACCGCCGAAACCGTGCGCACGGCCTTGCTCGCCCACCTGCCGGAGTTCATGGTGCCTGCGCAGTTCATGCACCTCGAAGCCTTGCCCCTGAGCCCCAACGGCAAGCTCGACCGCAAGGCACTGCCACAACCCGACGCACTCGAAGACCGCCCCTACGAAGCCCCGGAAGGGGAAACCGAAACCCTGCTGGCCGCGCTCTGGTGCGAACTGCTGGGCGTCGAGCGGGTAGGGCGCCACGACAACTTCTTCGAGCTGGGTGGCCACTCCCTGGCGGCTATCCGCCTGGTCGACAAGCTCGCCAAGGCCGGCTTGCCCACCGCGATCAACGACGTGTTCCAGCAACCCAGCGTGACCACGCTGGCGCGTCATCTGGACGCCAGCCGCGTCGGCCAGGCGCAAACCCTGGTCACCGTCCGCGCAACCGGCAATCAGGCGCCGCTGTTCCTGGTCCACGAGTTCACCGGCCTGGACTTCTACTTCCCGGTCCTCGGCCAGCACCTGGTGGGCGATTTCCCGGTGTATGGCCTGCCAGGCATCCCCTGCGGCCAGGCGCAGCCACGCACGCTGGAATGCCTGGCCCGCTATCAGGTCGAGCAACTGCGCAAGGTCCAGCCCCATGGCCCGTATCGCCTGGCAGGCTGGTCGTTCGGCGGAGTGCTGGCGTTGGAGATGGCCAACCAGCTGTTGGGGGCCGACGAGCAGGTCGAGTTCCTCGGCCTGATCGACACCTATGTGCCGCGCCTGGCCGACCAGGGCAAGGCGCGCTGGCAGGGCGCGCAGGCCCTGGAGCGCCAGTTGCTGCTCAATTGCAGCAGCTTCTGGCGCACCCAGGGCGATGCCGGGCTCGCGCCGTTGGCGCAGCTGCAACGTCTGGAAAGCGAGCAGGCCGATTTTGCCAGCCTGCTGGCCAGTTGCCGGCAGCAGCACCTGCTCTATGGCCTGTGGTCGAGCATGGACGATGAACAGCTGCGGCACTATTTCGAGCGCGAACTGGCCCATGGTCACGCCATGGCCCACTACCGCCTGGCGCCGCTGGACCTGCCGCTGCACCTGTTCCGTGCCGAGCAGGACAGCGCCAGCCGTGGCTGGCGCGAAGCGCTGCCGGCCCAGGCGTTGCTCGAGATCGCCGTGCCCGGCGACCACCGCAGCATGATGCAGGCGCCACACGTGGCGGCGCTTGGCAATGCGATAAGCCAGGCGCTCGCTGGCTTGGTGCAATCCACCGGACAAGCTGCCGCCTGCCAGCCGCTGGTGGCGATCCAGACGGGCCAGCCGGACCACGCGCCGGTGTTCTGCGTACCTGGCGCTGGCGACAGCGTCACCAGCTTCATCGGCCTGGCCGAGGCGCTGGGGCCGGACTGGCCGCTTTATGGCCTGCAGGCCCGGGGCCTGGATGGCAGTGCGGTACCGCATGCGACCGTGGAGGCCGCTGCCGAGCATCACCTGCAAGCGATCGAGGCGCTTTACCCGCAAGGGCCGCTGAACCTGGTCGGGCACTCGTTCGGCGGCTGGGTGGCGCACGCCATGGCGGCGCGTTTCGAGGCCAAGGGCCGGGTGGTGCGTTCGCTGACCTTGGTCGACAGCGAGGCGCCTGGTGCAGGCGGCTCGTGCGGCCGGCCGTACACCTTCGGCGAGGCGCTGGAGAAGTTGATCCAGGCGTTGCAGCTGTCCACCGGCAAGGCCCTCGGCATCGAGCCGCTGGCCTTTGCCCAGGCCAGTGACGACGAACAGCTGCGCCAGCTGCACGCGGCCATGGTGCGTATCGGGCTGCTACCCGCGCGCTCGGCCCCGCGGGTACTCGACGGCACCGTGCGCACCTTCGCCACGGCGCTGCGCACGGTGTATCGACCGGCGCTGGGCTACAGCGGCCCGGTGGGCCTGGTGCTGGTGGACGACCCGGGCCTGGATGCGCCGGCCAATGCCTGCGAGCAGGCGGCCATGCAGGCGGGCTGGCAGGCGCTGATGCCGCAGCTGGCGCTGTGGCAGGGGCCGGGCGACCACTTCAGCATCCTCAAGGTACCGGACGTGTTCAGCCTGGCAGCCTGGTGGCATGACGGCCAGGCGTTGCAGCAGGCCAAGGTGACCCCATAAATGAAGGCGCCTCGGAACCCGCTCCCACAGGGCAAGAGGCAGCCTGTTGATGATGTGATTTCAATGGAAGTGAGTGTTCATGGATAAGTCCAGATTCCGCAAGTTCAGCCTTGGCGCCGCCGTGGCCCTGGTCGCCGGCATCAGCCTGTATGCGATCCAGGCGCCGGCCAAGCCGCCGCAGTACATCGTCGCCACGGTGGAGAAGGGCGATATCGAGAATGCGGTGTTGGCCACCGGCATGCTCGAGGGCATCCGCCAGGTGGACGTTGGCGCCCAGGTGTCCGGGCAGCTCAAGTCGCTCAAGGTCAAGCTCGGCGACAAGGTCAGCCAGGGCCAGTGGCTGGCCGAGATCGACCCGCTGGTACTGCGCAACACCTTGCGCCAGGCCGAGGTCGACGAGGAAAAGCTGCAGGCCGAGAAGCGCTCGACCCAGGCCCAGCTGCGCCAGGCCAGGCGGGTCTACGAGCGTTACCGGGAGCTGCAGGCCGACGAGTCGGTGTCGCGCCAGGACTTCGAGAACGCCGAGTCGGACTACGCGGTGAAACAGGCCTCGGTGCGCTCGCTCGACGCCCAGATCCAGAGCGCCCGGGTGGAAATCGACACGGCCAAGGTCAACCTCGGCTACACCCGCATCAATGCGCCGATCACCGGCCACGTGGTGGGCATCGTCACCCAGGAAGGGCAGACCGTGATCGCCAACCAGCTGGCGCCGATCCTGCTCAAGCTCGCCGACCTCGACACCATGACGGTCAAGGCGCAGGTCTCCGAAGCCGACGTGATCCACATCACCCCCGGCCAGCAGGTGTACTTCACCATCCTCGGCGAGGACAAGCGCTATTACGCTAAGCTGCGCGGTACCGAGCCCGCCCCGCAGAACTACGCGCAAAGCAGCGACAAGAGCGACGGCAGCAGCACCAAGCCCAAGGGCGCGGTGTTCTACAACGCCCTGTTCGAGGTGCCCAACCCTGACCACCGCCTGCGTATCTCTATGACTGCCCAGGTGCATATCGTCCTCGACACCGCCGAGGGCGTGCTGACCATGCCGGTGGCGGCGCTGGGCCTGCGCAACGGCGACGGCAGCTTCCCGGTGCGGGTGCTCGACGCCAAGGGTTTCGCCCAGGTGCGCGACGTGCAGACCGGCATCAACAACAACGTCAAGGTGCAGATCAAGGGCGGCCTGGCCGAAGGTGACCGGGTGGTGATCGGCGAGCCGGTGTCCGGCGAAGCAGGGGCGTGAGCATGAACATGAATGTCGAGCTCAGCCCGGACCTGGCCGTCGCCAGCGGCCAGGGCGAACCCTTGCTGCGCCTGCAGGGCGTGACCCGCAGCTTCCTGGCGGGTGACCGCGAGTTCCTGGCGCTCAAGGGCATCGACCTGGAGATCCGCAGCGGTGAGCTGGTGGCGATCATCGGTGCGTCCGGTTCGGGCAAGTCGACCCTGATGAACCTCCTCGGCTGCCTGGACAACGCCAGCAGCGGCAGTTACCAGGTCGGTGGCCAGGAAACCCGCGAGCTGGACGACGACGCCCTGGCCGCGCTGCGCCGCGATCACTTCGGCTTCATCTTCCAGCGCTACCACCTGCTGCCGCACCTGGACGCCCTGCACAACGTCGAGATCCCGGCGGTGTACGCCGGCACGCCCCAGGGCCAGCGCCACCAGCGGGCGCGCGAGCTGCTCACGCGCCTGGGCCTGAGCAGCCACCTGGCGCACCGGCCGAGCCAGCTGTCCGGCGGCCAGCAGCAGCGGGTGAGCATCTGCCGGGCGTTGATGAACGGCGGCCAGGTGATCCTCGCCGACGAACCCACCGGTGCACTGGACACCGCCAGCGGCAAGGAGGTGATGAACATCCTGCTGGAGCTGCACCGCGCCGGGCACACGGTGATCCTGGTGACCCACGACCCCAAGGTCGCCGCCCACGCCCAGCGCATTATCGAGGTCAGCGACGGGCAGATCGTCAGCGACCGCAGCAATGTTCCCGAGGCGCTGCCCACGCCTGCCGCCGAACCTGCGCCCAAGGCCCAGGCCGCGCGACGCCTGGTGGCCAGCCTGGGGATGTTCCGCGAAGCGTTCAAGATGGCCTGGATCGCCCTGGTCTCGCACCGCATGCGCACCTTGCTGACCATGCTCGGGATCGTCATCGGCATCACCTCGGTGGTGTCGATCTCGGCCATCGGCGAAGGCGCCAAGGGCTACGTGCTCAAGGACATCCAGGCGATCGGCAGCAACACCATCGATATCTATTCGGGCAGCAACTTCGGCGACAGCCGGGCCAAGACCATCGAGACCCTGCTGCCGGCCGACGTGGCGGCGCTGAACGCGTTGTACTACGTCGACAGCGCCACCCCGGTGATTGGCCAGAGCACCCTGGTGCGCTACCGCAACCTGGACGTCGACGTGCAGCTCAACGGCGTCAGCGAGCACTACTTCCAGGTGCGCAACATCCCCTTGGCCGCAGGCATCGTGTTCAGTGCCGACGACGCCCGGCGCCAGGCCCAGGTGGTGGTGATCGACCACAACACGCGCCAGCGCCTGTTCGGCAGCAACGTCGACCCGTTGGGGCAGGTGATCCTGGTCGGCAACCTGCCGTGCACGGTGATCGGCGTTACCGCCGAGAACAAGAACCTGTTCGTCGCCAGCAACCAGCTGAACATCTGGGTGCCCTACGAGACAGCCGCCGGCCGCGTGCTCGGCCAGCGTCACCTGGACAGCATCAGCGTGCGCATCAAGGACGGCGTGCCGAGCAAGCGGGTGGAGGAGGAGGTGACCAAGCTCATGCTGCAGCGCCACGGCACCAAGGACTTCTTCACCAACAACCTCGACAGCATCATGCAGACGGTGCAGAAGACCAGCCGCTCGCTGACCTTGCTGCTGTCGCTGATCGCGGTGATCTCGCTGGTGGTGGGCGGTATCGGGGTGATGAACATCATGCTGGTGTCGGTGACCGAGCGCACCCGCGAGATCGGCATCCGCATGGCGGTGGGCGCGCGGCAGTCGGACATTCGCCAGCAGTTCCTGGTGGAGGCGGTGATGGTCTGCCTGTTTGGCGGGCTGGTGGGGATCGGGCTTTCGTATGGGATCGGCTACCTGTTCGAGTTGTTCGTGAAACAGTGGGAGATGGTGTTCTCGCCGGCGTCGATCGTCATGGCGTTTGCCTGTTCGACGTTGATCGGCGTGGTGTTCGGGTTTGTGCCGGCCAGGAATGCGGCGCGGCTGGACCCGATCGAGGCGTTGGCGCGGGATTGATTTGATCCTGGCAGAGCAGCCCTGAGCCCTGTCAGGGCTGCTCTGCCAGCGTACTACCGGTCAAATGCCGGCCTCATGCAAACAGCTTGGCGACGCGCTCCAGAAAGGGTTGACTACCGGCCGTTGGGAACTCAGTCAGAACCCGGATGGCATCTTGCTCAAGGAACAGAGCATTGGCAGTCCTCAAATCGCGGCCGTAATCGAAGTAGCCGTCGGTGCCGAAAGTTGGATCGAGTTTGCCATCTTCTAGCAGGCGCACAACATTCATTTCTTGAATCGTTCCCTTGAGCTGACTGCCCGCCAAAACGATCCGGCGTTGTGCGTCAATATGCACCTGGACCATTGCCAGACCAGACTCCGGGTCGCGCTGCAACGCAAGCGCCTGGCCGTCATTGAACGTGCCGTCGCGTTTGCCGTCACTGGTAAAGCAGAAAACGTTGGTTGGGTTACGGTTAGGCTTCCATACTGCGCGGGTGATGATCAGCCGTCCGTTACTGGCCTCGAACCCTGTGACCAGTGCGTCTACATCTCCGAACACATCGATTTCACCTTTGCCATCAGCGAATTGCTGGTCGAGCGAACCATCGCGCTTGTACCGCAACACGACCACGCGTGATTCCGTGTTGCGAGCGAGTAGGAAGAAGCTGCCGTCTGCTTGGAAAACGCCGTGTAACATCTTCACGGGTGTGTTGTTCCTGTCTTTGAGATTAATGCTCGATTGCGGCTTCCCCGTGTGTAAATCGAATGATGTTATCCAGACGTCCTCGCTGGTAATGGCGCCGGATTCATCTTCGATTTTGAGCGGGTAGAGCACTTGGATATGATCGCCAATCACTGTGATGGGCCTGCTGGACCGTGAGATAAAGGGCATCTTCGCTGGCCTGGTGGCGGGTGCCAGTGCTGGCGACGGCGATGTGTTTTTTTGTGTAGAATCTTGGCTTTGGATCGGAATCCATGGCTTGCCTGGTTCCGGCCAGGTGATGCCCTTGTTGCCAAACTCGGACACGGCATTGAAGGTGCTGTCGTAGCGAGCCACGCTGACAGTATGCAGCACTTGATAGTGTTCAGTTTCGTAATAGGCTGGTTGCCCCACTGCCAGGTACGCTTGCTTGCCATCGATGATGACTGACGCCAGCGATACATACTGATGACTTGAGTCGGGGGCCTCTTCGTTTGTGACGACCTTGACGTGGCCGGTGTCCTCGTCCCACGTTCCGTCACGCAGCATTTTTGTGAACATTAAACTTGTCTCGAGGCCTGCACTGAAACCACAAAAGGCAAGACTACCCTCGCCGAGAGAGTCCACTGCAACCACTTGGAGGGACTCCACATCGGGGTTCCGGCCTTTTTCAGGGGGAACGGTAGCAAGGCCGAGCTTTCCAAATTCAGGGTCGAGTGTTCCGGGTTGTTGATGTGTCATGACTTCGTCCTGTTGCAGAATGAAGCCCCATCTTAGATACCGCCTCAATATTGAAAAACTGGCAGAAATGACAGGTAGTCTCGCCGGGTGATCTTGCTCTGACGGGGTGCAGACGCGTGGCATCGGCCTGGCGACGCGAAGAGGCCGATGATACTGTTCGTCAAACTCAGGCCTCGGCATACATCCAGCGCATCAACGAGTGACGCCCGCTGATTCCGAGCTTGATCGCCGCCCGGCGCAGGTAACTCTCCACGGTATTTACCTTCAGCTTGAGTCGCTCTGCCTGCTCCGGCGCCGTATGCCCGGCGAGCAGCCCCAGGCACACCTGGCACTCACGCGCCGACAGCTTCAGCCCGGACTGGCCGATGCGCTCCAGAAAACGCGCCTCAAGGCTTTCCGGAGCGCTGCGTTCGACGATGGGTTGCAGGGCATCGATGTGCTTTTCCAGCATCGGTAGCAACAGCGGCGAAATGTCATCCAGCCGGCTGCGCTCATGGGCCGAGAAACCATAGGCCGAACCCGCCCGCAGGACCTGGATCTCGTAGCGCGATTCACCGTTGCGGCGGATCCGGTGCAGGCGTGAGGGATCGCTGAAGTCCCCCTGCGCGGGGTGGTCCGAAGAAAACACGGTCTCGTTGATCAGCCCCGAGGCGTTGCTGCACACCTGGCGGATCTGCGTGGCATCGATGGTCAGGTGGGCGTGGATCAGGTCGTGCAGCATGCGCGGGAACTGGCGGCTGCCGGTGCTGGCAATGACTTTGCCGATCTGTGGGTAGAGCAAGTGAGCATTCATCGTGTCGTCCATGAAATCGGTGGTGCGGATCCCATCCGTAGGTTGGCCTTATCCTGGGCCTGGGATGGGAGGTGATGGGTATCCTAGTACAACGATCGAGTGACCGTTAAATGAAGTAGCAATAGTGGCAGAATAATGGCATCTATTCCCAGGCGTCTACTGCCCTGCGGGTTGTCGGGTATGATGCGCGCCCCATCATCTTTCACGAGGCCTGCCCCATGTCCCTGAGCGCTGAACAGATCGGCGAATTCCAAGCCTTTGCCGAGCAGCTCGCCGATGCCGCCGCGCTGGCGATCAAGCCGTATTTCCGCGCCAGCCTGGAGGTCGAGGACAAGGGCGGGCGCCTGTACGACCCGGTGACCGTGGCCGACAAGGCGGCCGAGGACGCCATGCGTACACTGATCCAGGCACGTTATCCAGAACACGGCATCCTGGGTGAAGAAGCTGGCGTGGCGGTGGGCAGCAGCCCGCTGACCTGGGTGCTCGACCCGATCGACGGTACCCGCGCGTTCATCACTGGCCTGCCGCTGTGGGGCACGTTGATTGCCCTCAACGATGGCACGCGCCCTGTGGTGGGTGTGATGAACCAGCCGTTCACCGGCGAGCGTTTCGTCGGTACCCCGGCAGGCGCATGGCGCAGCGGCACGCCGCTGAAGACCCGCGCCTGCGCGGACCTGGCCTCGGCCACGCTGATGTGCACCACCCCGGACATGTTCGACACCGCCCAGCGCAAGGCGGCGTTCGAGGCCGTGGCCGGCCAGGCGCGGCTGATGCGTTACGGCGGCGACTGCTATGCCTACTGCATGCTGGCCTCGGGCTTTGTCGACGTGATCGTCGAGGCGAGCCTGCAGCCGTATGACGTGCAGGCGCTGATGCCGATCATCGAAGGGGCGGGCGGGGTGATCACGGCCTGGGATGGCAGCAGCGCTCAGAACGGTGGGTGCGTGGTGGCTTGTGGTGACCCGGTGTTGCATGCGCAGTTGGTTGAGATGCTGCGCCACGCCATGTGATTGAGGCGTTTCCTTTGACGGCCCTTTCGCGGGTAAACCCGCTCCCACAGGTTTACCTAAGCCTTTGAAAATTGTGCAGTACCTGTGGGAGCGGGTTTACCCGCGAAGAGGCCGGTACTGTTATCCCAAATCTGTAATCACCGCACTTTTTCCGTTTTCCGGGCTCTATGCTTGGCCAGGCCGCACCGATCCCCGGCGCGGCCGCCGAATTTGACCCCGGTGCCGATGGTTGCAAGCAATTCCCGAATCCTCTCGCGCCTGCTGCTGGCAGGCACACTCGTGGCCCTGTCCGGTTGCAGCCAGCAGCAAGGTCGCGACATCGTCAACCAGTTCGGCAACGGCAAGCCCAGCGAGCTGTTCCAGACCAGCGTCGACCGCATGGCCACCCTGGCCATGCGCGACAACCTGCAAAGCCTGTACCTGCTGATGAACAAGCTGTACCTGCGCAACCCCAGCCAGTGGAAAATGTCCGGCTACCTCGACGCCGCCACCGCCGAGCGGCAGATCCGCCTCGCCATCGAGCAGCGCCAGCCACTGCCGCAGCTGGGCGAGCGCCGCGACCTGGCGGCCCTGAGCTACGCCCTGAGCCCCGAGTTTCGCGGCGACCGGGTCGGCGCCTTCATCTACGCCATCGGCAGCATGCTGATCACCGCGCATGGCGGGCGCACCGAGTTCTACATGACCGATAGCATCGACCCGCTGTTCGTCAACAACTCGGCGCGCAATATCGAGAAGGCCACCTGGATGCTGGGCCAGCGTCAGGACGCCAATGGCGTGTTGCTGCTGTTCTCCAACGAGATCTCCGAGGAGGGCAGCAACCTCAGTTTTGCGGTGGAGTTCGGCAAGATCGTGGCGCGCCTGGACCTACTGGCGGAGTTGCTGGATGAGCGCTATCGGCGGATTGGCTTGAATTACGCGCAGAGCTTGTTGCTGATGAACTTCCTGCCGGTGCAGTGAGCTCAGAACAGCGACTGGATGGCGCTTCGGTAGCGCTGCCCACCCAGGCTCATGCTGTTGTTGTGGGTCGCTCCCGGCACCAGCAGCAGGGTCTTGGACTCCTGCGCGGCATCGAACAGCACCTGGCTGAAGCGCGGCGGCACGAAGCGGTCATCCTGGCCATGCACCAGCAACGGCGGCAGGCCGACATCCTTGATCTTGCCCAGCGAATCGAACTTCTGGGACATCAACCAGCGCACCGGCAGCGAGGCCTGGCCGGGGAAGTATTGGAATTGATGTCTGAAAAATTACCGAGCGGTGCGGTGGGTTGGTTGCAAGCTGTTTCTGCATAGCATGTTAAGGCCCTTTCGCGGGCAAGCCCGCTCCCACAGGGGGCACGTCGCATTCAAGAGCTGCGCCGCACCTGTGGGAGCGGGCTTGCCCGCGAAGAGGCCCTTGCAGGCGGGGGAAGATCACGGGGTACGCAACTGCTCCAGCAACGGCTGAAACTCCGCCAGCAACCAGTCGCGCAAGCGCCGGCAACTGGAGTCATGCTCCTTGTCTTCATTGAAGGCCAGGAAGTGGAAGGTGTCCTTGAGCACCAGTTCCTCTTCCACCGGCCGCACCAGCAGCCCCTGGGCCACCAGCGGCGCCACCAGGTGGTGCCAGCCCAGGGCCACGCCCTGGTTGCCCAGCGCCAGGTTCACCAGCAGGTTGTAGTCGTTGGCGTTGAAGAAGTGCGGCGCGTTACTGGCACGGCTTTTCAGGTCGACATCATGGAACGCCAGCCACACGTTCCAGTCGACGTGCTCGGCCACCTGCGAGCGGCCATAGGGGCTCAGGTTGAGCAAGGTGCCGTCGCGCAGCCCGTGCAAGGTGCGCAGTTCGGGATGGCGGGCCAGATAGTGCGGCGTGCACACCGGGTAGATCACGTCATGGTTGAGCTGATGGGAGCTGTAGCCCGCCTGCACCTTGCCCAGCTTGGTGATGTAGATGTCCGGGCGCACGCCGGGCTCCATCGACAGGAAGTTCTGGGTGGTCACCAGGTTGATGTCGATGTCCGGGTTCGCGTCGAAGAAACGCGGCATGCGCGGCCCCATCCACAGCGCGGCGAAGGCCGGCGAGCAGCACAGGGTGACCACGTGGCGGCTGTTGCTGTTGCTGCGGATGCGCTCGGCCGCCTGGGAGATGTTGACGAACGACAACTGCACCGCATCGAAGAAGATCGAGCCGGCCACGGTCAGCTCCACCGCCCGGCCGACGCGGGTGAACAGCTCGGCACCGAGGTAGGTTTCCAGCTCGCGGATCTGCCGGCTGACCGCGGCCTGGGTCACGCACAGGGCCTCGGCGGCGCGGGTGAAGTTCTGGTACTTGGCAGCGGCGACGAAGACCTTCACGGCGCGCAGCGATGGCATCTTGATCAGGGTCTGATCGGGTTCGGAATGTCTGACCATGGTGGTGATGTGAGGTCCTTCGTCTAGCCAGGTGGGGTCACTCTAGCCTGTCAAAGGCCCGGCGGTAAATGCGCGGGCGCTCTGGCGCCGTGGTCGCGGGCCGATTGATAACTTCAGGTAATGGTTTGCGCCATGCAAATGTCGTTGGACCCCGCCTGGAACAGGGCCTAACGTGAAACCTACGGCGCGGCATTCGCGACAGCGATGTCGAATAATTTGAAGCAGGACTTTCTGCGTGCCGGTGTTGACTCACGTTCGAATTTGAACGGACTGCCAAGCGTACTCGCACTGATCAGTAGCCGCCTTGTTGAAAGTGCGAAGTTGAATGATTGGTTAATAAGCATAATAAAGAGGGTCGTATGAGCCATGCCGATGAGATTCTTTCGGTAAAAAACATCTTCAAGGTATTCGGGCCCAACCCCGACATGGCCATGGAGATGCTCCGCAAGGGTGCCGACAAGAACGAAATCTTCAGCAAGACCGGCCACGTCGTCGGCGTGTTCGATGCCAGTTTTTCCGTCAAGCGTGGCGAGATCTTCGTCATCATGGGGCTGTCCGGCTCGGGCAAGTCGACCATGGTGCGGCTGTTCAACCGCCTGATCGAGCCCACCTCCGGCAGCATCCACCTCAACGGCAAGGAAATCACCGGCCTCTCCGACAAGGCCCTGCTCGACGTGCGCCGCAAGGACATGGGCATGGTGTTCCAGTCCTTTGCCCTGATGCCGCACATGAGCGTGCTGGAAAACACCGCGTTCGGCCTGGAAATCGCCGGCGTGCCGGAAGCCGAACGCCACAGCCGTGCCCGCGAGGCGCTGAGCCAGGTCGGCCTGGCCGGCCACGAGCACAGCTATCCGCACCAGCTGTCCGGCGGCATGCAGCAGCGCGTGGGCCTGGCCCGGGCACTGGCCAACGACCCGACCATCCTGCTGATGGACGAAGCCTTCTCGGCCCTCGACCCGCTGATCCGCAGCGAGATGCAGGGCGAACTGATGCGCCTGCAGGCCGAACAGCAGCGCACCATCATCTTCATTTCCCATGACATCGAGGAAGCCATCCGTATTGGCCATCGCATCGCCATCATGGAAGGCGGGCGGGTGGTGCAGATCGGCACCCCGCAGGAGCTGATCAACCAGCCGGCCAACGATTACGTGCGCACCTTCTTCAAAAGCTTCGACAGCTCGCGGGTGCTCAAGGCCGGCGACCTGGCGCGTTTCGACCCGGCGGTGGTGTGCAAGGTCAACGGCAAGGCGCCGAGCTTCCAGGCCGGCGTGCCGTTCGGCTACCTGGTCGACGACCGTGGCCAACTGCTCGGGGTGGTCGACACCGACGCCAATGGCGCCAGCGCCAGCGAGCGCTACAGCCTGCATGAGCGCCAGCCGGTGTACACCGACACGCCGCTGCACGAAGTACTGGGGATTGCGGCGGACCTGCCGTACCCGGTGCCGGTGCTCGACCGCGAGGGTGCCTTCAAGGGCACGGTGTCGAAGAACGAGCTGCTGCAGACCTTGAGCCGCCACTAATACAAGAAAGAGGTAAGCCCTCATGTCCGAATTCAGCCTTCTCGACCCGTTCCAGGCCGCCACGCTTCCCTTGGGCGACTGGGTCACCGCCACCCTGAACTTCCTCGTGCACAACTTCCGTGAAGTGTTCCGGGCCATCCGCTGGCCGATCGACCAGGTGCTCAACGGCATCGAGTTCACCTTGCAGAGCATTCCGCCCACCATCGGCATCCTCCTTTCCTCGCTGCTGGGCTGGCAACTGGCGGGAAAACGCATGGCATTGCTGTGCTTCGTCACCTTGACCTTGCTCGGCCTGATCGGTGTCTGGTCGGAGTCGATGACCACCCTGGCGCTGGTGCTGACCTCGGTGTTCTTCTGCGCGGTGATCGGCATACCGCTGGGCATCCTCTGCGCCCGCAGCAATCGCCTCGAGAGCATCATCCGCCCGTTGCTCGACGCCATGCAGACCCTGCCGGCGTTCGTCTACCTGGTCCCGGTGGTGATGCTGTTCGGCATCGGCAACGTGCCGGGTGTGCTGGTGACCATCGTCTTCGCCCTGCCACCGCTGGTGCGCCTGACCAACCTCGGCATCCGCCAGGTCCCGGAAGACAAGATCGAAGCCGCCCGTGCCTTTGGCTGCACCCCACGGCAGATGCTGACCCGCGTGCAGCTGCCGCTGGCCACGTCGACCATCATGGCCGGCCTCAACCAGACCCTGATGCTGTCGCTGTCGATGGTGGTGATCGCCTCGATGATCTCGGTCGGCGGCCTGGGCCAGATGGTACTGCGCGGCATCGGCCGCCTGGACATGGGCCTGGCCACCGTCGGCGGCGTCGGCCTGGTGCTGCTGGCGATCTTCCTCGACCGCCTGACCCAGGCCATGGGCGCGCGCACCAACGCCGACCCGAGCCTGCGCTGGTACCACACCGGCCCCGTGGGCGTGGTCCTGCGCCTGTGCGGTGCGGCGCAACCCCCAGGGCGGCGCAAGACCGCCTGAAGCTCACCGCTGGATACATTCGATCTGCCGCACTTGAAGATAACAATCAGAAGAAGGTAAGCGACGATGCACGAATCCACGTTCACCCGCAGCATCCTCAAATGCGCCACGGCGCTGACCCTGGTGGCCGCCGCGCTGTGTGCCCACGCCTCGGCCGACAAGCCGGGCGAAGGGGTGAAGGTCACGCCGATCTTCCCGTCCATTGCCGAAGAGCGCTTCCGTGGCGAGGTTGCCATGGAGGGCCTGCGCGAACTGGGTTACAAGGTGCAGGAGCCGAAGGAGACCGAATACGGCGTGATGATGGTGGCCCTGGCCAACGGTGACGCCGACTTCACCGTGCACCTGTGGGAAAAGCTCCACGACAAGTTCTACCAGCAGGCCGGCGGTGACGATGTGATGGTCAAGACCGGCAACATCCTGCCGGGCGTGGCCCAGGGCTACCTGATCGACAAGAAGACCGCCGACCAGTACAACATCAAGTACATCACCGACCTGAAAAAGCCCGAGATCGCCAAGCTGTTCGACACCGACGGCGACGGCAAGGCCGACATGACCGGCTGCAACCCCGGTTGGGGCTGCGAGCTGGTGATCTCCCACCACATGAAAGCCTATGACCTCGACAAGACCGTGACGGTCAACCAGGGCTCGTACTTCGCGCTGATGGCCGACACCATCACCCGCTACAAGGAAGGCAAGCCGATCCTGTACTTCACCTGGGTGCCGCAGTGGATCGCCAGCGTGCTGGTCGAAGGCAAGGACGTGGTCTGGCTGGAAGTGCCGAAGACCGACCTGCCGGATGGCAACAACGATGTCGATACCACGTACCACGGCAAGAACCTCGGGTTTGCCATCGACAAGGTGGTGGCGGTGCTGAACAAGGACTTCGCCAAGAAGAACCCGGCTGCCGAGAAGTTCCTGTCGCTGGTGCAGATCAGCACCGATGACGAAAGCAACCAGAACCTGAAGATGCAGAAGGGCGAGAAGAAGCCGGCCGACATCACCCGCCATGCCAAGGAATGGGTCGCCGCGCACCGTCAGCAGTTCGATGAGTGGCTGAAGGCTTCCCGCGCCGCTGCCACCCAGGCCAGCAATTAATCCTGTTCCAGCGGTGCCGTAGCATTCGCGGGCAAGCCCGCTCCCACAGAAGGGTTGCACATGCGCCTGTGGGAGCGGGCTTGCCCGCGAAGAATCCACCGCGATTTTCCCGCGTTTGAGTCATCGCCATGAGCCACTTCGAAAGCATCCTCAAGAACACCAACCTGGCCCACCTCGACCCGGCCGGCCGCACCGCCCTGGGCCAACCCTGTCGGCGCGTGGCCTTCGTCCTGCGCGAGCACTTCTCGATGATGGCCTTCACCGCCGCCATGGACACCCTGGTCACCGCCAACCTGATGAGCGCCACGCCGCTGTTCGAAATCCACGTGGTGGGCGAGGGCGCCCAGGTGATGAGCGACCTGGGGATCGCCTTGCCGGTCAACCTGGCCCTGGCCGACCTCGACGTGCACGGCCTGGACAGCCTGCTGGTGTGCGGCGGCTTGCGCGTGCGCCTGGAGGCCTCGCCGTCGTTGCGCCACAAGCTGCGCCAGGCCGACCACCTGGGCTGCCAGCTCGGTGGCCTGTGGAATGGCGCCTACTTCCTGGCCGAAGCCGGCCTGCTCAACGACCACGACTGCGCCTTCCACCCGGATGGCCGGGCGATGATGAGCGAGTTGTTCCCCAAGGTGCGGGTCGGCCGCCAGGCCCATGTGCTCGACAGCCGGCGCATGAGCTGTGCCGGGGCCAGCAGCGCGCTGGACATGATGCTGGCGATGCTCGAGTTCAAGGGCGGCGAGGACTTGCGTCGGGCCGTGGAGCAGATGCTCGCCTGCGACCGGGCGCGGGTGCTGAGCGATGTGCCGTCAAGTGCGGCGGACGTGGATCCGAGCCTGCCGCGTGGGGTGCGCCTGGCGTTGGAACTGATGCACGCCAATATCGAAGACCCGATCGGCATCGACGAGATCGCCGAGCATGCCGGGTTGTCGCGGCGCCATCTGGAGCGCCTGTTCCGCCGCCATGTGCAGGCGACGCCGCCGCGTTATTACCTGGAGCTGCGCCTGACCCATGCGCGGCAGTTGCTGCAGCACACCAGCAAGTCGCTGACCGAAGTGGCGGTGGCCAGCGGGTTTGTCAGTTTCCCGCATTTCTATCGGCGCTTTCGCGAGTTGTTCGCGATTGCACCCAGGCAGTTCCGGGCGCGCAGCCAGGGGTGGGCGGGGCGGCAGGAAGTGGCGGTGCACTGAGGGTTTGATGCTGGGCTCTCGGCCCTCTTCGCGGGTAAAACCGCTCCCACAGGGACCGCACTATGCCTGTGGGAGCGGGTTTACCCGCGAAGAGGGCCGCACTGCCAACACAGAATGTGCGATTATCGCCCAGATTCCAGCAGCCCGCTGTCCGCTATCCGCCCACCCAATCCAAACGGCGCATTGCCCAACCCCCGCCTTTTTGCTTAGTGTGTAACCCACGACCGTGAACGACCGCGACCACAGCCCCCAGGGCCAGTAGGAAGCGGCGCCCAGAACAATAACGATACCGAGTGCCTTGCCTATGGAAAGCCGCCTGCTGAGCGAGCGCAGTAGCGTGTTCCATCACGCCGATCCGTATGCGGTGTCCGCCTACGTCAACCGCCACGTGGGCCAGCACTGCATCGGCCTGACGCGCACCACCCACCCGCAGGCCAGCCTCAGCCACCGCAAGTTCGCCGAACTCGACCTGTGCCGCATCAGCTACGGCGGCAGCGTGCGGGTCACCTCGCCGGCACTGGAGTCGATCTTCCACCTGCAGGTCCTGCTGCATGGCAACTGCCTGTGGCGCGGGCACCAGCGCGAGCACCACCTGGTGCCGGGGGAGTTACTGCTGATCAACCCGGACGACCCGGTCGACCTGACCTACTCCGAAGACTGCGAAAAATTCATCCTCAAGGTGCCGACCCGGTTGCTCGATTCGATCTGCGACGAACAGCGCTGGCAGCGGCCCGATGGCGGCGTGCGCTTCCTGCGCAACCACTACCGGCTGGAGGAACTGGACGGTTTCGTCAACCTGCTGGCCATGGTCTGCCATGAAGCGGAAGTGAGCGAGTCGCTGCCACGGGTGCAGGGCCACTACAGCCAGATCGTCGCCAGCAAGCTGCTGACCCTGATGAACACCAACATCCGCCGGGAAAGCCTGGCTTCGCCGGGGGCCAGCCTGGAGCGGATCGTCGACTACATCGAGCGCAACCTCAAGCTGGAACTGAGCGCCGAAACTCTGGCGGAGCAGGCCTGTATCAGCGTGCGTTCACTGTATGCATTGTTCGACCGACAGCTGGGCTCCACGCCCAGGCAGTACGTTCGCCAGCGCAAGCTGGAGCGCGTGCATGCGTGCCTGAGCGATGCCAGTTGTTCGGTGCGCAGCGTCACCGAACTGGCCATGGATTACGGCTTCCTGCACCTGGGGCGGTTCTCCGAGGTCTACCGACTGCGCTTCGGCGAGCTGCCTTCGGAAACCCTGAAACGTCGCTGAAGCTACCTCGCTCCTACAGCGGGTAGTGCTTGAGCTCGCGGGCGATCAGCATGCGCTGGATCTCGCTCGAGCCCTCGTAGATCTGGGTGATGCGCGCATCGCGGTAATGGCGCTCGACGGGATAGTCCTCCAGGTAGCCATAACCGCCATGCACCTGGATCGCCATCGAGCACACCCGCTCGGCCATTTCCGAGGCGAACAGCTTGGCCTGGGACGCCTCCGACAGGCACGGCTTGCCCGCCGTGCGCAGGCGCGCGGCATGCAGGATCAGCAAGCGTGCGGCATTGACCTGCACCTGCATGTCGGCCAGCAGGTTGGCGATGCTCTGGTGTTCGTTGATCGGCTTGCCGAACTGGATGCGCTCTCGCGAATACCCCAGCGCCGCCTCGAACGCGGCGCGGGCGATACCCAGGGCCTGGGCGGCAATGCCGATACGCCCGCCTTCGAGGTTGGACAGGGCGATGGCCAGGCCCTTGCCGCGCTCGCCGAGGAGATTGGCTGCCGGGATGCGGCAGTTGTCGAAGGTCACCGCGCAGGTGTCGGAGGCGCGGATGCCCATCTTGTGCTCGCTGCGGTCGACCTTGAAGCCCGGGTTGTCGGTCGGCACCAGGAAGGCCGACAGGCCTCTCTTGCCCAGGTCCGGGTCGGTCACCGCGAACACGATCGCCAGGCCCGCGCGGCGGGCATTGCTGACGAACTGCTTGGCGCCGTTGATCACCCACTGGCCATCGATGAGCTCGGCGCGGGTACGCAGGTTGTGCGCTTCGGAGCCGGCCTGGGGCTCGGTCAGGCAGAAGCAGCCGATCACTTCGCCGCTGGCCAGGCGCGGCAGCCAGGCCTGTTGCTGCTCGGGCGTGCCGTAGGCGAGCAGGGGGCCGCAGCCGACCGAGTTGTGGATGCTCATCATCGCCCCGGTGGCGCCGCAGCCGGCGGCGATTTCCTCGACGGCCAGGGCATAGGCCACGTAATCGGTGTAGCTGCCGCCGAAGTCCTCGGGCACGACCATGCCGAGCAGGCCCAGTTCGCCCATCTTGCGCACCACGCCATCGTCGATCCAGCCGGCCTTTTCCCAGGCCTGGGCATGGGGTGCGATCTCGCCACGGGCAAAGTCCCGGGCCATGTCGCGGATCATGATCTGCTCTTCGCTCAGTTCCACGTCTTGCATCTGTGTACTCCCCGGCTCACAGGCCTTCGAAGAATTGCTCGACCCGCTCGCGCGCCAGCCCCGCCAGGGTCGGCGGGTTCCAGCGCGGCTGCTTGTCCTTGTCGATGATCAGGGCGCGCACGCCCTCGATGATGTCGCCGTACTGGAACCACTGGCGATCCAGGTGCAGTTCCATGGCGAAGCAGTCTTCCAGGGCCAGGTGGCGGCCGCGGCGCAGCATCTCCAGGGTAACCGCCATGGCCAGCGGCGAGCGGCTTTCCAGCTGGTCGGCGGTGGCTACGGCCCAGGGGTGGCTGTCGCCGATGCTAACGGCGCGCAGCTGTTCGATGATTGCCGCCAGGTCAGGCTGGGCGAAGAAGTGGTCGATGACCGGGCGCAGTTTTTCCAGCGGCGCATCGTCCAGCGTCTGGCTGCCGAGGCGGGCCAGCAGGTTCTGCAGATCCTTGAGCGGGGTGTCGCCCAAGTGCAGGCGGTCGAGGCCGTCATCCAGGGCCGCGAGCTTGTCGCTGGCCAGGTACCAGTCGGCCAGCCCGCAATACAGTGCGTCGGCGGCCTGTATCTGGGTGCCGCTGACGCCCAGGTAGGTGCCGATTTCGCCAGGGATGCGCGACAGGAAGTAGCTGCCGCCGACATCCGGGAAGTAGCCGATGGCGACCTCGGGCATGCCCAGGCGGCTGCGCTCGGTGACGATGCGCAGGTCGCAGCCCTGGGCCAGGCCCATGCCGCCGCCGAGGGTGAAACCGTCCATCAGCACCAGCACCGGCTTGCGGTAGTGGTGGATGACCAGGTCGAGGGCGTACTCCTCGGCGAAAAAGTCTACATGCAGTTTTTCGCCCGCCTTGTAGCTGTCGTGCAGCGAGCGGATGTCGCCGCCGGCGCAGAAGCCCTTGGGGCCTTCGCCGCGCAGCACCACCGCCTGCACCTGCGGGTCTTCGGCCCACTGATCGAAGTGCTGGCGCAGGCTGCGTACCATGTCCAGGGTCAGGGCGTTGAGGCCGGCGGGGCGGTTGAGGGTGAGGTGGCCAATCTGGTTGCGGACTTCGGCCAGTACATGGGCCGTTGCGTGAGCGTGCGCGGTCATCGCGTTCTCCCTGCTTTGTTATTGATTTTCCAAGTGAAGCCTGGTGTGCGCTGGAGGATCGCTGGATCCTGGCATGCGGATTTGTCTCGCACAATGGACAAATCTGCAGGGGGATCGTGCGTTTTTGCCAGGCGCGATGTAAAGCTCGAGGGCCTCTTCGCGGGTGAACCCGCTCCCACAGGTAATGCACCTGCCTCAAGATTGACGCCTGACCCTGTGGGAGCGGGTTTACCCGCGAAGAGGCCAGCGGCGAAAACCTCGATCGTTAACCTGATCGTAATGATCAACGCCCCAGCTTGATTGATCCCCCAATCCCGCCCGGCCTAATGTGCCCCCACGACAGCGAACCCGTGGAGTCACCCCATGACAACAACGAACAATCCACCGCCGCAGTGGTCCAGGCGGCGCGCCGAGAAACAGCGCCGCCTGGAGCGTGTCCGCCACCTGGCCGATGGCGTGGTGCTGCCCACCGAGCGCATCGTCGAGGCCCTGGAACTGCTGATCGCCCCCGGCGACCGGGTGGTGCTCGAAGGCAACAACCAGAAGCAGGCCGACTTCCTCTCCCGTTCCCTGGCCAAGGCCGACCCCGAACGCCTGCACGACCTGCACATGATCATGCCCAGCGTCAGTCGCGCCGAGCACCTGGACCTGTTCGAGCGCGGCATCGCGCGCAAGCTCGACTTCTCCTTCGCCGGCCCGCAGAGCCTGCGCATCGGCCAGCTGCTGGAGGACGGCCTGCTCGAAGTCGGCGCCATCCACACCTACATCGAGCTGTACTCGCGGCTGCTGGTCGACCTGATCCCGAATGTCACCCTGGTCGCCGGCTTCATGGCCGACCGCGACGGCAACCTGTACACCGGTCCCAGCACCGAAGACACCCCGGCGCTGGTGGAGCCGGCCGCGTTCAGCGATGGCCTGGTGATTGCCCAGGTCAACCAGCTGGTGGACCGCGTCGACGACCTGCCACGGGTCGACATTCCGGCGTCCTGGGTCGACTTCGTGGTGGTCGCCGACCAGCCGTTCTACATCGAGCCGCTGTTCACCCGCGACCCGCGCCATATCAAACCGGTACACGTGTTGATGGCGATGATGGCGATCCGCGGCATCTACGAGAAGCACCAGGTGCAGTCGCTGAACCACGGCATCGGCTTCAACACCGCCGCCATCGAACTGATCCTGCCCACCTACGGCGAGTCGCTGGGGCTCAAGGGCAAGATCTGCCGCAACTGGACCCTCAACCCGCACCCGACGCTGATCCCGGCGATCGAGACCGGCTGGGTCGAGAGCGTGCACTGCTTCGGCACCGAACTGGGCATGGAAGGCTATATCGCCCAGCGCCCGGACGTGTTCTTCACCGGCCGCGACGGCTCGCTGCGCTCCAACCGCATGATGTGCCAGCTGGCCGGGCAGTACGCGGTCGACCTGTTCATCGGCGCCACCTTGCAGGTCGATGGCGACGGCCATTCCTCGACCGTCACCCGCGGCCGCCTGACGGGCTTCGGCGGCGCGCCGAACATGGGCCACGACCCCCGCGGGCGGCGCCACGCAACCCCGGCCTGGCTCGACATGACCGTGCCCGACACGTTGCTCGAACGCGGTCGCAAGCTGGTGGTGCAGATGGTCGAGACCTACCAGGAAGGCGGCAAGCCCACCTTCGTCGAAACCCTCGACGCGGTCGAGGTGGCGAAGAAGGCTGGCATGCCGCTGGCACCGGTGATGATCTATGGCGACGACGTCACCCACCTGCTGACCGAAGAGGGCATCGCCTACCTGTACAAGGCCCGCAGCCTGGAGCAGCGCCAGCAGATGATCGCCGCCGTGGCCGGGGTCACCGCCATCGGCCTGCGCCACGACCCCAAGGACACCCTGCGCCTGCGTCAGCAGGGCCTGATCGCCTTGCCCGAAGACCTTGGCATCCGCCGCACCGACGCCAGCCGCGAGCTGCTCGCCGCGCGCAGCATCGCCGACCTGGTCGACTGGTCCGGCGGCCTCTACAACCCGCCCGCACGCTTCAGGAGCTGGTAAATGAATGCACACGACGTGGCACCGCAACTGCCTCTTCGCGGGCAAGCCCGCTCCCACAGATACACTGCTGTACCCATCCCTGTGGGAGCGGGTTTACCCGCGAAGAAGCCAACCGAGCTGTCCCTGCCTGACCACTTGGCCGACCTGGCCGTCGAAGCCCTGATCGACGAAGCCGACCTGTCCCCCAAACCCGGCCTGGTCGACCGCCGCAGCAGCGGCGCCCACAGCGACATGACCCTGGCCCTGATGCATGCCTCGGCCCTGGCCCTGTGGCCCTGCCTGCGCCAGATGGCTGCATCCGCCGTCCACCATGGCCAGATCGGTCAACCCCTGCGCGCCGACCTGGGCCGCCTCGGCCGCGAGGGCGAACAGGCCATGCTCGCCACCACCGGCGGCATCAACACTCACCGCGGCGCGATCTGGGCGCTCGGTCTGCTGGTCGCGGCGCAAGCGCTGGATCCCCAGGCCAGCGTGCAAACCGTGGCCGCCCGCGCCGGCCGCATCGCCCTGATCGACGACCCTGCAGCGCCTGCCCAGGACAGCCACGGCAGCCAGGTCCGCCGCCGCTACGGAGTCAGCGGTGCCCGCGAACAGGCCCAGCAAGGTTTCCCCGTCGTACTCGAAAACGGCCTGCCGCAACTGCGCCGCAGCCGAGCCCACGGCGCCAGCGAAGCCCATGCCCGCCTGGATGCGTTGCTGGCGATCATGAGCGCACTCAGCGACACCTGCGTGCTCTGGCGCGCCGGCCCACAGGGCCTGCAAACCCTGCAAGCCGGCGCCCGCGCAGTACTGGAGGCCGGCGGCAGCGCCACCCTCGATGGCCGTCGCCAACTGCGCGAACTGGATCAGCAACTCCTGCAACTCAACGCCTCACCGGGCGGTGCCGCCGACCTGCTGGCCGCCTGCCTGTTCCTCGACAAAGCCGGGAGCCTGTGACATGGAAACCCTGACCTTTCAATTCCCCGCCGCCGAGCCCGGCCGCAGCCGCACCCTGGTCGGCTGCGTCAGCTCCGGCGACCTCGAAGTGCTGATCGAGCCCGGCAACGCCGGCCAGTTGGAGATCCAGGTGATCACCTCGGTCAACGGCAGCAGCGCGCGCTGGAACCAGCTGTTCCAGCGCCTGTTCGACGGCCGCACGCTGCCGGCGCTGAAGATCGACATTCACGACTTCGGCGCCACCCCCGGCGTGGTGCGCCTGCGCCTGGAGCAAGGTTTCGAGGAGATCGGCCATGACTGACACCGCACGCCTGCTGCAAAGCCGCAGCTTCGTCGAGCTCGGCGCCCGCCAGCGCGCCCGCGCCATGCTCGACCCCGGCAGTTTCCGCGAACTGCTCGGCCCGTTCGACCGGCTGATGTCGCCGTGGCTGCCGCGCCAGGGCATCGTGCCCCAGGCCGATGACGGTGTGGTCATCGCCAAAGGCCTGCTGGGCGGGCGCAACGCCGTGATCGCCGCCATCGAAGGCGCCTTCCAGGGCGGCAGCATGGGCGAGGTGGGCGGCGCCAAGATCGCCGGCGCCCTGGAGCTTGCCATCGAAGACAATCGCAACGGCATCCCCACCTGCGCCGTACTGCTGCTGGAAACCGGCGGGGTGCGCTTGCAGGAGGCCAACCTTGGCCTGGCGGCCATCGCCGAAATCCAGGCGGCCATCGTCGAACTGCGCGCCCATCAGCCCGTCGTCGGGCTGATCGCAGGTTCGGTCGGCTGCTTCGGCGGCATGTCCATCGCCGCGGGGCTGTGCAGCCACCTGCTGGTGACCCGCGAAGCGCGCCTGGGCCTCAACGGCCCGCAGGTGATCGAGCAGGAAGCCGGCATCGCCGAGTACGACGCCAAGGATCGCCCGTTCATCTGGAGCCTGACCGGTGGCGAGCAGCGCTATGCCAGCGGCCTGGTGGACGGCTATGTGGCCGACGACGTCGACAGTGTCCGCCAGCAATTGCTGCAACTGCTGGATGCCCCGGCGGCCAACCGCGCCGGGCGCCACGCCTGGTACCTGGAACGCCTGGCCAGCCTGGGCGCCGATTGCGCGCAACTTGACGCCGCCGCCGTGCGTGCCCTCTACCAAGGAGATGCCCCATGAACCGTGCCCTGAACTGGCTGCCGGGCCTTTCCGGTGGTGAACCCCAGGCGGGCTACCCCGCTTCGCTGCGGGTGGTCGATGCTGAACTGGACAACCGCCTGGCGCGCTTCATCGCGGTGGTGCCGGACGCCGACAACCCGTTTCCCCGGGCCCGAGACGGCGAAGTCGGGCTGCTCGAAGGCTGGGGCCTGGCCAAGGCCGTCAGCGAGGCGATCGCGCTGGACCGCGAGGGTGAGAAGCGCGCCATCATCGCGGTCATCGATGTACCCAGCCAGGCCTATGGCCGCCGCGAGGAAGCCCTGGGCATCCACCAGGCCCTGGCCGGCGCGGTGCAGGCCTATGCCCAGGCGCGACTGGCCGGCCACCCGGTAATCGGCCTGCTGGTGGGCAAGGCCATGTCCGGCGCCTTCCTGGCCCACGGCTACCAGGCGCAGCGGCTGATCGCCCTGGACGACAGCGGGGTGCTGGTGCACGCCATGGGCAAGGCGGCAGCGGCGCGCATCACCCTGCGCAGCGTCGAGCAACTGGAGGCCCTGGCTGCCGAGGTGCCGCCGATGGCCTATGACCTCGCCAGCTATGCCTCGCTGGGGTTGCTGTGGCGCCGTCTGAGCGTGGAGAGCGCTGATGCGCCGAGTGCCGCCGACCTGGCGCAGGTGCGGGCCTGCCTCGCCGAGGCCGTGCGCGATATCGGCAGGTCGACGGACTTGTCTTCGCGCTTGGCCGGCGAGCACCGCAGCGCCTCCCGCGAGGTGCGGGCGCGCCTGCGCAGCCAGTGGCAGGAGGCTTGAGATGAACCAGCCGCAGCCGCATGACCTGCTGTGGGGCATGGCCCCGGGCGAGTTGCCTGCCGATGCCCCAGCGTGGGCCTGGCAGGTACTGGCCGCCGGCCAACCCGTGGTGGTGCGCCGCGCCGCCTGCGCCGCCGGCCGGGTGGCGGTCGGGGTGCGCGGGCAGGGGCGGGAGCAGCGTTTTGCCGCGCAGATGCGCCTGGCCGATGCGCAGCGGCGACAGGCGCCCGAGGCGTTGCGCTGGCAGGGCGAGAGCCCTTGGCCGGCACTGCGGGCGCTGGCCTCGGTGGCGCCGGTGCTGGATGCCTGTGGCCTGGTCTGGGGGCCGACCGGCGGCGTGGGCTACCAGCTGGCGAGCGGCTGCGAGGTGGTGCATGCGGCCAGCGACCTGGATCTGCTGGTCCGTGCGCCGCAGTTCATGGCCCGCGCCAAGGCCCGCGAACTGCTGGACATCCTCGACTGCGGCCCATGCCGCATCGATGTGCAACTGCAAACCCCGGCCGGCGCCATCGCCTTGCGTGAATGGGCCGGCATGGCCCGGCGCGTGCTGCTCAAGTCTGCCCTTGGCGCGCGCCTGGTGGCCGACCCTTGGGCCGCCCTGGAGCGTGCCGCGTGAGCTGCCTGTTCGCCTTCCCGGGGCAGGGCGCCCAGCAGCCAGGCATGTTGCAGCGCCTGCCTGAAGGTTCTGCGGCGCTGCTGGAGCAAGCCAGCGATGTGCTGGGTGAACAGGTGCTGGCCCTGGACACGGCGCACGCCTTGCAGTCGACCCGTGCCGTGCAGCTGTGCCTGTTGCTCGCCGGGGTGGCCTGGGCGCGTTGGCTGCTGCAACGCAGCCCCGCCCCCGACTATGTGGCGGGCCTGTCGATCGGCGCCTATCCCGCCGCCGTCAGCGCCGGCGCGCTGGGCTTTGCCGATGCGGTGCGCCTGGTGGCCTTGCGCGGCGAGCTGATGCAGCGTGCCTACCCGCAAGGCTACGGCATGACGGCCATCAGCGGCCTGGAGGTGAGCAGCGTCGAGCAGCTGTTGGCCGAGGTCGGCGGCGAGGTGTACCTGGCCAACCTCAACAGCGACCAGCAGACCGTCATCGCCGGCAGCGACGCGGCCATGGCCGAGGTCGCCGCCCGGGCCCGCAACCGCGGCCAGGGCGTGGCCCGGCGCCTGGCGGTGAGCGTGCCGTCCCACTGCAGCTTGCTCGACGGCCCGGCCGCCGAGCTGGCAAGTGCCTTCGCCGGCATCGAACTGCAGCTCCCGCGCATCACCTACCTGAGCGGCAGCAGCGCAAGGCCGATCCACGATCCACAACGCCTGCGCGACGACCTGGCCGGCAACATGGCACGGGTAGTCGACTGGCGTGCTACGTTGCGCAACGCCTACGAGCGCGGTGTGCGCCTGCACCTGGAAATGCCGCCGGGCAGCGTGCTCGGCGGCCTGGCCCGCCCGGTGTTCGAACACGGCCGGGTACTGGCCCTGGAAGGGACCCGCTGGGACACCGTCGACGCGCTGTTGCGCCAGGAGGTGGCCGACAACCGATGAGCGCGCGGCAACTCGAAGAACAACAACAAGCAACTTCGACTCAAGCTGAGGACAACAACAATGATCATCTATGGTGTGGCTCTGCTGGCGGTATGCACGCTGGCCGGCGTTATCGTCGGCGACTTCCTGGGCGTGCTGCTGGGCGTCAAATCCAATGTGGGCGGGGTCGGCATCGCCATGATCCTGCTGATCTGCGCACGCCTGTACATGCACCGCAATGGCGGCATGAGCAAGGAGTGCGAGTTCGGCGTCGGTTTCTGGGGCGCGATGTACATCCCGGTGGTGGTGGCCATGGCCGCCCAGCAGAATGTGGTCACCGCCCTGCATGGCGGGCCGGTGGCGGTGATTGCCGCGGTCGGCGCGGTGCTGGTGTGCGGGCTGACCATCGCGGTGATCAGCCGCAGCCATCGCGGCGAACCCTTGCCGGCGCTCGAGGCGCCTGCCGTCAGCGATGCGCAGGTTGCCCCTGCGGGAGGGCGTTGAGCATGTGGCCGATCATTGACAATGCGCTGGAACACAATGGCCTGATCACCGCCTTCGCGGTGGTCGGCGGGATCATGTGGCTATCGGTCATGCTCTCGAAGTACCTGACCTTCGGCCGCGTGCATGGCTCGGCGATCGCCATCGTCATCGGCCTGGTGCTGGCCTGGGTCGGTGGTACCGTGACGGGTGGGCAGAAGGGCCTGGCCGACATGGCGCTGTTCTCAGGCATCGGCCTGATGGGGGGCGCGATGCTGCGTGACTTCGCCATCGTCGCCACGGCGTTCGAGGTGCAGGCCACCGAAGCGCGCAAGGCCGGGCTGATCGGTGCGCTGGCGCTGCTGCTGGGCACGGTGCTGCCGTTCATCGTCGGCTGCGCGGTGGCCTATGCCTTCGGCTACCGTGATGCGGTGAGCATGACCACCATTGGCGCCGGGGCGGTGACCTACATCGTCGGGCCGGTGACCGGTGCGGCGCTGGGGGCGAGCTCGGACGTGGTCGCGCTGTCGATTGCCACGGGGTTGATCAAGGCGATCCTGGTGATGGTGTTCACCCCGGTGTCGGCGCGCTTGCTGGCGTTGGACAACCCGCGCTCGGCGATGGTGTTTGGCGGGTTGGCCGGGACGGTTTCGGGTGTGACGGCCGGGTTGGCGGCGACGGATCGGCGGTTGGTGCCGTATGGGGCGTTAACAGCGACCTTCCATACCGGATTGGGCTGTTTGATGGGACCTTCCATCTTGTATTTCTGTGTCAGAGGATTGGTCGGCTAGTACCGCCGCGAATGCCCCAGCTTAGATTTCCCGGCTGTACATCCTGCATTCAGCCAGCAACGCCAGCAGGTTCGGCTCCCGCTCCCGAGCCTTGAGAAACACCACGCCGATATGCTGCTGCAGCCGGTAGCGCGGTTGCAGCGCAATCAGCTTCACGCGGTTCTCGTACACCGCCGCGATCCGCCCCGGCAGCAGGGCGAAGCCCACCCCCGAACTGACCATGCTCAGCAGCGTGAAGATATCGTTCACCTGCATCGCCACCTTCGGCTCGAACCCCGCCTGCTGGAACACCTGCGCACCATCGCGGTGGGTGGCGAAGCCCTGGGTCAGGGTGATGAAGGTCGAGTCGGCCAGGTCCGCCAGGTCCACTTCCTGCTGGCCGGCGAACGGCGAGTCGGTGGGCACGGCGAGGAAGATATCGTCGGAGAACAGCGCCAGCTGCTCGCAGGCCGGGTCGGCCACGCTTTCGTCCAGCGCCACCAGGATCGCTTCCAGCTCGTGGTTCTTCAGCCGCTGCAGCAGGTCGACGTTCGAGCCCAGGGTCAGGTCGATGTTCAGCTCGCTGCGCCGCAGTTTCAGGCCCATGACCAGCTTCGGCACGGTCTTGACCGTCAGCGAGTACAGCGCGCCGAGGCGGAACCGTTCGGCGTAGAAGCCCGCCGCTTCGCGGGTCTGGCGCACCATCTGTTCGGCATCCTGGATCAGCTGGCGGGCCTTTTTCTCCAGCACATAGGCGCTTTCCAGCGGGATCAGCTGGCGCCCCTCGTGCTTGAACAGCGGGCAACGCAGGGCGCTTTCCAGGGAATGGATGGCCCGGTGCACGCTGACTGCGCTGGTCGACAGCTCGGCAGCGGCGCGGCCGAGGTTGCCGCTGCGCATGAAGGCGAGGAAGGTTTCCAGCTTTTTCAGGGTCAGTTCTTCGTCGATCAGCATATTCGGCCCTGATACAAAGGTGGCGTCGATCATGCCATAGCGCTCAAGCCGGCGCTGGCCTCTTCGCGGGTAAACCCGCTCCCACAGGAACTCAGTTGCCTTCAGGGTAGTGCTTATCCCTGTGGGAGCGGGTTTACCCGCGAAGAAGCCCGTGCAGGCGACCTATCACCCGGAAGGGTGATGGTTCACCCGGTAAACCCGTGCAAGAATCCAGGCCACGACAACCCCGGCATGGGACCACGACAATGAGCAAAGACCGGCTGAAATCGCCCGACTGGTACGCGCAGATGGCCCGTGTCGTCGACGCCCAGGGTTCGCCGGCCTTCGTCGAGGCGCTGTTCGCCGCGCTCAAGCTGATTGCCCCGTGCCAGGCCATCACCGTGTTCCTCTACCCGCGCAAGGGCCTGCCCTCGGCGCTGTTCGAAAAGGACGAGGAGGGGCCGTGGCTGCCGGAGGGCAACATCCACAAGTACCTCGAGGGCTACTACCTGCTGTGCCCGTTCTACCGCGCCTGCATGGACGGCATCGCCCCCGGCTGCTACCGCTTGAGCGATGTCGCACCCGACCATTTCAAGCGCAGCGAGTACTACCTGGCGTTCTACCAGCATGCGCACCTGGAGGATGAGCTCAACTTCATCGTGCCGCTGGACGAGCACCTGACCATCGCCGTGGCCCTGGCCAGCACTCGCCGCCTGGACCGCCAGCAGGTCAGCGACCTCAAGTGCGTGGCGCCCTGGGTGGTGGCCAGCGTGCGCCGCCAGTGGGGCCATCTGGATGTCGACGCCCTCGGCGGGCGCTTCGAGAGTGCCCTGGGCCGGCAGATCAACGCTGCCCTGAACAACTTCGGCTCCTCGCTGCTCACCGAGCGCGAATGCCGCATCGCCCAGTACCTGCTGCGCGGCCACTCGACCCGCTCGCTGGCCGAGCGCCTGGGCATCAGCGAGGACACGGTGAAGACCCACCGCAAGAACCTCTACACCAAGCTCGACATCGCCAAGCAGGCCGAGCTGTTCTCGCTGTTCATCGACTCGCTTGCCCAGGCCCAGGAAGGCCTGAGCAAGGACCCGCTGGAAAGCTACCTGCGAAGGCGCTGATCGCACCGCTTCAGCTCAACCCGATTTTCACTGTCAGCGGTCTGGCAGGGACAACTGCACGCCGCGTTTCACCCTGGAGAACAACAACCATGAACGCACCGTTCCAAGCCAAGTTGCACGCCCACCGCGATACCCGTGACTACCAGGCCGGCGACGCCGCCCACCACATCCACGCCTTCCTCGACCAGAAGGCGCTGAACGCCGAAGGCCCGCGGGTGATGGTCGGTGGCGAGCGCCTGCACCTGTGGGACAGCGACGGCAAGCGCTACCTGGACGGCATGTCCGGCCTGTGGTGCACCCAGCTCGGGTACGGACGCAAGGACCTGACCGCCGCCGCCGCCGCGCAGATGGACCAGCTGGCCTACTACAACATGTTCTTCCACACCACCCACCCGGCGGTGATCGAGCTGTCCGAGCTGCTGTTCAGCCTGCTGCCGGGCCACTATAGCCACGCCATCTACACCAACTCCGGTTCCGAGGCCAACGAGGTGCTGATCCGCACCGTGCGCCGCTACTGGCAGGTGGTCGGCCAGCCGAACAAGAAGGTCATGATCGGCCGCTGGAACGGCTACCACGGCTCGACCCTGGCGGCCACGGCGCTGGGCGGCATGAAGTTCATGCACGAGATGGGCGGGATGATTCCGGATGTGGCGCACATCGACGAGCCGTACTGGTACGCCGAAGGCGGCGAGCTGACCCCGGCCGAGTTCGGCCGCCGCTGCGCCCTGCAGCTGGAAGCGAAGATCCTCGAACTGGGGGCCGAGAACGTTGCCGGCTTCATCGCCGAGCCGTTCCAGGGCGCGGGTGGCATGATCTTCCCGCCGGAAAGCTACTGGCCGGAAATCCAGCGCATCTGCCGCCAGTACGACGTATTGCTGTGCGCCGACGAAGTGATCGGCGGCTTTGGCCGCACCGGCGAATGGTTCGCCCACGAGTACTTCGGCTTCGAGCCCGACACCCTGTCGATCGCCAAGGGCCTGACCTCGGGCTACGTGCCCATGGGTGGCCTTGTGCTGAGCAAGCGCATCGCCGAGGCGCTGGTGGAGCGCGGTGGCGTGTTCGCCCACGGCCTGACCTATTCCGGGCACCCGGTGGCGGCGGCGGTGGCGATCGCCAACCTCAAGGCATTGCGTGACGAGGGCATCGTGCGCCAGGTGAAGGAAGACACCGGGCCGTATCTGCAGCGCATCCTGCGTGAGGTGTTTGCCAATCATCCGCTGATCGGGCAGGTGCAGGGCGCTGGTCTGGTGGCGGCGTTGCAGTTTGCCGAGGACAAGGGCAGCCGCAAGCGCTATGCCAATGAGAATGACCTGGCGTGGCAGTGCCGGACCTATGGGTTCGAGGAGGGGGTGATCATTCGCTCGACGTTGGGGCGGATGATCATGGCGCCGGCTTTGGTGGCCAATCATGGCGAGCTGGATGAGCTGGTGGAGAAGACCCGGATTGCGGTGGACCGGACTGCGCGCGGGTTGGGGATTCTGTAGGGGCGGGGCCGCTTTGCGGCCCATCGCGACCAAGGGTCGCTCCTACAGGGACACCAAGGTCCCTGTGGGAGCGGGTTTACCCGCGAATGGGCCGCAGCAGGCCAACGATCAATGTGGCCCGCGGGGAATGGTCTTGAGCAGGTCTTCCGGGCTGATGTGCCCGACCACCTGGGCCACCGCGCTCCCCGGCGTCGGCAGGTCGATGATGTGGCTCTTCATCTTGCCCACCACATGCATCTCGCACGGCTTGCAGTCGAACTTCAGGGTCAGCACCTCATCACCCTGGATCAGCTGCATCGGCGCCACCTTGGTGCGCACGCCGGTCACGCCCTTGGCCTGCTTGGGGCACAGGTTGAACGAGAAGCGCAGGCAGTGCTTGGTGATCATCACCGGCACTTCGCCGTGTTCCTCGTGGGCTTCGTACGCCGCGTCGATCAGCTGCACGCCGTGGCGGTGGTAGAAGTCGCGGGCCTTCTGGTTGTACACGTTGGCCAGGAACGACAAGTGCGACTCCGGGTACACCGGCGGTGGCGTGGTCTCGGCCTTGCGCGCGCCGCGCGGGTGGGCCTTGACGCGGGCTTCGGTCAGTGCCTCGATGGCTTCGCGGCGCAGGGCCTTGAGCTGCGAGTTGGGGATGAAGTACGCCTGCGGCGCATCCAGCTCGATGGCGTTGGCGTGGTACATCGTGGTGCCCAGCTGGCCAAGCAGGTCGTGCAGCTGGTCCAGTGCCTGCTGCGGCTTGTTGGCCGCACCGAACGGGCCGTCCAGCGCCACCTGCACGCTGACGCCTTCTTCGCTGCTGAGGGTCAGCATCAGGCGCTGTTCGCGCAGCACCGCGTGCCACTCGACGCCCACGCGGCGCTCCGACGAGGTGCGCTGCAGGGCCTGTTGCCAGTTGTGGTCGAGGTTGCGCGACAGCGGGTGGTTCGGGCGCAGCTTGTACAGGCCCTCGGGCATCTCGTTGGGCTCGACGCGGTAGCGGTAGCGCTTCTGGCCGTCTTCCTCGAACTCGCCACGCGGCTCGGCGATATTGGCGCGGAAGCCCACCACCTCGCGCTTGACCAGCACGTTGAGGCCGTCGCCATTGGTCAGCGGCACTTCGGTGACCACTTGCATGTCGCGTTTGCCGACTTTCTCCACCACGCCCACCGGCAAGCCGGTGAAGGTCGGCGAGTCGAAGGCGCCGATGTCCACCTTGCGATCGGTGACGAAGTAGTCGGTGCTGCCGCGGTGGAAGGTCTTGTCCGGGTCGGGCAGGAAGAAGTGCTCGGTACGCCCGCTGGAGGCGCGGGCCAGCTCCGGGCGGCCTTCGAGGATGGCGTCGAGTTCCTTGCGGTAGTGGGCGGTGATGTTCTTCACATAGCCCATGTCCTTGTAGCGGCCCTCGATCTTGAACGAGCGCACGCCGGCATCGACCAGGTCCGCCAGGTTGGCGGTCTGGTTGTTGTCCTTCATCGACAGCAGGTGCTTCTCGAACGCCACCACGCGGCCCTGGTCGTCCTTGAGGGTGTACGGCAGGCGGCAGGCCTGGGAGCAGTCGCCGCGGTTGGCGCTGCGCCCGGTCTGGGCGTGGGAGATGTTGCACTGGCCGGAGAAGGCCACGCACAGCGCGCCGTGGATGAAGAACTCGATGGCCGCGTCGGTTTCGGCGGCGATGGCGCGGATCTGCTGCAGGTTCAGCTCACGGGCCAGCACCAGCTGGGAGAAACCGGCCTGGTCGAGGAACTTGGCCCGCTCCAGGGTACGGATGTCGGTCTGGGTGCTGGCGTGCAGCTCGATCGGTGGGATATCCAGCTCCATCACCCCCAGGTCCTGCACGATCAGCGCGTCGACGCCGGCGTCGTAGAGCTGGTGGATCAGCTTGCGTGCCGGTTCCAGCTCGTTGTCGTGGAGGATGGTGTTGATGGTGGTGAACACCCGGGCATGGTAGCGGCGGGCGAACTCGACCAGCTCGGCGATCTCGCCGACTTCGTTGCAGGCGTTGTGCCGCGCGCCGAAGCTCGGGCCGCCGATGTAGATGGCATCAGCGCCGTGCAGGATCGCCTCGCGGGCGATGGCCACGTCACGGGCAGGGCTGAGCAGTTCCAGGTGATTCTTTGGAAGGGACATGTCGTTATAGGTTCGGGCTGTCACGGTTAGGGCGGCATTGTAGCGGGGAATGGGGCGGGTGGCATCATCGGGTGCCCAGAGGTGCATGGCCTGTGCCGGCCTCTTCGCGGGTAAACCCGCTCCCACAGGTACGGCGCTGTGTTCGCGGGCTTCAAAGGCTGATGCCTTTCAGGCACTCCACCAACCGTTCAGCCGCCGGCGACAGGCTGCATTCGCCGCGGGTAATTACCCCCAGCTCCCGCTCCAGCCCCGGTTCATCCAGCTGCCGGCGCACCAGCCGCCGCTCGCCGTCATCCGCCGACTCCGGCAGCAGGGCAATCCCCAAGCCATTACGCACCAGTGCCAGCACCGTGGACATGTAGTTGGCCTCCATCGCCGCCCGCAGTCTCAGCCCGCGCTCGCGGAACACCTGCTCGATCTGCGCCCGCACGCTGCTGTCGCGCCCGGTCAGGATCATCGGTTGCTCGTCCAGGCAAGCCAGGTGCAGGTCGCCACTGGCCAGCGGGTGGTCGGTGGGCAGGAACAGGCACAGACGATCATGCAACAGCGGCGCGAATTCCAGCCCATGGCCCAACCCGGCACGCACGCCCAGGCCGAAGTCGACATCGCCATCGCGTACCCGCTCGATGATGCGCTCGGCCACCAGGTCACGCAGGCGCACCTCGATGCCGGGGTAGTCGCGGCGAAACACCGCCAGCCGCTCGGGCAGGGCGCCGGCACACAGCGAGGGCAGGGCGGCCACGGTCACCACGCCGCGGCGTATCGCCGCCAGGTCCTGGCTGGCACTGACGATGTTGCCCAGGTCCAGCAGCAGTTTCTCCATCGCCGGCAACGCCTCGCGCCCGGCAGCGGTCAGCGCCACATGGCGCGGGCTGCGTTCGAGCAGGGCGACCCCGAGCCAGCCTTCGAGCTGGCGAATCTGCACGGTCAGCGCCGAGGGCGACAAGTGCAGGTCGTCGGCGGCGCGGGCGAAGTTGCCGCGCTGGGCGACCGTGAGGAAGGCACGGATGTGCTGCAGAGCATTCTTCATTTTGTTTTTTCGAATGTGCCTGGCGTTAAATTGCAATTTACACGCATGCCGGCCCATCCCGATACTCGGGGCAACAACAAAAACAAGCCGGAGTCTCCCATGCTCGCCCTCTACGGCGTCATTACCATCCTGTCCCTGCTCGTCGCGGTGATGAGCAAGCGCATCTCGCCCCTCGTGGCGCTGATCGCCTTTCCCGTCGCGGCCGCACTGCTGGCCGGTTTCGGCCTGCAAACCAGCGGCTTCATCCTCATCGGGATCAAGAACGTCGCCCCGGTGGTGGGCATGTTCATCTTCGCCATCCTGTTCTTCGGGGTGATGACCGATGCCGGCATGCTCGACCCGATCATCGACCGCATCCTGCGCGCCGTTGGCACGCGACCGACCCGCATCGTCTGCGGCACCGCCTTGCTGGCCTTGCTGGTGCACCTGGACGGCTCGGGCGCGGTGACCTTCCTGGTCACGGTGCCGGCGATGCTGCCGCTGTACACGCGCCTGGGCATCGACCGGCGGGTGCTGGCCTGCGTGGCAGCGATGGCCGCCGGGGTCAATTTCCTGCCCTGGACCGGGCCGGTGCTGCGTTCCTCAGCCGCCCTGCATGTGCCGGTGGCCGACCTGTTCCAGCCGTTGATCCCGGTACAGCTGATGGGCCTGGCGTTCGTCTTCGCTTGCGCCTGGTGGCTGGGCCGGCGTGAGGAAAAACGCCTGGGCCTGCTGGCCGGCAGCGACATCGCCGCGCCCCAGCGCGTGCTCACGGACGAGGAGCAGACCCTGCGCCGGCCACGGATGTTCTGGCCGAACCTGCTGCTGACCGTGCTGGTGATGGCGGTGATGATTGCCGGCTGGGTCGACCCGGTGGTGGTGTTCATGCTCGGCACGGTGGCCGCGCTGTGCCTGAACTATCCGCGGGTCGACCAGCAGCGCGCGCGTATCGACGCCCACGCCAAGACCGCGCTGACCATGGCCAGCATCCTCCTGGCTGCCGGCGTGTTCACCGGCATCATGCAGGGCACCGGCATGCTCAAGGCCATGGCCGAAGTTGCCGTGCAGCAGATCCCGCCGGGCCACGGCAAGCTGATCCCGGCGCTGGTGGGCTTCCTGTCGATGCCGCTGAGCCTGTTGTTCGACCCGGATTCGTTCTACTTCGGGGTGATGCCAGTGATAGCCGAGGTCGGCCGCTCGCTGGGCGTGGACCCGGTGCAGGTGGCCCAGGCCTCGCTGCTGGGCGTGCACACCACGGGCTTCCCGGTCAGCCCGTTGACCCCCGCAACCTTCCTGCTGGTAGGCCTGTGCAAGCTCGACCTGGCCGACCACCAACGCTTCACCTTGCCATTTCTGTTCGCCGCGTCGGTGCTGATGACCCTGACCGCGCTGGCACTGGGAGTCTTCTGACATGAAAACCTTGCGTATCGGTGCCGGCGCCGGCTATTCCGGCGACCGCCTGGAACCTGCCGTGGAGCTGGCCCGCGACGGCCAGCTCGACTACCTGATCTTCGAATGCCTGGCCGAGCGCACCATCGCCCTGGCCCAGCAGGCCCGCCTGGCGGACCCCGAGGCCGGGTTCGACCCGTTGCTGGCCACACGCATGCGCGCCGTGCTGCCTTATGTGCGTCAACCTGGACGGCGCCTGCGCATCATCAGCAACATGGGCGCGGCCAACCCCCGTGGCGCGGTGCGCCAGGTGCTGGCGATCGCCGCCGAGCTGGGCCTGCACGGGCTCAAGGTGGCGGCGGTGGAGGGCGATGATGTGCTGGCAGTGCTGCGCCAGCACCCCGAATGGCCCCTCGACAATGGGCAGCGCGTGGCTGACCTGGGCGAGCGCCTGGTGTCGGCCAATGCCTACCTTGGCGTCGAGGGCATCGTCGAAGCACTGGGTCAGGATGCCGACGTGGTGCTCACCGGCCGCGTCGCCGACCCGTCGTTGTTTCTGGCTCCGCAACTGCACGCGTTCGGCTGGGCGGCGGATGATTGGCTGCGGCGCGGCCGTGGCACCTTGACCGGGCATCTGCTGGAATGCGCCGGACAGGTCAGCGGCGGCTACTTCGCCGACCCGGGGGTGAAGGACGTGCCCGACCTGGCGCGGCTGGGCTTCCCCCTGGCCGAGATCGATGCCGACGGCCACGCACTGATCACCAAGGTTGCCGGCAGCGGCGGGCGCGTCGATGTGGCGACCTGCACCGAGCAGCTGCTTTACGAAGTGCATGACCCGCGCTGCTACCTGACACCGGATGTGGTGGCCGACTTCTCTGCCGTGCGTTTCGACCAGCAGGCGCCCGACCGGGTCGCGGCCAGCGGAGCCAGTGGTACGCAGCGTCCCGATCAATTGAAAGTGACGGTGGGTTACCGCGACGGCTGGATCGGCGAGGGGCAGATTTCCTATGGCGGCCCCAACGCCGTGGCCCGCGCGCGCCTGGCCGGGCAGGTGGTGGAGCAACGCCTGGCGCTGACCGGTGTCGCGGTCGAGGAGCTGCGTTGCGAGCTGCTGGGCGTCGATTCGCTGCACGGCAGCCGCTTCGGCCAGCCGGGCGAGCCTTGGGAGGTGCGCCTGCGGGTGGCCGGGCGCTGCGCCAGCCGTGCCATGGCGCAAGCCCTGGCCAACGAAGTCGAGACGCTGTACACCAACGGCCCGGCAGGCGGTGGCGGTGCCACCCGACAGGTGCGTGAGGTGCTGGCAGTGGCCAGCCTTAACCTGCCGCGCGAGCTCGCCATGCCCTGTGTCCACCTGGAGGTATGCCCATGACTGTGTTACTGCATGAACTCGCCCATACCCGTACCGGGGACAAGGGCGATACCTCGAACATTTCGCTGATTGCGTTCAAGGCCGAGGATTATCCGCTGTTGCTGCGGGAGGTGACGGCGGAGAAGGTCGAGGCCTGGTTTGCGCATCTGCGTGATGCCAATGCGGGGCCGGTGCGGCGGTATGAGATGCCGCAGTTGCATGCGTTGAATTTCGTGTTGCCGGGGTTGTTGCGGGGAGGGGTGACGCGGTCGTTGGCCCTGGATGCCCATGGCAAGTGCCTGGGGGCGGCATTGTTGAAAATGGAAGTGCAGCGTTAGGCATCAAGAATGCCGGGGCTGCTTCGCAGCCCTTCGCGGGCAAGCCCGCTCCCACAGGTCTGCGCATGACCTGTGGGAGCGGGCTTGCCCGCGAAGGGCCGCGAGGCGGCCCAAACGGTCAGAACTGGTACTCCAGCCCAGCACCGGCATACCAGGATCGCCCCGGCGCCGCCTCGTAATACCGGCCATTGCCATCCCCGACAATCACCGACCCCACGTACTGCCGATCCAGCAGGTTGTCCAGGCGCACCAGCTGATGGAATGTCCACGGCCCCACATGCTGTTCGAACCGGGTCCGCCAGTTGAACACCGCATAGCTCGGCGCCGCATGCTGGTCGTTGGTGTCCTCGACATACACCTGGCTCCGATACTGCCCCTCGATCCCCATGCTGATGCCGTCACGCGGCTTCCACACCAGTTCGCCGAACAGGCTGCTGCGCGGCACGCCGGGCAACTGGTTGCCCTTGTCGATGGTGTTGCTGCCCTGGGTAAACGCCTCGTCATAGGTGGCATCGAGCAAGGTATAGGCCAGGTTGGCCTGCCACTGTTCGTTCAGCTCACGCTGCACGCTCAGTTCGAAGCCGCGCCGCAGGGTCTTGCCGGCATTGCGATAGCTGGTACGGCCATCGGTGGAGGCGGCGACCACGATCTCGTCCTTGGTGCGGATCTCGAAGACCGCCGCATTGATCCGCGTGCGCTCATCCGGGCGCATTTTCAGGCCCAGTTCGTACTGGGTGCTGGTGGCCGGCTCCAGGCCGAAGTTGAACCCTTCCAGTGCGCCCGGCGCATAGGCCATTTCGGCCTGGGTCGGGGTCTCGAAGGCCTTGCCGGCGCTGATATAGCCATGCAGGTCGGGGGTGAAGGCGTACATCACCGACAGGGTCGGGGTGGTGCGCTGGTACTTCTTCGAGCCGCTGGCATCGCCGTTGGCCAGGTAGTGGTCGTCGACCTCCATCTCCATGCTGCTGTGGCGCAGGCCGGCGTCGAGGGTCCAGCGGTCCAGCTCCCAGTGCGCCTGCACATAGGGGTCGAGGCTGGTGGCGGTGTCCTTTTCGTCACGGCGCAGCTCGCCCTTGACGCCCAGGGTGTCGCCGCTGAAGTTCTGGTAGCCGCGGCGGTCGTCGCGGCTGCGGTCGTAGTCGGCGCCGAAGGTCAGGGTCAGGTTGCCGGGGGCGGCGCTGATCGGCTGGATCCAGCGCAGGGTGCCGCCGTGGAACTCGCGGTCGAAGTCGACCACGCCGCCGCCGCGGTTGTTCGGCGCGGTGCCCTTGGGAATCGACAGGTACTGGATGACGCTGCGTTTGCCGGCATACAGGTTGAACTGCAAGGTGGCGTCGCCGAAATAACGCTCGTAGTTCATGCCCAGCTGCTGGTGGTGGATGCTCTTGCGCGTGTCGTACTGTTCGGCGCGCGACGACACCGAGCGTGGGTCATGCTTGTAGGCATCCCAGGTCTGGCCCAGGGGGTCTTCGGTGCCGTTCTGCTCCAGGGTGCTGAAGATCAGCGCCAGGCGGCTGTCCTCGTCAGGCTTGACGTGCACCTTGGCGAAGGTCTGGTCACGGCGCGCGGCGCTGTGGTCGCGGTAGCCGTCGGTGTCCAGCCGCGAGGCGTCGATCAGGAAACCGGCCTTTTCATTGCCGCCTTCGCTGTAGACGTGGTTCTTGTTGAAGCCATCGCTGCCGAAGGTGGTTTCGGCACCGACCTTGGGCGGGCCGGACCCGTCGCGGGAAAACATCTGGATCACGCCACCGGCATTGCTGCCGTAGATGGCCGAGGCCGGGCCGCGCAGGACTTCGATGCGGTCGGCCACGTCGAGGTTCAGCGAGGCGGCCTGGCCCTGGCCATCGGGGGTGCTGGCCGGGATGCCGTCACTGATCAGCTTGATCCCGCGGATGCCGAAGGCCGAGCGGGCGCCATAGCCGCGCGAGGAAATCTGCAGGTCCTGGGCGTAGTTCTGGCGGTTCTGCACCACCAGGCCGGGCACACGGTTGAGCGCTTCGGACAGGTTCACGCCGAGTTGGCCGTCGGCGATCTGCTCGCGGCTCACGGTGTCGATGGAGTAGGGCAGGTCGAAGCTCGGGTTCGGCGCGTAGGTGCCGGTGACCACCACTGGTTCCAGCAGGTTGAAGGTGGTGGCCGGTTCGGCCTGGGCGAGCGGGTACAAACCCAGGCTGGGCAGCAGGGCGATCAGGGCCTTGCGGCGAAAAGGGGGGTAATACATGCAGCTTCCTGCTTGATGAGCGGTCAATCAAGCCGAACCCTGTGGGAGCGGGTTTACCCGCGAAGGCGTCGGCAGGCCCAGCGTCGATGGCTGGTATGACGCATTCGCGGGTAAACCCGCTCCCACAAGCGAATCAGCAGATTGCTGAAAAGTTCGGATCAGGCCTTGGCGGCCATGGCGGTGACTTCCACGCGCATCTCAGGGTAGGCCAATGCCGCCACACCCACCGCCGCACGGACCGGCCACGGTTTGCTGAAGAAGCGCTGGTAGACCTCGTTGAACGCGGCGCGGTCGGCCATGTCGGTGAGGTAGATGGTCAGGTGCATGACCTTGTCCATGCCGCTGCCGGCCTTTTCCAGGGCGACTTTCAGGGCCTGCAGCGTGCTTTCGCTCTGCTGCACGATATCGCCCAGCACCAGGTTGCCGTCGGCGTCGGTGGGAATCTGGGTGGTGACCAGGATGCCGTTGAACTCGGCGACGTCGGAGGAGATCGACTCGGCGTCGGAATCCGGGGTGTAGATGATGTTTGCCATGGGCCTTTTGCCTTGCAACGGAAGGATTGAGGTTCGCCTTACTTTCAGCATCCATCTGCGCAGGCCTTGATATTACTGGGTTAGCGCTTGCTGTAAGTGCAATATACCCCCAAACTCATACCCTGTAAATGGGCCGAATGTGGTGGTAAGCTACCCCTGGCTCATACCCCCATGGCAGTGCGGATACCACCACCTTGAACCAAGATACCCCAGTCCCTCAAAAAGAGCGGGCCGGCAGTGATGCCGCTGTCGCAAAGCTGGTCGCTCCGGGCAAGTACAGCACAGGCGCTGTGCCTGGTCTGTTTGTGAAGGTCACTCCCACCTCCAAGACGTGGTGCTTGAAGTACCGCATACGAGGCGTGGAAAACACATTCACGATCGGCGCGTGGCCAGGCATCAGCTTCGCGAAAGCTTGTGCTCTTGCTGAGGAGGCTCGCGCACAGATAGCTGAGGGTGTCGATCCGTTGAAAGCCAAGAAGGCAGCAGCGGAAGCGCAGTTGGAGCGTGAGGGGTGGACATTCGAGCGGGTGGCCAAGCAGTGGTTGGCAGGGCGGGGCGACTTGGCCAAGAAAACCTTGCTGAACTACCGGACCACGCTCGACCTGCACCTGTTGCCAGCTCTTGGCGCAAAGCCTGTGCACGAGATCACCTGGCGCCACATCAGTCGGTTGCTGGTTGATCTCGGCTCCCGTCCCACCGCTGTAGCCCACGCGCGGGTGACCATCAAGCAGATACTGGATTTCGCCGTGGACCTGGGTGCGGTCGACGACAACGTCGCAGTTGGGCGGGGCAAGACTCTGGTCAATGCGCGCAAGACTCGCCACCATCCGGGCCTGCAGACCACCGACGAGCTGCGCGAATACTTCGGTCGGGTCATGGATATGGCTCCGCCTGATAAGCCTGCGACGTGGGCGCTTTGGCTCCTGCCGTTACTTGCTGTGCGACCGTCCGAGCTGTGCGGCATGAGGTGGGAAGACATCGACTTCGAGCAAGCACAGTGGAGCTTTACACCAACGAAGACGGGACGCCGGCTAATCGTGCCTTTGGCCAGTCAGGTCATTGGTCAGCTGAGCCTTATCAAAGAGCGCCGCGGCATGGCTGCAACTGTGCCCACGCCGTTCGGGCTTGGGGGTAGGGTGCAGCGACAGCCGGAGCAGGGTGGGTGGGTGTTCGCGTCCGACCGTAGCCCCTCGGTGCACCTCAGTCCGACCACACTGCTGCTCGCCATCCGCGCCCTCGGGTACAGCGAAGACGAACTGACTGCACATGGTTTTCGGAGCACACTGCGCAGCATTGGGCACGAAGTGCTCGAGCTGGACCCGATAGTCTTAGAGCTGAGCCTTGGGCATCGCCAGCCGGGGCCGCTAAAGGAAGCATACGCCCGCACGCAGCTGCTGCCCCAGCGCCGAGTGGCCATGCAGAAGTGGGCCGACTTCATCGAGAATCTGTGCTGGGAGGCAAGTAACGGGGTGTCCAGGTCTGAGGCTGAATCTGCGCTTGTCGGATTATAGAGGGGCGTGGTTTGTCGAGGATCTTGGGTCTTTGGCGCGGCTGCACAGCTGAATTTTATTAGGTTTCGGGTCTGTTTTATTAGGTTGCTGAGCACAGGTAATAAGGCTCGGAGGCCCGGCACAGAGCGGTCGATTGTTACTTTTATTAGTTTTATTAGGTTTTCTACTAGAGAGAGAGAGAGAGAGAGAGAGAGAGAGTGCAGGTGTACACTGAAAATCGCATAAGCGTAATAACGCTGTGCTGGTGGCGGCGCCAGGAGCCGGGTAGGTCAATTTGGGTAATAAAACTAATAAAAGTAACAAGGACCGCTCTAGGGTGCGGGTTTGAGGCTTTGTTAGTCTCGTTATTAGTCTCGTTATTAGGTTGGTGCCATCCCTGACCCCTAGATTCATGATCGCCCCTTCAGTGCCCGCTGCACTGTGCTGACGCTGACGCCCATCTTGTCGGCCACCTGCTGGTAGGTCATGCCGCTGTTCTTGAGTTCCACCATCCTGGCGTCGTCGGCCTTCTTGGCTCGCCCCTTGTACTTACCTTCTCGCTTGGCGCGCTCGATGCCGAAGCGCTGACGGTCACGTATCAAGGTCCGCTCAAACTGTGCGACGGCGCCCAGCATTTGCAGCATCAGGGTATTGATGCCTGCGTCGTCGCCATTGTCGGCAGCCTGGAAGACAAGGCTCTCCTTGTGGAACTTGACATCGACACCCTTACTGTTCAGCTCTTTGACCAGCGCCTCCAGGTCGATCAGGGAGCGCGCCAGGCGGTCAATGGAGTGGACATGCACCGTGTCACCAGATCGGGCCATGCGAAGCATCTGTGCCAGCTGCAGGCGATCAGTGGTGCCGCCACTGGCGTGGTCGACGAACTCATCGTCCAAGGCGACGCCATCCAGCTGGCGGTCGGTGTTCTGGTCCTCAGTGGAAACCCGCTTGTATCCAATGTGCTTTGCCTTGGCCATGGTCCACCTCGATCTGGTCATTAGGGTCTAAGACATTAACAAGGTGGTCGATATAGACCTGAATAGCAAGGCTGGAGCCAGCGACAAGATGGTCATCCGACAGATGGTCATTAGACAATACCCTAATGACTATATTGAAGTGATCGAGGGGGTCAGGTCTTCGGCGCAGCCTCTACCAAAAAGAGGGGTCATCCCAAAAGCTGTGGGTCTGCATTAACAAAGGTTGATTGATATTGCTGAAACGCTTCATATTCAGCGAGATCGGCATCGACGACGGGGCTGACTAGCTGGCAGCGCAGGGAAAAGTCCTCCAGGGGCAGAAAGTCGACCGTCCCGGGTGCCATGCTCCGGTTGCGCATCGTTGTGAACATATAACTAGAGGTGTGAAATTTCCAAATTTTTCCTAAATTTCTGACCAAAAATCCAAGCCCTAACCCCACACTCAGCCCGCCTAAAACCTGTGCCCAAACAGTTAAAAATTCAAACCCAAATTAATCCCAGCTTGAGAACGCAACTTAAAATCACCTACCAAAATCAGCCGCTTACATAAATCATTAATTAAAATAAACCCACATCACTGTGCCGTTCGCAAACGCAACTACACGGAAACTTCGACACGCAACTAAAACAAGCCATGCAATAATCATGCCGTTCGTCGGAAAGTTATTGTATAGACAACCAACTTATATACAGTTGAGTGCACTTAACGGGAGGTTCCCAACCATGGACCAGCCAGCCAGTGTCACCGCCGCCGTCACCGCCACGCAGTTGGCTGACCTGTGCTCTGTCACTCGCAGCGCGCTGTGCCACCACGACGACCTGCCTTCCCACTTCATCACCCGCATCGGCAAACGCGATCAGCATGTCTACGCGTTGAGTGACCTGGCCGCCTTCGCCTACGACCAGACTGCCCACCTCACAGAAGCCGAGTGCCGTTTGCGCCTGGCGCTGGCCAGACGTACCGAGCCTGCCCGTACTCGCAGCGGGAAGTTCGGACCGTTCTACCTGACCGAGAACCCCGACGGCACGTTTGCCATGCGCCGCCAGCTCGACCTCGCCGACCTCACCTTTCAAGAACAGCGCGACCTGCGCGTCGCCCTCACCCAACAGGAGCAACAGCCATGAACTTCTCTACTGCACTCGCCATGCCTCTGCCACCTGTGCTCAGCACTGAACAGCAGGCCAAAGCTGATGCCGCCCACGCCGCCACCATGGCGCTGGCCGAGGCACTGATGCGCTCGCCCCTCATCCAGGGCAACGACACCATTCATTGATTACCAGCCGCCGTGCTGGTGGAGTAGACAACCGTGGCATTTTCCGACCTGCTAAGCGCCGAGAACGTCGGCAACCTGATGCAAGACCCGAGGATGATGCTCGGCCTGCAGCTCATGGCGCAGGGGCGTCAGGGCTCCAGCTCGCAAGCGCTGGGTCAGGCCGGCAGCCAAGCTGCTGTGCTCTTGCAGGAGCAACGCCGGGCACAGGAGCTGGCTCAGTACCGCCAGCAGATGACCGCCCTGCAGCAACAGCAGCAGGCCATGGCCATGCAGGCCGCCCAGGCCAAACAGGAAGCCCAGCAGCGCCAGCAGGCCGCGTTCGCCGACCCAAGCGTACAGGCCCAGCTCGGGCCGCTCGCTCGCACCCTGGCCGCGCAAGGCCTCGACCCCGAAGCTGTGCTGCGCGCCAACGCCAACGACGCCCTGCGGGCTCACCGCGCCGCCACGCTGCAACAACAGCAAAGCCAGTTCGATACCCGCCAGGCACATCAAGGTGGCGGACAGTCGTCCGAGCCACGCACCCCCGCACCGCGTCCTTACATTGACCAACCCATCGGCAACAACCAGATGCAGCGGTACAAGTTCGACCCGAGCATCAACGACTACGCCCCTTGGGGTGAGCCGTTCAGCCAATACAGTCCAGGCCGCAAAGCCAAGCCCAAGTCCGGTGCAGACGGTATGGTTGACGCGATCTTGAACGGCACCGAGCCTGGCGACAAAGCTGTGCCAGATGCCAGCAGCCTGCCAGGTACCGGCAGTCTCCAGAGCTACGCCCCGCAACCGCAGGCCCCGGTCGGCGTACTGCCGATGGCTGCAGCCGGTGGCGGCGCTGCGAAGAAGCCAGCCCCGAAAGCTGGCACCCGCGTGCCCGGCCAGGCGCAGATCGCACGCCCGCTGACCCGAGCAGATTACGACGCCTTGCCAGCCGGCGCCCCCTACGTTGATCCAGTGAGCGGCAAGACCGCTACTAAGCGAGGTTAACGTGCAATGGCCACCAGTGCTTTCGGTGACGACCTCGATGACGAACCAGCGGCGCCTGCTCCTGCAGTACGCCAACCGCAGGCGGCGCCAGCGCAGCCGCAGGTAAGCGCGTTCGGTGACCCGCTGTCGGCGTTCGGTGATCCCATCGACGCCGAGCCATCGCAACCTGTGCAGCCGGCTGACCTCCCCAACCGTAGTGCCGGCCAGTGGGTTACCGATACCGGTGCCCACATCGGCCGTGGTGCCTACGGCTTGTTCGACTCCATCGCCGGTCTGGGTGATATCGCCACGGGTGGCGCGGTCACTCCGTGGCTTGCAGAGCATGGCCTGGATTCTCAGAAGGCTCGCGCTGCGCTCGATGCCGAAATGTCTCCGCAGGCCCTGGCCCAGCGCAAGGAAGTGGCGGACGCACAAGGCTTCCTCGATACAGCGGAGGCTGTCCTCCGCAACCCGGCATACGCCGCTGGCCAGGTGATCGAAAGCGTTCCGTCCATGGTGGCCGGTGGCGTGGCAGGTCGTGGTATCGCAGCTGGCGCCAAGCTGGCCGGTGCCGCTCCGGGCATTGCCGGCGCACTCGGTGCAGGTGGCGGTGAAGGATTGGCCGCGGCTGGCCAGCAAGCTGCACAAACTGTGCAACAGACCGGCGGCCTCACTGCAGGACAAACTGGCCTGGCCCTGTTGTCGGGTGGCATGACTGGTCTGCTTGGCGCTGCTGGTGCACGCATCGGCCGCGCGCTCGGCATTGGTGATGTGGACGCGATGCTGGCCGGGCAGAACGGCACCGATGTGGCCAAGTCGCTGGTCAACCGGGCGCTCACGGGAACCGGTGTCGAGAGTTTTGAAGAATTATCGCAGAGCGCGCAGCAGCAACTGCTGACCAACCTGGCCACCGGCCGCCCGGCAATGGAGGGCATAGCCAACGCGGCCGGCCAAGGTGCGGTGCTCGGTGCCGCGATGGGTGGCGGCGCCAATCTGGTCAGCCGGCCGAACCTGAACACCCCCGCAGAACAGCCGCCAGCGGCCCCAGCCGCAGCGCCAGAAGCCGAAGCCATGGCTACCCCTGCTCCCGCCGCGCCGCCAACGCCACCGGCCCCACAGGCGGCCCCACCATCTGTGCCGAAAACGCCGTTTGCTGGCTCGACAAATGTCCGGCCCCTGTTCCAGGCGATGGGCATGGACCAACAGCAAATGGACAGCAGTCTGGCCCTGCTCGCCGACGACGAGCCGAACATCGAAGCCGCACGCCGTGGCGCCATCAGCTGGGAAGAAACCGGCCGACTTGCTGCGCTCACTGGGACCACCATCGAGAAGCTGCGCAAGCATCGCGTAGGCGTGGCGTTCAATGCCGAAGAACAGGTCGCAGCGACTCGCATGCTCAAAGACCAGACGCTCAAGACCATGGACCTGAGTCAGAAGGTCAGCAGCGGCAACGCCACCGAGATCGAGCAGGCCAATTTCCTGCAGGCACTGACCGACCTGCGCACTACGCAGAGGGCCGTGATGGCCAGCCGCGCCGAGATCGGCCGGGCCATGTCCGCCATGCGCGCCGACGTGACCACGATGAAACAGGCCGGCCATATGCTGGACTCTGTCGGCGGTGCCCAAGGCGCCAAGGCAATTGCCGACGCTCTGACCAATGCGGCCCGTATCGGTGGCGTTGAGGCAGCAAACAAGCTGGCGCGCCAGGCTGGCAGCGATGGTTTCTGGACCTTCTATAAGTCCATGCTCCTGTCGTCGCCCGACACCCACTTCGTCAACGTGCTGTCGAACCTGGCTACCAGCTTGATGCAGGTTCCCACCCGCGCACTGGCTGGAGGTATCGGTGCCGCCAAGCGCCTGGTTGGTCTGAATGGGGAAACACGTGTCGGTGAATCCGTCTACCAGCTGGGCGGCATGCTGGAGGGCGCTGTCAACGGTGCCCGTGGCGCGGTCAGTTCTTGGAAGACAGGCGAAGATGCGTTCGGCAACGAGAACAAGGCAGAGGTGTACCGCACTGACTACCCTGGCCAGAAGGTGTGGGGGGTGCCGCTGCGCCTGCTGCAGTCGGAAGATCAGTTCTTCAAATACCTGAACGACGGCATGGCCCGGTATGCCGGTGCCTACCGCATGGCCGCCCAGGAAATGAAAGGCCAAGGTCCCGCAGCTGTGCACAAGCGGGTGCAGGAAATCATCGCTGACCCTTCGAAGGAACTGATTGAAGCTGGTGAAGACGCGGCCTTGTTCCACACTTTCAACAACCGGGCGGGTGAGATCACCCAGGCCGTGAATCGTCTGCGCCACGCGCTGCCCTACGGGTCCGGCAATCTCGTTTTTCCGTTCCTTAAGACACCAGCGAACCTGATCACCTACGCAGCAAAGCACAGCCCAGCGGCGCCGATCTTCAAGCAAGTTCGTGCAGACCTCAAGGCCGGTGGCGCTCGCCAGGAAGAAGCACTGGCACGGATGGGCATTGGCTCCCTGCTGATCTCCCTCGGTGCGGTAGGCCTCACGGCTGGCAACCTTACCGGTGGCGGCCCGAGTGACCCGGAAGAGCGCCGCGCCTGGCTCGCCGCTGGCAACCAACCTTACAGCATGAAGATCAACGGACAGTGGCAGCAGTACAGCCGTATCGAGCCTATGGCTACCTTGGTGGGGATCGCCGCCGACGTGGCCAGCGGCGCGCAGAAACAAGAACTCGGTTTCGCTGAACTGGTAAAGGCCATCGGCCGAAACTTCACCTCGAAAACCTGGCTCCAGGGTTTGAGTGGCGTGATGCAAGCGATGACCGACCCCGACCGTTACGGCGGCAGCTGGGTCAACCGCGCCGCTGCCACACTTGTGCAGCCAGCCACGATCCTCTCCCACGTCGGCCGCTACCTGGACCCGTACCAGCGCGAAACCGACCGCGACAGCTTCACCGACCAGCTCAAGTACCGCCTGCCTGGCTTGCGTGAATCGCTGCCGATCAAGCGTGACCAATTCGGCGCCGCACTGCTGGAGCCGCAACGGCAGATCGGACGCATCGGCCCTATCCCATCCACTGTGCCGAGCGATGACCCGGTACGCGTAGAGGCTGGGCGCCTTGGTTGGGCACCGCAGGCGATGAAGCGCGCTTTCACCTTGAAGCCTACGGCCCCGCACCAGCGCAGCGAAAAAGTCGAGCTGACCATGGCGCAGCAGAGCGAGCTGAACGAGCTGGCCAACAACCGAATGCACGCCGACGCCACTGCGCTGATGCGCTCCAAGGCGTGGCAGAGCATGGACGATGACGAGCGTACCGAGGCCCTGGACAAGGTCATGTCCGGTGCTCGTCGCAGCGCTAAACAGGCGTTCACCCCATACCTGCGCAACGGCAGTCGGGGCGCCATCGATCTCTACCGCAAGCAGACGGCTGCGAAGGCCGGGAGCAGGAAATGAACGATCAGATCACCCAGGCGCACGCTGCTGTGCAGGCTGCCCGCGCTCGCATCGATGACCTGGAACATGCTCAGGCGATGGTCAGCGACGCACTGCCGAAGGCTCGCCAGGAACTCGAAGCCGCCAGCGCCAAGCTGCGCCGGCTGAACCAGGCGGATGGCCGCGCCGTTGCAGCAACCCAACAGGCCGAAATTGACCGACTCACCGCCGCAATCGTCGCTGCCCGCCAAGAGGGACCAAGCCATGTATGACGACATCCGACAACTCGACAACCTGCGCGCCAGCGCTGACCTGCACCACATCGATCGCCAGCGCGCCAAGCTGGTCGTACACCCTGACGGCGGTTACGACGTCGTGCTTCCAGCGCCAGTCGTGCCGCTCGGCCCTTGGGCAGAGAGCGTACCGGAGCGCCGTACTCACGCCCGCAGTGCTGAAGGCGCAGAGTTCGCGCTTCTCGACGGCCTTATCAAGCTGTGCGTCGCTGAGCGTCGCCGTATTCGCATCGGTTCCGTAGTCGGCTGGTCTGGTGACCAGATCAACCGCACGCCGCTGACCGACGCAGAGATCGCCGCGTTCGAGGCCAGGACCAACCCGGCCAACAAGGTAGCCGAGCTGGAAGCCGAGCTGGCTGCCGCGTTACGCGAGCAAGCCGCTCGCACTGCTGCCGCACAAGCTGCTGCTGACCTGGCCAACAGGTACAACGTCACGACCCCGCGTACGCCGGCCAAGCCTAAACCAGGCACCACCGCTATCAGCGGCAAGCCTACCAAACGTGCCAACCGCAAAGAGGTGAACAGCCATGAGTGACTTCGGACAGGATGAAGATCTGACCAACAGCCTGGCTGCACAGCTGACTGATAGCGTTGGGTTGCCACCGCAGCCACGTGACGACGAACCTGTGCCCAACCACATCGCTGATGAAGTTGAGTCGTACACCGAGCACGTCGATCAGCGTGACGAACACCTGGCAGAACAACCGGGCGACGATGACGAAGGCGAGCAGGTCGAGCAGCAACAGCCGCAAGACAAAGGCCGCAAGCAATTTGTGCCGCTCGGTGCCCTGCAGGAAGAACGGCGTATCCGTCAGCAGGCCCAAGAGCAGGCCCGCCAACTGCAGGCACAGCTGGCCCAGTTCCAGGCTCAGCAGCAACAGCAGGCTGCCCAGCAGCAACAGGCCGAACAGCAAGCCGCCATCCCCGAGTTCTCTGATGACCCGGAAGGCCACGTCAAGGCGCTGACCGCGCAGTTCGAGCAGCGCCTTGCCGACATGCAGGGGCAGCATCAGCAGGCTCAGTTCCAGGCACAGTTCCAGGCACAAGCAGCCGACGCAGTGGCCTACGCAGGGCAGGCAGAAGAGGCATTCCGGGCCAGCAACCCGGACTATGACGCAGCCTATGCGCATGTGAATGCGTCGGCCATGGAGCAGATCCGCTTGATGTACCCGCAGGCCAGCGAGGCCGAGCTACAGCAGGTCCAGAAAGGCGCTCTGCTGGGCTTTGTTCAGCACTGCCGTGTCAACGGACTCAACCCTTGCGAGCAGGTATTCGCAAAGGCACAGATGCTGGGCTTCCAACCGACTCGCCGTGCCCCAAGCACCAAGGCCCCGACCAGCCTGTCGACGCTCCCAGGATCCGGCAGGGCTCCAGACCAGCGCGGCAACCTGAACGTCAAGGCCGTGGCCGCCATGTCCACGGAGGAATTTGATTCGTTCTGGAAGGACATGGAACGGTCCTCTACCCAGGTGCCGTGGGCATGAACGTCTCCGAGCCGGATGTTGACTACCTGATGCGCAACCTACAGCGGCTGGTGGAGCGGTCGCCTGTGCATCTGCGCCCCAAGCGCCGACAGATCATGCGTGGCATGCGCGCTGCGCTCTTCGCCATGGCCGACGCACCGACGCTGGAGGGTCTGTCCCGCGAGCTGGCGTATGAGTTACTGGGTGTTGTGCCCGAGGAACCAGTGACCGTGCGACATGCCACCCCTGACCCGATACCGGAGCGCGCCGAACAGATCATCGCGCTGCTGGAAAAGGGCATGTCGTTCAACACGGTTTGCAAGCTGATGCACTGCAGTAGGTCCACGGTGCATCGGTGCAAGCAACTGCGCGAAGAGCGCGCCCAACAATGTGCCGCACTGGCACAGTAGAGGTGATCGAAAATGGCTGACAAACGACCAGGCGTTACCCGAAAACCGGTGCGCGACGTGACGCGCTTTCCGCAGATGCACCCCGACACGCTCAAGCGTGGCAAGTCCGGCAAGGGCGGGAAAGGCAGCCGGGGGAAATGAGGGGGTTCAGCACAGGGGCAGGGAGGCCCCTTAGCGTTCGGGCGGTTGCTCGAAATATCTCTTGAACTCGTAAACATCCCCTTCACCAAGCTCATAGACGAAGCGTTGATGCCTGGGTTTTCCCTCTGCATCGAGGTACGTAATAGTGACTAAACCGGAGCGTGGGCTTTCTTGAGGATTGAAACTAAAGGAGAAACTCTCTTGCTCACCTGAGCGCATATCCGCCAGATGGATCCTTTCTTCAGAGATTTGAGGCTCGAACGTCAAATCCATATGGGCTGCGTCAGCACCACGATTCGTGATGTAGATTGTATTTCTGACATTCGGTGAAGAATGTGATGGGTAGCCATAGTTAATCGAGAACACCGCTTTAAGAGTCTTTTCCCGCTCGTACCATTGCATCTGCAAAGACTCGCGCTGTGCGTCTATCTGATCCAGCGCGGCAGACGCCATAGTTGACTGATGCTCAACTGTACGTTTGAGTTCACCTGCTTGGTCTTCCAGTGCCTTAGTGCTCAGCCTCAGTTCATCACCTTGCTGTAGGAAGCCCAGGACCAGCCATAGGAACGCCACTGGACCAAAAGCGCCGGCCAGGAAGTCGCCCACTTCGTTTAACGGCATGGTGCTCAACGTGCCGATGCGACCCCATGTCAGTGCAGTAATGCCGACCAAATAGACCAGCGTGATAGCCCCGCCGATATCCACCATGTGCTGGCGCAGATGCCATTCTGGTTCGCGGCGCTTCCTGGCGATGCGAATTGCTAGCACTGCAACAGCGACGACTGCGAACACCGACAAAATGGCCCAGCGTACGAACGGCAGCCCTTCGTCCGGGGGCGAACTCCAGAACACCCCGCCAACCGGCTCCCACAAACCCGCCATTGCATCCTCTCCACTCTATCCATGGCACAAGGCCAGCGATGATAGCGGCGGTGCAGGTCAGGGGCAATTGTGCCGGCTCGCCCACTCCCTGAGCAGGCGCAGCAGCGCGGCCATGAACGCATCCTTGCGCTCGTTCTCGGGCACATCGGCCGTCTCTACCTTGGCTAGGGTGGCCACGATGCGCTGTATGGGTTCCGGCATCGACTCGTAGATGGCCACCATCCAGTCGGCGTGCTGCACATACTCCGGCCCGTCCCTGAGCGCAGCCGTCAGTGCTGGGTTGTGCTCCCACGCGGGATCACGCTCGCCGGCCTTGTACCTGGCGACTACCTTGGCGAGTGCAGCCTTGTTGAAATCGAGGGGTTCACTCATCGTCCTCACCCAGTGCGCGCTTCCTGAATTCCAGGTACTCAACGTACTCCTTGGCCTGTCGCCGCTGCTCAGGGTCGGGCGAGTTCTGTGCCGTATCCCGCATCCCCTCTAGTATTTCATCCAAGTACGGCAGGGCCGCCCGGCGGCGACTATCCGGGTCACTGTGCATGTCGATGAGTTCTTTCCTCGCCTCGAAGCGGGCGTCATCCGGCGTATTGGGGTCGTTGACGATGATCATCAGCGCCTTGACCCGTTCCTCGAAGTCGTTCATGACTGACTCCTCTTTGCCTTGGCTTCGCGGGCAGCTGTCACCAGCATCGCCAGGATGATGGCGCATGGTGTGATGGTTGCAGCGGCTAGGATTGCATTCAGCTGGATAGCCGCCACCGCTTCATCACTGGCGCCGAACCATCCAGCTATAGACCAACTGGCATACGACCACCAGAACACGCTGACGAGCGTACCGACGATCACGATGCCGGTGTTCAGAATGATGCGTTTGATGAGCTCCATGATGGCGTGCCTCACTCTTCAGTCACGTTGAATTGGTTCAGGTCTATCTCCAGAAACTCCGCATGCTCGGGCGTCACGTCGCGCTCGATCCGGGGCACAGCTTTGCCAGCGCTCTCGATTGTGCGGTTGTTGGTGGACATCGCCGCCAGCACATCCAGGAGATTTTGTGCAGCGGTGTCGCGAGCTTTCGCGTCGTCCTTTTCAGCCTCGGCCGGGCGACCGATGCCCCGATTCAACACGTCATTGCGCAGGTCGCGGCGCAAGCGCGGCTCGATGGAGGGGTCGAGCGCTTCGGCAATGTGCTTGTCCAGCATGATCGAGGCGAACTCGGCAGCCTTGATTTCCACCTCTTCCTTGATGCGCCGGAGCTTCGCCTTGTGTTCAGCGGCGTCATCAGCCTGGCGCTTGGCCGCATCTCTTTCAAAACGTCGCGCGGCCGACCCGTACACCTCCAGGCTGAACGACACGGGCGGTAGGGCCGGCGAACTCACCGACCCGGAAATGGATTCATTCATGGCTATCACCTCCATGAGGCGGCATGCCTTCTGGCGCCGTCTGCGTTTTCAGGTAGTCGTTCCACACACTGGCCAGTTGTCCGTCCCACCAATCGTGATTGCAGAAACACCACACCTTGGTGTTCGGGTTGCCTGAAGGCTTGCCGTCTTTACCTGCCTTGAACAGCTGGGTGAAGCCCAGGGACTTGAGCATCTTCGGCAGGGTTTGCGGTGTAATGCCGTAGTCCCTGACGAGATCGGGGTACAGCTTCTGCAGCTCCATGTAGATGCTTTGGCAGCGGCCGATCTGGAGTGCGAACGCACCGTCGCGGGACGCGGCGCGCTCTTGCAGGAAGTTGATGCCTGGCCCCCTGGCGGCCAGTTGCATGTCCCTGGCGGCTTCGGTTTCCGGTGCCGGTGCGTGAGGGTTCCAGTTCTTGAAGCCCCAGGTGGCCAGGACATTGGCGAACACGCCCGCGCCGGGACCGTCGATCCAGGCCACAAGCTCTTCGTAGTAGGCGTCGGGCTTGCGTGGTGCCAGGCAGCGCATGACGTTGATACGGCCCTCGTTCTCGGTCAGCGGCAGCGCATCCTCGTGGTTGCTGGTGAGTATGTAATGCACAGTGTTGCGGACCTCGCGGGCTGGGCGGCCCTTCGGCTCGATCACCACCTTCTCAGCGGACACCCTGTTCTTGAACACCTCGAAGTTGGCGCGCTCTTTCCCCGCCAACCGTACTTCGTTGAGGAACGCGATACGCCGGTCTAACAGCGCGTCGTCGAACTTGCTGGTGAGCAGCTTGCCGTCGCCATCGGTCAGCACCATTGATGGACCGAACACCCGTGCAAGCAGACGACCGATCAGGTTCTTGCCGACTCGGCGATGTTCCGAATAGAACAGCCAGGCGGTGGGGATCTTGTCGTCGGGGTGCTGGTAGAGCCAGGCCAGCCAGCACAGGAAGCGGACCACCGCGCCAGTGTCACCGTCTGCCAGATACAGCAGGTGGTTCCACAGGATCGTCATGTCGCCGAAGACAGCACCCTCTGTGCGTTCGACCATTTCCAGCTTGCGGATGTGCCACAGGTTGAATACGTCGGGGTCGTCGTCGCCCTCAGACACGGCGGTCGGCTCCATCACCAGGTACATCACGACCCGGCGCTCGTGGCCCTTCCACTCCCACCAGATGTCACCAGCCGGCAGGGATTTCCACTCGACGCGGCCGTTATCGATCTTCGCAACCTGTTCAATCGTGCCGTGGCGCTTGGCGCACTGGTGTTTCATCCCTTCCTTGGTCAGCCGGCAGCCGCGCTTGATGTAGTAGGCGTACACTGCGCCGTCACCCGTCACCAGAATGAAGTCCTCGCTGATATAGCGCAGGATCTCGCGGGACTCCGGGTCTATGTCGCCGACCTTGAATGCCGAGTGGCCCTCGGCCTTGGGTACCATCTTCACCACGTTGTCGCGACTCGGTGCCGCTTGCACAGGGTTGGCCTGCACGGTGGAGTTATTACCGAACTCGACGGAGGGTAAGCCCTGCAGCGAGGATTGCTCCACGGCAACCTCTTGTTCATTGGCAGCGAGTTCGGCGCGCAGGGAGACGAGCGCTTGCCGGAAACTGCCAGTGATGACACTGGGTGGCGGGGTGATACAAGCGCTGGCTGAGGCTTTGGCCGCCCTCTTTGCAGCTAAGGCCGTTTCGGCAGCGGCAGTCCTCTCATCTTCACGCCGGGTGAAGGCCTTGAGGTCGAAGCCGCTTGCGGCATTGCCGCCATCGGATATACTGGACATACATACACACTCCCCATTGAGCCCTGACCTGATCCGTCGGGGCTTTTTCTTTTTCAGGCAGACAGGGTTTCGATGCGGCGCGCATCGCGCTCAGCCTTGCGGGCTTCGATCCAGGCGTCGACCTCACTTTTCAGGAAGGCGGTGCGCGAAACCTTGCCGCTCCCGCGCATCTGGCCGATCACGATAGGGGCCGGGAAGTGTCCGGCCGCGACCCAGTGATCGAGGGTTGCGCGGCTGATTCCCAAGGCTTGGCACAGAGGGGTAGGGTGCACCAGCGCGTCGGCTATCGGTGCAGGAACTTCGATTCTAGGGTTGCCCATCGTCTTTACTCCCACTGGTGGTTCATTTGGGGGTTAACAGTTCGATGGTCTGTGCTGAGCGCCCCGTGCTAGAGGGGGCGAGTAGGGCGAGTGTTCACTAGCAACGGAAGGTAAGCGGCAAGCCTACGCGAGCCCGGCCGATGGGTCGAGCCGAACGCTCCACCGGGCGCTTGCAGATTGTAATACCGCGCCCTGGCCGTCAGAATCGCGCCCGATTGATGAGCAAGGGGCTTGAGTTGAACGAACAGACATTGTCGATGCGCCTGGAGCGCGTGGCGGCGCAGGTGCCACAGGGCGCGCGCCTGGCCGATATCGGCTCGGACCACGGCTACCTGCCGGTGGCCCTGGCGTTGCGTGGGGTGATCGAAGCAGGGCTGGCCGGGGAAGTGGCGCAGGTGCCTTATGCCTCGGCCCAGCGCAATGTGCGCCGCAATGGCCTGCAAGCGAAGGTCACCGTGCGCCTGGCCGATGGCCTGGACGCCATCGAACAGTCGGACGGCATCACCGCCATCAGCCTGTGCGGCATGGGCGGCCTGACCATGTGCGAGATCCTCGAGCGCGGCAAGGATCGCCTGAGCGGCCAGCAACGGCTGATCCTGCAGCCCAACGGCGGCGAGCGGGAATTGCGTGGCTGGCTGATGGAGAACGGCTACCGGATCGTCAGCGAGGAGTTGCTGCGGGAAAACCGTTTCGACTACGAGATCATCGTCGCCGAACCTTGCGAGGCGGTGGCCTACAGTGCCGAAGAGCTGTACTTCGGCCCGTTGCTGATGCGTGAGAAAGGCCCGGCCTTCATCACCAAGTGGCAGCGCATGTTGCGCCAGAAGCAGCAGAGCCTGGCCAACTTCGAGCGGGCCCGGGACGCCATCCCGCAGGACAAGCTGCGCGAGTTCGCCCGGCAGATAGGCTGGATCAACGCGGTACTGGCCTGAATCACTGCTGCGAGCAGTTGCCCATTTCCCGGTAGTTCACTTCACGGCGCTGGCCCTGGTGGTCGACATACACCATGTGCGCGGTACCGATCTGGCAGTCGGCGGCATTGCTGGCCGGGGTGATGGAAATGACCTTGGCCACGTCCAGCGGCATGCCGTACTCGTAGTTGGCGCCCTGGCTGGCAGACGCTGGGGTCGCGTTGTCGGCGAAGGCGCCGAACGAGGCGAGGGCGGCAGACAGGGCGACAAAAGCGAGGGAAAGTTTCAAGGCAGGCTCCTTTTTCAATGTTTGCCCATGATGTATTCATTGGTGATCCACAATAAATGGGCTAACTCGTGATAGATTCCTGCCCGGAACGTACGAATCTCAGACGATAGGGAGCCATCCGAATGGACATGCTGCACGCCATGCGCACTTTCGCCCGGGTGGTGGAGTGCGGCAGCTTCGCCGCCGCCGCCAATGCCCTGGACATTTCCGCGGCGCAGGTGTCGCGGATCGTCGCCGAGCTCGAGAACCAGCTGCAGACCCGCCTGCTGCACCGCACCACGCGCCGCCTGCGCATGAGCGAGGCGGGCGAGCGCTTCCTGGAACGGGCGCGGCAGATCATGCAGCTCACCGATGAGGCCATGGATGAGGCCCGCGGCGCGCACCTGACCCCGCGTGGCCACCTGCGCCTGCATTGCCCCCATGGCCTGGGCATGCTGCTGATGCCGCTGGTGGCCGGCTACAACGCGGTCTGCCCGGAGGTGGTGATCGAGCTGATCCTGTCCCAGCGCAACCCCGACCCACTGGCCGAAGGGCACGACGTGGTCATCACCGTCGACGAGGCGTTGCCCGACTCGCAGCTGATCGCCGTGCCGCTGGGCAACATTTTCAGCATTCCCTGCGCCGCGCCCAGCTACCTGGAGCAGCACGGTATCCCCGAACGGCCGGAAGACCTGCACGAGCACCGCTGCCTGCGCATGGCCTATCCGATGTACGAAGGCGACTGGGTGTTCCCCCAGGGCCTTGACCACTGTGTGATCGCCCCGCGGGACAGTTTCATGACCAACGTGGCCGACGCCATGCTGGTGGCCAGCGAGCTGGGAATGGGCATTGGCCTGCTGCCGTTCTACACAGCTAGTGAGGCCATCGAGCAGGGGCGCTTGCGGCGGCTGCTGGCGCCTTACCGGCTACGGGAGAATGCCTTGTATGCGATCTATCCGTCGCGGCATTACCTGGATGCCAAGGTGCGCACCTGGATCGATTACCTCAAGGAACAGCTGCCGCCGTTGTTCAAAGGGCATGCCAGGATTGTCGATGACCCGAAATACTGGCTTTAGCCTGTGCCGGCCTCTTCGCGGGTAAACCCGCTCCCACAGGGACCGCGCAGGCATCGATCTTCAATGACCATACCGCCCGACCAGGCTCTGTGCCCCCAGGGCATGACCCTTTAGCAATTCCATCAGTGCCGTGCGATCCAGGCCTTCAGGCAAGGTCCCCAGCGGCAAATCGGTGGCAATCAGCGTCAACGCATAATGATGCGGCTTGTCGCCGGCCGGCGGGCAAGGCCCGCGATAGGCCATTGTCCCCCGTGAATTGCGCCCGACCATGAGCATCTGGCTCGACAACCCGCCTGTGCCTTCGTCCAGCCCGTTCATCTGCGGGTCGATGTTGTAGGCGATCCAGTGCACCACCCCGATGCCCTTGCCACCGTCCGGGTCGAACATCACCAGGGCCAGCGACCGCGTGCCGGCGGGCAGGTTCTTCCAGCTCAATTGCGGGGTGCGTTCTTCACCGGCGCCACAGGCCGGGTCGGGCCCGACCTGTTGCAGGGCGATCACCCCGCCATCGGTAAACGACGACGAGCTGATCGACAGCGCGGCGGAATCGCCGCCGGCGGCCAGGGCGGCGCAGGGCAGCAGGGCGGCGAGCAGCCAGGGTTTGAGGTTCATGAAGGTTCCTTGGCGGGCTTGATCGCCGCAGTGTAGACCAGGCCGTGTCAGCGGCTGTCCTGGTCTTCGGCGGTGCCGCCGCTGTGGCCGGCACCGGAGCCGGTCGCCTCGCCGGTGCTGTTGGAGCCGCCCGCAGCGCCGTCCGCAGCGTCGGAGTCGGTACCGGTGTCGCTGCTGTCATTGTCCTGGCCGCTGCCGGGGCTGTTGACGCTGCTGCCTTCGCCAGCGGTCTTGCCGCCCTGCTGGTCGGTTTTCGGGTGGCTGTCGGTGTTGGTGGCGTCGGTGGCCGCGTAACTGGTGGCCGAAGCCAGGCCTACCACGAGGGCGAGCAACAAGGGTTGAATGCGGATCATGGCAACTCTCCTGGGCGGATGATCTGTCATTCTTTGGGCTGGCGGCGGCAAGTGGGGTGCCGCTTGGGCGACGAACGGTCGAAAAAAAGGGCCGCAGAAGCGGCCCTTTGGCTTACTTGGCAGTTGCCTGGGGGGTGGGCGCAACGGGCTCCACCGGTTCCAGCGGCGGGTGCTCCTGAGCCGCGTGCATCAGGTCCTCGGTGACGCGCAGTTCGGCGCCGGTCGGCGAGAAGGTCGCCGACGGCGCGAACGGTGCCGGGTGCTCCGCCGCCGGGCGCTTGCCGCGACGCCAGAGGAAGAAGCAGACCATGCCCAGGTTGACCACGGCGAAAGCCCAGAACAGGCCCACTTCGCCAAACTCGGTCATCGCCGGGGAAATCGCCAGCGGCGCCATGGCCGAGCCCAGCGAGTTGATCAGCAGCAGGCCCTGGATCATCGGCACCAGCGCATCCGAAGGCGCGCGGTCGGCGGCATGGCTGACCGCCACCGGGTACAGCGCGAACACGCCACCGCCGAGCAGGAACATCACCGCCGGCAGCAGCACCGAGTCCGAAGGCAGGAACACGGTGACCAGCGACAGCACCATGCACGCCGCGGCCAAGGCGATCAGCACGTCCTGGCGGTCCTTGCGGTCGGACCAGCGGCCCACCGGGTACTGCAACAGCATGGCGCCGAGGATCACCCAGGCCATCATCGTGCCGACTTCGCCCACGTCCAGGCCGATGCGCTGCAGGTACAGCGGCAGCAGGGCATAGATGCCGGCGATGACCACGCCGGAGCCAAAGCAGCCGACCAGCCCGGAGGGCGCGACGCCCAGCAGTTGGCGCGGCTTGAGCGGCTCGACCTGGTCCAGCAGTGGCGACACCCGCGGCAGGATCACGATCGGCAGCACCGACAGCGCCGCCAGCATGCCGGCGAGCATGAATGGCGCGCTGTCGCCGAGCTGGGTGATGACGCCAAGGCCGGCCTGGGCGATCACGCCCGCGCCGTAGAAGGCGATCATGTACAGCGCCAGCAGGCGCCCGCGGATCTTCGCGTCACCGGCCAGCAACAGCCAGCTTTCGATCACCAGGAACACGCCGACCGCGGCCCAGCCGTTGATCAGGCGCAGCACCGACCACCAGGTGGTGTCGTAGAACAGCCCCTGCAGCAGGATGGTCGCGGCGATCAGCGAGGCAAAGCTGGTGTAGGCGCGGATGTGGCCGATGCGCAGGATCAGCCGGTCGTTGAAGATGGCGCCGAGGGTCAGGCCGATGAAGTAGGTCGACGAGACGATACCGATGGTCGTTGCCGATGCCCCGGCAGCGTCCAGGCGCAGGGTGGTAAGGGAGTTCATGAAGCCGTTGCCCAGGGCAATGATGAACAGCCCGAGCAGGGGCGCCAGCGCCATGGCCAGCAAACGCGGAGACATACATACCTCAAGTTGGAGTGGCGGTAAGTGAACGCCTCTTCGAACGTGCACGCCAAACAGGCCCATGAAGGGCCGGAGGGGTGCACGGATGTGCCTGGGCTGGATGCGACCTGGGCAAGACTCAACCGCTGGACCCTGTGGATGCTGGGCCGGGCGGGGTCGGTTGAGCCTATTTCACATGGGCTTCATGTGCTCAGGCCTGGACTCTGTCGTTGCTGCCGGTTGCCACCGTTCAAGGCGACGGGCGAAAAGGAAGCGCGATTCTACGGGTTGTGACGGATTTGCCCAAGAGGCTAAGCCCTGCGACGAGACGACGCAGGGCGGGATGCGACAGGTTTGTGTCCAGATCCGACAACATTGGCGGCTGCCGGGCCTCTTCACGGGTAAACCCGCTCCCACAGGAACTGCACAGGCCCTTGGATGCTGTGCAATACCTGTGGGAGCGGGTTTACCCGCGAAGAGGCCGGTGCAGGCTATTTATCGAACAACCGTTCATGCACCCAACCGTTGTTTGTCAGCACCATCACCCGCTTTTCCCGGGCCGGCGCCTCGCGGGTCGCCAGCGCCTCATCCAGGCCTCGAATACTGCCGCGGACCTTGTCATCACTGGCCCAGGCCGGCAAACCGTTGACCTTGTACGCATAGGTCACATCGGAAATGGTGTGCCCCATCATCTGCCCCGGCTCGCTGAACTGCTCGATCGCGGTCACCTCGGCCTTGCCAAAGCACAAGCCCCCCTTGAGCTTGCCGTTGAGCATCGTCTGCGCATCGGCCTTGTAGTACTTGCGGCCTTCCTCGGTCAGATCAAAGGCGTAGTAGATGTCGGTCCGAGCCTTCTGCCATAGGCGATCCGGCACTTCGACCCGGGAGATTTCCTTCTCGCTGACGATGCCGACCGTGGCCAGGGCATGCAGGGCCTTGTTGGTGCCGTTGACGTCGAAGTCCTGGGTCTTGGTGGGGAAGTCGGTGGTCACGAAACAGTGCGGGTACTGGGTGTCGAGATACGCCTGGGCAGCCTTGCGGAAATTGGCCTCGCTGGCGTCCTGGGTGTCCGAGCAGCCGGCCAGGGTGGCCAGCAGCGCCAGCGGTACGATCGTCCTGTACATGTTCAAGCGTCCTTGGATTGCAGATATGAACCGGTGGGTCGGGATTAGACCCCACGGGCTAGAGCGGCGCAATCGTGGCAGGACGGCATCTGGACAGGGTTCACAAAGCGGGCCTCAATGGTGCCCGCGCGGCTCGCGTGTATCGATGCTGACCACCACCGACATCCCTGGCCGCAGGCGAACCGCCTCGGGCTGGTCGGCATCGACGGTGATGCGCACCGGGATGCGCTGGGCGATCTTGACGAAGTTTCCGGTGGCGTTGTCGGCCTGCAGCAGGGCGAACTCCGAGCCGGTGGCCGGGGAGATCTGCTGCACATGGCCGCGCAGTTCCAGGTGGTCGAGGGCATCGACGGTAAAGGTCGCCGGCTGGCCGATGCGCACGTCGGCCATCTGGGTTTCCTTCATGTTGGCGATCACCCACAGGGTGTCGGGCACCAGCGCCATCAACTGGGCACCGGAGTTGACGTAGGCACCCAGGCGCGTGCCGATCTGCCCCAGCTGGCCGTCACGCGGGGCGGTGACGCGGGTGTTGTCGAGGTCGATACGGGCCAGTTCGACGGCGGCCTTGGCGTTCTCCACCGCAGCTTGCAGGGCGGCACGGTTGACGATCACCGTCTCGCGGTCCTGGCGCGCGATCTCCAGCGCCGCCTTGGCCTGGGCCAGGCTGGCGACGGCAGCGGCCTCGCTGGCACGGGACAGGTCCAGGGTACTGCGCGACACCGAGCCGTCGCTGACCAGCGCCTGGTTGCGGCCGAGGTCGGCCTTGGCCTTGGTCGCCTGGGCCTGGGCGTCGCCGATGGCCGCCTGGCGCTGGGCGATGGTGGCTTCGGCGCTGTTGCGCTGCTGCAAATTGTTGGCCAGCGCTGCCTGCTGCTGTTGCAGCTGGGCGAGGGCCTGGGCCAGGCGCTGCTTGTAGATGCGGTCGTCGAGTTGCACCAGCAGGTCGCCGGCCTTGACGAACTGGAAGTCGTGCACTGGCACGTCGACGATATAGCCGCTCAGCTGTGGCCCGATGATCGTCACCTGGCCGCGCACCAGGGCGTTCTCGGTGCTTTCGATCGGGCTGCCGAACGGCGGCAGGCGCCAGGCATACAGCACCAGCAGGATGCCGGCCAGGGCCACGCAGGCAAAGCTCAAGGTAGAAAGGATGCGCACCCGCCGGGTGCGCACCGGGCTGGTGGGTTCGCTGGGCGGGGCGACGCCTTCCGGGGTTTCGGCAAGGGCGGTGGTGGTGGTGCTGCGGGTTTCTTCTGTCATTGCTCGGCGGTACCGCTGGGGGTGGCGGATGAAGCGGCCTGGCGCGCCTTGTAGCGGAGCCAGGAGCCGCGGATGGTGATCCAGATCATGGTGAGCACGGCAATGCTGCCGATCAGCACGAATACATCGTTATAGGCCATCACGTTGGCCTCGCGGGTGGCTGCCGTGGCCAGCGCGCGCAGGCCGGCTTCGCTGCGCAGGGCCGGGTCGGCGAAGACCCCGGCGTAACCGGCGCCGCCGCTCTGTACGCGGGCGCTGACCAGGGGTTCGATGGCGCTCAGGCGGTCCATCAGGTGGCTGGAGTGGAACTTCTCGCGCCAGGTCTGGAAGGTGCCGAGCAAGGCCGCGCCGATCAGGCCGCCGAGGTTGTTGCAGATGCCGAACAGCACCGAGAAGCTCACCAGGTTGCGCGGGTTAGCCCGTACGTGGCTGATGCCCAGGGCCATCGACGGGCCGAGGAAGAAGGTGCTGCCGAAGGCCAGCAGGAACTGGCTCAGGTACATCTGCGCCGGGCGCGTGAGGTTGCTCGAAGCGCTGTCCATGAAGGCACCGGTGGCCATCGCCCCGAGCGAGACGAACAGCGGGATGATCAAGTGCGTCGGGGCGATGGTCATGGCGCTGGTGGCCAGGCCCGCCACCGCGCCGAGCAGCATCACCCAGTACAGCGAACGCATCTGTTCGCTGCCCATGTTCAACACCTGCAGGAAGCCCACGGCGCCGGTGGACTGCTCGGAGGTGACCATGCGGATCAGGATCACGCACAGGCCCAGGCGGATGATCGCGCCGCTGCCCAGCCAGCGCGTCATCAGCAGCGGGTTCTGGCGGTTGTGCTCGATGGCCAGGCCGGTGAACACCAAGGCGATGGAGGCGGCCAGGGCCATGCCGATCCACGGTGCCTCCAGCCACCAGTCGATACGCCCCAGCGACAGCACCGCGCAGAGCAGGGCGGTGCCGCTGGCCATCAGGGTGAAGGTGAGGAAGTCCAGTGGCTCGAAGGTCTTGAAGCGGTCACCGGGCGGCAGCTTGAGCATCAGCACGCAGCCCAGCGCGGCCAGCGCCAGGCCCAGCTCGAACAGGTACAGGCCGCGCCATTCGGCGATCTGCAGCAGGTCCTCGGAGAAGATCCGCGCCAGCGGCAGGGCCAGCTGCGAGGCGCCCAGGCCCAGCACCATGGCCTTGAGCCGCCAGCGCTCGGGGAAGGCCTGGATCATGTAGTACAGGCCCAGCGAGCTCAGCGCCGCGCCGACCATGCCGTGGGCGGCGCGCACGGCGATCGCCGAATTGAGGTCGTTGACCAGCAGGTGGGCGAAGGTGACCAGGGCATACAGCACCAGGAACACCTCGGTGAAGGCGCGCAGGCCGAACTGCTGGCGGAACTTCACCAGCAGCAGGTTGATGGAGACGTTGGTCATCACGTAGGCGGCGGGCAGCCAGGCCATCTCGGCGCTCGTCGCACCCAGTGCGCCCTGGAGGAACACCAGGTTGGCGGTGACCAGTGCGTTGCCCAGGCCGCCGGTGATCGCCACCAGCAGGCCGACCACGCCGTAGGCCAGGCGTCTGGCCGGGCTGTGCAGGGGCGTGGAAGGGGAGCCGGGGAGGCTGGGCTTTTCGTGGGGGAGCCACTGGCGGGGGGCGTATTTGTCCATGGGGCAGACTGTACTTTAGGGCTGTGGTTGTGGGAACAGTCTGATGAAGCGCGGTGGATTCTTCGCGGGTAAACCCGCTCCCACAGGTACAGCGCGCGATCCTTGTGGGAGCGGGTTTACCCGCGAAGAGGCCCTGTCAGGTGGCCTCAGGCCCCGGCATCCAGCACCACCCGATAGCGCGCCTTGCCGCTGCGCAAATGCTCGATCGCCTCGTTCACCCGGCTCATCGGGAACACCTCCACCTGCGGCAGGATCTGGTGCCGGGCGCAGAACTCGAGCATCTTCGCCGTCCCCGCCGGCGAACCGACCGGCGACGCCGACAGGCTCTTCTGCTGCGGCATCAGGTTGAACACATGCACCGGAATCGCCCCCGGTACCACGCCGACGAAGTTGACCCGGCCGCGGTTGCGCAGGGTGCCGATCATGGCCGTCCAGTCGAGGTCGGCATTGGCCGTCACCAGCAGGAAGTCCAGGGTCCCGGCAATCGCCTTGAGCGCCGCGCTGTCGGTGGACGCCACCACCTTGTGCGCGCCCAGGCGCTTGGCCTCGTCCTGCTTGGCCAGCGACGAGGTAAAGGCCGTGACCTCGCAGCCCCAGGCATTGAGAAAGCGCAGCGCCAGGTGGCCGAGACCGCCGATACCGACCACCCCGGCGCGGTCGGTGGGCTTGACGTCGAACGCCAGCAACGGGTTGAACACCGTGGACCCGGCGCAGAACAGCGGCCCGGCCAGGGCCGGGTCGAGCCCGGCCGGCAGCGGGATGGCCCAGGCCCAGTGCGCGCGTACGCGGTCGGCGAAGCCGCCGTTGCTGCCGATGATGGTCGGGCGTACCGAGCCGCAGAGATTGTGCGCGCCTTCCATGCACGGCGCGCAGTGCATGCAGCTACCCTTGTACCAGCCGATGCCGACCCGTTGCCCGGCCTGCAGCCCCTGCACGGCGCTGCCCACGGCAACCACCTTGCCGACCACCTCATGGCCGGGGATGAACGGGTAGCGGCTGATGCCCCATTCGTTGTCGATCATCGATTGGTCGGAGTGGCACACGCCGCAGTACTCGACAGCCACTTCCACATCGTCGGCCGCCAGGGCACCTGGGTCGTAGCTGTAGCGCTCCAGCGGCGCGCCGGCGGCGGTCGCGGCCCAGCCGGTAAACGGTGTGGCATTGCTCATGGGGCACCTCCAGTGGGTTGGCGAAGCCTGGCAAGTGTAGTTCAGCCAGCGCCTTGCCAATCCGCCAGCAAGGCCAGCTCGCTGGGCACCCGCCCGGTCCAGCGCTTGAACGAGCGGCGGAAGTTGGTGCTGTCGCTGAAGCCCAGATACTGCGCCACCTCATCGTTGCTGTAGCCCTTGACCTGATAGAGGTACAACGCCTGGTCACGCCGCACCCGGTCCAACTGCTCCTGGAAGTTGGACCCGTGCCGCGCCAGGCGCCGCTTGAACGACGCCGGGCTGGTGGCAAAGGCTGCTGCCACCCGCTCCAGGTTCAGCGGCTGGCGGATCTGACCGTGCAGGTGTTCGAAAACCTGGTCGAGAAAGCTCGTCTGCCAACCCCAGGCCACAAGTTGTAGGTCGCACGCCTGTCGCGCGACCTGCTGGGCTGTGGAACCGGCACCGGGCCAGGGTCGCAGCAGGTATTCGCGGGGCAGGCTCATCACCGTGGACGGGCAATCGAAGGCCAGGGCGTCGCCCAGGTGCACCCAGTACTGCTCGACGTAGGCCGGCTCGGCATGGCTGAACTGGAAGCGCCAAGGCAGCTTTTCCTGCTGCTGACGCCGGGCCAGGGCGACCACCGCAGTCATGCTCGCCTCCAGCAGGAAGTGGCTCTGTTCGCCGATGGCACAACTTTCCCGCCAGTACAGGTGCAGGTGCTGCTCGTCCAGGCGCAGCACCGGGCTGAGCAAGGGCGACAGCAGCGCGCGGTACTGGACGATGCGCTCCAGTGCCTGCAGCAGGTGGTCGGCCTGCTCCAGCAGCAGGCTGGCCGCGCCGTAGTGCCCGGGCCACAGGCGCTGGCCATAGAGAAAGCTGCTGTCGTCGGCGGCGAGCAGGCGTTGGGCATTGCCGATCAGGCGCAGGAACTGCTGGGGGCTGATCAGCACCTGGCCGGTGATGATGTCGTCGTAGAACAGCCCGCAGCCGCGCAACAGATGGTGGGTGTCGATCTGCCGCGAACGCGCCAGGTCGATCAGCGCGGCCGGCAGTTGGTGGGCTTTGATGAAACGGCTGTCGCCGTCGTAGCCGTTCATGCCCGGCGCGCCTGGCGGGGCTTGGCCTGGGCCAAGGCCTGGTTCAGGCGTTTGAGCAGCTGTGCTTCGTCTTCATCCAGCGCCATGGCGCAGGCCACGGTGGCCGCGAGTTGCAGGCGTTCACCATGGCCGCGGGTGTGGTGGGCGAGGTGGGCAATGCTCTGGCGCAGGGCCTCGGCCATGGCCTGGGCTTGCCGTTCGCCGGTATTGGGCAGCACCGCGACGAAGCGGTCGCCGGCCAGACGGCAGAGCATGTCCTGCTGGCGCAGGTTGAGCAGCAACAATTGGGCGACCACCTGCAGCACCAGGTCACCTTCTGCCTGGCCGTAACGCTGATTGATCTGGCTGAAGTCGTCGAGGTCGATGGCGATCAGCGACAGCGCCTGCTGCTCGCTGGCGGACTGGGCGATGGCCTGTTGCAGGTGCTGGCGCAGGTACTGCGCGCCGGACAGCGGGGTGAGCTTGTCGAACAGGCGGTGCTCGCGGAACAGCTGCTCGCGCTTGCGCATCTGCGCGGTGATGGCGTGCTGCTCCTGCTGCAGGTGGTACATGCCCAGCGTCAGCAGCAGCATGCCCAGCGGCATGGGCGCGGTTTCCAGCCAGTTGTCCCAGACCGCGTCGGCGGGCAGGCGGATGAACTCGTCGAGGGTGTCCATCCACATCGAGAAGGCGGTGAAGCACAGGCCCAGCGACAGCAGGCGGGTGACACGCCCGGCGGGCCGCCCGCGCAACAGCATGACCAGCCAGCCACAGAGGATCAGGCAGGTGCCACCTTCGCCGGCGACGTCCATCCAGTTGATCTCGGCCCAGGCCTTGAGCGTGCCTGCGGCCAGGTAGATGAGCAGGCCTGCGTTGGCGGCCAGGAGCAGGCCGGTCAGGGTAAGGCCGTGTTGCTTGAGGAGGGATCTGAGGGGCATGGGGCGTCCTGTGGTTTTGTTGTTGCCAGTGCTGGCTCTTTCGCGGGTAAACCCGCTCCCACAGGGATCACATAACCCCTGTGGGAGCGGGTTTACCCGCGAAAGAGCCAGCACTGGCGAAGCAGCATGCAAGGGCTTTATCTCAATCCGATGACGCTCACTTGCCCCGCGCCGTGCATGGCAGCCCGTCCGGCCCCATGCTGGCCTGGCAATAACGTTCGCTGGCCATGGCCAGCTTCGGCTCATGCAGGAACTTGCGCCCCTTGGCATCGCGGGTGATGTCGAACGCGTCATACAGCCTGTCGTCCGCGGAATAGGTACGCACCTGCAGGCGGTCCCGCTCGACGGCGACAGTCTGGTACAGCTGGGTATCCTCGGCCGTGCGGTCCGGCTGGCTGCGGGCGCGCTCGTTGAGACCGTACATCTTCGAGCCGGTCACCGAGACCATGTACACCGGGCCGATGGCCTGCTTCGCGCGTTGCGCGGCCTGGGTCGCCTGGCGGCCTTCGGCGTGGGTCAGGCGGCTGTAGCAGTGGTCGTGCCCTTGCAGCACCAGGTCGACCTTGTAGCGCTCCAGCAGCGGCTGCCAGGCGCTCTTCAGCGCCTCGGTGTCCTGCGGCCGGGCGCAGGTGTAGAGCGGCTGGTGCATGACCACAATGTTCCACTGCGCCTTGCTGCTCTTGAGCACACCTTCGAGCCAGTCGGTCTGTGCCTTGAGGGTGCCGAGATCGAGGGCCGAGGTGCCATCGAGCACCACGAAGCGCACGTTCTGGTAATCGCTGAAGTAGCTGGTGGCATCCACCCCAGGGGCGCCGTTGCGCGGCAGGGCGAACTGCGCCGGCACGTGGGGGCTGAGGCTGCGGCGTTCGCTGCCGTCGGGGTCGAGGGTTTCCAGGTATTCGTGGTTGCCGAACGCGGTCAGCTGCGGGATGGCGGCGTACGACCAGCCGCCTGCCTGGTTCCACTCACCCCATTCATCGTCGTGGGCGAGGTCGTCGCGCGAGGCCACCAGGTCGCCGGCGTGAACCACCAGGGCCGGGTGCGCGACGCTGCGCAAGGCCTGGCGGATGGTGCGCGAGGCGATGGCGAGGATGTCGTTCTGGGTGTCGCCCAGGTAAATGAACGAGAACGGCGCGAAGCCCGCCTTGGCCGTGCGGAACTGGTGCCACTCGCTCCAGCCGGCGCTGCCTTTGACCCGGTAGACGTAGGCGGTGTCCGGTTGCAGGTGCTCCAGGCGCACCTGGTGGTAGTTGGCCGGGCCGTTGTCGCTGTCCAGGCGCTGGGTGCTACCGCCTTGCGGGCTGGCCTTGCTTGCCAGTGACGGGCCGGCCAGGGCCGGGCCGAGTTCCAGCATGGCCTCGGCCTGGGCCAGGTCGGTGCGAAAGCTCACTGCCATCTGGGTGGCGGCGTCCTGGCCGGGGGTGAGCACGATGCGATCGGCCAGTACGCCGGCGGCATAGGGCTGGCCAGGCGAGCGTGGCAGGGCAGTGTCGGCATTGGCCTGGGCAAGCGCGGCGCAAAGCAGGGTGGCGAGTAGCAGGCGGCGATGCATGGGGTTTCCTCGGTGGCTTGATGGGGCGCAAAGGAAACAAAGGCGGATGACGGTTGGGTTACCGGGTGGGGGGTCGATTGGGCTCAGGTGATCGAGCGCCGCGCGAGCGGCGCTCGATCCCACAGGCGCTGAAAATCCCCAGCCGAACCCATCCCGCCCCAGGTCATTTCAGCTCAAAACCCCCGAAAACCCCCACAAAACCCGCCATCCAGAGCCCCCAAGCCCACCCCTTGTCACGCAAGTGCCACACACTCTTCCTAGCTTTCGCTGCCATTCCCGGGCTCACCGGGCCACAGCTAGCGAGGGTTCCAAGGTGGCAATGCCGTTTCGTCACATCCGCAACGCCGGGTTCAGGGTCAGCCTGCTGACCATCGCCATCACCGCCGCACCGGCCTGGGCCGAGGACGACGCGGTCGAGCGGGTCGAGGTGATCGGCCAGGCGGCGAGCATCGACAAGGCGCTGCGCGAACAGAAGAGCGCCGACAGCATCAAGAGCGTGGTGCATGCCGATGGCGTCGGCCAACTGCCTGACGACAACGCCGCTGAAGCCCTGCAGCGCATCCCCGGCCTGTCGGTGGAGCGCGACCAGGGCGAGGGCCGCTTCGTCAGCGTGCGCGGTATCGCCCCGGACCTCAACAGCGTGACCATCAACGGCACCCTGGTACCTGCCCCGGAAGGCGACCGCCGCGCCGTGGCGCTGGACGTGCTGCCGGCGGAGCTGGTGCAGTCGCTGTCGGTGGTCAAGACCCTGACCCCGGACATGGACGCCAACTCCCTGGGCGGCACCATCGAGGTGGAGAGCCTGTCGGCCTTCGACCACGACGGGCTGTTCTACACCCTGAGCGGCGAGGCCAGCCATGACACCAACGTCAGCCGCAACAGCCCGAAATTCTCCGGCGCGGTCAGCGACCGCTTCAGCCTGGGTGACGGCGTGAACAACTTCGGCGTGGCCGCGGCGTTCAGCTGGCAGAAACGCAAGTTCGGTTCCGACAACGTCGAGACCGGCGGCAAGTGGGACTTCGACGACGGCGCGCGGTTGGAGGAAGTCGAAGCCCGTGACTACCAGATCACCCGTGAGCGCACCGGCCTGGGCCTGAATTTCGACTACCAGCCCGACGATTTCTCCAGCTATTACCTGCGCACCCTCTACAGCAAGTTCAAGGACACCGAGACGCGCAACGCCGAAGGCCTGGAGTTCGCCGACCCACAGGCCAGCGGCCAGCGGGGCGAAGCCGAAGGCTGGCGCGACCTGAAGTCCCGCAAGGACACCCAGGAGATCCAGTCCTACGTGCTCGGCGGCGAACGCATCATCGACCAGTGGACCGTCAGCGCCCAGGCCGGCTACAGCCAGGCCAGCGAAAAAGACCCGGGCGGCATCGCCGGTGCCAAGTTCGTCGCCGATTTTGACGAAGTCGGCTTCGACGGCACGCGCAAACCGCGCCTGAGCGTGGGCAACGACTTCTACGACCCGACCCGTTTCACCCTCGACGAGGTGGAGTGGGAAAAGGTCAGCGGCAAGGACCAGGAAAAGAACATCCGCCTGGACCTGGCCCGCGACTACGACTTTGCCGACGCCGCCCAAGTCAAGTTCGGCGGCAAGGTCAGCCGCCGCGACAAGACCAGCGATACCGAAACCTGGGTCTACGACGACTTCGATGACGTCAGCCTGGCCAACTACCAGGGCGGCAACGTCGACTATGCCCTGGGCAACTTCGGCAACGGCATCAGCGCCAGCGCCATCAAGGGCCTGATCGGCAACCTCGACCGGGCGGCGTTCTACGACGAGGAAGCGTCCCGTATCAACGATTTCGACATGCGCGAGGACATCAACGCCGCCTACCTGATGAACACCGTCGACATTGGCGACCTGCGCCTGATCGCCGGCCTGCGTTACGAAGGCACCGAGTTCAACGCCAAGGGCACGGGCCTGCGCAACGGCGTGTACGAGAGCATCGACAGCAGCAACCGCTATGAGCACTGGCTGCCAGGCCTGCATGCACGCTACCAGCTGAGCTCGGCCACCGCGCTGCGCGCCGCCTGGACCAACACCGTGGTGCGCCCGACCTTCGGCCAGCTGGCGCCGGGGTTCGTCATCGACGACGCCGACGCCTCGTTCGGCAACCCCGAGCTCAAGCCGCTGGAGTCATCCAACCTGGACCTGGGCATCGAGCACTACATGGGCCGTGCCGGTACCGCCTCGGCGTTTTTGTTCTACAAGGACATCGACCACTTCATCTACAGCACCGACCTGGCCGGCACCGGCGACTGGGTCGACTTCGACGAGGCGCTCACCTTTGAAAACGGTGGCGGCGCCCGGCTCTATGGCCTGGAACTGGCCTATTCGCAGAAGTTCGACTGGCTCCCGGCGCCCTGGAATGGCGTGCTGGTGGGCGCCAACCTGACCATGAGCAAGTCCCACGCGACCCTCGAAGGCGTGGGCGGCAAGCGCAGCATCGACCTGCCGAACCAGTCCGACACGGTCGGCAACCTCATGGTCGGCTGGGAAAACGACCGCCTCAACCTGCGCCTGGCAGCCAACTACAAATCCGGCTACCTGCTGGAAGTCGGCGCCCTCGACGACAAGGCCCATGACCAGTACGCCGACGACCAGGTGCATGTGGACTTCAAGGCCGGCTACTTCCTCACCCCCGAGCTGCAGCTGACGTTCGAGGCGCAGAACATCACCGACGAACCCTACTACGTGTACAGCGGCCACCGCCGCTACAACGCCCAGTACGAGGAATACGGCCCGACCTACAAGATCGGCCTGACGCTCACCCATTTCTGATCCACCGCTTCTAGGGATATTGCCTGCTCATGCGTATGTTCACTTTGTCGGTGCTGGGGCTGTGTGTCGCCCTGGCCCATGGCGGCGTCACTGCGGCGCCGAGCCTGACCTTCGATCAGCACATCATCGACGCCCAAGCCAGCCAGTGGCTGGCTGCATCGCCGGCCCTCGCTCAAGCCCAGCGCCTGCAACTGGCCGCCAAGGCCTTGCAGGTGGTCGATGGCCAGGGCCGCGTGCTCGGCGAACTGCCGGGCCGCTTCGAGGGCCTCGATCAGCGTGGCGACAGTGCCGGCGTGTTGGTCACCACCCTCGATAAAAAACGCCAGAAGGCCTTGCTGGCACGCTTCGACGCCAAGATCGGCTGGAGCACGCCGCACTATTTGCCGAAAACCCGTTATGCCATCGAAGGCCTGTGCCTGTACCGCGACAGCGCCGCGAACGATTTCCTGTTCCTGGTTGGCGAGGAGGGCGTTGGCGAACAGTGGCTGGTTGCCGAGCACGGCCAGCCGCTGGCCGAGGCACGCCTGGTACGTGCCCTGAGCCTGCCGCCGCAGAGCGGGTTCTGCCAGGCCGATGACAGCAGCCACAGCCTGTACGTGAACGAAGAAAATGTCGGCCTGTGGCGCTATGAGGCCGCTGCCGAAGCGCCGTTGCTGCGTGAGCCCGTGGACCTGGTGGCACCGTTCGGCAGCCTGGCCAAGGCTGCCGCCGGCATCGCCCTGGTGCCCGGCGGCCTGCTGGCCCTGGACCCGTCCGCGAACGCCTTGCACCTCTATCAGCGCAGTGCCGGGCAGTGGTTGCGCGCCGGCTCCCTTGGCCTGCAAGGGCTGAAAAAGCCCGAGCAGGTCAGCGCTCGCGTGGCGGGCAAGGGCCTGGAGCTGCTGCTGGCCGATGACCGGGGCACCCACCGCGCGAGCCTGGGCTGGGCCCCGCAGTCAGTGAAAGCCGAGCCACCGCTGGTGCAGATCAAGGCGCAGGTGCAAACCGATGGAGTGCCGAGCCTGGGCGATGCCGCAGACGACCCGGCGATCTGGGTCAATGCCCGCCAGCCCGAGCTGAGCCGCGTGTTCGGCACCGACAAGCAGGGCGGGTTGCTGGCCTACGACCTGCACGGCAAGCAGCTGCAGGACTTGCGTGTGGGGCGCCTGAACAATGTCGATGTGCGCGGCGGCTTCCAGCTCGGCGACCGCCAGGTCGACCTGGCCGTGGCCAGCAACCGCGACCGCAACAGCCTGCACCTGTTCGCCATCGACCCGGCCACTGGCGAGCTGAGCGAGATCGGCCAGGTGCCGACTGAACTCAAGGACATCTACGGCCTGTGCCTGTTCAAGGACAGCGATGCGGCCATCCACGCCATCGCCAACGACAAGGACGGCCGGTTCGTCCAGTACCGCCTCGACGGTGGCAGCGGCCAGGCGGCCGGGACCCTGGTGCGCAGTTTCAGCACCGCGACCCAGTCGGAAGGCTGCGTGGCCGATGACCGCAACCAGCGCTTGTTCATCGGCGAGGAGGATGTCGCGGTCTGGGCCCTGGACGCCCGCGCCGAAGGCTCGACCCGGCTGGACAAGGTGATCGGCGTGGGCGGCCCGGTCAAGGACGACATCGAGGGCCTGGCGCTGTACCACGGCAGCGGCGGCGATTACCTGGTGATCTCCAGCCAGGGCAACGACCGCTACGTGGTGCTCGATGGCAAACCACCGTATCGCCTGCGCGGCAGTTTCCAGGTCGGCCTGAACGCGCAGCAGGGCATCGACGGCGCGTCGGAAACCGACGGCCTCGAGGTGGCCTCGGCCAACCTCGGCGGGCCCTGGGCCAAGGGCCTGTTGGTGGTGCAGGACGGGCGCAAGCGGATGCCCGAAGGCAACCAGAACTACAAATACGTGCCCTGGGCGGTGGTGGCCGAGGCGCTGGGCCTGGACTGATCCGCCCGGCCTGTCATCGCGCCGCAACCTGACTGTTCTTGACTGTTAACCGAATCGAAAGGATATCCCCGATGCAAACCCCGACCCCGCTCGAACACACCACCGTCTGGAGCCTGGTCAGCGACGCCAGCTTGGTGGTCCAGGCCGTGATGCTATGCCTGGTCCTGGCCTCGCTGCTCAGCTGGTACCTGATCGTCCAGCGCGGCATCCGCCTGCGCCGCAGCGAAGTGCACGGCAAGGCCTTTCTCAAGCAGTTCCGCGAAAGCGAAGTCGGCCAGCTGTACCAAGGCCTCAAGACGCAACAGCCGCATGCCGACGCCGGCTTGCAGCAGATCTTCGTCGCCGGCTACCAGGCGTTCCAGCAACTGCAGACCGGCCAGCAGCCCGATAGCGTGCTCGAGGGTGTCGAGCGCGGCCTGCTGGTCGCTATCGCGGAGCAGGAAGAGCGCCTGGAGCAGGGCCTGCCATTCCTGGCCACGGTCGGTTCGGTGAGCCCGTACATCGGCCTGTTCGGCACCGTGTGGGGGATCATGAATGCGTTCCTGGGGTTGTCCCAAGTGCAGCAGGCGACCCTGTCCACCGTGGCCCCGGGTATCGCCGAGGCGTTGATCGCCACGGCCATCGGCCTGTTTGCGGCGATCCCGGCGGTGATGGCCTACAACCGCTTCTCGGCGCGCAGCCAGACCTTGATCGGCCGCTATTACGCCTTTGGCAACGAACTGCAAGGCCGCCTGCAGCGGCGGCTGCAAGGCCAGGCCGGCAACCTGGCGGCAGCGGCCTGAGGAGGAATACGCGATGCTCGTCAGACCCGTCCGCAAGCATGGCCTGAAGGCCGAAATGAACGTGGTGCCCTACATCGACGTGATGCTGGTGCTGCTGGTGATCTTCATGGTCACCGCGCCGATGCTGGTGCAAGGCGTGCAGATCGAGCTACCCAAGGTGGCGGCCGAAGCGCTGCCCGCGCCGGGCCAGCAGCGTATCGTCACCTTGTCGGTGAAAGCCGATGGCAGCTACTACTGGAACCTCGGCAGCGAGGTGGACACGCTCAGCCAGACCGACAGCGCCGTGGACACGGCGCAGATGCGCGAGAAGATCGCCGCCGTCGTTGCCCAGGACCCGCAGACCCAGGTTTACCTGCGCGCCGACAAGGGGACCGACTATGCCGCCGTGGTCGCCGGCATCGCCCAATTGCAGCGCGGGGGCGTCAGCCGCCTGGGCCTGATCACCGAGGTGCCTTGACCATGAGCAGCCCGACGTTCAAGACCTCGGCCTGGCGTGACCACGGCACCGCCTTCGGCGTAGCCCTGGCGCTGCATGCGGGGGTGGCCTATCTGTTGATCAACCTGTCGCACACGCCGGAGTTGCCTGCGGCACCAGCACCTGTAATCCAGACACAGCTGGTGCAATTGCCCGCGCCTGTGCCCACGCCCATGGCGGTGCCAGAACCGCCAGCAGCCACCCCGGTGACCGAGAAGCCCGCGCCGCCGACGCCCAAAGTCCCGACGCCAGTTGTCGACGAGGCGGCGCTGGCCCTCAAGCGCGTGCAACAGCAAAAGCGCGAGCAGCAGCGGCAGGAGCAAGCCCGGCAGCAGCGCGAGGAGGCAGAACGTCGCGAACAACAACTGGCCCGGCAGGAGCAGGCGCGCCAGCAACAGGCCCGCGAGGCCCAGGCGCGTGACGCCGTCGCCGCCCAGGCCCGTGCTGCGGCCGAGGCGGCCAGCCGGCAGTACCTGCCGATCGCCAAGGAGGCGCCGGATTACCCGCAGCGGGCGTTGGACCGGAATATCGAAGGTGAGTGCACGGTGGCCTATACCGTGACGCCGGACGGTCGGGTCAGCGACCCGCAGGTGGTCGGCCAGTGCCACCCGTTGTTCGTCAAACCGTCGCTGGCGGCAGCCAAGCGCTTCCGCTACCAGCCACGGGTGGTCGACGGGCAGGCGGTGGCGGTGGCCAATGTGAAGAACACCTTCACCTACAGGATCCGCTGAGGCCTGCCGGCCTCTTCGCGGCTGAAGCCGCTCCCACAGTGGTTTCCACTGTGCCTGAGACATGCACCGTACCGCAGGTTCTGCCCTTGCCAGGCCATGTTCCACGGTACGGAACAACAAACGATTGTGCTCCCGAGCCCCCCGCGCTTTGCTGTGTACCAGCACGACCTGCCTTGACCGTCGTGATCTCAAGCGAACAACAAGAACGGGACCACCCGCGCGAGGAGATTCCCCATGCTGAAACACCAGCACATCCTGGCCTGGCTCAACGATGTGGCCAGCGACCTGCACGCCATCCGCCACGACATCCACGCCCACCCCGAACTCGGTTTCGAAGAAAGCCGCACCTCGGCCCTGGTCGCCACGCTGTTGCGCAAGTGGGGCTACGAGGTACACACCGACATCGGCAAGACCGGTGTGGTCGGCGTATTGCGCAATGGCAGCAGCCCGCGCCGGCTGGGCCTGCGCGCCGACATGGACGCGCTGCCGATCCACGAGGCCACCGGCGCCGCCTACAGCAGCCGCCACCAAGGCTGCATGCACGCCTGTGGCCATGACGGGCACACCACCATGTTGCTGGGCGCGGCGCGCTACCTCGCGGCGACGCGGCAGTTCGACGGCACCCTGACGTTGATCTTCCAACCGGCCGAGGAAGGCCAGGGCGGCGCCGAAGCGATGCTCGCCGACGGGCTGCTGGAGCGCTTCCCGTGCGATGCGCTGTTCGGCATGCACAACATGCCCGGGCTGCCAGCGGGGCAGCTGGGCTTTCGCGAGGGGCCGATGATGGCCTCGCAGGACCTGCTCACGGTGACCCTCGACGGCGTCGGTGGCCACGGCTCGATGCCGCACCTGACGGTCGACCCGCTGGTGGCGGCGGCCAGTGTGGTGATGGCCCTGCAGACCGTGGTGGCGCGCAACATCGATGCCCAGGAGGCGGCGGTGGTGACGGTCGGCGCGCTGCAGGCGGGCGAGGCGGCCAACGTGATCCCGCAGCAGGCGCTGCTGCGCCTGAGCCTGCGCGCGCTGGATGCCCAGGTGCGGGCGCAGACCCTGGAGCGGGTGCAGGCGATCATCGTCAGCCAGGCCCAGAGCTTTGGCTGCACCGCGACCATCGAGCACCGCCCGGCGTACCCGGTGCTGGTCAACCATGCGGCGGAAAATGCCTTTGCCCACCAGGTCGGGGTCGAGCTGCTCGGCGCCGACAAGGTCGACGGCAACACCCGCAAGCTGATGGGCAGCGAGGACTTCGCCTGGATGCTGCAGCGTTGCCCGGGCGCCTACCTGTTCATCGGCAACGGCGAGAAGCGGCCGATGGTGCACAACCCCGCCTATGACTTCAACGACGACATCCTGCTGACCGGCGCTGCCTACTGGGGCGCGCTGACCGAGCGCTGGCTCGAGCCGGCCTGACACGCCTCCTTTTGCTTTCTGCCGCTGGAACCCGGGCGCGGCTGTGCCCGGGTGATCACCTGAACCTTGCTGGTCAACAGATGATGGAGCGTTCCCCATGCAGATTTCCCCAAACAGCGCGTCGCGTACCCGGCAAGTGGTCGCGGCGGTCATCGGCAATGCGCTGGAATGGTATGACTTTATCGTGTATGGCTTCCTGGCGAGCATCATCGCCCGCCAGTTCTTCCCCTCGGGCGACGAGTACGCTTCGCTGCTGATGGCCCTGGCCACCTTTGGCGTGGGCTTCTTCATGCGCCCGGTGGGTGGCGTGCTGCTGGGCATCTACTCCGACCGCAAGGGGCGCAAGGCGGCGATGCAGATGATCATCCGCCTGATGACCCTGTCCATCGCGCTGATCGCCTTCGCCCCCAATTACCTGGCCATCGGCATGGGCGCGCCGCTGCTGATCGTGGTCGCGCGCATGCTGCAGGGCTTTGCCACCGGCGGCGAGTACGCCAGCGCCACGGCCTTCCTGGTGGAGAGTGCGCCGGCCAAGCGCAAGGGGCTGTATGGCTCATGGCAGTTGGTGGGGCAGTGCTTGGCGGTGTTTTCCGGAGCGGCGATGGTCGCGCTGGTGACCCACCTGTGCACGCCCCAGCAACTGGACAGCTGGGGTTGGCGGATCCCGTTCGTGCTCGGCCTGCTGATCGGCCCGGTGGGGCTGTGGATCCGCAAGCACATGGAGGAGCCCGAGGAGTTCCTGGAGGCACGCAGGCAGGCCAAGGGCGAGGCGCCGGGGCTGATGCAGGTGCTGCGTGAGCACCGCCGCAGCCTGCTGGTGTCGATGGGCCTGGCCTGTGGCGCGACGGTGTCGTTCTACGTGGTGCTGGTGAACATGCCGACCTTCGCCCACAAGAACCTCGGCCTGCCGCTGGACCAGGTGCTGCTGGTGCAGATGCTCGCGGTGGGCCTGATGACCATTGTGATCCCGCTTTCCGGCGCGCTATCGGACCGACTCGGCCGGCGCCCGGTGCTGATGGCCTTCACCCTGGCGTTCTTCGTCATGGTCTACCCGCTGTACGTGTGGGTGGCCGCGGCGCCGTCGATCGAGCGCCTGCTGGTGATGCAACTGCTGCTGTGCACGGCCATCGGCGGCTTCTTCGGCCCGGCGCCGACCGCCCTGGCCGAGCAGTTCCCGGTCGAGGTGCGCTCTACCGGGGTGTCGGTGGCCTACAACGTGGCGGTGATGGTGTTCGGCGGCTTCGCTCCGCTGATCGTCACCTGGCTGAGCCAGGCGCTCGGCACCCCGGTGGCGCCGTCGTTCTACGTCTTGTTCGCCTGCCTGCTGACGCTGCTGGGCACCTATTGTCTGAAAGAAGCCCCGCGCGCCGGCAAGGCCGCGGCCTACACCCTTGGAGTGAAACCGTGAACGCGTTAGCCATCGACCCGATCGTCGCCCTCGACGCCGAGGCGCTGTCTCAGGCCATCCATGCCCGCCGGCTGAGCTGCCGCGAGGTGATGCAGGCCTACCTGGGCCATATCGAACGCTGCAACCCGCAGGTCAATGCCCTGGTGTCGCTGCGCGACGGCGAGGCCTTGCTGGCCGAAGCGGACCAGCGCGACCGGGAACTGGCGCGTGGCCAGTCGCGGGGTTGGATGCACGGCATGCCCCAGGCGATCAAGGACCTGGCGGCCACCGCCGGGCTGCGCACCACCTTGGGCTCGCCGTTGTTCGCCGAGAACGTCCCGGCGCACGATGCCATCAGCGTGGCACGGGTGCGGGCCAGCGGGGCGATCATCGTCGGCAAGAGCAACGTGCCGGAGTTCGGCCTGGGCTCGCAGACCTACAACACGCTGTTCGGCACCACCACCAACGCCTACGACCCCACGCGCGTGGCGGGTGGCAGCAGCGGCGGTGCGGCGGCGGCCCTGGCCATGCGCCTGCTACCGGTGGCCGATGGCAGCGACATGATGGGGTCGCTGCGCAACCCGGCGGCGTTCAACAACGTCTATGGCCTGCGCCCGTCCCTGGGGCGCGTGCCCTACGGGCCGACGCCGGAGCTGTTCGTCCAGCAACTGGCCACCGAGGGGCCGATGGGCCGCAGCGTGACCGACGTCGCCCGGCTGCTCACAGTGCAGGCCGGGCATGACCTGCGCGCGCCGCTGTCGATCAACGCGGGCCGGCGGGACTTCGCGGCGGAGCTGGCGCGGGACTTCAAGGGCGTGCGGCTGGGCTGGCTGGGTGACTACGATGGCTACCTGGCGATGGACGACGGGGTGATAGGCTTGTGTGAAGCGGCCCTGGCCGACTTCGCCGAGCTGGGCTGCACCGTCGAGGCCTGTCAGCCGGGCTTCGACCTGGCGCGCCTGTGGCAGTGCTGGCTCACCCATCGCCACTTTCTGGTGCACGGCAACCTGGGCGCGGCCTATGCCGACCCGGCCAAGCGGGCGCTGCTCAAGCCCGAGGCGCAATGGGAGGTGCAGGGTGGCTTGCAGCTGAGTGCAGCGACCGTTTACCAGGCCTCGCTGGACCGCAGCGCCTGGTACCAGGCCCTGGGCAAATTGTTCGAACGTTACGATTTCCTGCTGTTGCCGGCGGCCCAGGTGTTCCCTTTCGACGCAGCCGAGGCGTGGCCGAAGGTGGTGGGCGGGCGGGCGATGGACACCTATCACCGCTGGATGGAGGTGGTGATCGGCGCGACCCTGGCCGGCTTGCCGAGCATGAGCGTGCCGGTCGGTTTCAATGCCGCGGGGCTGCCCATGGGCCTGCAGATCATAGGCCCGAGCCAGGCCGACCACGCCGTGCTGCAACTGGCGTACGCCCATGAACAGTTGACCCGCTGGGTCGAACGGCGCCCGCCGCCGAGCTTGCTGGCAGGGTAGTCGGCCCGTATCTTGCTGCGCATGCTGACCATCCACGTTCAGGCAGGGAGGTCTAACCCATGGGCACTGCAATAGACAGCGGCGGCGTTCGTTCGGTGGAACGGGCGCTGGCCATCGTCGAGCTGCTTGGCGAACACCAGGCGCTGGGGCTGGAAGAGCTGCATTACCTCACGGGGCTGCCCAAGGCCACGGCGTCGCGCATGCTCGCCACCTTGCAGGAACAGGGCTGGGTGTACCGCGGCCTGAGCGACCGGCGCTATCGCCTGTGCGCGCGGCGGCTGTTCGGCGATCGTCAGTTGCGCTTCAAGCGGCAGTTGGTGGAATGCGCGGCGCCATGGCTGCTGGCGCTCAGCGAGCGCACCGGGCTGGTGGCGGACCTGTCGTGTTTCGACGGCGAGCGGCTGGAGGTGATGGAGAGCTCGATTCCCCAGGTGCTGCGCAAGCGCTACCCGAACAACTGCCAGATCGTCGGGCACCATGCCAGCCTGTTCCATTCGGCGATGGGGCGGGCTTGCCTGAAGGAGTTGGCCGAGGAGGAGGTACAGCGCCTGGCGGCCCATGAGCGGGGTGCCGGGGATGAACTGTTGCGGGATCTGGAGGGGGATGCGCAGAAGGGCTTCGGGCAGCGCACCGAGGGGTATTGGGAGTACCCGGTGCGCCTGCCGTTCCTGATCCGCGCGATTGCCTTGCCGGTGCGGGTGCAGGGGCGCCTGGCCGGGAGCATCGCCCTGCATTGGCCGCTGGACCAGGCGCCGGTGGAGCGGGTGTTGAGCCTGCATCTGGACAGCTTGGCGGCGACCGTCGGCGATGTGCAGCGGGCCTTGGTGAACTAGGCCAGCTGTGCCGGCCTCATGACTGAAGCCAAGGCATTGTGCGATCCCTGTGGGAGCGGGTTCACCCGCGAAGGGGCCCTCGAAACCCGCACATCCATTTGCCAGCAAGCGCCACCAGCAGCTATGCCTAAAGTCTGACTTCACCAAAAGGCCAAGGCCCCCATGCTGGTCGTCGAACACCTGCACAAATCCTTCCCTACCGCCCAGGGTCCGCTCCAGGTCCTGCAGGGTGTCGACCTGACCCTGGCCCGTGGTGCCAGCCTGGCGCTGATGGGCGAATCCGGCAGCGGCAAGAGTACCTTGCTGCATCTGCTGGCCGGCCTCGACCGCGCCGACAGCGGGCGCATCCTGATCGATGGCGCGCCCCTCGACAGCCAGGGCGAGACGGCCCTGGCCCGTTGGCGCCGCGAGGGCATCGGCCTGGTGTTCCAGCAGTACAACCTCATCAGCAGCCTCGAGGTGGCCGCCAACCTGGCCTTCCAGGCCCGCCTGGCCGGGCGCCACGATCCGGCCTGGCTGGCTTACCTGGCCGAACGCCTGGGGCTGGCGGCACTGCTTGGGCGTTACCCCGAGCAACTGTCCGGCGGCCAGCAGCAGCGGGTCGCCATTGGCCGGGCGTTGGCCAGCCGGCCCGCGCTGCTGCTGGCCGACGAGCCCACCGGCAGCCTCGACGAGGCCAGCAGCGACCAGGTACTGGAGCTGCTCCTGCAACTGGTCGGCGAGGCCGGCAGCAGCCTGCTGATGGTGACCCACAGCCCGCGCCTGGCCGCGCGCCTGCAACAACGCTGCGTGTTGCAGCAGGGCCGGGTGCAGCGGCCATGAACCCTTTGCCGATCACCTTGCAGGCGCTGACCAGCCACTGGCGCCGTCATCGCCTGCAAGGCATCGCCATCTTCACCGGCCTGTGGCTGGCCACCGCCTTGTGGACCGGGGTGCAGGCCCTCAACGCCCAGGCCCGCAGCGACTATGCCCAGGCCAGCGCGGTGCTGAGCGGCCCGGCACAGGCGCAGTGGCTGGCGCGTGACGGCCAGCGCTTCGGCCAGGCGCTCTACGTGCAACTGCGCAGGCTCGGCTGGCAGTTGACGCCGGTGCTCGAAGGGCGGCTACGGCTGATTGGCGAGCAGGACACCACGGTGCGGCTGATCGGCATTGAACCGCTCAGCTTGCCGGCCGGCATGGCGGTGGCCGGTGCCGACCCGGCCGGCTTCGACCTGGCGGCCTTCATCGGCACGCCAGGGCAGGCTTGGGTCGGGCCGGATACGTTGCGCCAACTGGGGCGCAATGCCCACACGGCAGAGGGGAAGCCATTACCGCCGCTGATGCTCGACGAGCAACTGGCCCCCGGTGTGGTGCTGGTCGATATCGGCCAGGCCCAAGGCTTGCTTGGCGCCCCAGGGCAACTGTCACGGTTGCTGGGCGAAAGCGACCGGGCGCTGCCGGCTGACGTCGCCAGCCAGCTCAAGCGGCAACCGCCTGGCGATAACGCCGACCTGCAACGCCTGACCGAGAGCTTCCACCTCAACCTCACCGCACTGGGCCTGTTGGCCTTCGTGGTCGGGCTGTTCATCGCCCATGCGGCCATCGGCCTGGCCCTGGAGCAGCGCCGCGGGCTGATCCGTACCTTGCGCGCCTGCGGGGTGAGCCTGCGGGTGCTGCTGACGGCACTGGCCCTGGAGCTGGGCGCGTTCGCCCTGGCAGGTGGCATCTGCGGGGTGGCGGTGGGCTATGTGCTGGCCGCGTCCCTGCTGCCTGATTTTGCTTCCAGCCTGCGCGGCCTGTACGGCGCCCAGGTGGCCGGGCAGTTGCACCTGCCGCTGTACTGGTGGCTGGCGGGTATCGGCGTGAGCCTGTTCGGCGCGTTGCTGGCCGGGCTCGACAGCCTGCTGCGCGCCGCACGCCTGCCGCTGCTGGCCCTGGCGCAACCCCAGGCCTGGCGCCTGGCGCAGGTGCCGTGGTTGCAGCGCCAGGCCCTGGCAGGGTTGGCCTTGCTGGTGGTCGCGCTGGGCTGCGGTTACCTCGGCAACGCCTTGCCCAGCGCGTTCGTGATGTTGGCCGCGCTGCTGCTGGGTGCAGCGCTGTTGCTGCCCGGGGCGCTGGCTTTGCTGCTGGCGGGCCTGGCACGCCATTGCCGGCGGCCGCTCTCGCAATGGTTTGTCGCCGACAGCCGACAACAGTTGCCGGCCCTGAGCCTGGCCCTGATGGCGCTGTTGCTGGCCATGGCCGCCAGTGTCGGGGTGGGCGGCATGACCGAGGGCTTTCGGCGCACCTTCGTCGGCTGGCTGGACCAGCGCCTGGCGGCTGACCTTTACCTCACGCCGCATGACAGTGGCCAGGGGCAGCAGATCGCCGCGCAGCTGTCGGGCGACCCCGCAGTGCTTGCGGTACTGCCGAGCTGGCGAGTGGAGTGGCGCCTGCAACAGTGGCCAGTGCAGGTGCAGGGCGTGATCGAGCATGCGTTTTACCGCAGCCACTGGCCGTTGCTGGAGCAAGCGCCGCAGGCCTGGGAGCGCCTGGCCAGCGGGCACGCTGCAATGCTCAGCGAGCAGCTCGCCCGCCGCCTGCAGGTCGGGCTGGGCGATACCGTGCTGCTCCCGGGCGAGCCGCCGCAGGGGATGGTGGTGGTGGGCCTCTACGCCGACTACGGCAATCCCAAAGGGCATGTGCTGGTGAATGCCGACTGGCTACGCGCCCACGCGCCCGCTGCCAGCCTCGCAGGCCTCAGCCTGCTGCTGCAGCCCGGGCAGCTCGCCGCCGTGGAAGCCGGGTTGCGGCAACGTTTCGCCCTGGACGACAACCAACTGGTCGAGCAGGCCAGCCTCAAGGCCTGGTCGAACCAGGTGTTCAGCCGCACCTTCGCCGTCACCGCCGCGCTCAACAGCCTCACCCTCGGCGTGGCCGGCGTGGCTCTGTTCATCAGCCAGCTGACCCTCGGCCAGCGCCGCCTGGGCCAACTGGCGCCATTGTGGGCGCTGGGCGTGCCGCGGCGCCGGCTGGCCTGGTTGAGCCTGGGGCAGACGCTGATGCTCAGTGGGTTCACCGTGACCCTGGCGATTCCGCTGGGCCTGCTGCTGGCGTGGTGCCTGGTGGCGGTGGTGAATGTGCAGGCGTTCGGTTGGCGGCTGCCCTGGCATGTGTTCCCCGGCCAGCTCGTGCAATTGGCCCTGTTGGGTGTACTGACCAGCCTGCTGGCCAGTGCCTGGCCGCTGTGGCAACTGGCACAGCGCCAGCCCAGTGACCTGTTGCGGCAGTTCGCCGATGAAAGTTGAAGCCCTTTGTCTGCTGGCCTGCCTGCTGCTGGCCGGGTGTGATGCGCCTGTGCCGCCGGCCAAGAGCTTCGCCGGGCTTGGCAGCGAGGCGGCGGCGTTCAAGCCGGTCACCCCTGGCGTGCCGCTGGTGTTTCCCCGCGACCATGGTGCCCACGATGGTTATCGCATCGAATGGTGGTACGTCACCGCCAACCTGCAGGATGCCCAGGGGCGCGACTGGGGCGTGCAGTGGACGCTGTTCCGCTCGGCCCTGCGCCCAGGCCCGGAGACCCTGGGCTGGAACAGCCCGAACCTGTGGATGGGCCATGCCGCGCTGACCGGTCCGGGCGGGCACCAGGTCGGCGAACGCTTGGCCCGCGGGGGCATCGGCCAGGCAGGCGTCGAGGCCCAGCCGTTTCGCGCCTGGATCGATGACTGGGCGTTGCAGGGCGACGACATCGATCACCTGCGCATGGCCGCCAATGGCCAGGGGTTTCGCTACGATCTGACGCTGAGCAGCGACAAGCCACTGGTGCTGCAGGGTGTTCAGGGCTACAGCGAGAAATCCGGCAAGGGCCAGGCGTCGTATTACTACAGCCAGCCATTTTATCGGGTCAGCGGCGAGGTCGAGCGGGGTGGGCAGCGCTTCCCGGTCACGGGCCAGGCGTGGCTGGACCGGGAATGGAGCAGCCAGCCGCTGGCAGCCGGGCAAAGTGGCTGGGACTGGTTTTCGCTGCATCTGGCCAATGGCGCCAAGCTGATGCTGTTCCAGGTGCGCGAAGACCAGGGCACGCCTTACCGGGCCGGGACCTGGGTCGATCCCCAGGGGCAGGTGAGGGCATTGCAGGGCGCTGAGGTCGAACTGACACCGCTGGCGTGGACCCGGCAGGATAACGGCAAGCAGTTGCCGACCCGCTGGCGGGTGCAGGTGCCGGCGGTGCAGCTGGATGTGCAAGTCGAGGCGCTGGAGGGCAAGGCCTGGTTGGGGACGCGCTTCCCTTACTGGGAAGGGCCGGTGCGGGTGACTGGCAGCGGGCAGGGGCGGGGGTATCTGGAGATGACGGGGTATTAGTGGGCCTGTAATCCCGAGGCTTCCCCCTTGGCAGGACACACCCGTCCTCAAAGAGACGCTCTCATAAAAGCCGTGTCGAGTGAGTCTGCATTGTAATGTACGAGGAACTGTTGGCCACTTTCATAAGCCGCAAGCTTTCGGTGAGCGAGCATGTAGAAACGCGTGCAATGCTGAGCAATTTCCTCCGTATAGTGTGAAGACACCAATACGCTCGCGCCTTCATCGCAAGCATGCTGGATGCCTAACCAAATGAAGTGCCTGAATTCGGGGTCTACACCCGCGGTGGGTTCATCGAGGATGATGAGGTCACTTCCCATCAGAAGGAGTGTCAATGTGAAGTAGCTGCGGATTTCACCATAGCTGCAGGTTGATGCCCGTTTTTCACCAATGTCGGCGTATCGTTTGGCCAAGGGGGGAGACCAACTGTATAAACGAGCGCGTGACGCCTCAAGCTTCGGCGCTTGCCTGGTGTTGAATAACGTAATCAGTTTTCCGGCTTCATGCATGCGCAACAGCGGAGGTGGCGTGAGCACTTGGCTGAGATAGGCCTGCTGCTGCGCCAGATTGACGATGGTGCCACTTTGTGGCTTTTTGAGTTGGCATATCAAATCGAAAAGTGAAGTTTTACCGGCGCCGTTCATACCCAGCAAGCCCACGGCCTCACCTTGGCTGACATGAAGGTTGACGCTGTCGAATAACGGACGTCCAGGATAGGAAAACGTGAGGTCCGAGAGGGATAGGATGTTCAACTAATATCTGCTCCATACGGGATGTATTCTGAAATATTTCGCGCAAAGATAGAGGCCAATCAGTAAAAGCGTCAGTACGGTTGCGAAGCTGAACAGCAGTGGAAAACGGCCATCGTAGAGCTTTGCGCTGAGGGCTAGAGGGTTGAAGTATGCAACTGAGACAGCCAGCGTTGAGTGCTGAGACGCCCCGGCGTAACCGGAAATCAGCATCCAGAACGAAAGGAGGGAAAAGACAGTGCCCGTGGTGCTGAATTTCAAAGGCAGTGCAACCACGATCAGCCCTAGGCAGGAAAATGCCAGATATCCGGTATAAAAACACGCCGTCAAATGCGCGAATTCAGACAGTTGATAGTTCCCGTAAAGAGGCTTCGTTATTAGATAAAAGGTGCTCGCATAAAGTAGGCTCAAGATCGAATAGCTTAGGGTGTGCGAAAGCAGGAAGGTAATAACAGCATCACGCTGGTAGATGAATGAGCGAACGAAACCACTTTCTCTTCTGCCGACCAGATAGAAGCTGAAGCCAAAGAATGCGAAGCTGGATGACAGGTAGGAGTAGAACCAGGCGGCTGCAGTCCTATAGGAGGCGTCAGGGTTGGAGACGGTATTGTCTGCTACAAGTATGAACATCAGGCAAGGTGCGATGCCGGTCCACAGAAAAGTGGTGGGCTCTCGTAGATGTTCGAGCAGGAAGATTTTCATGATGTTCGTAATGGTCATGAATTTTGATGATAAGGTGTGTGCTGATCGGCTCATGGGAAGGGAACCATGCATTTTAGTCGGGATTCGATTATCTCTTGGAGGAAAGGTGTTGAATAGGTGTTTTCAAGGTTGATTTTGTGCGCATTATTCATGTGCATGAATACATTCGGCGACAAATATTTACAGGAATAGCGTGCATGTTGCGTGTTTAGGTTGTTTAAGTAAAGATAGCCATTCAGGCTGAGGTTTTTTGCTGTGTCTATCAGTCGCCTGGCTGATAATGGCTCGAAAGTGCTGCGTGTCGGCCGGCGTATTGAAGATACTCTGGTGTCGGCGATGAGTTGGTAGGTATCGTAATTGTTACAGTTCAGAAAGTGCCGAAGGTAAGGGTCGATGATGTGTGTCGTTTGAGTGTGGTCATGAGACTGCATGAATCGAAATGTTTGCCATAATTCAATGATCGATTTTTCCAGTGCGATACTCAGATGGTCGCTGTACGCCATTCCTGCGCAGTACTTGACCCTGACGTTTCCTTGCTGGCAGTTACCATAACATAGCAAAACACAGGCTCCTGGAAAGCGACTGTCGGTGAGATCAAGGATTGTCAGCTCCTCTGCCAGTTTTAACTTTCTCAAGAGTGGGAGGCTCCGACTTTGCTGGAGTAGTTGACAAGCTTGATGGAATTCAATCTTTTCCGTGCAACTATTGGTCAGCCAGAAGCGAAGTAGAAACTGTCTTTCGAATGACTCTTTTAAAGCGCCCAGAATTGCCTGCTCGACCGTCAGATGAACACTGCAGCCGCAGGTGTCTCTTGTCGGGTAGATGTCGTTGTCTGCTTCGTTATTTGAGTGGCTAATTGAAATGCAAGCTGTCGGCACACTGCAAGGTGTGAGGTTATCAATTCTGAATGCGCGAGTTAAATCAAATGCATGGCCTGCAATTGCCGGAACTGAGGTTTTAATTGACGTTTGAGAAAAGGCTTTTACGAAAGAATGGCATTCTTCAGGTGATAATGTTTTTTGCAGTGGAGCTGTGTCATCGATTGGCACGTCAAGGTAGAAATGCTTCCGTTCAAAATGCTCCCCCAGTGCCGCAGCATACACGTCCGATGTCCATCCACTGCTTGACCCGTAGGTACGCCAGCGAGAGCCGGACTCCACGCTGTGAGGCATAGGTGTGACTGCATTGGGCCGCAGATGCACAAAGTCTGCAATCCCGGGGTTATGGACTTCGTTGTAATTGTTCATGGCTCAGCCTATCAATTGGATACAGATGGTGAGGAACAAGGCGGGATTAAGATTAAGGCTTTTGGTAACTTGGTGGTCGGTGAACCCTGCCCATGGGCGGCTATCCAGTGATAGCTCTTTGCAGCGTAAATCAGTCAACATGTACATTGATCCTACCTCCATCAGTGCGAGGCGATATCCTCTGTATCTATACTTGAACAGCGCCTTGGGTAAGTACATGCAGTACACAAGCGCGAGTGTGGGCGATCCTATTTGTGTGTTTAAAGGCGTGATGGAACAGGATAGCTTCCGGGCGTCAATCAATGGGCTGTGAGTCTCAAACGTTTTGGATGCTGCCAGCAGGTGCAGTGCATTGGTTTCCCCTGGCCAGCCTTCAATACGATCCCCCACGTTTACGCAGAATACTTCGATTGGGTATATACCCCCGCCACTGGGATAGCCTCGCTTGCTGTCGCTGGTTTTTCGGAGTAAAGGGGCAATAATCTCTTTAACCGTTTCGAACGTCATTGGCCTGGGTTGGAAGTGATCGCACGAATCATTCCTCCGTAAGGGGTGATCGGGCTGCAGTGGGCTGGCGCACAGAAGAGGGCTGATTCGGCCTTCAGGAGGCGGCAAAGGATCGAGTGAAAGTTCAACGCCTGAGAGCTTTTGGAGATCGCTGGCAGGAACGTGATGAAGGGTGCTGAAATGTTGAGTGGTTGAATGTATTACATAATTCCCTTTGGCGTGAAAGCTCAATACGTCATCCAGCAAGCCATTGCTGACAAATCTAAGATATTGATCGTGTGAGACATTCATGATCCACCGCCTATGCATTCACAAAGCGGCCAATGAATACTGCTGTCTTCAGTGAGAGCGCCGTTCTGTAAATTCAGTGTTCGTGAGGTGAGGTTTCGATCCTGAGTGACCCGAAATTTCGGGGCGCGTGTCAGTTTGTCTGCATATTCAGCAATTGACCCCATAATAAGCGTTGCTTGATACTCGTTTAACGGTGCTGTAGGCATATCCATGTTATTGGAGTTACAGAAGGCCCAAATGTTGCTCCAGTTATGATGACTGCCTCTTAAGTTTTCATAATATGAAATTCGATCAAGCGTGCAAAATGCACAGGGATTCCCGATTTCTGGCAAATATGCCTCCGTCAAGTGGAAGGAGTTCCCACTGACAAAACCTATACTGACGGCGCAGCTTGGATTTTTCTTAAGAGTATCATGGTATAAAAATTTGATTGTATGAGGTCGCAGTGTCATGCATGCAAAAATGTACAAGGCAGGGGACGCGGCAAAGGGGGCTTCTACCGGTAACGGGAGGATTTTGAGTCGCCCATATCGCTGCTCCTCCATATGTTTTTTGAGTGAGTTTGGCAAGGGTAAATCTGTAAAAATTGTTGCGCTCTTGAAGTGAGGCAGGCAAGCGGCTTCTCCAATCACCGATAATGATTTGAGAAAATGGGTAGCCGATGTCGGCTGAAGATCTTCTGTGAGGAGAACCGTCTCAAGCTCTTTTTCCGAGAGGTATTGAGCGTTCATGCCCTCAATTCGAGCAAGTGCTCTTGTTATTTTAGGGTCAACTAATCGTGTGAAGCCAACTGATGTGAATAGGACTGGGTCACTCTCAAAGTTGAGAATTTCATAATTATGAACTCTTAGCATTTTCATCAGGTCACCTATTGGCGGGTGCCATCAAGTCATCGAGATGACACCCGCATTCTAGTTAGCGGTCAGCGTGATCCTTTTCAATAGCGTTACCACCGCTACCACCAGACCCGCCACTGCCACCGCTGCACCCGCCGCCGCCGCCGCACCCACCACTTCCACCGCATCCACCAGCGCCACCGGATCCTCCGAAAAACTCCGATTCCATATCGCAGGTGTAGTCAAGCGACAGTTCCATGAGGCTAATGCCATATTGGTTATCCATGTCTCTCTCCTTGTTTGTTACCCCGAGTGCCGGGGTACTTTCAGCAATAGAAGATCAAATATTCAAAGTCAAGGCGGGCTGGCTCGGTTGGTTTTCTGAAAATAACGGGTGGCAGTAGGATATATCCGTCAGATATTGCGAAAATCCCGAAAGAGATCAGTCGTGAGTATGGGCGCTTGTGGGGAGTTATTAGTTTTTATGCGGGAAAAGTTACCTTCCGATGTAGTTCTTTTCTTTTAATAGCTTCTTGGGCTCGTATCTTCGCGGCTGACTAGCCGTGGCTTTCATGTGTGCCATAATGTTTCAGGATGTAAATAGTGTGAGTTGGCACTCGTTTGAGCAGACAGGGAGAGCATATTGCCGAGCGCTGAAGGCTAAAGAGATAAATTCCACACGGACCCGTGGTCGTGTTAGTCCATTTGACTGCTCTGTCGGGTCAGCGGCGAGGTCGATGGAGGGCAAGGCCTGGATGGGGACGCGCTTCCCTTACTGGGAAGGTTCGGTGCGGGTGACTGGCAGCGGGCAGGGGCGGGGGTATCTGGAGATGACGGGGTATTTGTGGGGACTTGTGCTGCGGCTGATGGCCTCTTCGCGGGTAAACCCGCTCCCACAGGGCTCGCGCAATGTTCGGACCAGTGGTGATCCTGTGGGAGCGGGTTTACCCGCGGTACAAACCGGAGACATCGTTTACATTCCAAACCGGGGACATGGTTTACAGGCTAATACGCATGATCAGGA
>NZ_JBIVIA010000016.1:0-127443 GCF_044749485.1 Pseudomonas sp. NPDC089401 | reverse complement strand
CAGCAGTGAAACGATGCATCGCCGATGGTAGTGTGGGGTTTCCCCATGTGAGAGTAGGTCATCGTCAAGATTCATTTCGCAAAACCCCTATCTGCGCATGCAGGTAGGGGTTTTGTCTTTTCTGGCTGTTGCACGGGGCCTGTCGCGGCTACCAGCCGTGATATCGTTCCCCATCATCCACCCAGGAACCTTTCCATGCCCAACGCCACCTCACTTCATCCCGGCTTCATGATCGTCCATGGCAACCGCCTGGACGACCTGCGCAGCCTGGTGGTGAGCTGGATGCGCCGCTACCCGCTGGCACCGTTGGAGAACGAAATTGCCCTGGTGCAGAGCAACGGCATCGCCCAATGGCTGAAACTGGCCCTGGCCGAAGACCCCGAAGATGACGACCAGGGCGGCTGTGGCATTGCCGCCGCCATCGATGTTCAACTGCCGGGCAGTTTCATGTGGCAGCTGTACCGCAAGGTGCTGGGCCGCAACGAGATCCCAGAGGTTTCCCTTCTCGACAAGGCGCCGCTGACCTGGCGCCTGATGCGCCTGCTGCCGGCGTTGATCGAGCGCGAACATTTCGAACCGCTGCGTCGTTTCCTCACCGACGACAGCGACCTGCGCAAGCGCTATCAACTGGCCGAGCGCCTGGCCGACTTGTTCGACCAGTATCAGGTCTACCGGGCCGACTGGCTCAGGGACTGGGCCGCCGGCCTGCACATCCTCAACAGCGCCCGCGGTGAGCGCAAACCACTGCCGCCTGGCAACCGCTGGCAGGCCGAGCTCTGGCGTGCGCTGCTGGACGATGTGGGCGAAGCGGGCATGGCGCAGAGTCGTGCCGGCGTGCACCAGCGTTTCCTCGAACGCATCAATGGCCTGGAACAGGCTCCCGCAGGCCTGCCATCGCGGGTGATCGTGTTCGGCATCTCGTCGTTGCCCGCCCAGGCTCTCGAAGCGCTCGCCGGCCTGTCGCGTTTCAGCCAGGTGTTACTGTGCGTGCACAACCCTTGCCGGCACCATTGGGCCGACATCGTTGCCGACAAGGACCTGCTGCGCCACCAGTACAAACGCCAGCAGCGCAAGCAAGGCATGCCGCTGCAACTGGATGACGAGTCCTTGCACCAGCATGCCCACCCCTTGCTTGCCGCCTGGGGCAAGCAGGGCCGTGACTACATCAACCTGCTCGACAGCTATGACGACCCTGGCAGCTACCAGGGCATCTTCAGCGACGGGCGCATCGACCTGTTCAGCGACGGCCAGCCCAGCACCCTGCTCAACGAGTTGCAGGACGACATCCTCGAACTGCGTCCCCTTGCCGAAACCCGCGAGCGCTGGCCAGAGGTCGACCTGGCCAAGGATCGCTCGGTGCGTTTCCATGTAGCGCACAGCCCCCAGCGCGAGGTGGAGATCCTCCACGACCAGCTGCTTGCCCGCTTCAGCGCCGACCCCAGCCTGCGCCCGCGCGACGTCATTGTCATGTTGCCGGCGATCGACACCTACGCCCCGCATATTCGCGCGGTGTTCGGCCAGCTGCAGCGCAGCGACCCACGCCATATCCCGTTCACCCTGACCGACCAGGGCCAGCGTGGCCGCGACCCGCTGCTGATCGCCCTGGAGCACCTGCTCAAGCTCCCGGACAGCCGCTTTGCCGTCAGCGAAGTGCTCGACCTGCTCGACGTCCCGGCAGTACGCGCGCGCTTCGGCATTCGCGAAGGCGACCTGCCCACCTTGCACCGCTGGATCGAGGGCGCCGGCATCCGCTGGGGCCTGAACGCCGGCCAACGGGCTACCCTTGGCCTGCCCGAGGGCCTGGAGCAGAACAGTTGGCGCTTCGGCTTGCGGCGCATGCTGCTGGGTTATGCCGTGGGTGTCGGTGAAGGCTGTGACGGCATCGAGCCCTATGATGAAATCGGTGGCCTCGACGCCGCCCTGATCGGCCCGCTGGTGGCGCTGCTCGATGCCCTCGATGTGGCCTACCAGGCGTTGTCCTTGCCGGCCACTGCCAGCCAATGGGGCGAGCGCCTGAACGCTTTGCTGCAGGTGTTTTTCCTGGCTGAAGGGGAGCATGACGAGTTCCTCCTGATGCAACTGCAGGAGCTGCGCGATAGCTGGCTTGAAGTGTGCGAAACGGTGGGCCTGCAAGATCAGCTGCCGCTCACGGTCATCCGCGAGGCGTGGCTCTCGGGCCTCGACCAGGGCAAGCTGTCCCAGCGTTTCCTTGCCGGCGCCGTGAACTTCTGCACCTTGATGCCGATGCGCGCCATCCCGTTCCGCGTGGTCTGCCTGCTGGGCATGAACGACGGCGACTACCCGCGCGCCCAGCCGCCGCTGGATTTCGACCTGATGGCCAGCGACTACCGGCCAGGCGATCGTTCGCGCCGTGAAGACGACCGCTACCTGCTGCTCGAGGCGCTGCTCTCGGCCCGCGACCAGCTGTACATCAGTTGGGTCGGGCGGAGCATTCGCGACAACAGCGAACGTCCGGCCTCGGTGCTGATCGGCCAGTTGCGCGACCATCTGGCGGCCGGTTGGCGCCTGGCTGGCGGCAAGGACGCCGAGGCCGGCGAGCAGCTGCTGCACGCCTTGACCCAGGAGCACCCGCTGCAGCCCTTCAGCGCACGTTACTTCCAGAAGGGCAGCGCGCTGTTCAGCTACGCCCACGAGTGGCAACTGCTGCACCAGCAAACCGATGAAGAACAACAACCCGATGCCGCGCTGCCGCCGTACGTCAACGATGAAGCACTGACGCTGACCCAGCTGCAGGACTTCCTGCGTCACCCGGTCAGGCATTTCTTCAGCCAGCGCCTGAAGGTGTTCTTCGAGGCCCTGGAAGCACCGACCCCGGACGAAGAACCCTTCGTCCTCGATGCCCTGCAACGCTACAGCGCCAGCGAAAGCCTGCTCGGCGCCGCCTTGGCCGACCCGGAGAACGCCGAGCAGGCGCTGCAGGCCCAGGCTCGCCGCCTGCAGGCCTGCGGCATGCTGCCCCTGGCCGGTTTCGGCGAGTTGCTGCAAGCCGAGCTGATCCAGCCGCTGCCCGACCTGCTGCAGCGCCACCGGCAGTTGTTGCAACGCTGGCCGACGGTGGTCGAGGGTGCACTGCCGATCCATTTCGAGCACGCCAATCACCGCCTCGAAGGTTGGCTGGGGCGTGTCTACCAGGCCGAAGACCAGAGCCTGCTGAGCATCACCACGGTGCCCAATACCATCAGCGCCGGGCGCAACAACCTCAAGTGGCACCGTCTGATTGCCAGCTGGGTGATGCACCTGGCCGCGTGCGCTGCGGGCTATCCACTGCACAGCGCGCTGCTGGCCAGCGACATCACCTTGCTGCTCGGCCCCTTGCCCCAGGGCGAAGCGGCCGAACAGCTTGGTCACCTGCTGGTCTCGCGCCAGGCCGCCATGAATGCACCACTGCCGGTCGCGGCCAAGACCGCGTTCGCCTGGCTGGCCCAGGAAGACCCGGACAAAGCCCGGGTCGCCGCCATTCGCGCCTACGAAGGCGACGGTCGCACCAGCTTCGGCGAGCGCAGCGAAAGCCAGGCCCTGGCCCGTCAGTTCCACGACTTCGCAGCGCTCAGCGCCGACGAAACCTTCGAAGGCTGGTGCGAAACCCTGTACCGCCCCTTGTTCAGCGCCGCCTGGCAGGCCCAGGGCAATCCGGAGAGTGACGCATGACCCAGGCCCGCCCCCTGGCACTGAGTTTTCCCCTGCACGGCAGCCAGTTGATCGAAGCCAGTGCCGGTACCGGCAAGACCTTCACCATCTCGGCGCTGTACCTGCGCCTGATCCTCGGTCACGGTGGCGAGCAAGGCTTCGGCCGCGAACTGCTGCCGCCGCAGATCCTCGTAGTGACCTTCACCGACGCCGCCACCAAGGAGCTGCGCGAGCGGATCCGCGCCCGCCTGGCCGAGGCTGCGCGGTTCTTCCGCGGCGAACTGCAAGGCGCCGACCCGCTACTGCAGCAGCTGCGCGATGACTACGCCGAAGCGCACTGGCCGCGTTGCGCCGGCCGCCTGGAAATCGCCGTGCAGTGGATGGACGAGGCGGCGGTCTCGACCATTCACGGCTGGTGCCAGCGCATGCTTCGCGAGCACGCCTTCGACAGCGGCAGCCTGTTCACCCAGAGCCTGGAAACCGACCACAGCGACCTGCTCGGGCAGGTCATGCGCGATTACTGGCGGCGCTTCTGCTACGGCATGCACGGCGAGGCGCTGAACTGGGTGCGCAGCCACTGGGTCAGCCCCGACGCACTGCTGCCGCGCATTCGCCCGCTGTTCGGTCGCCTGCGCGGGCAGCAGGACGAGCAGGAGCCCCAGGCGCTGATCGACAGCGCACTGCAACAGCGTGTCGAGCAACTGGCCCTGCTCAAGGCGCCCTGGGCGCAATGGGCTGACGAGCTGCAACAAATCTGTCGTGATGCCGTCGCCGCCAAGCAGGCCGATGGCCGCAAGCTGCAGGCCCGCTACTTCGAGCCCTGGTTCGACAAGCTGCGCGCCTGGGCCGGCGACGAGCAGGCGGTGGAGCTCGACCTGGGCACCGGTTTCACCCGCCTGACCCCCGACGGCATGGCCGAAGCCTGGAAGGCCGGCGAGCCACCCAGCCACCCTGCGCTGCTGGCCATGCACGACCTGCCGCAACAGCTGCAAGCCCTGGAGAGCCCCGACGCGCGCCTGCTCGAACACGCTGCGACCTGGGTGTCGGCACGCTTTGAAGTCGAGAAGCGGCGCCGTGCCGAAATGGGCTTCGACGACATGTTGCTGCGCTTGCAGCAGGCGTTGCGCAGCGAAGCCGGGGAGCGCCTGGCCGGGCTGATCCGCGAACAGTTCCCGGTGGCGCTGATCGATGAATTCCAGGACACCGACCCGGTCCAGTACGGCATCTTCGAACGCATCTACCACATCGGCGAAAATCGCCCGGATACCGGCCTGTTCATGATCGGCGACCCCAAGCAGGCGATCTACGCCTTCCGCGGCGCCGACATCCATACCTACCTCGCGGCCCGGCGCGCCACCGCCGGCCGCCTGCACAGCCTGGACACCAACTACCGCTCCAGCCAGGCGATGGTGGCTGCGGTCAACCAGGTATTCCTGCTGGCAGAAGCCCGTGAACAGGGGCGCGGGGCCTTCCTGTTCCGCGACGCCGGTGACAACCCGCTGCCCTTCGTCGAGGTGAAGGCGAAAGGGCGCGGCGAGCACCTGCTGATCGACGGCGAGGGTTGCGCGGCGTTGCAATGCTGGCAGCTGGAAAGCCCAGAGCCGGTTTCCAGCGCCACCTACCGCCAGCACCTGGCCGCCAGTTGTGCCAGCCACATCGTCAGCCTGCTCAATGGGGGCCAGCGTGGCCAGAGCGGTTTCAGCAGTGCCGACGGCGCGCTGCGGCCCTGCCTGCCCTCGGACATTGCCATCCTTGTGCGCGATGGCCACGAGGCGCAACTGGTGCGCGCCGAACTGGCCGCCCGCGATGTCCGCAGTGTGTACCTGTCCGACAAGGATTCAGTGTTCGCCGCCCAGGAAGCCCATGACCTGCTGGCCTGGCTCAAGGCCTGCGCCGAGCCCGACTCGGAGCGCCTGCTCAAGGCCGCCCTGGCCAGCGTCACCCTGGAATTGTCGCTGGCCAGGCTCGACCAGCTGAACCAGGACGAACGGGTCTGGGAAGCCTGGGTGATGCGTTTTCGCCGCTACCGTGATCACTGGCAGCGCCAGGGGGTGCTGCCGATGCTGCACCACCTGCTGCATGACTTCGAGTTGCCGCGCACACTGATCGGCCGCAGCGACGGCGAGCGGGTGCTGACCAACCTGCTGCACCTGGCCGAGCTGCTGCAGCAGGCGGCCGGCGAGCTCGATGGCGAGCAGGCACTGATCCGCCACCTGGCCGAGCACCTGGCCAATGCCGGCCAGGCCGGTGAAGAGCAGATCCTGCGCCTGGAAAGCGACGAGCAACTGGTCAAGGTGGTGACCATCCACAAGTCCAAAGGCCTGGAATACCCGCTGGTCTACCTGCCGTTCATCTGCACCAGCAAGCCGGTGGATGGCAGCCGCCTGCCGCTGGCCTGGCACGACAGCCAGGGCAATGCACAACTGACCCTGACCCCGAATGCCGAGCAGATCGCCCTGGCCGACGACGAACGCCTGGCTGAAGACCTGCGCCTGCTCTATGTCGCCCTCACGCGGGCGCAATACGCCTGCTGGCTGGGTGTTGCCGACCTCAAGCGCGGCAACCAGAAGAGCTCGCAGCTGCACCGCTCGGCGCTTGGCTATCTGCTGGGTGGCGGCTTGCCACTGAACGGTTCGGAGCAATTGCATGCGTGGCTGCAGGGCTTGCAGTCGGGTTGCCAGCACATTGCCTGCCCGGCCCTGCCGCTGGCGAGCGATGAACGTTACCGGGCGCCTCACGCCGAACGCGAGCTGCTGCCCGCGCGCAAGCCGCGCCGGGCCGCCGCCGAGCACTGGTGGATCGCTTCCTACAGTGCCTTGCGGGTTGGCGAGCAGACGTTGGGTGCCGATAGCTCCCAGGCTCAGCAGTTGCAGGACGATGAAGTCGTCGATAGCCAGTTGCTCCGTGAAGTGCCCGCTGACGCTGGCGACATCCACCGTTTCCCACGTGGCCCCAACCCCGGCACCTTCCTTCACGGCCTGTTGGAGTGGGCCGGCCGCGAAGGTTTTGCCGAAGTGGCCGCTGACCCCAGGCTCATCGAGCGAACCGTTGGCCAGCGCTGTAACCGTCGCGACTGGACCGGCTGGATCCCCGCGCTCAGCCAATGGCTGCAAAAACTGCTGAACGAGCCGCTGCCGGCCCACGACGCACAGCTGACCCTCGCGCACTTGCAGCACTACCAGATCGAGATGGAGTTCTGGTTCGCCAGCCACGACGTCGACGCCGAGCAACTCGATCGCCTGGTGGCGCGCCATACCCACCCCGGCGCTTCCCGCCCGGCTGCGCAACCGAACCTGCTCAATGGCATGTTCAAGGGCTTCATCGACCTGGCCTTCGAGCTGGACGGGCGCTATTACGTCGCCGACTACAAATCCAACTGGCTCGGCCCGGATATCCAGGCCTACGACACCCAGGCCATGGAAAAGGCCATCCTCGAACACCGCTACGACCTGCAGTACGTGCTCTACCTGCTGGCCCTGCATCGCCAGTTGCGTGCGCGGCTGCCCGATTACGACTACGACCGCCACGTCGGCGGCGCCCTGTTCATCTTCCTGCGCGGGGCCAGCAGCAGCGGCCATGGCATGTATTTCGCCAAGCCGCCGCGGGCGTTGATCGAAGCCCTCGATGCGCTGTTCCGCGGCGTGCACGCGCCTGAGCAGCAGGACCTGTTTGCCGGAGCCACGCCATGAGCCGCACCCTCGATGACCTGCTGCCCACGCCGCTGCATGCCGAACACCTGCTGGCACTGGCGCCGCAACACGACAGCGGCGACCTGCTGCAGCTGCTCGACCGCTGGGTGGAGCGGGGCTGGCTGCGTGCGCTGGACCGGGCGTTCGTGTCCTTCCTCGAAGAACGTGCCCCTGGCAGCGACCCGTTGTTGCTGCTGGCAGCGGCCCTGGCCAGCCACCAGCTGGGCCATGGCCACGTGTGTCTCGACCTGCAGCAGACCCTCGCCGAGCCGGACTTCGCCCTGTCGCTGCCGCCGGAAGGCGATGCCCTGAGCGGCCCGTTGCTGTTGCCCTCGCAATTGCTGGCCAACCTCGACTTGAAAACCTGGCTGCTGCGTATCGCTGCCAGCCCCCTGGTGGCGGCAGGCGATAGCCATGCCCAGCACGCGCGGCCCTTGGTGCTCAGCGGCCAGCGCTTGTACCTGCGCCGTTACTGGAGCTACGAGCGACAGATCGACCAGACCTTGCGCCAGCGCCTGAGCCAGGATGACGCCACCCCGGCCGACCTGCCGGCGCGCCTGGCGCAGCTGTTCGACGAAGGCGCCTTGGCTGGCCAGGTCGACTGGCAGAAACTCGCCTGTGCCCTGGCCACCCGCGCCGGCTTCAGCATCATCACCGGCGGCCCGGGCACCGGCAAGACCACCACCGTGGTACGCCTGCTGGCATTGCTGCAGGCGCCAGCGGTGGAGCAGGGCAGGCCCCTGCGCATCCGCCTGGCCGCACCGACCGGCAAGGCCGCCGCGCGCCTGACCGAGTCCATCGGCCAGCAGGTCGAGCGGCTGCACGTCAGTGCGCAGGTCCGCGAGCAGATCCCCACCGATGTCAGCACCGTGCACCGCCTGCTCGGCAGCCGACCTGGCTCGCGGCACTTCCGCCACCACGCCGGCAACCCGCTGCCGCTGGATGTGCTGGTGGTCGACGAAGCCTCAATGATCGACCTGGAGATGATGGCCAACCTGCTCGCGGCCTTGCCGCCGAAGGCGCGCCTGATCCTGTTGGGGGACAAGGACCAGCTGGCCTCGGTCGAGGCCGGCGCGGTGCTCGGTGACCTCTGTCGGGATGCCGAGGAGGGCTGCTACTCCCCCGCGACCCAGGCCTGGCTGGAACAGATCGGCGGCCAGTCGCTGGCAGCCAGCGGCCTCAAGCCTGGCAACGAACAGCAGTATCCGTTGGCCCAGCAAGTGGTGATGTTGCGCTTCTCGCGGCGCTTTGGCGAAGGCAGCGGCATCGGCCAGTTGGCGCGCCTGGTCAACCGCCAGGAGGCGCGGGCGGCACGCGACCTGCTGAGCCTGCCGCCGGCCGATGTGTTCGGCCTGGCCCTGCGCGGTGAACATGACCGCGCCTTCGACCGGCTGATCCTCGACGGCCTCGACCGGGGCGCCGAAGGGCCCCAGGGCTATCGCAGCTACCTGCGCTGCATCGGCCGCTTCCGCCCGGCGCCAGGTACCGCCTTCGACGACCCTCGCTGGGAACAGTGGGCCGGCAAGGTGCTGCACAGTTTCGAGGACTTCCAGCTGCTGTGCGCGGTGCGCAAGGGCGCCTGGGGCGTCGAGGGGCTCAACGAGCGGGTGGCGCGGGTGCTGCACAACGCCGGCCTGATCGACCGCCAACAGCCGTGGTACGAAGGCCGACCGGTGCTGGTGACGCGCAACGACTACGGTCTGGGCCTGATGAACGGCGATATCGGCATCGCCCTGCGCTTGCCCGACGAGCAGGGCGAGCCGCTGCTGCGCGTGGCCTTCCCGCGCAACGATGGCAGTGGCGGCGTGCGCTTCGTGCTGCCCAGCCGCCTCAACGAAGTGGAAACCGTGTTCGCCATGACCGTGCACAAGTCCCAGGGCTCGGAGTTCAGCCACACCGCCCTGGTGCTGCCGGATGCGCTCAACCCGGTGCTGACCAAGGAACTGGTGTATACCGGCATCACCCGGGCCAAGCATTGCTTCAGCCTGATCGAACCGCGCCAGGGGATCTTCGAGGAGGCGGTGGCACGCAAGGTGCGGCGTATTTCCGGGCTGATGCTTGAGCAAGTCTGACGCGATTACTGTAGGAGCGGCCTTGCGTCGCGAAAGGGCCGCAACGCGGCCCCAGCAATTTCTGCTGCGAAGCTGAATCTCTGGGGCCGCTTCGCAGCCCTTTCGCGACGCAAGGCCGCTCCTACAGATAGCCAGCGTTGTGCTATCGTTGCGCCGACTCAGACAAGATTTTTGAGAGAATTCTCACATGACAGGCGCCAGGGACCGGTTGACAGGCTGTGCGCTTTTGCTGCTGCTAGCTGCCCTGTCGTTATTGGCCGGTCCTGCCCAGGCGGACGGTTCGGCCACCTCAGCCCAGGCCCAGCAGCGCGCCAAGGCGGTCACCCAGGTGGTCCTGGGTATCCTCAGCTATGCCCGCTGGCCCGTCGAACCCATGCCGTTGCGCCTGTGCCTGGTCGGCCCCACCGAATACGCCGACGACCTGATCAAAGGCAATGCGCAGAACTCCGGCCAGCCCTTGCAGGTTCGCCGCCTGCTGGCCGATGACCGTCAGCTCCCCGCAGCCTGTGACGCCGTCTACATCGGCAAGCTCGACCTCGGCCAGCGCGATCGCTTGTTCCAGGCCATCAGCGGCCACCCCGTGCTGAGCATCAGCGAAGCCGACGACCCCTGCACGGTGGGCAGCCTGTTCTGCCTGCGGGTCGGCGACCAGCAGGTGGCCTTCGAGGTCAACCTCGACTCCGTGGCCCGCTCCGGCGTGCGCATCCACCCCAGCGTGCTGCAGCTGTCGCGGCGCCGGGCGGTGCAGCCATGAGCAGGGTAAACAAGCGCAGCGTGCGCCCGACCCTGCGCTCGGTGCTCGGCCGTGGCCACCTCAGCGTGGCCTTGCTCGCCGTGGGCCTGGCCGGCATTTCGTTGACCCTGCTCGGCGTGCTGGCCCTGCGGGTGTACGCCAACCACAACCTGCACCTGATCGCCCGCTCGATCAACTACACCGTCGAAGCGGCCGTGGTGTTCGACGACAGCGCCGCCGCCAATGAAGCGCTGGCGCTGATCGCCAGCACCGAGGAAGTGGCCGACGCCAAGGTGTTCAACGACGATGGCGAGCAGCTGGCGCACTGGCAGCGGGCTGACAACGGCATGCTGGGGCAGTTGGAAGCGCATGTGGCGACGGCCTTGCTCGACGAACCCATCAACCTGCCGATCCTGCACCAGCAACAACCGGTCGGGCACATCGAGCTGGTCGGCCAGGGCCGCAGCCTGTTGCTGTTCCTGCTCAGCGGGTTGGGCGGCATTTTGCTCTGCACCGCGCTGAGCGCGTTTATCGCCCTGCACCTGTCGCGCCGCCTGCTCGGCGATATCGTCCGGCCCTTGCGCGGCCTGGCCAGCGTCGCCCACGCCGCGCGTCGCGAGCGCAGCTTCGACCGGCGGGTGCCGGAGGCGCCGATTGCCGAGATCAACGAGCTGGGCAACGACTTCAACGCGCTGCTCGACGAACTGGAGGTCTGGCACAGCCACCTGCAGAGCGAAAACGCCACCCTGGCCCACCAGGCCAGCCACGACAGCCTCACCGGCCTGCCCAACCGGGCGTTCTTCGAGGGCCGCCTGAGCCGCAGCCTGCGCAATGCCGCGCGGCAGCAGGAGCACCTGGCGCTGCTGTTCCTCGACAGCGATCACTTCAAGCAGATCAACGACAGCCTCGGCCATGCGGTGGGTGACGAGGTGCTGATCAACCTCGCCGAACGGGTGCGCGCGCAGCTGCGTGAGCACGACCTGGTGGGCCGCCTGGGGGGCGACGAGTTCGCCGTGCTGCTGACCCCGCTGCATTCGCGTGAGGATGCCCAACGCATCGCCGAGAAGATCATTGCCTGCATGCGCCTGCCGATCATGCTCGACAGCGGTGGCAGCATCACCACCTCGCTGAGTGTCGGCATCGCCTTTTACCCGGATGACGGCGGCGACCCCGCCAGCCTCCTCAACGCCGCCGACGCGGCGATGTACCAGGCCAAGCGCAAGCGCCGCGGGCACTGGCATGCGGCGCAGACGGAGGCGTCCGCCGCCGAGATCAAGAACAGGAGTTGAACCGTGATCCAGCGTATGCGTTTTTCCTTCGTTGCCGTCGTCCTGGTCCTGCTGGCGCTGGCCGGTTGCCAGAGTGCACCGCCCAAGGGCCTGAGCGCCGAGCAGATCGCCGTGCTCAAGCGCGAAGGCTTTGCCCCGACAGACGATGGCTGGGCCTTCGACCTGTCGGGCAAGGTGCTGTTCGGCAGCGACCTGGACAGCCTCAACGGCGCCAGCCAGGCGATCGTCGAGCGCATCGGCAAGGCCTTGCTTGGTGTCGGCATCCAGGGCGTGCGGGTGGATGGGCATGCCGACGCTTCGGGCAAGGCGGGGTACAACCAGCAGCTGTCGGAGCGGCGCGCGCAGAGCGTGGCCAGGGCACTGGTCGGCGTGGGGATGGCGGAGCAGAACATTCGCACGCGGGGCTTGGGCAGCAGTCAGCCGGTGGCGGATAACCGTACCAGTGCAGGCAGAACCGAAAATCGGCGGGTGTCGATCGTGGTGGCGTCCTACTGACGTATTGGGTGCTGTGGGAGCGGGTTCACCCGCGAACACGGGCGAAGCCCGTGCCATCTATCGCAGCGGCTGCTTCGCGGGTAAACCCGCTCCTACAGGGGGCGAGTCGGCCGTTTGTCTCTTCAATTCTGGGCGAAACGCATCTCGCGGGTCTCTCCCATCAACAACGCCTCATTCGCTTCGGTCACCCCACGGATGTAGTCCCACAGCAAGGTAATCCGCTTCAACTTGCGCAAATCTTCCCGGCAGTACATCCAGAACTGCCGCGTCACCTCGATCTGCTCCGGCAACACCCTCACCAACCGCGCATCCTGCGCCGCCAGGAAGCACGGCAGGATCGCCAGCCCACGCCCCTGCAGCGCCGCCGTGTACTGGGCGATCACGCTGGTACTGCGCAGGTGCGCATTGGCGTTGGGAATCAGGTTGGCCAGGTACAGCAGCTCCGAGCTGAACGCCAGGTCGTCCACGTAGCTGATGAACGGGTGGCTGGCCAGGTCGCTGACCTGGCGGATCAGCGCATGGCTGTCGAGGTAGTCCTGGGTCGCGTATAGCCGCAGCCGGTAGTCGCACAGCTTGCAGCACACATAAGGCCCGTGTTCCGGCCGCTCCAGGGCGATGACGATATCCGCCTCGCGCTTGGACAGGCTGATGAAGTGCGGCAGCGGCAGGATGTCCACCGAGATCGCCGGGTAGGCGTCGACGAAATGGCTCAGCTGCGGGGTGACGAAGAAGCTGCCGAAGCCTTCGGTGCAGCCCATGCGCACATGGCCGGACAGCGCCACGCCAGAGCCGGACACTTGCTCGCAGGCCATGTGCAGGGTGCTCTCGATCGACTCTGCGTAGCCCAGCAGGCGCTGCCCTTCGGCCGTCAGCACGAAGCCGTTGGTGCGTGACTTCTCGAACAGCAAGGTGCCCATCGCCCCCTCCAGCGAGCCGATGCGCCGCGACACCGTGGTGTAGTCCACGGCCAGGCGCTTGGCGGCGCTGCTGGCCTTGCGTGTGCGCGCCACCTCGAGGAAGAACTTCAGGTCGTCCCAGTTCAGGGCGCTGAGGGAGGTCAGGTCTTTTTGCATGTTGATCCGGTTTTTTTGTGCGTTCTTGTTGGATGTTTGCACATCTATACTCGAAAAAAGCCCCAAGACGCCACCTCGCGTTTGCCCGGCGCTGGCGATCTCGTCCTGACAATAATTCCAAGGAGAACGCAGATGAACGCACCGCAATCCCCCGACAAGACCCAGGTCGAACAGGCCAGGCTGCTGATCGACGGCCAGTGGGTCGAATCGAAGACCAACGAATGGCGTGACATCGTCAACCCGGCCACCCAGGAGGTGCTGGCGCGGGTGCCGTTCGCCACCGTAGAGGAAGTGGACGCCGCCGTTGCAGCCGCCCAGCGCGCCTTCAAGAGCTGGCGCGACACCCCGATCGGTGCGCGCATGCGCATCATGCTCAAGCTGCAGGCGCTGATCCGCGAACACACCAAGCGCATCGCCCAGGTGCTCAGCGCCGAGCAGGGCAAGACCCTTGCCGACGCCGAGGGCGACATCTTCCGCGGCCTGGAGGTGGTCGAGCATGCTGCTTCCATCGGCACCCTGCAGATGGGCGAGTTCGCCGAGAACGTCGCCGGCGGCGTCGACACCTACACCCTGCGCCAGCCGCTCGGTGTATGCGCCGGCATCACCCCGTTCAACTTCCCGGCGATGATCCCGCTGTGGATGTTCCCGATGGCCATCGTCTGCGGCAACACCTTCGTGCTCAAACCCTCCGAGCAGGACCCGCTGTCCACCCTGCTGCTGGTCGAGCTGGCGCTGGAAGCCGGCGTGCCGGCGGGTGTGCTCAACGTGGTGCACGGCGGCAAGCAGGTGGTCGACGCGATCTGCACCCACCCGGACATCAAGGCGATTTCCTTCGTCGGCTCCACCGAAGTCGGCACCCACGTGTACAACCTGGCCAGCCAGCACGGCAAGCGCGTGCAGTCGATGATGGGGGCGAAGAACCACGCCGTGGTACTGCCCGACGCCAACCGCACGCAAACCGTCAACGCCCTGGTCGGCGCCGCCTTCGGCGCGGCGGGGCAGCGCTGCATGGCCACCTCGGTGGCGGTGCTGGTGGGCAAGGCGCGCGAGTGGCTGCCCGACATCAAGGACGCGGCCAGCAAGCTCAAGGTCAACGCCGGCTGCGAGCCGGGCACCGATGTCGGCCCGGTGGTTTCCAGGCGCGCCAAGGAGCGGGTGCTGGGCCTGATCGAAAGCGGCATCCAGGAAGGCGCCACGCTCGAGCTCGATGGCCGAGGGGTGAAGGTGCCGGGCTACGAGCAGGGCAACTTCGTCGGCCCGACCCTGTTCTCCGGGGTGACGACCGACATGCAGGTGTATACCCAGGAAATCTTCGGCCCGGTGCTGGTGACCCTGGAGGTCGACACCCTCGACGAGGCCATCGCTCTGGTCAACGCCAACCCGTTCGGCAACGGTACCGGCCTGTTCACCCAGAGCGGCGCGGCGGCACGCAAGTTCCAGAGCGAGATCGACATCGGCCAGGTCGGCATCAACATCCCGATCCCGGTACCGGTGCCGTTCTTCAGCTTCACCGGCTCCCGGGGCTCCAAGCTCGGCGATCTCGGCCCGTACGGCAAGCAAGTGGTGCAGTTCTACACTCAGACCAAGACCGTCACCGCCCGCTGGTTCGATGACGACAGCGTCAACGACGGTGTCAACACCACCATCAGCCTGCGCTAAGGAGTTCCTCATGCGTATCGCATTCATCGGCCTGGGCAACATGGGCGCGCCCATGGCCCGCAACCTGATCAAGGCCGGGCACTCGTTGAACCTGTTCGACTTGAACAAGACCGTGCTGGCCGAGCTCGCCGAACTCGGCGGGCAGGTCAGCGCCTCGCCCCGGGACGCGGCGGCCAGCAGCGAACTGGTGATCACCATGCTGCCGGCGGCGGCCCATGTGCGCGCCGTGTACCTCGATGAAGAAGACGGTGTGCTGGCGGGCATTCGCCCGGGCACGCCGACCCTCGATTGCAGCACCATCGACCCGCAGACAGCGCGGGATGTGTCCAGGGCCGCCGCGGCCAAGGGCGTCGACATGGGCGATGCACCGGTGTCCGGCGGCACGGGGGGAGCGGCGGCGGGCACCCTGACCTTCATGGTCGGGGCCAGCGCCGAGCTGTTCGCGACGCTCAAGCCGGTGCTCGGGCAGATGGGCCGCAACATCGTGCACTGCGGTGAGGTCGGCACCGGGCAGATCGCCAAGATCTGCAACAACCTGCTGCTGGGCATCTCGATGATCGGCGTGTCCGAGGCCATGGCCCTGGGCAATGCGCTGGGCATCGACACCCAGGTGCTGGCCGGCATCATCAACAGCTCGACCGGGCGTTGCTGGAGTTCCGATACCTACAACCCATGGCCGGGTGTGATCGAGACTGCACCGGCGTCGCGTGGGTATACCGGTGGGTTTGGCGCCGAACTGATGCTCAAGGACCTGGGGCTGGCCACCGAGGCCGCGCGCCAGGCGCATCAACCGGTGATCCTCGGCGCCGTGGCCCAGCAGCTGTATCAGGCCATGAGCCTGCGCGGTGACGGCGGCAAGGATTTCTCGGCGATCGTCGAGGGGTACCGCAAGAAGGATTGACGAGCGAGGAGTTCATCGCGGCCCAGGGGGTCGCGATTTTTTTGCGCTGCACAACCCTGTGGGAGCGGGTTTACCCGCGAATGCTGTAGTGGCTCCACTACCGCATTCGCGGGTAAACCCGCTCCCACAGTGGGCTGTGCCTCGGCTGAGGTCAGGCGAAGACGAAATACTTGCGCACGGTCTCGACCACTTCCCAGGTGCCTTTCATCCCGGGTTCGATCACGAACACATCACCCGCCTTCAGATGCTTCGGCTCTTCGCCTTCCGGGGTGATGATGCAGTAGCCATCGAGGAAGTGGCAGAACTCCCATTTCTCGTAGTTGACCTCGAACTTGCCCGGGGTGCAGATCCAGGTGCCCATGATCTTGCTGCCGTCGGCCGACAGGTAGGCGTTGAGGTTGACGGTGTGCGGATCGCCGCCGATGCGCTTCCACTTGGTGGCGTCCACGACCGGCGTCGGGCAGGTTTCGCGCAGGACGGTGATGAAATCGGACATGGCACAACTCCTGGTGACTGGCTGAATGACTCGTCACCATAGAGCCAAGCGCCGCGCCGCAGTTGCCTGGGCTCGACGTCCAGGTGCCTGCCCGCGCTAAAACATTGGAATTCAGACTTCCTACGGAGTGACAGTGGAAGCCTACAGAGCAGCCCGACTCCTCCGCTGGTCGCCTTAGGTGTGTGTAGTGTGTACTGCGCTTCAGCTCGGTGTGTATCATACACATCGACTGCCGAAGGAAGAGCGAATGCGCAGTCGTGGAGATAGCCAATGAAATTCCCTGTCGTGTTGCACAAGGATGCCGATTCGGATTACGGCGTGACTGTCCCCGATGTGCCCGGCTGCTTCTCTGCCGGCTCGACGGTCGCCCATGCACTGGAGAACGTTCAGGAGGCGCTGGCGCTGCACTTCGAGGGCCTGGTCGCTGATAACGAAGCGCTTCCGCAAGCCCGGGAAGTCGACGTGCATGTGGCGAATCCCGATTATGCCGGTGGCGTCTGGGCTGTCGTCGATTTCGATGTCACGCCGTATCTGGGCAGGGCAGTGAGGTTCAACGCTACGCTGCCGGAAAACCTGCTGCAGCGAATCGACGAGAAAGTGCGGCGTGATCCTCGTTACGCTTCCCGCTCCGGCTTTCTGGCATCTGCGGCATTGCGCGAGTTGGCGCTCGCGCACTGAGTTGCCGCTGGCTATGCCCACCAATACCGGACAAAGTGGAAAAACACCGGAGCCGCAAAGCACACCGAGTCGATCCGGTCGAGCATGCCGCCATGGCCCTCGATCATGTGGCCCCAGTCCTTCACCCCGCGGTCGCGCTTGATCGCCGACATCACCAGCCCGCCGAAGAAGCCCATGGCGTTGACCGCGAGGGCCATCAGCGCGGCCTGCCAGAAGCTGAACGGGGTGATCCAGCACAGCAGGGCGCCGATCAAGGTCGCCAGTGCAACCCCACCCACCAGGCCTTCGAGGGTTTTCGACGGCGACAGGTTGGGGGCTACCTTGCGCTTGCCGAACAGCTTGCCGCACACGTACTGCAGCACGTCGCTCAACTGCACCACCAGGATCAGCCAGGCGATCAGCAGCAGGTTGCGGCCCTCGAAACCGGGGATGTCCAGGGTCATCAGCGCCGGCACCGACGACACGCAGTACACCGCGATCATCAGCCCCCACTGGACCTTCGAGGCACGTTCGAGAAAGCGTGTGGTGTCGCCGCCCAGGCTCGCCAGGATCGGCAGCAGCAGGAACAGGTACACCGGGATGAAGATGCTGAACAGGCCATACCAGTCCATGGCGATCAGCACGTACTGCACCGGCAGCGCCGCGTAGAACGCTGCGACCAGCGCCGGGTAGTCGCTGCGTCGGGTCGGGGTGAGGGTCATGAATTCGCGCAGGGCGTAGAACGACACGCCGTAGAACAGCACGATCACCCCATACTTGCCGAACACGAATGCCAGGCCGATCACCAGCACCATGACCCACCAGGCATTGATGCGCGCGTTGAGGTTGTCGATCACCGCATGCGGGGCGGGGCCTGCGCGCCACTTGAGCAGGCGGCCGATCGCACTGGCCAGCAGCAGCAGGGCGCCGATGCCGGCGAACAGGGAAAGGGTGTTGTCGTCCATGTCAGGCATCCTTCGGGGCCAGGTTCAGCAGGGCCCGGCTGGCCCGCTCGAGAAATGCCTGCTTGCCTTCATCGGCGAGCAGGTGCAGGGGGTCGCCGAAGCTCAGGGTGCACAGCAACGGAAGGGGCAGGGCGCGGCCCTTGGGCATGACCCGGTTGAGGTTGGCGATCCACACGGGCACCAGTTCGATCCCGGGGTGGGCCGCCGCCAGATGGAACAGGCCGCTTCTGAAGGGCATCAACGGTTCTTCACCCAGGTTGCGGGTACCTTCCGGGAAAAAGATCAACGAGTCGCCCTGGGCCAGGGCATCGAGCACCGGTTGCAGAGGGTTGCCCTGGCCTTCGCCGCGCTGGCGGTCGATCAGCACGCCGTTGAACACCTGGCGGATGAGGAAGTCGCGCAGCCCGGGCCTGGCCCAGTAGTCGGCACCGGCCACCGGCCGGGTGCGCTGGCGCAGGGGCGCTGGCAGCGAAGCCCAGAGCAGCACGAAATCGCCGTGGCTGCTGTGGTTGGCGAAGTAGAGGCGCTGCACGGGTTGCGGCGTACAGCCCAGCCACAGGGCGCGGGCACCGGTGATCAGGCGGGCGGCGGAGGTGATGGCGAAAGCGGTCAGGGTGGCGAGCATGGATCGGTTCTTATCCGGTGAAGGGCAATGTCAGCAGGGTAGCCAAGGCCAGCAGCACTTGCAGGCCCAGGCATGACGCCTGGCGACGCAGCAGCGCCAGCGCGGCCTGGCTGCGGGTAGGCCAGTCGCGCGTGTCGCTGGCCTGAGGTTTGAGCTTCAGCCCATGCAGGCTGCGGTCCAGCGCCTGGGTATCGGCCACCAGGTCGGTGCTGCTGGCGAGGCCGGCAAACAGTTCGGCGTCCAGCGCCACACGCATCGCCCAGTACTTGTGCAGCCCGCCGAGCATCAGCAAGGCCACGCACAACAGCGTGCCCAGCGGCCGCACGGGCGTGCCGAGCAGCGGCGCCAGGCCATAGGCCAGGGCCACCAGGGTGATACCGTCCGACCAGCGTTCCAGTTGCGTACCGCGTCGCAGCAGGCAGGCGATCACCAGCAGGTTCATCGGTGGGCTCCGAGGCGTTGCAACACTTGGCGGTGGGCGGGGTGCAGGACGATCCTCGGGCGAACCTGGCGGAGCAGCCGCTCGGCCTGGTCGGCATCGGCGCAGCGGCCGCTGACGATCAACCAGGCCGCCACGGCACTGGCGCTGCGCGAGTAGCCCAGGGCGCAGCAGACCAGCACCGGGCCTTGCTGGCGCAGGTGCTCGATGGACGTGGCCGCCTCCAGTAGCAGGCCATTGTCGGGGGCTATCAGGTCCAGCGCCGGAAATACCCGGTAGGCCTGCTGGCCAGCCACGACACAGGGCAGTTCCGCGCACAGGTCGACGATGGCGGCTTGCCCGAGGCGTTCGCCAACCCCAGGAATCCGCCCCAGGAACACGCCCTCACAGACTTCATCCGGGTGTGGCTGGCGCCAGGTCCACAGCCGCGAGTTGACCCACGCTCCCAGCAGGTAAGGCGCGAACAAAGCCACCGCGGCGCACGACAAGCGGCCATCGCTGCCTTTTTGAAACCCACCGGCACCGAGCACCGCGTAGTTCAGTGCAACCAGCGCCAGCGACAGCGAGGGCCAGGCCAGCCACAACCAGGCGCCACCCAAGGTGAACGCCACCCCTGCACACGCCGCTGCACCCAGCGCATAGGCCAGCGCCAGCCACCAACACTTGTGCGCCCGGGCCAGGCGAATGTTCTGCCAGGGCAGTCGACCCTGTGACGGCCACAGCCACAGGCACAAACAGCCCGCCAGCGCGCCAGTGGGCAGGTCGATGAAGTGATGCTGCCAGGTCGTCAGCACCGACAGGCCGATGAGTGCCATCCAGCCGTGCATCAGCCAGCGCCAAGGTTGGCGGTGCAGGTGGCGGGCGAACATCGTCCACAGGATCACCAGCAAGGTGATGTGCAGCGACGGCGCCTGGTTGAACGGTTTGTCGAAGCCCATCAGCACATCGAACAGCCAGCCGAACAGCCCGTCCAGCGCTGGTCGCTCGAAGGTGAAACGCAATGGCCAGAGCAGGAAGCAGGCCACGCACAGCACTTGTGCAGTCAGCAACGCCAGGGCATGCCGGTCCATTTCCCGGCGCGTGCGCGGCAGCAGGAACGACAAGCCGTACAACAGGTCGATCGACCAGTAGGGAATGATCGTCCATGGCCACAGCGGCATGTGCTGTTCCCAGGCGAACACCAGGCTGCCCACATCGCTGCGCCCGGCCGTGAGCTGGTTCGCCAGGCCGTAGCTGATGAAGAACAGCGGCCCCAGCAGCACGAGCCAGAGTACGCCCCGCAGGACAAGCCCAGGCTCGCGCGCCTGGCTCATTCGTCGACCTTTTGTGCCAGGCTGACGCTGAAGATGCCCCATTCGTCGATGCGTTGGGCGAGCTTGCGAAACCCCGCGGCCTCCACCAGCTGGTCCATTTCCGCCTGGCTGCGCCGGCGCATGATCCAGGCCTCGCCCCCCCGGTGGCTGGTCAGGGCGCGGGCGATCATCTCCAGCTGCGGGTGCCAAGGTTGCCCGGTATAGACCAGGTAACCCCCGGCGGGCACGGCCTCGGCCAGGCCGCCCAGCGAATTGCCCACCAGTTGGTTGCTGGCGAACAGCTCGTACAGGCCCGACACCACGGCCAGGGTCGGGCGCGGTTCCAGGCTGGCCAGGCTGGTGCGATCGAAGGCATCGCCCTGGACGAAGCGGGCGATGTCCGCCAGGCCTTTCTCGGCGATCAACGCGCGGCCTTGCTGCACGTTCAGTTCACTGTAGTCACGCAGCAGGATCGAGTCCGGCCGCTGTTCCAGCCCTTCCAGGGCTTCGAGGATATAGCGGCCATGGCCGGCGGCGATGTCGACGATATCCACAGGCCGCTGCTGCTCGCGCAAGTGGGCAATGGCCAGGCGCAGCAGCGCTTCGACATGCAGCTTGCGCTGGCGAATGCCACGCCAGCCGATGGCGTCCAGGTAGTTCCGGTCGATCAGGCGGCCCAGTTTGCCCTTGCCCGTGGGTTGGTTGCGGTACACGTAGTCGAGCGTACTGCCGGAGTCGAAGCCGGTGTCGAACCCCAGCTTCACCCCGGCCGACAAGCCCTTGCCCAGGCGCAGGCCGGCGCGGGTGGCGCGCCAGTACAGCGCCCGCGGCGAATGGCGCGGCAACGGCGCGGCGAGGCTTTCGGCCTCGGCGCAGGTGGCGCCGAGCTTGTCGGCATCGAGCAGGCAAGGGACCGCCGCCGGGGAGTCGAAGCAGTGCGCGACGAAGCGTTCGATGCGCCGCAGGGCGTGTGCCCGGTCGCGTTCGCCGAGGGTATCGTGGAAGAAACCGGGGAGGATGTGCATCTCCTTGCGCGCGCTGCCCAGGCGTTCGAAGAAGCGCTCCTGCGGTTTGCGCTGGACCACGAAGTCGGCGCCGGACACCAGCAGCTGAGTGGGCAGCTGGATCGCCTGGGCATCGGCAACCACACGGTCGGCAGCCTCATACAGGCCCAGCAGCATGGTCACCGAAATGGGCCGGCTGATCAGCGGGTCGGCGACATACGACATGACCCGTTCGGGGTCATGGGTCAGCAGGCCAGGCCTGACGTAGCTGTTGACGAAGAAGTTGCCGTGCAAGGCCTTGAGCAGTTTCAGCCCGGGCCGGGCGAACGGCACGTACAGCTTGATCTCGAATGCCGGCGAGGCCAGCACCAGGCAGCGCACCTTGGGGGCGTAGTCGTGGGCCCAGGTGGCGATCAGTACCGCCCCCACGCTCTGCGCCAGCACCACCAGGTCCTGCTCGGCGATGCCGTGTTGCGCCTGGATATGCTCGATGAAGGTCTGCACATCGCGCACGCTGGTGGCGAACCCCGGGCTGTCGCCCCGTGCGCCTGGCGACTGGCCATGGCCACGGGCATCCCAGGCGAAGAAGTCGTAGCCCGGCATGTTCAGCTCATCGGCCAGGTGGGCCATGCGCCCGCCGTGCTCGTGGCCGCGGTGGAACATCACCACGGCCCTGCGTGGCTGGTATTCATTGCGGGCGGCGGGCCAGTGACGGTAGTGCAGCTCGACACCGTCATGGGTGGAGAAATGCAGTGCTTGCGCTTGGCGCATGGTCAGCGTCCTTTTCCGGCGGGGGGCTCAGCGGCGTTCGGCCAAGCCCTGGCGAACCCGGTTGTAAAGGGTATAGAGCGAGAGCAGCAGGATGACCAGCAGCAGGCCGTTGGCCCAGCTCGCGTTCAGCAGCCCAAGGCCCACGCCGGCACCCAGCACGCCGAAGGCGAAGGCCCGGTCGCTCTTGCCCATCGGCCCGTCGTAGCGCCGCGAAGCACCGGCCAGCGGGCCCATGACGCCGGCGTATTCGCTGATGAGCGCGGCGATGACCACCAGCACCAGCAACGGCGGCGAGATGCCGGGCAGCAGGGCGAAGGGCAGGTACAGCGCGGCGTCGGCCACCAGGTCGCAGAGCTCGTTGAGGTAGGCGCCGAGCCGGGTCTGCTGGCCGAATTCACGGGCGAGCATGCCGTCGACGGCGTTGAAGGCCATGCGCAGCAGCATCCACAGCGGCACCAGCAGGAACAGCCAGGTGCTCTGGTTGAAGGCGGCGAGCAGCAGGCCCAGCAGCACCGAGACCAAGGCGGCGCCGAGTGTGACCTGGTTGGCGGTGACGCCTTTGCCGTGCAGGCGCTGCACCGATGGGCGCAGCAGGGCCTGGAAGCGGGGCTTGAGCTGGTAGATCGAGGGCACGGGGAACATTCCTTTTCGAGTGCGTCGAGCCGATTGTGGACAATCCGTCGCGCGCGCTGCAAGCGGCCATGCTCGTATGTCTTGTCCTACCCGCCCGGTACACGCCATGATGGCGGCCATGGATACCTTGATCGCCTTCTACCAGAACATCGGCCTGGCACTGACGCTGCTGGTGCTCGTCACTTTCCTGCTGGCGGGCGCCGTCAAGGGTGTGATCGGCCTCGGCCTGCCGACCATCGCCATGGGCCTGCTCGGGTTGGCGATGCCACCGGCGCAGGCGGCGGCGCTGCTGATCGTGCCCTCGACACTCACCAACCTCTGGCAACTGGCGGCCGGTGGCCATTTGCGGGCGCTGTTGCGCCGGCTTGGGCCGATGCTGGCGATGATCTTCCTCGGCACGCTGCTGGGCAGTGCCTGGCTGGGTATCAATAGCGGGCCGTGGGCGGTGCATGCGCTGGGGGCGGCGCTGCTGGTCTACGCGCTGTACGGGCTGGTTGGCCCGGCCTTGCGCGTGGCGCCGCAGCGGGAAGGGTGGCTGGGGCCGGTGTGCGGCCTGGTGACAGGCGTGGTCACCGCCGCCACGGGCGTGTTCGTGATGCCGGCGGTGCCTTACCTGCAGAGCCTGGGCCTGAGCCGCGACGAGATGATCCAGGCCCTGGGCCTGTCGTTCACCGTCTCGACCCTGGCCCTGGCCGTCGGCCTGGCAGGCCAGGATGCCCTGGGCGGCGAGGCGTTGGGCGCCTCGTTGCTGATGCTGGCGCCAGCCCTGCTGGGCATGCTCGCCGGCCAGTGGCTGCGCCAGCGCATCAGCGCAGCGCTGTTCAGGCGCTGCTTCTTCATCGGCCTGGCCGCGCTGGGCGGCCACCTGCTGATCAACGGCTAGCGGACGAGGCGCTGAGCATCACGATTGGCTGGATGTCGAAATCGCGCTCCAGGTAGTCCATGCGCTTGTCGAAGAACTCGACCATGTGTGGCAGTGCCGAGTGCGCGTCCAGCGCCGCCTGGTCGGCCCATACCTCGTAGAACACGAACAGGCTCGGGTCCTGCTGGTCACGCAGCATATGGTATTCGATGCAGCCTGGCTCCTGGCGGCTCGGCTCGACGTAGGCGCGGAACAGGGCTTCGAAGGCTTCGGCCATTTCCGGGCGGGTCTTGGCCTTGAGGATGAATGCTTGCTGCTGAGTCATGGAACATCACTCCAGATAAAGGGTGGAACGATTCTACGGCAATAATTCAGTGCGGATTCGTGACTCCAGGTCAATTGTATTTTGCCCCGTCCCTGCTGTTTCACCTGCCCGCGAGCCATTAATGTGCCGGTCATTCCTTCATGACCCGAGGCACCCCATGAAAAACATCCTTCTGCTCAACGGCGGCAAACAGTTCGCCCATTCCGATGGCCGTCTCAACCAGACCCTGCACGATGCCGCCCTGGCCCACCTGGACCGTGCCGGCTACGACGTGCAGCAGACCTTCATTGACGCGGGCTACGATGCCCAGGCCGAAGTGGAGAAGTTCCTCTGGGCCGACGTGATCATCTATCAGATGCCGGGCTGGTGGATGGGGGCGCCATGGACCGTGAAGAAGTACATCGACGAGGTCTTCACCGCCGGTCACGGCAGCCTCTACGCCAACGACGGCCGCACCCGCTCGGACCACTCGCAGAAGTACGGCAGCGGCGGCCTGGTGCAGGGCAAGCAGTACATGCTGTCGCTGACCTGGAACGCGCCGCAGCAGGCCTTCGACGACCCTAGCGATTTCTTCGAGGGCAAGGGCGTGGATGCGGTGTATTTCCCATTCCACAAGGCCAACCAGTTCCTCGGCATGAGCGGGCTGCCGACCTTCCTGGCGGTGGATGTGATGAAGCGCCCGGACGTGCCAGCGGCGCTGGCGGCCTATGAAGCTCACCTGGACAAGGTGTTCGGCAAGGCCGAGTAATGCATTGGCTGTACCGGCCTCTTCGCGGGCAAGCCCGCTCCCACAGGAGATCACCCATCCTGTGGGAGCGGGCTTGCCCGCGAAGAGGCCGGTACAGCTGAAGCTGGACTTGCAGTCGACAAGCAGCTATCTAATCCTTGCGCAGACCACCCACAGGCCCCGCCGTGAAAACCCGCTCCGAAGAACTCCAGGTATTCGTCGCCGTCATCGACTGCGGTTCGATTTCCGCCGCCGCCGAGCAGATGGGCCAGACCCCGTCGGCGGTCAGCCGCACGTTGTCACGCCTGGAGGCCAAGCTCGGCACCACCCTGGTCAACCGCACCACGCGGCGCATGGACCTCACCGAAGAGGGCCGCTTCTTCCTCGAACGCTCCCGCCGGGTACTGGAGCAGATGGACGAAATGGAAGAGCGCCTGTCGATGAACCGCCAGACCCCGTCCGGGCGGCTGCGCATCAACGCTGCGGCGCCGTTCATGCTGCACGCCATCCTGCCGTGGATCGGCGAGTTCCGCCGCCAGTACCCAGGCATCGAGCTGGAGCTCAACACCGACGACCTGATCATCGACCTGCTGGAGCAGAGCACCGATGTGGCCATCCGCATTGGTGAGCTGGCCGACTCCAGTCTGCATGCCCGCGCGCTCGGCTGCAGCCCGGTACAGGTCCTGGCCAGCCCGGCCTACCTGGAGCAGCATGGCACCCCGGCCACGGTCGAAGCACTCGACCAGCACTGCCTGCTCGGCTTCAGCCAGCCCGAGTCGCTGAACCACTGGCCGCTGCGCCATGCCCACGGCGACCGCTGGGCGATCCGCCCGGCGCTGCTGGCCTCCAGCGGCGAAACCCTGCGCCAGCTGGCCCTGGCCGGGGAGGGGATCGTTTCCCTGTCGCACTTCATGACCCACGAAGACATCCGCAGCGGCCGCCTCAAGGTGTTGCTGGCCGAGGCCAACAACGGCTATCGCCAGCCGATCCACGCGGTCTACTACCGCAACACGCAGCTGGCCCTGCGCATCCAGTGCTTTCTCGATTTCATCCAGCGCAAGCTGGTGATGTACGCCTGCTGAGTTGCCTGTATGCGACAGATACTGTCCGAAGACGGCGAAACTTCCTGGGGTTGATTGCACAGTCGCAGCGCTTCGGCCTTACTGACTGCTCAACAAAAACAACACCAAGGAAGTGTCATGCGTATTGTCCCGTTCCAGTACCTGGCCCTGGCAGCCGCGCTTTTGAGCTGTTCCTCTACCTACGCAGCTACCCTGGAAGGCGGTGCGGTGGCCGCGCCCGATCAATATGGTGCACAGGTGGCCGCCGACATCCTGAAAAAGGGCGGCAACGCGGTGGACGCTGCGGTGGCCACCGCCTTCACCCTGGCGGTGACCTACCCGGAGGCGGGTAACATCGGCGGTGGTGGTTTCATGACCCTGTTCGTCAACGGTAAACCCTACTTCCTCGATTACCGCGAAGTGGCGCCCAAGGCCGCCACGCGCAACATGTACCTGGACGACAAGGGCGAGGTGATCGAGAACCTCAGCCTGGTCGGCGTGCGCGCCGCCGGCGTGCCGGGGACGGTGATGGGCCTGTGGGAAGCCCACCGCAAGTTCGGCAAGCTGCCCTGGAGCGAGCTGCTGACCCCGGCCATCGGCTATGCGAAGAACGGCTTCAAGGTTGCTGAAAAGCAGTACCAGTACCGCAACGATGCCCAGGGCATGTTCAAGACCGCGACCAACTTCAACGACTACTTCGGCAACATGAAGGTCGGCGAGCTGTTCAAGCAGCCGGAGCTGGCCCAGACCCTGGAGCGCATCGCCGACAAGGGCGTCAGCGAGTTCTACCAGGGCAAGACCGCCGACCTGCTGGTGGCGCAGATGCAGGCCGACAAAGGCCTGATCAGCAAGCAGGATCTCAAGGACTACAAGGCTGTGTGGCGCGAGCCGATCGCCATCAGCTGGCGCGGCAACGTGGTCTACACCGCGCCGCCGCCAAGCTCCGGCGGCGTGGCCCTGGCCCAGCTGCTGGGCATCAAGGAAGACCGCGCCGCAGACTTCAAGGGGGTGGCGCACAACTCGGCGCAGTACATCCACCTGTTGGCCGAGATCGAGAAGCGCGTGTTCGCCGACCGTGCCGACTACCTCGGTGACCCGGCCTTCACCAAGGTGCCGGTGGATCAGCTGGTGGCCAAGGAATACCTGGCCAAGCGCGCCGCCCAGGTCAACCCCAAGGCGATCTCCGCCACCGACCAGGTCAAGCCGGGCCTGGAGCCGCACCAGACCACGCACTTCTCGATCGTCGACAAGCAGGGCAACGCGGTCAGCAACACCTACACCCTCAACCTCGACTACGGCAGCGGCGTGGTGGTGAAGGGCGCGGGCTTCCTGCTCAACGACGAGATGGACGACTTCAGCGCCAAGCCGGGTGCGGCCAACGCCTTTGGCGTGGTCGGCGGTGATGCCAACGCCATCGCCCCGGGCAAGCGCATGCTGTCGTCGATGAGCCCGAGCCTGATGACCCGCGATGGCAAGGTCGAGCTGGTGATCGGCACGCCAGGTGGTTCGCGGATCTTCACCTCGATCTTCCAGGTGATGAACAACCTGTACGACTACGGCATGCCGCTGGAAAAGGCGGTGGCGGCGCAGCGCGTGCACCATCAGTTGCTGCCCAAGGACACGATCTACTTCGACAGCTATGCGCCGTTGACCGGGGCGGTGGCCGACGAGCTAAAGAAGATGGGCTATGTGCTGGAGGATCAGGGCTGGGAGATGGGCGATATCCAGGCGATCCGGGTGGACGGGGACAAGGTCGAGACCGCTTCCGATCCGCGTGGGCGTGGGGTAGGGATGATCGTCAAATAGTTATGTATAGGCAGTACTGACGCTTTCGCGGGTAAACCCGCTCCCACAGGTACGGCGCAAGTTTCGAATCTTGCGCTTTACCTGTGGGAGCGGGCTTGCCCGCGAATGCCATCTGAAGGTCAGACGCGGAACTGGCTGACCAGCATCTGCAGGTGACCACCCAGGCGCGCCAGCTCGACGCTGGACGCCGCCGTCTCATCACTGGCCGCGGCGGTCTGTTCCGACACATCGCGCACGTTGAGGATGCTGCGGCTGATCTCTTCGGCCACCGCGCTCTGCTGCTCGGCCGCCGCGGCAATCTGCTGGTTCATCGACTGGATGCTCGACACCGTGCTGGTGATGTTCTCCAGCGAGGCGCCGGCCTTGCGCGCCAGCTCCACACTGCTGTCGGTCAGGGTACGGCTGCCCTGCATGGCATTGGCCACCTGCTGGGTACCGTGCTGCAGGCTGGCCACCAGCTCTTCGATCTCCTCGGTGGACTTCTGCGTGCGCTGGGCCAGGCCACGCACTTCGTCGGCGACCACGGCGAAACCACGGCCGGCCTCACCGGCACGCGCCGCTTCGATCGCCGCATTGAGCGCCAGCAGGTTGGTCTGCTCGGCGACCGACTTGATCACGTCCATCACGCTGCCGATCTTCTGGCTTTCCTGCTGCAGCAGGTTCATCGCCTCGGTGGAACGGTGCACTTCCTCGGCCAGGCGTTCGATCTGGCTGATCGCCTCGCCCACCACACGGTCGCCGGCGCGGGCTTCGTCGTCGGCGCCGGTGGCGGCGTGCGAGGCTTGCTCGGCATTGCGTGCCACTTCCTGCACGGTGGCGGCCATTTCGTGCATGGCGGTGGCCACCTGGTCGGTCTCGACCTTCTGGCTGTTGGCGCCGGCGCTGGTCTGCTCGGTCACCGCCGACAGCTCCTCGGCGGCGCTGGCGATCTGGGTGACGCCGTCACGGATGCCGCTGATCAGCTCGCGCAGGGTGGTGCCCATGCGTGCGATGCCTTGTTGCAACACGCCGATCTCGTCGCGGCGGGTGACACGCAGGTCGTGGCTGAGGTCGCCGCCGGCGATACGCTCCACGGCTTGCAGGGTGTCGCGCAGCGGGCGGGTGATCTGGCGGGTGATGACCACGGCGGCGATCACACCGGCCAGCAGCGCCAGCAGCGTGGCGATGGTCTGCAGGCTGCGGGCGCGGGCGCTTTCGACGTCGCGGCGGTCGATCTGGATCTTGTACAGCGCGTCGCTGCGCTTGACGATGTCGGCGCCCTGCACGGTCATTTCCGCACGGGACACGCTGATGTCGGCGATCGCATCGCGGAACTGGCGCACGGCATCGCGGTAGGCCAGTACCGACTGCTCGAACTGCTGCACGCGGGTGGCTTCGGCCGGCAGCTGGCGCTTGAGCGCGTCGATGTCGGCCAGGGCGCTTTCCAGCTGGCGCAGGGCGGCCTGTTCGTTGGCGGCGGTGTTGTCGGCGATATAGCCGCGCACGTCGACGCGTACCTGCAGCAGCTGCTGGCGGGCCTTGCTGATCAACTGATACTGGGCCAGGCGCACGCTGTCGGCCTCGGGGCGGGACATGACCTCCTGGCTGAGGGTCTCCATGGCCTGGTCGGCCTTGGCGGCGGACAGGTTCATGGCATCACGGGCGGCCTGCGAGCTTTTGTAGCCGGCGCGCATCTTGTTCAGCGAGACCTTGTACTCGCTGATGGTCTGGCCCAGCTCCTTGAGCAGCGCGACGTTCTCCGGGCTCTTGAAGGTGCTGACCAGGAATTCCTGCTGCTTGCCGAACGCGTCCAGCTTGGCCTGGGTGTTGGCGGCGGCGTTGTCGTCGCCGTTGGCGATCATGTACTGCAGGCGCGCCACGCGCAGTTCGGTCAGGTCCTTGTTGAGCTGGCCGATGTCGCCCATCCAGTTGCTGCGGTCGATGAGGCTGCCCAGGCTGGTCCAGCCGGTCAGGGCCAGCAGGCCGGTGAGGACCAGCACCAGGCCGAAGCCCAGGCCGAGTTTGAGGTTGACGCTGATGTTGCCGAACCAGCTGTTCATGCACGCTCTCCAGAAAATTCGTTCGCTCACTTGATCGTCGATCGCAGGGCGTTGTTGTTCTGGGGCCTGCTGATTCGTGCAGGGGTTATCGGCACGCCGAAGGGAAAGCTGAATCGCTTTTGCTGAAGTTTTGTAACTATATGAAAACGTTTGCTTTTCGCGGATCGAAGGGGGCTGCGTTGCAGCCCATTCGCGGGCAAACCCGCTCCCACATGATCACCGCAGCCTTCAAGGCTTGTGCCGTACCTGTGGGAGCGGGTTTACCCGCGAATGGGCCGCAAAGCGGCCCCTTACAACCTCAAAGGCTGCGCACGGCGAAGGTATCGCAGCTGTTCACATTGCCGTTGGCAAACCCGGCCTTGAACCAGCGCACCCGCTGCGCCGAGGTGCCATGGGTGAACGAATCGGGCACCACGCGCCCCTGGCCCTGCTGCTGCAGCCGGTCATCGCCAATCGCATTGGCGGCATTCAGCGCCTCTTCCACATCACCCGGCTCCAGCCAGTTCAGCCGCTTCTGCGCCTGGTAGGCCCACACCCCGGCCAGGCAGTCGGCCTGCAGTTCCTGGCGCACCAGCAGGCCATTGTCGCCTTCCATGCGCTGGCCGCCGCGCCGCGCGGCATCGACCTTGGCCGACACCCCCAGTAGGGTCTGCACGTGGTGGCCGATCTCGTGGGCGATCACGTAGGCCTGGGCGAAGTCGCCGGCCGCGGCGAAGCGGGTTTCCATCTCGCGGAAGAACGACATGTCCAGGTACACCCGTTGGTCAGCCGGGCAATAGAACGGCCCGACCGCCGCCGAGGCAAAGCCGCAGGCGGAGTTGACCTGGCCGCTGAACAGCACCAGCTTGGGGTCGCGGTACTGCTTGCCGGCCTGGGCGAACAGCGCCTTCCAGGTGTCCTCGGTGTCTCCGAGGATCGAGGCGACGAACTGCGCCTGCTCGTCATTGGCCGGCGGCGCCTTGGCGCCGCTGCCGCTGGGGGCGGTCTGGCGCTGTTGCTGCTCCATCTGCCCGGTGAGCTGGCCGAGGATCTGCAGGGGGTCCTGCCCGGTCAGCCAGCCGATACCGACGATCAACAGGATCGCCCCCAACCCCAGCCCTTTGCCGCCGCCGAAGCGCATGCCGCCGCCGCCACCTTCGCCGCGGGCATCGACCACGTTGTCGCTGCGTCGGCCTTTTCGCCATTCCATGAGTGCTCTCCCGAGCGTGAAACATGAGGTTAAAGATTAGATCACAGCCGCCAAAGGCACTAATACATAACCATTTGGTTATGTCTGGAGTGGGTGATTTCAATATTAATCCCGCGCGACCTATCCGAAACTGCAAGTCCGCCTGCATTGCACAGGCCTATTTCATAATTCCAAAAGAGGTAACCGGCATGCCTGCCCAGGACAACAGCCGCTTTGTGATCCGTGATCGCAACTGGCACCCCAAGGCCCTGACGCCCGACTACAAGACCTCGATCGCGCGCTCGCCGCGCCAGGCCCTGGTCAGCATCCCGCAGTCGATCAGCGAAACCACCGGCCCGGACTTTTCCCACCTGGGCTTCGGTGCCCACGACCATGACCTGCTGCTGAACTTCAACAATGGTGGGCTGCCGATCGGCGAGCGCATCATCCTCGCCGGCCGCGTCGTCGACCAGTACGGCAAGCCGGTGCCGAACACCCTGGTGGAAATCTGGCAAGCCAACGCCGGTGGCCGCTATCGCCACAAGAACGACCGCTACCTGGCGCCGCTGGACCCGAACTTCGGCGGTGTCGGCCGCTGCCTGACCGACCGTGACGGCTACTACAGCTTCCGCACCATCAAGCCGGGCCCCTACCCATGGCGCAACGGCCCGAACGACTGGCGCCCGGCGCACATCCACGTCGCCGTCAGCGGCCCGTCGATCGCCACCAAGCTGATCACCCAGCTGTACTTCGAAGGCGACCCGCTGATCCCGCTGTGCCCGATCGTCAAGTCGATCGCCAACCCTGAAGCCGTGCAGCAGTTGATCGCCAAGCTCGACATGGGCAACGCCAACCCGATGGACAGCCTGGCGTACCGCTTCGACATCGTGCTGCGCGGCCAGCGCAAAACCCACTTCGAAAACTGCTGAGGACCCCGCCATGCCAATCGAACTGCTGCCGGAAACCCCCTCGCAGACCGCCGGCCCCTACGTGCACATCGGCCTGGCCCTGGAAGCGGCCGGCAACCCGACCCGCGACCAGGAAATCTGGAACCGCATGGCCAAGCCGGATGCGCCGGGCGAGCAGATCCTGCTGATCGGCCAGGTGTATGACGGCAACGGCCACCTGGTGCGTGATTCGTTCCTGGAGCTGTGGCAAGCCGACGGCAATGGCGATTACCAGGAGGACTACAACCTGGAAAACGCCTTCAACAGCTTCGGCCGCACCGCCACCACCTTCGATGCCGGCGAGTGGACCGTGCACACCGTCAAGCCGGGCGTGGTCAACAACGCCGCGGGCGTGCCGATGGCGCCGCACATCAACATCAGCCTGTTTGCCCGGGGCATCAACATCCACCTGCACACGCGCCTGTACTTCGATGACGAGGCCGAGGCCAATGCCAAGTGCCCGGTGCTCAACCTGATCGAGCAGCCGCAGCGACGCGAGACCTTGATCGCCAAGCGTTGCGAGGTGGACGGGAAGACCGCCTATCGTTTCGATATCCGTATCCAGGGGGAAGGGGAGACGGTGTTCTTCGACTTCTGAGTGCGAGGCAAGAAAAGCGGCCCGCTCCGAAAGGAGCGGGCCGCTTTTGCGTTGAGGCCGGGTCAGCCTTTGACCGGCACCAGGTCGAAGGCGCCGGGCTGGTACTGGAACAGCAGGCAATCTTCGGCGGCGGTGCAGCCACTTTCGTGGACCAGGTTGGCTGGCAACCGGTAGAAGGCGCCCGCCGGGTACTCGGTACGCTTGCCATCGATGACCGCGTAGAAGGTCCCCTCGAGCACCACCGTCGGCAGGCTTTCGCTGTGTTTGTGCAGGCCGTTGTCGGTGCCCTTGTTGAACTTCACGAAGGCCGAGTAAGGGCCTTTGCCGAAAATGTCACCGTCGACGTTGGCGTAGCTGACCGCACCTTTGCTGCCTTGTACTTCATGCCATTTCAGCGCGGCGCTGTCGGGTACCGAGATCAGGCTGTCGCCTGCGGCCTGGGCGGTGAGGGCAAGGCTGCCCAGGGTGATGCCAGCAATCAGGGTGTGCAGTGCTTTCATGGGACGGCTCCTTCGCCAGTCGATTCGAGTGAGCAGAGGTTAAGGCAATCCATTGAGCACAAATACGTCAGCTGCCGGCCATGACTTGTGCACTAAATGCACATATCAGGCCGGCCAGCGCGGCGTCGCATAGTAGCTTTGCACATAGTCGAGGAGGGCTCGCACCTTGGGCGCCAGGTACCGGCTTTGTGGATAAACGGCATACAAGTGGCGCGAAGGCAGCTGCCACTCGGCCAGCAGCCTGACCACCCTGCCGTCGCTGAGGGCGTCGTGGACGATGAACCGATCGAAGCTGGCGATGCCCAGCCCGCCGATGGCAGCCGCGCGCAAGGCCAGCGGCGAGTTGGCGCTGAGGCGCCGGGGCATCCGGATGTCCTGCTGCAGGCCGCCGGGGCCGCTGAGCTGCAGGCGTTGCGGTTGCTGCAAGCGGTCGTAGCCGAGCAGCGGGTGGTCGGCCAGGGTGGCGGGGGAGGTTGGCACGCCATGGCGTTCGAGATAGGCCGGTGCGGCGACCAGGATCACTTCGCTCTGTGCCAGGTGGCGGGCCACCAGGCTGGAGTCGGGCAAGTGGTCGGTGACGCGCAGGCAGACATCGACTTCTTCTTCGAGCAGGTCGACGAAGCGGTCGGTGCAGTTGAGTTCGATCTGCAGGCGTTCGTGGCGTTCGACGAAGCCTGGCAGCCAGCGGCCCAGTTCCAGTTCGCCAAAGGCCGTGCCGACGCTCAGGCGCAGGGTGCCGCTGGGTTGTTGCTGGTGTTCCGACAGTTCCAGGGTCATCGCCTGCATCTGTTCCAGGATCTGCACGCAGTGGCGATAGAACAGGGCGCCGGCCTCGGTCAGGTGCAGGCGGCGGGTGGTGCGGTTGAGCAACTGTGCGCCGAGCTGCCGCTCGAGGTTCTTCACCTGGCGCGACAAGACGGTGTGGGAAACGCCGGCATGCTGGGCGGCGGCGCTGAAACTGCCGAGGTCGACGACCCGGCGGAAGGTTTGCATGGCACTGAGCTGGTCCATCGGTACGGTACCCCCTGCGGCGTGCCATGGGGCCCAGGCCCCATGGCGTCACATGTCAACGCCGGACCAGCAGCACCCCACTTTCCATGTGATGGGTATAGGGGAACTGGTCGAACAATGCACAGCGTTCGATACGGTGGGTATCTTGCAGCTGCGCGATGTTCTGCGCCAGGGTCTCGGGGTTGCACGAGATGTACAGGATCCGCTCGAAGCGCCGGGTCAGCTCGCAGGTGTCCGGGTCCATGCCTGCGCGTGGCGGGTCGACGAACACGGTGCCGAAGTCATAGCTTTTCAGGTCGATGCCTTCGAGCCGGCGGAACGGCCGCACCTCGTTCAGCGCCTGGGTCAGCTCTTCTGCCGACAGGCGCACCAGGCGCACGTTATCCACAGCGTTCTCGTCGAGGTTGCTCAGCGCGGCATTGACCGACGTCTTGCTGATCTCGGTGGCCAGCACCTGGCGCACGCGGGTGGCCAGCGGCAGGGTGAAGTTGCCGTTGCCGCAGTACAGCTCCAGCAGGTCGTCCTCACGCTCGCCGATGGCGTCGAAGGCCCAGCTCAGCATCTTCTGGTTCACCGCGCCGTTGGGCTGGGTGAACGCGCCTTCCGGCTGGCGATAGCTGAACACGCGGCCGGCGACGTCGAGCTTTTCCACCGCGTAGTCGCGGCCGATCACCAGGCGCTTGCCCTTGGAGCGGCCGATCACGCTCACGCCCAGGTCGGCGGCGAGCTGGCCCGCGGCTTCTTCCCAGGCCTCGTCCAGCGGGCGGTGGTAGCACATCGTGACCATCGCATCGCCGGTCAGGGTGGTGAGGAACTCCACCTGGAACAGGCGGTTGCCCAGTGCCTCGCTGGCCTGCCAGGCGGCCTTCAGGCGCGGCATCAGCTCATTGATGCGCTGGCTGGCGATGGGGAAGTCGTCGATCAGGATCGCCTTGTGCTTGTCGCCCGGGGCGAACATCGCGTAGTGGCGCTGGCCGTCCTCGCGCCACAGGCGGAATTCGGCACGCAGGCGGTAGTGCTCGCGCGGCGAGTCGAAAACGGCCGGCTCCGGCGCGCCGAAGGGCGCCAGCAGCTCGCGCAGCCGGGCGACTTTGCCCTCCAGCTGCGTGTCGTAGGTGGAAGGATCGAAGGCAGCACTCATGCGTTGAACCAGCCCAGCTTGATGACGAACAGGATGGAAAGGATCACCAGGGCCGGGTTCAGGTCGCGGTGGCGGCCGGAGATCAGCTTGACGGCGGTCCAGGAAATGAAGCCGAAGGCGATGCCGTTGGCGATCGAATAGGTCAGCGGCATGGCCAGGGTGGTGACCACCACCGGCGCGGCTTCGGTCACGTCGTCCCAGTTGATTTCGGCCAGGCCCGAGGCCATCAGCACGGCCACGAACAGCAGCGCCGGGGCGGTGGCGAAGGCCGGCACGCTGCCGGCCAGCGGGGCGAAGAACAGCGCCAGCAGGAACAGTACGGCGACCACGATGGCGGTCAGGCCGGTGCGGCCCCCGGCGCTCACGCCGGCGGCGGACTCGATGTAGCTGGTGGTGGTCGAGGTGCCCAGCAGGGAACCGGCCATGGCCGCGGTGCTGTCGGCGATCAGGGCACGGCCCATCTTCGGCATGTGGCCGTCCTTGCCCATCAGGCCGGCGCGCTTGGCCACGCCGATCAGGGTGCCGGAGTTGTCGAACAGGTCGACGAACAGGAAGGCGAAGATCACGCTGACCAGGCCGACGTCGAGGGCGCCCTTGATGTCCAGCTGCAGGAAGGTCGGCGCCAGCGAAGGCGGCATCGACACCACGCCGCCGAACGGCGTCACGCCCATCACGATCGAGGCGATGGTCACGGCGAGGATGCCGATCAGCACCGCGCCGCGGACCTTCAGCGACTCCAGGCCGACGATCAGGAAGAAGCCCAGGGTGGCGAGGATCGGCGCCGGCTGCTTGAGGTCGCCCAGGCCCACCAGGGTGGCCGGGTTATCGACGACGATGCCCGCGTTATGCAGGGCGATGAACGCCAGGAACAGGCCGATACCGGCCGCGATCGCCGAGCGCAGCGGCAGCGGGATGCTGTTCACGATCCATTCGCGGATGCGGAAGATCGACAGCAGGAAGAACATCACCGCCGACAGGAACACCGCGCCCAGCGCCACTTGCCAGGTGTGGCCCATGTGCAGGACCACGGTGTAGGTGAAGAAGGCATTCAGGCCCATGCCCGGCGCCAGGGCGATCGGGTAGTTGGCGATCAGGCCCATGGTGGTCGAGCCGATGGCCGCGGCCAGGCAGGTGGCGACGAAGATCGCGCCCTTGTCCATGCCGGTCTCGCCGAGGATGCTCGGGTTGACGAACAGGATGTAGGCCATGGCCAGGAAGGTGGTGACGCCCGCGAGAATCTCGGTGCGCACATTGGTGTCGTGTGCTTTTAGTTGAAACAGCCTTTCCAGCATGCCCGCTCCCCAAGGCGCTTGCGCGCCGTGAATGTATCGACCCCATCAGCAAAGCACAGACCGTATCGGCTGCCGTGGTTTTGTGTGGGGTGGAAAAAAGCCGCGCATCATACCAGCATGCTGGGCGGGGGCCTATGGCCGTTGGGGAATGGGTTTTTCTTGGCCTGTACCGGCCTCTTCGCGGGTAAACCCGCTCCCACAGGATTTGGACCTGAGGCTATCCCTGTGGGAGCGGGCTTGCCCGCGAAGAGGCCCGTACAGGCAACCGTTCAACCGTTGTGCAACCGGTCCCGCCTGGCCAATGTCGGGAACAGTCTTATCCACACCCCGGTCACCACCAGCGTGCCCACCCCACCCAGCACCACCGCCGGCACCGTGCCGAACCAGTGCGCCGTCACCCCGGACTCGAACTCGCCCAGCTGGTTCGAAGCCCCGATGAACAACCCGTTCACCGCACTCACCCGCCCGCGCATCTCGTCCGGTGTCTCCAGCTGCACGAAGGCGCCGCGGATCACCATGCTGATCATGTCCGCCGCCCCCAGCACCACCAGTACCGCCAGGGAGAACCAGAACGAGGTCGACAGGCCGAAGGCGATGGTCGCCACGCCGAACAGCCCGACTGCCGTGAACATGGTGCGCCCGACCTTGCGCTCGACCGGGAAGCGCGCCAGCCAGAACGACATCAGCAGCGCCCCCACCGCCGGCGCCGAGCGCAGCAGGCCGAGGCCCCACGGGCCGGTGAGCAGGATGTCCTTGGCGAACACCGGCAGCAGCGCGGTGGCGCCACCGAGCAGCACGGCGAACAGGTCCAGGGAGATGGCGCCGAGGATGTCCGGCCGGCTGCGGATGAAGTGGATGCCGGCCAGCAGCGAGGCAATGCTCGCGCGCCCGCGCTGGGGCACCTGCTGGCGCGAATCGAGGCTGAGCATCAACAGGCAGGCGATGGCGTACAGCAGCACCGTCGGGCCGTAGACCCAGATGCTGCCGAAGGCATAGAGGAAGCCGCCCACGGCCGGGGCGACGATGGTCGCGGCCTGGGTCGCCGAGGCCGATGCCGCCACCGCCCGCGGGAACAGCCCGGTCGGCACCACGTTGGGCAGCAGTGCCTGGGTTGCCGGCATCTCGAACGAGCGGGTGGCGCCGAGCAGGAAGGCGAGGGCGAAGATCAGTTCGCGGCTGACGTTGTCGGTGGCGCTGCCCATGGCCAGCGCCAGGGCGATCAGCCCCTGCAAGGTCTGACACAGGGCGGCGACCTTGCGCCGGTCGTAGCGGTCGGCGACGTGCCCGGTGTGCAGCATGAACAGCACCCGCGGAGCGAACTCGACCAGGCCGACCAGGCCAAGGTCGAGCACGTTGCCGGTCAGCTGGTAGAGGTGCCAGCCAATGGCCACGGTGAGCATCTGGAAGCCGCTGGCGGTGAATACCCGTGCCAGCCAGAAGGCAACGAACGGGCGGTGGTGGCGCAACAACTGCGGTGCGGAATCGGACATCGGAAACCTGCTGGCCTCGGCGCAGTAGAGGGGCCCGCAGCGTATCATCTGTTTGTAACAAACAGTTACTGTTTGCCGGAATCGGCACTTTTCCACATTCCATGAAAGGGGGTGAGGCAACCAGTCACGCGGCATTCAACCACACAGCCCGGCGGGCTTTTCGGGACTATGCTTCCTAGCAGTCGTTGATCTGGATCAATCGTTGCTTTTGCAACGGCCGGGTGACGACCAGGCCTTCGGGCCGGAATCCCTGCGATCGAACAGAACAATTCCAACGCGCCGCACTCGACTCAAACGTAGGGGCAGTGGGCAACGGGGCCACAAGCCCGGAAGCCGGATTATCTGAAGAGGAAGCACCATGTTCGGAATAGAGGCCCTAGAGCTCGCCCGAATGCAGTTTGCCTTTACCGTGTCGTTCCACATCCTGTTCCCGGCCATCACCATTGGCCTGGCCAGCTACCTGGCCGTTCTCGAAGGCCTGTGGCTGCGCACCCACAATCAGGTCTACCGTGACCTCTACCACTTCTGGTCGAAGATCTTCGCCGTCAACTTCGGCATGGGCGTGGTCTCCGGCCTGGTCATGGCCTACCAGTTCGGCACCAACTGGAGCCGCTTCTCCGATTTCGCCGGCGCCGTCACCGGCCCGCTGCTGACCTATGAAGTGCTCACCGCGTTCTTCCTCGAGGCAGGCTTCCTCGGCGTCATGCTGTTCGGCTGGAACCGCGTAGGCCGTGGCCTGCACTTCTTCTCCACGGTGATGGTGGCGCTCGGCACGCTGGTCTCGACCTTCTGGATCCTCGCCTCCAACAGCTGGATGCAGACTCCCCAGGGCCACGAGATCGTCGATGGCCGGGTGATCCCGGTGGACTGGCTGGCGGTGGTGTTCAACCCGTCGTTCCCCTACCGGCTGATGCACATGGCCACCGCGGCCTTCGTCTCCACTGCGTTCTTCGTCGGCGCCTCGGCGGCCTGGCACCTGTTGCGCGGGCGTGACAACCCGGCGGTGCGCAAGATGCTGTCGATGGCCATGTGGATGGCCCTGATCGTCGCCCCGATCCAGGCGGTGATCGGTGACTTCCATGGGCTCAACACCCTCAAGCACCAGCCGGTGAAGATCGCCGCCATCGAAGGCCACTGGGAAAACAAGCCCGGCGAGCCGACCCCGCTGATCCTGTTCGGCATCCCCGACATGCAGGCCGAGACCACCCGCTTCAAGATCGAGATCCCGGCGCTCGGCAGCCTGATCCTGACCCACAGCCTGGACAAGCAGGTGCCGGCGATGAAGGAGTTCCCGCCCGAGGACCGGCCCAACTCGACCATCGTCTTCTGGTCGTTCCGGGTCATGGTCGGGCTCGGTTTCCTGATGATCTTCGTCGGCCTGTGGAGCCTGTGGCTGCGCAAGCGCGGCACGCTCTACACCTCGCGGCCGTTCCTGCACCTGGCGCTGTGGATGGGCCCGTCCGGCCTGGTGGCGCTGCTGGCCGGCTGGTTCACCACCGAGATCGGCCGCCAGCCGTGGGTGGTGTATGGCCTGCTGCGCACGGCCGACGGCGTGTCCAACCACAGTTATGCACAGCTCGGCTTCACCCTGGTCGCCTTCGTGGTGGTGTACTTCGCCCTGTTCGGCACCGGCCTTGGCTACATGATGCGCCTGGTGCGCAAAGGCCCGCAGACCGGCGAGGGCGAAGAGACCAACCCTGGAGGGCCTGGCACCAAGCGCACGCCGGCGCGGCCGCTGTCTGCCGCCGATGACGGCGAAACCAAGTCCGCCAGCCTGAGCAAGGGGAACTGAGCCATGGGTATCGACCTTCCGCTGATCTGGGCCGTGATCATCATCTTCGGTGTGATGATGTACGTGGTGATGGACGGCTTCGACCTCGGCATCGGCATGCTCTTCCCCTTCGTCAAGGGCGAGCAGGATCGTGATGTGATGATGAACACCGTCGCCCCGGTGTGGGACGGCAACGAAACCTGGCTGGTGCTGGGCGGCGCCGGGCTGTTCGGGGCCTTCCCGATGGCCTACGCAGTAGTGCTCGAGGCGTTGTACCTGCCACTGATCCTGATGCTGATCGGCCTGATCTTCCGCGGCGTGGCCTTCGAGTTCCGCTTCAAGGCCCGGGCCGACAAGCGCCATGTGTGGGACAAGGCATTCATCGGCGGCTCGCTGATGGCCACCTTCTTCCAGGGCGTGGCGCTGGGCGCCTTCCTCGAAGGCTTCAAGGTGGTCGATCGGCATTTTGCCGGCGGCACCCTCGACTGGCTGACCCCGTTCAGCCTGTTCTGCGGCCTCGGGCTTATCGTTGCCTACACCCTGCTGGGCTGCACCTGGCTGATCATGAAGACCGAAGGGGACCTGCAGGTCAGGATGCATGACCTCGCCCGGCCGTTGGCGCTGGTGCTGCTGGCGGTGATCGGCATCGTCAGCCTGTGGACACCGATCGCCTACCCGCAGATCGGCGCCCGCTGGTTCAGCATGCCCAACCTGTTCTGGTTCATGCCGGTGCCGCTGCTGGTGCTGGTGACCTTCTACGGCTTGCTCAAGGCGGTGGCGCGCAACGCCCACTACACGCCGTTCCTGCTGACCCTGGTGCTGATCTTCCTCGGCTACAGCGGGCTGGGCATCAGCCTGTGGCCGAACATCATCCCGCCGTCGATCTCCATCTGGGATGCCGCGTCGCCGCCGCAGAGCCAGGGCTTCATGCTGGTCGGCACGCTGTTCATCCTGCCGTTCATCCTCATGTACACCTTCTGGAGCTACTACGTGTTCCGCGGCAAAGTCACCCACGAAGACGGCTACCACTAGGAGGGCCTGACGATGACCGGCAAGCATGGCCTGGAAGAAAAGAAACCGCTGTGGCAGCGGCTGGGTTGGCTGGTGCTGATCTGGGCGATGAGCGTTGCGGCACTGGGCGTGGCGGCCTGGGTGATGCGCCTGTTCATGGGGGCCGCAGGCCTGACCACCCATTGAGCTGACGACTGACCTTGTGGGAGCGGGTTCACCCGCGAAGCCGGCGACTCGGTGCATGGCACCGGCTTTGCCGGTGTTCGCGGCGGTTCGACGCCTCGATGAACCCGCTCCCACAGGATAGGCGGTGCTCTTATTTGCGCGCCTTGAGGATCACGAACTTCGGCGTCGCCGCCACCTGTTCAACCCCGCGGAACAGCCGCGCCAGCTTGCTGTGATAACCCAGGTGGCGGTTGCCGACGATGTACAGCGCCCCGCCCACCACCAGCGCCTCGCGCGCCTGCTGGAACATGCGCCAGGCGAGGAAGTCGCCGACCACCTGCTGCTGGTGGAACGGCGGGTTGCACAGCACCACGTCCAGCGATTGCTTCTCGACACCCGCCAGGCCATCCCCGGCCAGCACCGTCACCGCCCGCTCGCCCAGGGCGGCCTGCCAGTTTTCCTGCGCCGATTGCACCGCCATGTACGACTCGTCGACCAGCGTGTAGTGCGCGTCCGGGTTGGCCAGGGCGCTGGCGATGGCCAGCACGCCATTGCCGCAACCCAGGTCGGCGACACGGGCGCTGCCCAGGTTGCCTGGCAGGTGCGGGAGGAAGGCGCGGGTGCCGATGTCCAGGCCATCGCGGCAGAACACGTTGGCGTGGTTGACCAGCTCCAGTGCCGGCATGTCGAGCTGATAGCGGGTCGGGTAGGGCGATTGCGCGGTGCGGCGCTCGGCGACGCTGGCGGTCAGCAGGCGCGCCTTCTTCTGCGCCAGCGAAGCCTGCACCGGGCCGATGTACTTTTCCAGCAGGTCGCCTGCCGCACGCGGCAGGTGCTTGATCATCGCCCCGGCAATGACCAGGGCGCCCGGCGCCAGGTGGCCCTGCAGGCGGATCAGTTGCTCTTCGAGCAGCGCCAGGGTCTTGGGTACGCGCACCAGCACACGGTCGAACGTGCCCTGCCAGTGCTCGCTGGCCGGTACGAACGGCACGCTGTCGAAGGCCAGGCCATTGCGTGCGAGGTTCTTTTCCAGGGCCATGCGCGCCAGGTGCGAGTCACCGCTGCTGACCACCTGGCAGTGGCCGCTCGCCAGGCTGACGGCGAGTGCGCCAAAGCTGTCGTTGAGCACCAGCACACGGCTGCCGGCCACCAGCGCCTGCCCGTGCAACTGCTCGAGCAGGTACTCATCGGCGGCGTCGAAGGCCTGCAGCGGGTCGTTGGCCTGGTCCGGCTGGCGGATCAGGTCGAGTTCGGCGTAGGGGGTGGTCAACAGGGGCATGGCGTCTGGCTCGGGTACGGATCTGCCCGCCGCGGTTCGCCACGGGCTTGAAGTACGCGATTCTACAGGGCTTTGCCGAAGGTCGCAGGCCTGGCTACTGTTCGATCAGGCCGCGCATCATGGCAATGGCGATGGCGCCGGCCTTGTTGGCGGCATTGGTCTTGCTGATCACGCTGCGGATGTGGAAGTTCACCGTGCTCTGCGACAGTGACAGGATGCAGGCCACGTCGGCTGCAGTCTTGCCGGCGGCCGACCACTTCAACACCTCGATTTCGCGCTCGCTCATCTTCGGCTGCGGCGGGCAGAGCCGGGCCAGGTGATGTTCACAGATGATCGAATGCAAGGTATGGCATAACCACTGCACTTTGCCGGCCTTTTCATACAATTCGGCGAGACCTACCTCACCGAACGGCCTGCCGATACTGACCTGGCTCTCATTGTGCTTGAGGTCATGCAACGATTGCGTCCAGCCATGGCGCAAGCCGTGCAGGCAGGCTTGCTCGCGAAAATGCGGGACATCGTGGTACAGCTCGTCGCTCCACACCACCGGCATGGTCGAACTGTGGCTTCGGTTGGCAGCCGCATCCTGTTTGTAGAAGTCATCGCGCTGGTAACGCTCGACCCAGGCCACGGGATAGTTGCTGTACAGGTAGAGCTTCGGTGTCTGAGCAGCGAGCTGAATGCGGATCTTCAGCCCTAGGAAAACCATTTCCATGTCCTGCGCAAGATGCACCGCAAGGTCGAAGACCTTTTGCGGTGTGCTCTCGCTGATCAGCCGATGGAGATGCTCATGGTTCCACTGAAGCATCCGTCACACTCCTTTGAAGTTCAGGATCCAATCCGTTTGCATACGGAAGAGATTGTAGGAAAAGACTGAGTGCCATGTTGGGTTTTTTTTGTTATAGCGATCAGGATTTTCTGCTCGATCAGCACCATCGTCCAGGGTGCCCCTACACTCCAGCGGTTTTTATTCAGGCCACTTTGCGCGACACTGGGCGCACGCTATTCACGGAGCCCCCCATGACCGCCAGTGCCGACAAATTCACCCGCCAGACCCTGCTCGACGTTCAGCCGTTGACGCCGAACCTGTTCAGCCTGCGGGTCACGCGCGACCCTGGTTTTCGGTTCCGTGCCGGCCAGTTCGCCCGGCTGGGCGTGAGCAAAGCCGATGGCAGCGTGGTCTGGCGCGCCTATTCCATGGTCAGTGCGCCCCATGACGAGTACCTGGATTTCTTTTCCATCGTGGTGCCGGGCGGTGAGTTCACCAGCGAACTGAGCCGGCTGGGCGAGGGCGACACGTTGCTGATCGACCGCCAGGCATTCGGCTACCTGAGCCTTGACCGCTTCGTCGGTGGCCGTGACTTGTGGCTGCTGGCCACCGGAACCGGCATTGCGCCGTTCATGTCGATCCTGCAGGACTTCGAGGCCTGGGAGCGGTTCGACAGCATCAAGCTGGTGTATTCGGTGCGCGAGGCGAAAGAGCTGGCCTATGTCGAGGAAATCGCCGGCCTGGAGCAGCGCGAATACCTGGCCGAGTTCGCCGGCAAGTTGCAGTTCATCCCGGTGGTGACCCGCGAGCAGCATCCGGGGGCATTGAATGCGCGCATCACCACGCTGATCGAGAGCGGCGAACTGGAACAGGCGGCGGGGCTGCAACTGTCCACCGAGCATTCACGGATCATGCTGTGCGGCAACCCGGACATGATCGACGACACGCGCAAGGTGCTCAAGGCGCGCGACCTGCAGTTGAGCCTGAGCAAGCGGCCGGGGCAGGTGGCGGTGGAAAACTACTGGTGATGAAAAAGGGCCGCAGTTGATGCGGCCCTTTTTCGTTCAAGGCAGGCGGTTCTGGTTCTGCGTCTTGAGCAGGTCGCGAATCTCGGTCAGCAGGGTTTCCTGCGGGGTCGGCACGGGCGGGGCGGACGGTGCCACGGCCTCTTCGCGCTTGAGACGGTTGATGGCCTTCACGCCCATGAAGATGGCGAAGGCGACGATGAGGAAGTCGATGACGGTCTGGATGAACTTGCCATAGGCCAGCACCACGGCAGGCACGTCGCCTTCCGCGGCCTTCAAGGTGATCGCCAGGTCGCTGAAGTCGACACCGCCGATCAGCAGCCCCAGGGGCGGCATGACCACGTCACCGACAAAGGACGAGACGATCTTGCCGAAGGCCGCGCCGATGATGATACCCACCGCCATGTCGACGACATTGCCTTTGACCGCGAAGGCCTTGAATTCACTGATCATGCCCATGTCTGGTTCCTTGTAACAAAAGGTAAGGTGTACCCAGTGTAAGCCACTGGAATGCTTCATGCGTTGGCTTCAGGGGTAGTGACTGCGGTTAGATCGAATAGTTTTGTCGCATCCCGAGGCGATCGGGACACCTTGGTGTCGGCTATCATGGCGGTTTTTTCCAGGAGACCCTGCCCATGGCCAAGGCCAAGCGCTTGTATGGCTGCACCGAGTGTGGCGCGACGTTCCCCAAATGGGCCGGCCAGTGCGCCGACTGCGGGGCCTGGAACACCCTCACCGAAACCATGATCGAAAGCGGCGGCGCGGCGGCCCCCAGCGGGCGCAGCGGCTGGACCGGGCAGCAGGCGCAGATCAAGACCCTGGCCGAGGTCAGCGTCGAGGAAATCCCGCGTTTCACCACCAGCAGCACCGAACTCGACCGGGTGCTCGGCGGCGGCCTGGTCGACGGCTCGGTGGTGCTGATCGGTGGCGACCCGGGCATCGGCAAGTCGACCATCCTCCTGCAGACCCTGTGCAACATCGCCGTAGGCATGCCGGCCTTGTACGTCACCGGCGAGGAGTCGCAGCAGCAGGTGGCCATGCGCTCGCGACGCCTGGGCCTGCCCCAGGACCAGCTCAAGGTGATGACCGAGACCTGCATCGAAACCATCATCGCCACCGCTCGGGTGGAAAAGCCGCGGGTCATGGTCATCGACTCGATCCAGACCATCTTCACCGAGCAACTGCAGTCGGCGCCCGGTGGCGTCGCCCAGGTGCGCGAGAGCACGGCCCTGCTGGTGCGTTACGCCAAGCAGAGCGGCACGGCGATCTTCCTGGTCGGCCACGTCACCAAGGAAGGTTCGCTGGCCGGGCCACGGGTGCTGGAGCACATGGTCGACACCGTGCTGTATTTCGAAGGTGAGTCCGATGGCCGCCTGCGCCTGCTGCGGGCGGTGAAGAACCGCTTTGGCGCGGTCAACGAGCTGGGTGTGTTCGGCATGACCGACCGCGGCCTGAAAGAGGTGTCCAACCCTTCGGCGATCTTCCTCAACCGTACCCAGGAGGAGGTGCCGGGCAGCGTGGTCATGGCCACCTGGGAAGGTACCCGGCCAATGTTGGTGGAGGTGCAGGCGCTGGTTGACGACAGCCACCTGGCCAACCCGCGGCGGGTGACCCTGGGGCTGGACCAGAACCGCCTGGCCATGTTGCTGGCGGTCCTGCACCGCCATGGTGGCATTCCCACCCATGACCAGGACGTGTTCCTCAACGTCGTGGGCGGGGTGAAGGTGCTGGAGACGGCGTCGGACCTGGCGTTGCTGGCGGCGGTGATGTCCAGCCTGCGCAACCGGCCGTTGGCCCATGGGCTGCTGGTGTTTGGCGAGATCGGTTTGTCGGGTGAGGTGAGGCCGGTGCCGAGCGGGCAGGAGCGGCTGAAAGAGGCGGCCAAGCATGGTTTCAAGCGGGCGATCGTGCCCAAGGGCAATGCGCCCAAGGAATCGCCGGCAGGGTTGCAGGTGATTGCCGTGACCCGGCTGGAGCAGGCGCTGGATGCCTTGTTCGAGTAGTTTTCAACCTGTACTGGCCTCTTCGCGGGTAAACCCGCTCCCACAGGGATCTCGCAGCTTCTGAACGCTGTGCAGTACCTGTGGGAGCGGGTTTACCCGCGAAGAGGCCGGAACAGGAGAATGAAAAAGGGGGGCCGACGATGCGCATCGGCCCCCCTTCACCCCACTGCTCAGTCAGCCGTCAATGCTCGGCCACCGCACTGCGCCGTGGCGCCTGGTTGCCGTGCTCGTCCAGTTCCATCACCGGCACTTCGCTGCCCTCGGCATCGAACAGCTTGCCATCCTTGAAATAGTCCCCATCACGCAGGCACGAGATGTCCGAATACTGGATGGTGCGTTCGTAGGCTGCGGCGAACACCGACTGGTTCTCCGAGTTGCCCGTCTTGAAGTGGTTGAACAGCAGGTTCAGCAGGATCGCCATGATCGCCGCCGAGCTGATGCCCGAGTGGAAGATGGTTTCGACCCAGTTCGGGAAGTGGTGGTAGAAAGTCGGCGCGGCGATCGGGATCATGCCGAAGCCCAGCGAGGCGGCGACGATGATCAGGTTGACGTTGTTCTTGTAGTTGACCTTCGACAGGGTGCGGATGCCGCTGGCGGCCACGGTGCCGAACAGCACGATGCCCGCGCCGCCCAGTACCGGAGTGGGCACTGCGGCGATCACCCGGCCCATCACCGGCAGCAGGCCGAGCACCACCAGGATGACGCCACCGGTGGCCACCACGTAGCGGCTGCGGACCCCGGTCACGGCCACCAGGCCGACGTTCTGGGCGAAGGCGCTCTGGGTGAACGAGCCGAAGATCGGTGCCAGGATGCTCGACGCCATGTCGGCCCGCAGGCCGTTGCCCAGGCGCTTGGAGTCGACCTTGGTGTCGATGATCTCACCCACGGCGAGGATGTCGGCCGAGGTTTCCACCAGGGTCACCATGATCACGATGCACATCGACAGGATCGCGGCGATGTGGAACTCCGGCATGCCGAAGTGGAATGGGGTAGGGAAGGCGAACATCGGGCCTTCGCTGACCTTGCCGAAGTCGGTCATGCCCAGCGCCCAGGCGATCAGGGTGCCGACCACCATGGCCAGGAGGATCGACAGGCGCGAGATTGTGGCGCTGCCCAGTTTGCTCAGCAGCAGCACGATGGCGAAGGTCAGCGCCGCCAGGCCGATGTTGGCCACGCTGCCGAATTCCGGCGAGGCGCTGTTGCCGCCCATCACCCAGCGGGCTGCCACAGGCATCAGGGTCAGGCCGATGGTGGTGATGACGATGCCGGTCACCAGCGGCGGGAAGAACTTGGTGATGCGCGAGAACACCGGGGTGATCAGGAAACCGATCACCGAAGCCGCCATGACCGCGCCGAGCACCCCTGGCAGGCCGCCACCCCCTTCGCTGCTGAGGATCGCTCCCATGGTCGCCACGCCGGCGAACGACACGCCCTGCACCAGCGGCAGCTGGCAACCGAAGAACGGGATGCCCAGTGTCTGCAGCAAGGTCGCCAGGCCTCCGGCAAACAGCGAGGCGGCGATCAGCATGCCGATCTCGGCGCCGTTCAGGCCGGCGGCCTGGCCCAGGATCAGGGGCACCGCGACGATCCCGCCATACATGGTCAGCACATGCTGCAGACCATAGGCCAGGTTGGCACCCAGCCCGAGGTTTTCGTCCTCGGGGCGCTGGGCGGGAGACGTGCTAGGGGACGTAGTCATGGAGCAGGCTCTCTGTTTATTGTTGTGCCGCTACTGTAGACATTTCCTACAAATCATTGCTAGATAAATTGTATACAATTTTTTGATCGGAGCGCGAACAGTGGGCCTTGCAGTGTGTGCAAAACTGCAATGCAGAAGCCGTACCAACTTGATTAATGGGGTGCTAGAGGGGTGTGTACAAAGCACTGCTACCCAGGCAGAAAGCTGTCTGGGTAGACAAGAAACACGGGAAGGGGAGGCTGTTAGTCAGCTAACACATTCTATTCTTCGATGAGTTCGCGCAGCTCGCGCATCATTTCGGTGCTGTCGGCCAGGTTTAATTCCACAAGACGGTGCAAATGGGTCATCGAGTCGACGTCGATATACAGGCAGACGAAGCCCAGGCGCGCGGCTTCTTCATGGCGCAGTTCCACCTGCATCTGCACGCGCACCTCGGGGTTGAGGTGGATGACCGCATCGAAGTCCTGGCTCAGGTCGGCGTCCCAGGGTTCGGGGCGCTTTATCAGCATGCCTTTGAGCGATAGATCCAGCAGTTTTACCGGCCAGCGGCAATCGCCCTGGCGCAATTCGGTAGGGGCGTCGAAATCGATGCGCTGGAAGCGGCGGCGTTCGTCGTGATCGCTCATGGGGACGGCTCCTCGGGTGACATCCTGACTATAGTTAGTTTGGTATGTGCATCAGGTACCGCAATCTGGCCGCAGAGGCTCTAGACCAAAGCAAGTGTGGCAATGCGCGATGACACGCCCTAGACTCGATGGGCGGTCTTTTCCAATCCACCAGCTGGAAGTAAACCATGAACAACAATAATAGCCTGCTACGCCACATACCGTGGCTGGCGCTGGCAGTCATAGGGGCCTGCGCGCTGGGTGTGGTAGCCCTGCGCCGCGGCGAAGCCATCAATGCCTTGTGGATCGTGGTCGCGGCGGTGGCCATCTACCTGGTCGCCTACCGTTACTACAGCCTGTTCATCGCCACCAAGGTGATGCAGCTCGATCCCCGCCGAGCCACCCCTGCGGTGCTCAACAACGACGGTCTGGACTACGTCCCGACCAACAAGCACATCCTCTTCGGTCATCACTTCGCCGCCATCGCCGGCGCCGGCCCACTGGTCGGCCCGGTGCTCGCCGCACAGATGGGCTACCTGCCCGGCACGCTCTGGCTGATCGCCGGCGTGGTGCTGGCCGGCGCGGTGCAGGACTTCATGGTGCTGTTCCTGTCCACCCGCCGCAACGGCCGCTCCCTGGGCGACATGGTGCGCGAGGAGATGGGCCGCATCCCGGGGACCATCGCCCTGTTCGGCTGCTTCCTGATCATGATCATCATCCTCGCGGTGCTGGCGCTGATCGTGGTCAAGGCCCTGGCCGAAAGCCCGTGGGGCATGTTCACGGTGATGGCGACCATCCCGATCGCCATGTTCATGGGCATCTACATGCGCTACATCCGCCCGGGCCGCATTGGCGAGATCTCGGTGGTCGGCGTGGTGCTGCTGCTGGCGTCGATCTGGCTGGGGGGCCAGATCGCCGCGGATCCGGTCTGGGGCCCGGCATTCACCTTCACCGGCGTGCAGATCACCTGGATGCTGGTCGGTTACGGTTTCGTCGCCGCCGTGCTGCCGGTGTGGCTGGTGCTGGCGCCGCGTGACTACCTGTCGACCTTCCTCAAGATCGGCACCATCATCGCCCTGGCCATCGGCATCCTGGTGACCATGCCCGAGCTGAAAATGCCGGCATTGACCCAGTTCACCGACGGCACCGGCCCGGTGTGGAAAGGTACGCTGTTCCCGTTCCTGTTCATCACCATCGCCTGCGGCGCGGTGTCGGGCTTCCACGCGCTGATCTCCTCGGGGACCACGCCGAAGCTGCTGGACAACGAAGCCAACGCCCGCTACATCGGCTACGGCGGCATGCTGATGGAATCGTTCGTGGCCATCATGGCCATGGTCGCCGCCTCGGTGATCGAGCCGGGCGTGTACTTCGCCATGAACAGCCCGGCCGCGGTGGTTGGCGCCGACGTGGCGTCGGTGGCGCAGACGGTCAGCAGCTGGGGCTTCCTGATCACCCCTGAGCAGCTCGAGGCCGTGGCCCGCGACATCGGCGAGCACACCGTGCTGGCCCGTGCCGGTGGTGCCCCGACCCTGGCCGTGGGCATCGCGCAGATCCTCCACCAGGTGCTGCCGGGTGAAAACACCATGGCCTTCTGGTACCACTTCGCGATCCTGTTCGAGGCGCTGTTCATCCTCACCGCGGTGGACGCCGGTACCCGTGCCGGGCGCTTCATGCTGCAGGACCTGCTGGGCAGCTTCGTGCCGGCCCTCAAGCGCACCGAGTCGTGGACCGCCAACCTGATCGGCACCGCCGGCTGTGTGGCGCTGTGGGGCTACCTGCTGTACCAGGGCGTGATCGACCCACTGGGTGGCATCAATACCCTGTGGCCGCTGTTCGGCATCTCCAACCAGATGCTGGCCGGTATCGCCTTGATGCTCGGCACCGTGGTGCTGATCAAGATGAAGCGCGAGCGCTACATCTGGGTCACCCTGCTGCCGGCCGCCTGGTTGCTGATCTGCACCACCGCCGCAGGCCTGATCAAGCTGTTCGACCCGAACCCGGCGGTCGGCTTCCTGGCCCTGGCCAAGAAGTACAGCACCGCGCTGGACGCTGGCCAGGTGCTGGCCCCGGCCAAGGACATCGGCCAGATGCAGCACGTGATCTTCAACGCCTACACCAACGCCGGCCTGACCATCCTGTTCCTGCTGGTGGTGTTCAGCGTGCTGTTCTTTGCCCTGAAGGTCGGTTATGCCGCCCTCGGCCGCAAGGAGCGCAGCGACAAGGAAACCCCGTTCCAGGCCCTGCCTGACGCTTGAGAGGACCGCAGTGATGTTCAACGACCTGGGTCGACTGGGTAAGTACCTGGGGCAGGCAGCCCGCCTGATGGTCGGCATGCCCGACTACGACAACTATGTCGAGCACATGCAGGCCAAGCACCCGGACAAGCCGGTGATGACGTACGAGGCGTTCTTCCGCGAACGTCAGGAAGCGCGTTACGGTGGCAAGTCCGGGCCCAAGTGCTGTTGAACCCGGCGCAGGCGCGCTCGTTGTAGGAGCGGCCTTGTGTCGCGAAAGGGGCGCATAGCGCCCCCAGGTTTTCAGCTTCGCAACAGATAATGCCGGGGCCGCTTTGCGCCCCTTTCGCAACGCAAGGCCGCTCCTACAGGGCGCGGCCTTTCTTTTTTCTACCGCACAGGAGATTTTCCGCGTGCAGACGCCCATTCCCGTCACCGTGCTCACCGGCTTCCTCGGCGCCGGCAAGACCACGCTGCTCAAACACATGCTCAAGGCCGAGCACGGCCTGAAGCTTGCCGTGATCGAAAACGAATTCAGCGACGCCGGCATCGACAGCCAGTTGCTCGGCGACGAGCCGGTGCAGGTCATGACCCTGGCCAACGGCTGCGTGTGCTGCAGCATCCACGGTGACCTGACCCGCGCCCTCTACCTGCTGCTGGAGCGCCTGGACGCCGGCGAGATCGCCTTCGACCGCCTGGTGATCGAATGTACCGGCCTCGCCGACCCGGCGCCGGTGGCGCAGACCTTCTTCGTCGACGAGGAACTGCGCGAGCGCTACATCCTCGACGGCATCATCACCCTGGTCGACGTCGCCCATGCCGAGCTGCACCTGGCGCAGACCATCGCCCAGGCCCAGGTCGGCTTTGCCGACCGCCTGCTGCTGAGCAAGACCGACCTGGTCGAGCCGGCCGCGGTGGACGCCCTGCGCGAACGCCTGGCGCGGATCAACGGCCGGGCGGCGATCCGCGTGGTCGAACATGGCCGCATCGACCTGGCCGAGCTGCTCGATGTGCGCGGCTTCAACCTCAACCCGGACCTGGGCGCCAACCTCAAGCCCAGCCTGCGCCCGCTGCTCAAGCCGGCCAAGCCGGACCGCATCGCGACGCTGGTGCTGCGCAGCGAAACCGCGCTGGACATCGACCGTCTCAGCGATTTCATGAATGGCCTGCTGGAGGAGCACGGCAAGCAGTTGCTGCGCTACAAGGGCGTGCTGAACATTGCCGGCGACGACCGCCGCCTGGTGTTCCAGGGCGTGCTCAAGCTCTATGGCTTCGACTGGGATGCCGAGTGGGCTGAAGGCGAAGTACGCGAGAGCGTGATGGTGTTCATCGCCGACGACCTGCCCGAGGCTACGATTCGGGCTGGGTTCGAGGCGCTGGCTGCGGGTTGAGAGGGCGGGTCGAAGGCACTTCGAACCACTGCGGCCAGGAGCTGCGGTGGCGTGTCTCGACCTCGACGCAGGGGATCAATCGCTCGCTCAGCAGAGCCGTTTGCCCCACGGCCTTGGCAATCCGGTACTTCACGCTGTGGATGCATTCGCGGTCGCCGAATTCGCAGCGGTTCAGCGCCGTGCCGCCACAGGGGCCGTTGGCCAGGCCCTTGGGGCAGGTTTCCGGGCAGGTGTAGAGGGTATCCTCCAGGCGGCAGCGGCCGCAGGTGTCACAGCCCAGCAGCGGGCGTTTCACCGCACGCTCCAGGCCATGCAGCAGGCGGGCGCCACGGCGAGTCGCCCAGAGCGGCTGACGCACGGCCCAGCCGAAGGTCTTGCTCAACCAGTTCTGGCGGCTGAACAGCAGCGAGTGAGCCGTGTGCAGCAGGTGGTAGCGGGCTTTCTCCTGGCCCGAGGCGCTGACCGCGGACTGCCCCTTGCGCCAGTCGGCCTGCGGCGGATGGAACGTCACGGCAGGCAGCCCGGGCATCTGCCAGCTGTCGGCCCAGGCGGGCGCCCACTGCTGCAGTGAATGGACCTGCGCCTGCCAGTGTTCCAGGCGCTCCTCCAGGGCGAGGAGTTGCTTGGGTTCGTGAATCCCCGACAAGTGCACGCCGGCATACCCCATCAGCTTCACACCGATGATCTGCAGGGCCAGGCGGTCGACGCTGCGGGCCTGGGCAAAGGCCTTGGACACGTTGCTTTCGGCTTCCAGCATGTCGCGCATCGACGGCGAAACGGTCACGCCTGCCACGTGTTCGAGCATCGCAGCGCGGCCATGGGTCAGGCTCATCAGGCAGGCGAGCATGGGCTTGGGTGCGGCCTGGCGCTGCATCCAGTGCATGGCTTCCTGGTGCTTGGCGGCGTCGAAGCCCAGCTGCAAGGTCAGGAAGTCGGCGCCGGCGGCGAGCTTCTTCTCGGCCTTGAAATACTGCGCGGCGCCTTCCTCCTCGCGGTATTTGAACGGGTTGAGCGCGGCGCCAAGCAGCCAGTGCGGGCATGCCTGGCGGGCGATCTGCAGGGCGGCGACCGATTCCAGGTAACGTACCGGGCGCTCACCGGGCTGGTGGCCGGGCAGGCGATCGCCGGTGAGCAGCAGCAACTGCTCGAGGCCTGCGGCATCCATGCGCTGCAGCTGTGCCAGCAAGTGCTGGCGTTCGCGGTCCTTGCCGGAAAAGTGCGGCAGGGCGGGTAGCGGGTTGGCGAAAGAGGCGAGGGCGTCCAGCGGCGACAGGTCCAACGGGCTGCCGACCCGGTCGCCGATGGCCACGGTCATCGGCCAGCCACACAGTTGCCCACGGGCCATGATCGCCTCCATCGCGGCGAAGCGTTCCGCCGAGGGCTTGGGGACGAATTCCATGACGCAGACGAAGGTGTTTTCGCGCAGCGCGGCTTTCAGCGGGCTCATGGTGAGGGGACCTGGATTGTTCAGGTTGGCATTGTGCAGGAGGCGCAGGGTGGGGTCATGTCCGAGGGCGCAGGGGGCTGCTCTGAATGAGACATGGTTCAGGCAGGTCCGGCCTCTTCGCGGGTAAACCCGCTCCCACAGGTGTCTCACATCTTCAAGTGTTGTGAGGTCCCTGTGGGAGCGGGCTTGCCCGCGGTACAAACCGGAGACATCGTTTACATTCCAAACCGGGGACATGGTTTACAGGCTAATACGCATGATCAGGAGGTATCTGATCATGCCCTGGAACCAAGAGTTCCCCATGGATCAACGAATCAGACTGGTCAGTGAATGGCTTGCCGGTAATTACACCAAGAGCCAACTGGCGTGCCGGTACAACGTCAGCCGCCCCACGATCGACAAGTGGATAGCCCGATATGATGCGGGTGGGTTTGCGGCGCTGTCTGACGCCTCGCGGCGCCCTAACAACAGCCCTAACAAGACCGGCGATGAGCTACTGGCCCGTATTGTTGCGATGAAAGAAGCGCACGACAAATGGGGCCCCAAGAAGCTTATCGAGCTGCTGCGCCTTGAAGATCCCTCCATTGATTGGCCCTCTCCAAGCACCGCAGGCCAATGGCTGGATCGGATGGGCATGGTTCACAAGCGTGGCCCTAGACGGCGATACGGGAAGAGCTCCACAAAGATGCGGGAGGCCAATGAGCCGAACAAAACCTGGTGCATCGACTACAAGGGGCAGTTCAAAATGCTCGATGGCCAATGGTGCTATCCCTTGACGGTCACTGACCACGCCTCGCGCCTTATCCTGGCCTGCAAAGCCCACAAGAACATCATGACGCAGCCGGTCATCCAGACACTTGAGTGGCTCTTCCAGGAGCATGGCATGCCAGAGGTCATCCGCTCCGATAACGGCAGCCCATTTGCCTCGGTTGGTTTGGCAAGGATGTCTACAATCGCGGTTTGGTTGATTCGCCTAGGCATCATTCCTGAGCGGACTGCACCCGCGCGACCTGATCAGAATGGTCGTCATGAACGAATGCATCGAAGCATGAAGCTGGAACTGCCCATAGGGCAAAACCTGATCGACCAGCAACTACTGCTTGAGCATTTCCGGCACGAGTTCAACTATGTTCGGCCCCACGAAGCGCTGGGGATGAAGCGGCCATTCGAGCTGTACGTACCCTCTGATCGCATTTACCCAGGATGCCTGCCTGTCGTGGAGTATCCCGCCGAAATGGAGGTCCGCAGCGTCAGGCAGAATGGGTCGATCAAATGGAAGGGCAAGCTGTTGTTCATCAGCGAAGCCCTCTCTGGTGAGAGGATCGGCCTGAAAGAGGTGGAAGATGATGTTTGGGACGTGTTCCTGTGTGACCATCTCCTGGGGAGGCTTGGACGGGGTGAAAACCGCGTCCAAGCCTCAAATGTGTAAACCATGTCCCCGGTTTACGATGTAAACGATGTCTCCGGTCGTACACCGCGAAGAGGCCGGACTTGGTTTTATCAATTCAGAATCAACGCTCGATCGCCAGGGCAACCCCTTGCCCACCACCGATGCACAAGGTCGCCAGCCCTTTCTTGGCATCGCGCTTGATCATTTCATGCAGCAAGGTCACCAGCACCCGGCACCCGGAGGCCCCGATCGGGTGCCCCAGGGCGATTGCCCCACCATTGACGTTGACCTTCGCCGCATCCCACTCCAGCGCCTTGCCCACCGCCAGGGCCTGTGCGGCAAACGCTTCGTTGGCCTCGATCAGGTCCAGCTCGGCCAACTGCCAGCCGGCCTTGGCCAGGCAGCGTTCGGTCGCCGACACCGGGCCGATGCCCATGATCGCCGGGTCCACCCCCGCGCTGGCGTAAGCGGCGATCTTCGCCAGCACCGGCAAGCCCAGGGCCTCGGCCTTGGCGGCGCTCATCAGCAGCACCGCCGCGGCACCGTCGTTGAGGCTCGAAGCGTTGCCCGCGGTGACGCTGCCGTCCTTCCTGAATGCCGGGCGCAGCTTGGCCAGCGACTCGGCGCTGGTGTCCGGGCGCGGCTGCTCGTCGCGATCGAAGACCTTGGGCTCGCCCTTCTTCTGCGGCATCACGATCGGGGTGATCTCATCCTTGAAGCGGCCCGCCTCGATGGCGGCCACGGCCTTGCGCTGGGACTCGGCGGCGAAGGCGTCCTGCTGTTCGCGGCTGAGGCCGAACTTGTCCACCAGATTCTCGGCGGTGATGCCCATGTGGTAGTCGTTGAAGGCGTCCCACAGGCCATCAGTGATCATGCTGTCGATCAGTTGGCCGTGGCCCATGCGCTGGCCGGTGCGGGCCGACGGCATCACGTACGGGGCCAGGCTCATGTTCTCCTGGCCACCGGCGATCACCACCTCGGCATCGCCGCAGCGAATGGCCTGGGCCGCCAGGTGCAAGGCCTTGAGGCCCGAGCCGCAGACCTTGTTCAGGGTCAGTGCCGGCACGCCATAGGGCAGGCCGGCCTTGATCGCGGCCTGGCGCGCCGGGTTCTGCCCGGCACCGGCGGTGAGCACCTGGCCGAGGATCACCTCGTCGACCTGGCCGGGGTCCAGGCGGGTCTGCTCCAGCAACTGCCGGATCACCGCCGCGCCGAGCTCTACGGCAGGCACGTTGGCCAGGGCACCCTGGAAGCTGCCGATGGCGGTACGGGTTGCGGCGACGATGACCACGTCGTTCATGTTGTTGTTCTCCGGGCAATGGGCGTAGTGCCGCCAGCATCGACGGGTTGGGCTGATTTGTTAAGTTTGTTTTTCTTCTTGATTGATGTGGAAAGCAAATCAATCGGCCTCCTGCCACGCCTCAGCTAAGCTGAACGAGGTTGGGCTTCGCACCGTTTTGTTCCTTTCAACTGACTGGAGCTTATCGTCATGCGTTTTCTCTTCGCCGTCGTTTTAATGGTTGCCAGTGGATCCTCATTCGCTGCCACCCAATGCACCACCGCCGACAAAAACACTTGGCAAGACCCGGACAAGTTCCAGGCCCGGCTCAAGGAGCAGGGCTACAAGATCAACAAGTTCAAGGTCACCAAGGGCAACTGCTACGAGATCTACGGCTTCGACAAGGACGGCAAGAAGGTCGAGATCTACCATGACCCGGTCACCGGCAAGGTAATCAAGAGCGAGATCGAGGACTGATGCCGGCCGCCACGCTGCGGCTCTGGGACCCTCTGTTGCGGCTGTGCCATCTGTCGTTCGCCACGGTGTTCTTCGCCGATTACTTCTTCAACGAGGAGGGGGACGACTGGCACCGCTGGCTGGGCTATTACGCCGTTGGCTGTGTGTTGCTGCGCCTGGTGTGGGGCTTCGTCGGCCCGCAGAGTGCGCGTTGGGCCGACTTCTGGCCGACCCCGGCACGCCTGGCGGCCCATGGGCGGGCGCTGCTGCAAGGCCGACCGTTCCACCGCCTGGGGCATTCGCCCATTGGCGCGCTAGTGATGGTGTTGATGCTCACCTGCCTGGCCGCCCTGGGCCTGACCGGTTTCCTGATGGAAGAAGTGGACGCGCTGTGGGGCGCCGACTGGCCGCTGGAGCTGCACAGCTGGATTGCCGATGGCTTGCTGGCGCTGGTCTGCGTGCACTTGCTGGCGGCGCTGGTCGAGAGCGTTCGCCTGCGCGAGAACCTGCCGCTGTCGATGCTGACCGGGCGCCGGCGGCGCATTCCTGACGAGCGCTGACCACGCGCAAGCTGTACCGGCCTCTTCGCGGGCAAACCCGCTCCCACAGGAAAGGCGCAATCCTTCAACCCTGCGCGGTTCCTGTGGGAGCGGGTTCACCCGCGAAGAGGCCCGGTCAGGCAACATCACTCAAACAGCCGGGCACTGATGGGTGACACAGTGAATTCCCCCTCCGCCAGCCGCAATCGCATCGATGTCCAGCTGCACGATCTCCCGCCCCGGATACAGCACTGCCAGCAGCGCACGGGCCTTTTCATCCGCCAGTGCATCGCCGAACTGCGGCGCAATGATCGCCCCGTTGATCACGAAGTAATTGATGTAGCCCGCCGCAAAGTCCTCGTTGCCCTGGCTGAACCTGTTGTGCCGCCCGCGCGTAGGCGGCGACACCACATGCACCTTCAATGGTCGGCCCTCGGCATCGGTAGCCTTCTTCAGGATTTCCAGGTGGCTGCGGGTCACCGCGTGGTCATACGACTGCGGATCGGTGTCCAGATTGGCAATCACCACCCCCGGCCGCACGAAGCGCGCATAGAAATCCACATGCCCGTCGGTGATGTCTTCCCCGGCGATTCCCGGCAGCCAGATGATCTTGCTCAGCCCCAGGCGTTCCTTGAGCTCGGCCTCCACCTCGGCCTTGCTCCAACCCGGGTTACGGTTGCTGTTGATCCAACTGCTCTCGGTCATGATGCCGGTGCCATGCCCGTCCACTTCGATGGCGCCGCCTTCGCCCACCAGTTCGCTGCGCTGGTAGCTGGCACTGGCCAGGCTGGCGACGCGCCTGGCCAGTTGTGCGTCGTTGCGATGACGCTGCTTGTTGCCCCAGCCGTTGAAGTTGAAGTCCACCGCCGCCAGGGCGCCATCGTCGTCGACGACGAAGTTGGCGCCGATGTCGCGCATCCAGATGTCGTCCAGGTTGCACTCGACAAACTGGGTGTTGCGGCTGCCACAGTGCTTCTCGGCCAGCGCCCGCTCGCTGGCGCGGCAGAACACCGTCAGCGGCTGAAAGCGGGCGATGGCCTGGGCGATGCGGCCGAGGGCGGCCTGCACGTCGGCAGTGAAATCCTCCCAGATCGCGTCCTGGGCGCCGAAGGCAATGAACGCCCGTTGCTGCTCTTCGCCCTCGTCGGGCATGAACCAGCGCCCAGGCTCGGCGGCGCGGGCCAGGCCAAGGGGCAGGCCGAGGCCGGCGCCCAGGCCCGCAGCGAGTGACAGTTGCAGGAAGGTTCTACGGCTGGGCATGGGTCAGTCCTGTGCGGTCTTGAAGCGGGTCCACACGCGCATGCGCGCACGCATGTCGGCCTGCGGGATGTCGCGGCCCGGGATCAGCCGGGCGTAGGTCGCTTCGTCGAGGTAGATGTCGGGGTTGTCGCGCATGCGCGGGTCCACCGCCTGGCGCGCCTTGGCGCTGGCTGTGGGGTAACCGGTGAAGTTGCTGATGGCAGCCATGTTCGCCGGGCGCATGACGAAGTTGATGAAACGATAGGCATATTCGGGGTGTTTGGCGTCGGCGGGGATGGCCATGGTGTCCATCCACACCGTGGTGCCCTGGCGTGGCACACGGTACTGGAAATCGATGTGCTTGCCGGCTGACTCGGCGGTGCGCTGGGCCTGGATCACGTCGCCGCTGTAGCCCAGCGACAGGCACAGGTTCTCGTTCACCAGTTCGGTCACCGGTTGCGACTGGAACTTGCGGATATAGGGGCGTACAGCCTTGAGCAGTTCGCTGGCCGCGGCGAGGTCTTCACGCTTGGCGCTGCGCGGCTCGCGGCCCAGGTAGTTGAGGACCACTGCCAGCACCTCGTCGGGCGAGTCGATCACCGAAATGCCGCAGTCGGCGAACTTGGCCGCCAGCTCCGGTTTGAACAGCAGGTCGAGGTTGTCCAGCGGCGCATCTGGCAGGCGCTGGCGGATCTTTTCGGCATTGGCGGTCAGGCCGATGGTGCCCCAGGTGTAGGGCACCGTCGCCAGGCTGGCCCTGGGGTATTGCGCGTGCAGCTTGCGCAGGCCGGGCTCGATATCGTCCAGCACCTCCAGCTGGCGCTGGTCGAGGGGCTGCAGGCTGCCGGCGCGCATCAGCCGTTCGGCCACGGTGTCGCCAGGGAACACCAGGTCGTAGCCGCTGCGGCCGGACATCAGCTTGGCTTCGAGCACCTCGCTGCCGTCCATCACGTCGTAGATCACCTGAATGCCGGTTTCGGCGGTGAACTGCTTTAGGGTGTCCTCGGCAAAGTAGTCGGCCCAGTTATACAGGCGCAGCACCGGCTGCTCGGCCTGGGCCTGGCTGGCACAGACGGCCAGCGCCAGGGCGGCGATCACGTGGCGTTTCATGCTCAGGCCCTCAGGGTGTGCGGGTGGCTGCCGTCCAGGGTCAGCAGTGGGGCGTACATTTCTGGCCGGCGGTCGCGGTAGATGCCCCAGCTCAGGCGGTCTTCACGCATGCGCGCGAGGTCCAGGTCGTGCAGCCAGATACCGCTGCTGTTGCGGTCGGCCTCGGCCAGCAGCGCACCTTTGTGGTCGCAGATGAACGACGAGCCGTAGAAACGCATCACCAGGCGGTTGTCGCTGGGCGCCACCTCGACACCGACGCGGTTGGCAGCCACTACCGGCAACAAGTTGGCGGCGGCGTGGCCGCGCATGGCGACCTGCCAGTGGTCGCGCGAGTCCAGTTCGGCGCAGCCGGGCTCGGAGCCGATGGCAGTGGGGAACAGCAGCACTTCGGCGCCCATCAGGGCCAGGCAGCGGGCGGTTTCAGGGAACCACTGGTCCCAGCAGATACCGATGCCGAGGCGGCCGAAGGCGGTGTCCCAGACCCTGAAACCGGTGTCGCCGGGGCTGAAGTATTCCTTCTCCTGGTAGCCGATGGCGTTGGGGATGTGGGTCTTGCGGTACACGCCGAGCAGGCGGCCGTCGGCGTCGGCCACGGTCAGCGAGTTGAAGAAGGCGTTGCCGGCGCGCTCGTACCAACTCAGTGGCAGCACCACGCCCAGTTCTTTTGCCAGGGCGGCGAAGCGCTGCAGGATCGGGCTGTCGGGGTAGGGCTGGGCGAGCGTCTGGTGCTGGTGGTCCTGTTCGATGCAGAAGTACGGCGTGGCGAACAGTTCCTGCAGCAGGATCACCTGGGCGCCGTCGGCGGCGGCCTGGCGCACCAGTTGTTCGGCGCGGTCGAGGTTTGCCGGCAGGTCCCAACTGCACGGCATCTGGGTGGTGGCGATGCGCAGCAAGCTCATGGCTGCACCTCGGGCTGCTGCTGGGTGATGCAATGGATGCCGCCGCCGCCATGGGCGATGGCGTCGATGCGCACCGGCACAATCTCACGGCCAGGGAAGGCGTGAGCCAGTTGCGCGGCGGCGTCCTGGTCGGCAGCAATGCCGTAGGCCGGCATGATGATCGCGCCGTTGGCGATGTAGAAGTTGGTGTAGGACGCGCAGAACACCTCGGCCTCGGGGTCGACGGCGGCGCTGGCCTCGTACAGGTCGAGCAGTTCGAAATGCCGGCCGTGGGCGTCGGTGGCCAGCTCCAGGGCGCGGCGATTTTCCCGCACCACTTCAGCGTAGACAGACCCCTTGTCATGGGTGGCATCGACCAGCAGCAGGCCGGGGCGGGCAAAGGCGCACACCCCATCGACATGGCCGTCGGTCATGTCGCCGGTGACGTACTGCGGGTCGCCCGGCAGCCAGATGGTCTTGCGGATGCCCAGGTAGCGGGCGAAGCAGGTTTCGAAGTCCGTCTTGCTGACACCGGGGTTGCGGTTGGCGTTGAGCAGCACCGATTCGGTGGTGATCAGCGTGCCATCTCCGTCCACATGAATGGCGCCGCCCTCGTTGCACAGCGCGGTGCTGAAACCGTCCAGGCCCAGCTGGTCGAGTATGCGCCGCCCCAGGCTGCGGTCGTGGCCGTGCTGCGACTTGCCACCCCAGGCATTGAAGCGCCAGCTCAGGCCGGCCAGGCCGTGCTGAGGGTGGCAGACGAAGCTTGGCCCGCTGTCGCGGCACCAGCTGTCGTCCACGGCCAGTTCGACCAGCTCGATATTGGCGCCACACAGGACGCGGGCGTGGGCCATGGCGGACGGGTCGACCACCATTTTCACCGGCTCGAAGCGGGCGATGGCGGCGGCCACGCGGGCAAAGTCGCGCTGCACATCGGCCAGGCTGACGTGCCAAGCGCTTTCCCACAGTGCCTGGTTGTGCGGCCAGACCATCCAGGTTGCCGCGTGGCGGGCCCATTCGGCAGGCATGCGCCAACCGCTGTCGAGGGACAGGTCCATAGTGAACTCCGATCTATTAAGAATTTTTATCAACGAAGCCCGCCGTCGCGGGTGTTGGTGACCATGCTATGGCTATGAAGGTGAGGCGACAAACGATAGATTTAGCGCATACCTGATCAGCAGGGCTTATCAATCATGCTCAAACACTGGCCACCCCTGAATGCCCTGCGTGGCTTCGAAGCCGCTGCGCGGCTCGGCAGTTTCCACAAGGCCGCCGAAGCCCTGAACCTGACCCAGTCGGCGATCAGCCAGCAGATCCGCAGCCTGGAAACCTACCTCGAGCAGCCGCTGTTCCACCGCAGCGGGCGCAGCGTCAGCCTGACCGACGCCGGGCATGACCTGCTCAGCACCACCCAGGCGATGTTGCAGCACCTGGCCGTGGGCATTCGCCGCCTGGACCAGTACCGCAAGCCCAACCAGTTGGTGGTCAACACCAGCCCTGCCTTTGCCCGGCACTGGCTGCTGCCGCGCCTGGCGGATTTTCACCAGCGTTGCCCAGAGGTCGACCTGTGGCTGTTCACCAGTTTCGAGGTACCGGACATGGCCAACGAGACCATCGACCTGGCCATTCGCGATGACCTCAGTGCCCAGGCCGAGTGCAGCTTCATGATCTTGCATCAGGACCAGTTGTATCCCGCCTGCCACCCTTCCTTGTTGCACACGCCCGTAGAGCAACGCACCACCTTGCACGGCGAGCGCGAGATGGACTGGAGCCACTGGCAGCTGGAAGGCGGCGAGGCGGTGGGGCAGCGCGGCAAGGGGCTGAATTTTTCCGACCCGGGGTTGCTGCTGGATGCGGCGAGCGAGGGGCTGGGGGTGGCGCTGGTCAGCCAGTTGCTGGCGCAGCGGGCGGTGGACGAGGGGCGCTTGCAGGCGTTGTCGGCGCAGCGGGTGCGGGGGCCGGCCTGGGCTTGCCTGGTGCATCGTGACAGCCAGGATGACCCGTTGGCCCGGCAATTCCTGGAGTGGTTGAAGGGGGTTCTGGCTGCAGAGTGATGTTGTCTGTGCCGGCCCTTTCGCGGGTAAACCCGCTCCCACAGGGGCCGCGCAAATCTTGAGCGCTGCGCTGTACCTGTGGGAGCGGGTTTACCCGCGAAAGGGCCGGTACAGGCGAACCCAGGTTTTGAATCCCCCGACGCACCCCGTAATATGTGTCGGATAACCTGCGGGTGTAGTCTCACCCTCTGATCAATCGGAATCGCCCCACGCGGCGCTTCCCCCGGCATAAACCTGACGAGGTACAGACATTGGCCATCATTCATCCTAAGGTTCGCGGTTTCATCTGCACCACGACTCACCCGAAGGGCTGCGAGCTCAACGTCCGTGACCAGATCGAAGCCACCCGCAAGCTGGGCGTGCGCGAGGATGGCCCGAAGAAGGTCCTGGTCATCGGCGCTTCCAGCGGCTACGGCCTGGCAGCCCGCATCACCGCCGCCTTCGGCTTCAAGGCCGACACCCTGGGCGTGTTCTTCGAAAAGCCTGGCACCGAGACCAAGGCCGGTACCGCCGGCTGGTACAACGCTGCCGCTTTCGACAAGTTCGCCAAGGCCGAGGGCCTGTACAGCAAGTCGATCAACGGTGACGCCTTCTCCGACGAAGCCCGCGCCAAGGTCATCGAGCTGATCAAGAACGAAATGGGCGGCCAGGTCGACCTGGTCATCTACTCGCTGGCATCGCCGGTGCGCAAGCTGCCGCAGACCGGTGAAGTGATCCGTTCCGCGCTCAAGCCGATCGGCCAGCCGTACAAGTCGACCGCCATCGACACCAACAAGGACACCATCATCGAGGCCAGCATCGAGCCGGCCACCGAGCAGGAAATCGCCGACACCGTCACCGTCATGGGCGGCCAGGACTGGGAACTGTGGATCGATGCCCTGAACGCCGCTGGCGTGCTGGCGCCGCAGGCCCGCACCGTGGCCTTCAGCTACATCGGTACCGAGATCACCTGGCCGATCTACTGGCACGGCGCCCTCGGCAAGGCCAAGCAGGACCTGGACGAGACTGCCGTGCGCCTGGGCAAGAAGGTCGGTGGCAGCGCCAACGTGGCGGTGCTGAAGTCGGTGGTCACCCAGGCCAGCTCGGCCATTCCGGTGATGCCGCTGTACCTGTCGATGGTGTTCAAGATCATGCAGGAGAAGGGTGTTCACGAAGGCACCCAGGACCAACTCGACCGCATGTTCCGCGACCGCATGTACCGTGCCGACGGCGCCCCTGCCGCACTGGACGAGAAGGGCCGCCTGCGCCTGGACGACTGGGAGCTGCGCGACGACGTACAGGACGCGTGCAAGGCCATGTGGCCGCAGGTCACCACCGAGAACCTGTTCGAGCTGACCGACTATGCCGGTTACAAGAAGCAGTTCCTCAACCTGTTCGGCTTCGAGCGTGCTGACGTCAACTATGACGAAGACGTGGCCACCGATGTGAAGTTCGACTGCGTCGAGCTGTAATCGCCTCAAGCCTGCACTGGCCTCTTCGCGGGTAAACCCGCTCCCACAGGGATATCCGTAGGAGCGGGTTTACCCGCGAAAGGGCCAGTACAGGTAACCCATTTTTTGCTAGCGTTGGCGCACAACAACTGGGAATGCGCCATGAGCAGCCTCACCCAACCCGCCACTGCCTTTCGTCAGGCCGCCGCCGACGGCTACAGCCTGGGTGGCTTCTGCTGGCGCCACGCCCAGCCCGATCCCCAGCGCTCGCTGGTGATCATCAACGCCGCCACCTCGGTGCGCTGCCGCTACTACTCGCGCTTTGCCGACTACCTGTTCGCCCAGGGCTGCGACGTGCTCACGTTCGACTACCGCGGTATCGGTGAATCCCGCCCTGCGTCCCTGCGTGGCTTCCAGGCCTCGTGGAGCGACTGGGGCCGGCTGGACTTCGAAGCCATGCTGGCGCACGCCGCCACACATTTCCCCGGCCAGCCCGTGGACGTGGTCGGCCACAGTTTCGGCGGCTGCGCGGTGGGTTTGGCGCCGTCGGCCGGGCAGGTGCGGCGGGTGGTGATGGTGGGCGCCCAGTTCGCCTACTGGCGTGACTATGCCGCAGACCAGCGCTGGCGGCTGTTCGGCAAGTGGCATGTGCTGATGCCGCTGCTGACCCACGCCTTCGGCTACTTTCCCGGCAAGCGCCTGGGCTGGCTGGAGGACACGCCGGCCGGCGTGGTGCATGACTGGACCACCCGCACTTCACGCTACGAGCAGCGCCCGAGCGGGCGAGCCCTGACGGCGCTGCCGTTCGCCCAGGTGCAGGCTGCGACCCTGGCCATCAGCCTGACGGATGATCCGTTCGGCACGGTGGCGGCGACCGAGCGCTTGCTGGGGTATCTGCCGGCGGCGCAGCGGCGGCATTTGCGGATTGCGCCTGTGGATATCTCGGCAAGCGAGATTGGCCACTTCGCGTTCTTTCATGATCGGTTTCGCGAAAGCCTGTGGCCGGTGGCGTTGCAGTGGTTGCAGGAGGGCAGGTTGGCGGGAAGGGTGCCGGGAGTGATTGTCAGCTGAGGTTTTGGGGCCGCGTTGCGGCCCGTTCGCCTGTAGGAGCGGCCTTGTGTCGCGAAAGGGCCGCAACGCGGCCCCGGCAATCTCAAGCGTTGCGCGTCAGAGGCTGCGCAGCGAACTGCACACCCGCCAGGCCGTGCTTGATCAGCGCGCGAATATTGCCATGGTCGCTGCCTTCGGGGGTGGCCAGCACATCACGGTAATGCTCGCCGAAGGCCAGCAGCGCCTCCTGGTCGCTCAGGCCTTCCAGCAGGGCCAGGCCCAGGGTCTTGCACGAGCCTTCGTTCTGCCCGGCGGCGTTTTCCACGCCACCGTTGTTGAAGGCCTGGGGCTGGTAGGTGTAGTGGCCGGCAATGAACGCCAGGGTATCGGCGAAGAGGTGTTGGCCGCTGGCCAGGCTGGCGCGCAGGGTGTTCAGATCAGTCACGAGGTTTTCCTTGTTCGAACGCCGCTTGCTGTTCGGCGCTGGCTTCTTTCTGGTGTTGGGCTTTCCACTCGGCGTAGGGCATGCCGTACACCGCTTCGCGGGCGTCGTCCAGGCTGAGGTCGAGCTGGCGCTCGTCGGCCGCTGCCTTGTACCACTTGGACAGGCAGTTGCGGCAGAACCCGGACAGGTTCATCAGGTCGATGTTCTGCACGTCGGTGCGCTTCTGCAGGTGTTCGACCAGGCGGCGGAAGGCAGCGGCCTCGAGTTCGAGTTGCTGTTGAGGAGTCATGGGCGTCTCTCAGGTGATGCGGTTTTTCAGATGGCGGCCACCGTTGATGACCACCTGGCTGCCGGTACTGTACTGGCTGGCGAGCAGGTACTTGACCGTCTCGATCAGCGGTGCGGCGCCGGGTTCGAATTCCAGCAGGGCCTTTTTCAGGGCCTGCTGGCGGTAGGCCTCGTCGCCACCTTCCTTGAGGATCAGCAGCCCGGGCAGGATACCGTTGACGTGCACCGTGGGCGCGTACTTTTCAGCGAACGACAGCACCATGTTCTGCAACGCCGCCTTGGTCGCGGCATAGCCGATGTGGCCCTTGCTGCCGCGCGAGGAGGTTTCGTCGCAGATGTGGATGATGTCGGCCTTGTCGACCTTGGCCAGCAGATCGCCGAGCGCCAGGTTAAGGTGGTACGGCGCTTCGACGTGCAGGCGGAACATGGTCTCGAGGTTGTCGAGGCCGTCGTCGAGCCACAGCGAGGCGTTGTGGATGATCGCGCGCAGGCCGTCGTAGTTGCGTTGCAGGTGCTCGATCAGGGCCTCGCGGTCAGCCTTGACGCAGAGATCGGCCTGGAACTGCACGATGTTCGGGTGGGCGGACTGCGGCTGGAGGCTGCGGCTGGCACTGATCACCGTATGGCCGGCCTGTGCCAGTTCGAGCGCCAGGGCCAGCCCGACGCGCTGGCTGGCGCCGGTAACGAGAATGGGGCTGTTCATGTGCGGGCGGTCAACTTGTCTGCTCTGTCGTTGCCCCCCAGCATACCCGAACTGCCAGGGTGCCGAGCACCACCCGCAGATTATTCCCTGGCCTGAATCCAGGGCAAATGGTCGAGAGCAAACGGTTGCTCGCCCGTGGCGCATCATGTGGTAGTAGAATGCCTGTTCAACTTCCGCACACAGGTCACCCCGTGCAGATGAACAGACAGGGACGTAGCTCGGGAATCGAAGCCGGCCTGGAGCATCAGGAACTCTTTCCTATTCGTGAGGTTTCGCGCCTCACCGGTGTCAACGCCGTGACCCTGCGCGCGTGGGAGCGGCGCTACGGGCTGATCCAGCCAACCCGCACCGACAGTGGTCACCGGCTCTACGCCCAGGCGGATATCGACACCATCCGGCGCATTCTCGGTTGGCTGGAGCGCGGCGTGGCGGTGAGCAAGGTCGCCAGCATCCTGGCCCGTGGCCAGGCCTCGGCGCAGGACGTGGTGGCGGCCGAGTCCATGTCGCGATGGCAAGCCCTGGTGCGCGAGGCGGTGCGACGGTTCGACATCGCCGCCCTGGACCGTTTGTTCGACCAGGTGTTCGCGGCCACGACCCAGGATCAACTGTTCGCCGATGTCTTCATGCCCGTCTGGCATGACCTGGCGGCAGGGCAGGGGGCTTTCGGCCAGGCCAGCGAATGGTTGTTTCTCGATCAGTTCCTGCGTGGCCGGGTATTTTCGCGTTTGCTGCTGTCGCGCCTGCCACGCGCTCGCAGCCTGCTGCTGGCACCGCTGCCAGGGCAGTGCCATGAACTCGAGCTGCTGGTGACCGGCTTGCTGCTGAGTGCCGACGACGTGGGCGTGACCCCGTTGATGTCCGGGCAGCCGCTGGATGAACTGGCGTTGGTGTGCGAGCGGCTCAGGCCGGATGCATTGGTGTTGTTTGCCAATCACGCGCTCACCGCCGACATGGCCAGGCGCCTGGTGCGCATGGCGGCAGGGCTGGAGTGCCCGTTGCTGTTGGCCGGCGAGGCGGCAGAAGTGGCGCTGGAGGGCCTGGCTGGCAGCCCGGTGGCCTGCCTGGGCGCCGAAGGCGAGTTGATGCGGCGGCGCTTGCGCCAGTTCCTGGCGGGTCAGCTCGACACTTGAGCGTGCAGTTCCGGGTGGGCCTGGCGATGGGCCTGGAGGATGTATTCGCGCAGGCGCTCGACCTCTTCGGCCGGGCTGCGGCTGAGGTCATAGGCGGCCAGGTCCGGGCCGATGCGCCGGCGCAGGCGGCCGTGCAGGCCGATCGGCGGGATGCCGCCGGGGGCGAAGTGCAGGTCGAAGCGTGAGGGGGCCTGTGCCAGGCCGCGAAGCTCCAGCAGCGCGCCCTTGAACGAGATATCCCGCACCAGCAGGCCACTGGCCTTGCCCTGGGCATCCAGCAGTGCGCTGGGCTGCTCCATCGACAGGCGCCAGGGGCGCAGCTGCGGGCCGTCTTCGTAGATTTCCGGCGAGCCCAGCTGCAGGTGCACGGCATGGAATTCGTCTTCCACCAGTTGCAGCGGGAAGCTGATCTGCTGGTTGTTGAACTGCGCCTGCAGGGTGACCTGCTCGTTGGCGACCAGGCGAGCCAGCAGGGACTGGATACGACGATCGCCGTTGACCAGCAGGCTCGACATGGGGTCGGCCAGGTTCAACTGCGGGGAGTGCTGCATGTCCTGGATGAAATCCAGCTCATCCTGGGTCAGGAGGGCATCGGCTTGCATGATCGAACTCGGTGATGGCGATTTCTTCAACGTCAATGGACCGTGCCTTGGGCGCTTGGTTCAGCCGCGCTCGTCAGAATCGCGACGAGCGTGCAGTTCGGCCAGTTCGCGTTCCAGCTCGACCTGGCGGCTGACATCCTTCTGGATGCCGATGAAATAGGTTCGCTGCTCGCTTTCATGACGAACCGGAGTGATCGACAGCTCGTTCCAGAAGGCGCTGCCGTCCTTGCGGTAGTTACGCAGCACTTCACGGCACGGCCGGCCTTCGGCCAGGGCCTTGCGAATGCGCGCGCGGCCCAGCTGGTCGCGGTCGTCGGCCTGGAGGAAGCGGCAATCCTGGTAGAGGATTTCGTCGCGGTTGTAGCCGGTCAGGCGCTCGAAGGCGGCGTTGACGTAGATGAGGATGGTGTCATCGCCTTCCTGTTCGGCAACCACGATACCGTCGTTGGAGGCATCGACCATCGCTTGCAGCAGTTGTGCATGAATCATGTGCGGACCGTTGGAGAGTAGGACTTTGGACGGAGGCGGCCTTTTGCCAGCGTCGGATGCTAGTATCCTACGTTTCCACTCAGTTTCGGAATCCTCTTCCCGATGAAAGTCGCCATTATTTCCGGCTCGGTGTATGGCACCGCCGAAGAAGTCGCCCGTCATGCCGAGTCGCTGCTCAAGGCTGCCGGGTTCGAAGCCTGGCACGCCGGTCGTGCCACCCTGCAGGACATCGAGGGTTTTGGCCCGCAAGCGTTGCTGGCGGTGACCTCGACCACGGGCATGGGCGAGCTGCCGGACAACCTGATGCCGCTGTACAGCACCATTCGCGACACGTTGCCGGCGGCCTGGCGCGGGCTGCCGGGCGGCGTGATCGCCCTGGGCGATTCGAGCTATGGCGATACCTATTGTGGCGGTGGCGAGCAGTTGCGCGAACTGTTCGCCGAACTGGGCGTGCGTGAAGTGCTGCCGATGTTGCAGCTCGATGCCAGCGAGACCGTTACTCCCGAGGCCGATGCCGAGCCTTGGCTGGCGGAGTTCGCCCGGGCCCTGAAGGCCTGAGGCCTCTCTTTGGCCTGCACCGGCCTCAAGTGCCCTCCCTGAGCAACGCCAGCCATGCCTGCGCCGCTCGCGAAAGATAGGCGCCGCGCCGCCAGATGAACGCAATATCCCACCGCAGGTATTCCGGCGCCTTCAGCGGCAGACGCACCACACCGGGGCGTTCCAGCGCTTTCGCAACCACCCGGGGTAGCAACACCACCCCCTGGCCCGCCGCCACCAGCGCCACCAGGAAGTCCGCCTGGCCACTGCGGCCGCCTTCCTTCGGCGTGAAGCCCTGCTGCTGGCAGGCCTTGAGCAACCGGTCATTGAGCACGAAGCTGCGCTGGTACAGCAGGAACGGCGTATCGGCCAATTGCTTCAGGCGCACCTGCTCCAGCCCGGCCAGCCGGTGCCCGGCCGCAAGCAACGCATCCAGTGGCTCATTGCAGAACGGCTGGTAGTCGAACGCCGGATCACTCGGCGTCAGGCTGCCGCCAAGCTCCAGCTCCCCACTTCGTACCGCCTGTTCGACACTGCGGCTGCCGCCTTCGAGCAACTGGATGGCGATGTTCGGGTGGCGCCGCCGGTACTCGGCGAACAACCCGGCGAACAGCACATCGTTGCCCAGCATCGGCAAGCCCAGGCGCAGTTCGCCGCGGGCCATCTGGCTGAGATCGTCGAGTTCGTCGAGCAAAGCCTGGCGCTCGCGCAGCAGTGCCTCGCCACGCTCCAGCACGATGCGCCCGGCGGCGGTCAGGTGCAGATGCGAGGCCTGGCGCTCGAGTAACGGCTGGCCCACATCCTGCTCCAGTTGGGCCACCTGCTTGCTCACGGCCGACTGACTGATGTGCAGGGTCTGCGCGGCCTGGGTGAAGCCGCCGCGGTGGACCACTTCGACGAAGCTGCGCAGTTGTTTGAATTCCATGTTCAGGATTCCATTATGGAATGGGGACAAGTCTAACAATTCGCTTCTGGCCTAGGCAGTCGAATCTTAAAATGAGGGCCTGTCGAGGAACCCACACCCATGAAACCTGCGTTAGTGAAAAAGTCCCTGCGCCTGCTCGCCGAGCTGGCGGTGCTGCTTGCCTTGTTCCTGTTCGGTGGCCAACTGGCCGCGTGGCTGGGCTGGCCGATACCCGCTGGAGTGATGGGCCTGGCCCTGCTGTTGTTGCTGTTCGCTTCTGGCGTGCTCAAGCCTGCGACCTTGCAGATGGGCGCCGGCTGGCTGATGGCCGAGATGCTGCTGTTCTTCATCCCGGCGCTGATGAGCCTGCTCGACTACGGCAGCCTGGTGCGCGCTGAAGGCTGGCGCATCCTGCTGGTGATTGCCGTGAGTACCCTGATGGTCATGGTCGTGACTGCCGTGAGCGTCGAGCTGGTGTGCCGCTGGAGGCTGCGTCATGAGCCTTGAACCCATGCCGCTGTTCTGGCTCGCCTTGACCCTCGTGGCCTACCTGGCCAGCCGCTGGTTGTACCGGCGCAGCGGCCGCTACCTGATGTCGCCGCTGATCCTGGTGCCGGCCTTGCTGCTGGCGGTGGCCGTGCCGCTGCACACCGCCTACGCCGAATATTCGCGCAATACCCACTGGCTGATGAGCGTGCTGGGCCCGGTGACCGTGGCCTTCGCCGTGCCGATCTGGCAGCAGCGGGCGATGCTGGCGCGGCACTGGCCGGCCTTGCTGGTGGGCATGGTCGCCGGCAGCACGGCGTCGATCGCCAGCTCCTGGAGCCTGGCGCACCTGCTGGCATTGGACGACGCCATCAGCCTGTCGCTGGTGCCGCGCTCGATCACCACGCCGTTCGCCATGCCACTGGCCCACGACCTGGGCGGCGTGCCGGAGCTGACAGCGGTGTTCGTGATGTTCACCGGCGTGCTCGGCGCCCTGTTCGGCGGCGTGCTGCTGCGCTGGTTGCCCTTGCGCACGCCGTTGGCCCGTGGCGCGCTGTTCGGCGTGGGCGCGCATGGTGCAGGTGTCAGTCGGGCCCAGGAAGTGGGCCGCGAGGAGGGCTCGGTGGCCGGCCTGGTGATGGTCCTCACCGGGCTGCTCAACCTGTTTGCCGCGCCGCTGCTAAGCCGGCTGTTGTGACCGTTCGTGCCACTGACCCGTTCGGTCATCAAGCTGGCTGGCAACGCAAGTTTCACCTCGTGGGCAGCTGACTAGACTCACTCTCGACATAGAGAGCACATGAAAGTGCCGAGGTGACTTGCAATGACCGCAGCCTTCTTGCCCGATCCTGTTTCCTCCACCACCCCGAGACAATCCTGATGCCAATCGCCGAGATTCCGTTGCGCGTCTGGCGTACCCGGGGACAAGGTTTTTCATTCCGGGGCCAGAGCATCCGCTACTGGACCGCAGGGCAAGGAGAGCCTCTGCTGTTGTTGCATGGTTTTCCCACCGCGAGCTGGGACTGGCATTACCTGTGGGCGCCACTGGCCCAGCGCTTCCGGGTGATCGCCTGTGACATGCTCGGCTTCGGCGACTCCGCCAAGCCGCTCGACCACCGCTACAGCCTGATGGAACAGGCCGACCTGCAGCAGGCGCTGCTGCGCCACCTGGAGGTCGAGCAGCCGGTGCACCTGCTGGCCCATGACTACGGCGGCAGCGTCGCCCAGGAGCTGCTGTCGCGGCACCATGAACAGCGCGCCGACGTTGCCAGTTGTGTGTTTCTCAACAGCGGGCTGTTTCCCGAAAGCTGCCAGGTACCGCTGGTCCAGAAGCTGTTGCTCAGCCGCCTGGGCTGGCTGGTGGGGCGCTCGTTCGGGCGCGATGACCTGGTACGCAGCGTCACCCAGATCTACGGCCCGTGCACCCACCCCAGCGAAAGCGCGCTGGACGATTGCTGGAGCCTGATCGCTGCCAATTACGGCACGCGCATCCTCCACAAGCTGGTGGGTTACCAGCCGGAGCGCAAGGAATACCGCGAGCGTTGGGTCGGGGCATTGCAGCGCGACGGCGTAGCCTTGCGCTTCATCAACGGGATCGCCGACCCGCTGTCCGGCGCGCCCATGGTCGAGCGATACCGACAGCTGGTGCCGAACCCCGACATCGTGCAGTTGCAAGGTATTGGTCATTACCCGCACACCGAAGCACCGGTGCAGGTGCTGCGCCACTACCTGGCCTTTCGTGACCAGCCAGTGAGCTACCTGCCGCGCAAAGTCGCCTGGTCCTGAGCAGGCGACCATCGCCTAGCGTTATCGCCTGGCATTCAGCCCGGGTCAGCTTGATTGTCCGCCAGCCGATGCTGGCGGACACTCGTTCCAGTCAACCTGATCTGGAGCCCCGCCATGAGCGAGCCGGTACGTCTGCAAGACCGTGTAGTGATCGTCACCGGAGCCGGCGGCGGCCTGGGCCGTGCCCATGCGCTGCTGTTCGCCGCGCGGGGGGCCAAGGTGGTGGTCAACGATCTGGGCGGCTGCGCCCAGGGCGAGGGTGCCAATGCCTCGGCGGCTGATCGGGTGGTGGACGAGATACGGGCGGCAGGTGGCATTGCCGTGGCCAACCATGATTCGGTCAGCGATGGCGCCCGCATCGTCGAGCAGGCCCTGGACAGTTTCGGCCGGGTCGACGTGCTGGTGAACAACGCCGGCATCCTGCGCGACAAGGCCTTCCACAAGATGGGCGACAGTGACTGGGAGATGGTTTACCGGGTTCACGTCGAGGGTGCCTACAAGGTCACCCGCGCCGCCTGGCCTCATCTGCGCGCGCAGAACTGGGGGCGGGTGATCTTCACCGCTTCCACCTCCGGCATCTACGGTAATTTCGGCCAGGCCAACTACGGCATGGCCAAGCTGGGGCTGTATGGCCTGACCCGGACCCTGGCCATCGAGGGGCGCAAGCATGGGGTGCTGGTCAACGCCATCGCCCCCACCGGCGGTACCCGCATGACCGAGGGGCTGATGCCACCGCAGGTGTTCGAGTTGCTCAAGCCGGAACTGATCAGCCCGCTGGTGGTGTACCTGGGCAGCGAACATTGCCAGGACAGCGGCGAACTGTTCGAAGTGGGCGGAGGCTGGGTGGGCAAGGTGCGCTGGGAGCGGAGCCTGGGGGTCGGGTTCGACCCGCGTGAAGGGTTCACGCCCGAGCAGGTGGCGCAGCACTGGGAGCGGATCGGTGATTTCGAAGGGGCGGTGCACCCGCGGGACAACCTGGCGTCACTGCAGCAGATGATGGCCAACTTGCAGAAGTGCTCACAGCCCTGAGATTTTTACTGCCTGTACTGGCTCCCACAAGGGGCCACGGATCTCAAGACATATTGTGTTCCTGTGGGAGCGGGTTTACCCGCGAAGAGGCCGGCACAGCTAATGATTCTTTCCGCACAAAAAAAAGGCCGCTGCAATCGCAGCGGCCAATCGAGACGTTAGATCAAGGAGCTTCAAAATCAACGTCGGTGAACCTCGCAAGCCTGAAGAGCGGGGGGTAGAGCTCTTCATGCCGGCCAGTGAGGTAAGAATAAGCGCTTGATCCTGAGGGAAAAATAGCCGCTTTCGACATTCACCTTTACGTTTCGGGCAACAGTCTCAAGCCTTTGCCGAATACCCCATTCGCCAGCTGGTTTCACGCGCCGCTGCCAGCAGTCGCTGCGCTGCCGGGCCATGTTCATCGGCATGGAAGATCGACGTCGGCCCCACCACCGTCATCACCGCCACCACCTGCCCCAGGGCGTTGAACACCGGTGCCGACAGGGCATCCACCCCCGGCATCAGCAGGCCATGCACATGGTGCAGGCCCTGCGCGCGGATACCGGCCAGCAAGCTGTCATAGTCGCTCGCCGGCTGGCGCAATACCGCCAGCTCGCGGTCCCGCAGTTCCACGGTTTCGCGCTCGGGCAGGTGGGCGGCGAACACCAGCCCGGTGGACGAACTGAGCAGCGGCAGCACCGAGCCGATCTGGGTAACCACCGTCACTGCCCGCACCGCCGGTTCGATGCTCACCACCGTCGCCCCCTGGTTGCCCCACACGGCGATGAAGCAGCTTTCGTTGAGCGCATCACGCAGTTGCGACAGCGGCATTGCCGCCACCTTCAGCACATCGATGCTGCCCAGCGCCGCAAGGCCCACGCGCAAGGCTTCGCGCCCCAAACCATAGTGATTGGTCGCGGTGTCCTGTTCGGCGAAGCCGCTGGCGATCAGTGCCTGCAGGTAGCGGTGCACCTTGCTCGCCGGCATCTGCACGTGCTCGGCCAGGCGCGACAGCGAGGTGGAGGGTGACAACTCGGCAAGGGCCTTGAGGATGTCGGTGCCGACTTCCGCCGAACGGACTTTCTGCTTGCCGTTGTCGGCAGGGGAGCTGGCTTTGGCCATGGGTAGGAAATTTCCGGATTCTTCGCGTCGCGCCTTTATAGCTTGACGCCTGGCAGGGAGCAAATTACGTTATTCGTAATCTGATTACGATAAAAATAAAATCCGGAGGCATCGATGAACCGCGACACGTCCGCCGATCTTCAGTACCTGAGCGGCTTCGGCAACGAATTCGCCAGCGAGGCGCTGCCCGGTGCCTTGCCGGTCGGGCAGAACTCGCCGCAGAAAGCGCCCTACGGGCTGTACGCCGAACTGCTGTCGGGCACTGCGTTCACCATGGCCCGCAGCGAACTGCGCCGCACCTGGCTGTACCGCATCCGCCCGTCGGCCCTGCACCCGCGTTTCGAGCGCCTGCAGCGCCAGCCGTTGGGCGGCCCGCTGGGCGCAATCACACCCAACCGCCTGCGCTGGAGCCCGCAGCCGATGCCTGCGCAGCCCACCGACTTCATCGAGGGCTGGTTGCCGATGGTCGCCAACGCGGCGGCTGAAAAGCCGGCCGGGGTGAGCATCTACATCTACCGCGCCAACCGCAGCATGGACCGGGTGTTCTTCAACGCCGACGGCGAGCTGTTGCTGGTGCCTGAGCAAGGCCGCCTGCGCATTGCCACCGAACTGGGCGTGATGGACGTCGAGCCGCAGGAAATCGCGGTGATCCCCCGTGGCATGAAGTTTCGCGTCGAACTGCCCGATGGCCAGGCCCGTGGCTACATCGCCGAAAACCACGGCGCGCCGCTGCGCCTGCCGGACCTGGGGCCGATCGGCAGCAACGGCCTGGCCAACCCGCGCGACTTCCTCAGCCCGGTGGCGTACTTCGAGGAGGCCGAGGCCCCGGTGCAGCTGGTGCAGAAGTTCCTCGGCGAGCACTGGGCGTGCCAGCTGCAGCATTCGCCACTGGACGTGGTGGCCTGGCATGGCAGCAACGTGCCGTACAAATACGACCTGCGCCGTTTCAACACCCTCGGCACCGTCAGTTTCGACCACCCGGACCCGTCGATCTTCACCGTACTGACCTCACCGACCAGCGTGCACGGCCTGGCCAACATGGACTTCGTGATCTTCCCGCCGCGCTGGATGGTCGCCGAGAACACTTTCCGCCCGCCATGGTTCCACCGCAACCTGATGAACGAGTTCATGGGCCTGATCAGCGGCGCCTACGATGCCAAGGCCGAAGGCTTCCTGCCCGGCGGCGCCTCGTTGCACGGCGTGATGAGTGCCCACGGGCCGGATGCGCAAACCTGTGAAAAGGCCATTGCCGCGGACCTGGCGCCGCACAAGATCGACGACACCATGGCCTTCATGTTCGAGACCAGCCAGGTGCTGCGCCCGAGCCAGCAGGCCCTCGACAGCCCGCAATTGCAGGCCGACTACGATAGTTGCTGGGCCACCTTGCCGAGCACCTTCAACCCGAACCGGAGATAACCCATGAACCAGACCGCCATTGCCCGTAGCTGGGTCGAGCACGCCAACGGGCATAGCGACTTCCCGCTGCAGAACCTGCCACTGGGCATCTTCAGCCGCCCGGGTGAAGCGCAGCGCTGTGGCGTGGCCATTGGCGACGCCATCCTCGACCTGGAGGCGGTGCAGGCCGCCGGCCTGTTCGAGGGCGAGGCCGCGGCTGCCGTGGACGCCACCCGCGGCGGTGCGTTGAACGGCTTCTTCGCCCTTGGTCGCGGCGCCCGTGTCGCCCTGCGCGAGCGCCTGCAGGCGCTGCTCGGCGAGCACAGCGAGCACCAGGCCGTGCTGGCCAGCGCCCTGTACCCGGCCGGCGAGTGCCAGCTGCATCTGCCGGCCAAGGTAGGCGACTACACCGACTTCTACGTCGGCATCCAGCACGCCACCAACGTCGGCAAGCTGTTCCGCCCCGACAACCCGCTGCTGCCCAACTACAAGTACGTGCCGATCGGCTACCACGGCCGTGCCTCGACCCTGCGCCCATCGGGTACCGACGTGCGCCGCCCGAAAGGCCAGACCCTGCCGGCCGGCCACAGCGAGCCGACCTTCGGCCCCTGCGCCCGCCTGGACTACGAACTGGAACTGGGCATCTGGATCGGCCAGGGCAACGACATGGGCCAGGCCATCCCGATCGCCGAGGCCGACCAGCACCTGGCCGGCCTGTGCCTGCTCAACGACTGGTCGGCGCGTGACATCCAGGCCTGGGAGTACCAGCCGCTGGGGCCGTTCCTGTCGAAGAGCTTCATCACCACCCTGTCGCCCTGGGTAGTCACCGCCGAGGCCCTGGAGCCGTTCCGCAGTGCACAGCCGGCGCGCCCGCAAGGTGACCCGCAGCCGCTGCCGTACCTGCTGGACCAACGCGACCAGGCCCACGGCGCATTCGACATCGAGCTGGAAGTGCTGCTGCTGACCCAGCGCATGCGCGAGCAGGGCCTGCCGGCCCACCGCCTGGCACTGAGCAACACCCTGAACATGTACTGGACCGTGGCCCAGCTGATCGCCCACCACAGCGTCAATGGCTGCCAGCTGCAACCTGGCGACCTGTTCGGTTCCGGCACGCTGTCCGGCGTGACCGCGGATTCGTATGGCAGCCTGCTGGAGATCACCACGGGCGGCAAGCAGCCGGTGGAGCTGGCCAGCGGCGAGCTGCGCAGGTTCCTCGAGGACGGCGACGAGATCATCCTGCGTGCCCGCTGCCAGCGCGAAGGCGTGGCCAGCATCGGTTTCGGCGAATGCCGCGGCACCATCATCGCGGCCAATTGAGGGAGCGGGGCCATGGAGCTGTACACCTACTACCGTTCCACCTCTTCCTATCGGGTGCGCATTGCCTTGGCACTCAAGGGCCTGGACTACCAGGCCGTGCCGGTCAACTTGCTCAAGGGCGAGCAGCGCGGTGTCGACTATGTGGCGCTGAACCCGCACGGCCGGGTACCGGCCTTGCGCACCGATGCCGGCCAACTGCTGCTGCAGTCACCGGCGATCATCGAGTACCTGGAGGAGGTCTATCCACAGCCGGCGCTGTTGCCCGTCGACGCCACGGCCCGGGCCAAGGTGCGCGGCGTGGCGGCGATCATCGGTTGCGACGTGCACCCGCTGCACAACGTCAGCGTGCTCAACCAGCTGCGCCAGCTGGGCCATGACGAGGCCCAGGTCAACCAGTGGATTGCGCACTGGATCGGCCAGGGCCTGGCGGCGGTGGAGCAGTTGATCGGCGATCATGACTTCTGCTTCGGCACCGAGCCTGGCCTGGCGGATGTCTACCTGGTCCCGCAGCTGTATGCGGCCGAGCGTTTCAACATCGACCTGGGCGGCTACCCGCGCATCCGCCGGGTGGCGGCGCTGGCGGCCGGGCACCCGGCCTTTGCCAGGGCGCACCCGTCCTGCCAGGTGGACACGCCTGCTCAGTGAATCGAGCGGGTTACCGTCGGTAGCTTGCCGATCTGTTCGGAGAGTTTCAGGCGCTGCACCGGGTCGTCGGTCAGCAGCAGGGCATGCTCCAGGTCGAAGCGTTCGGCCTGGGGGCAGTCCAGGTGCTGGTACAGCGAGGCGCGGGTCACGTAGTCGCTGACCTGCACCGGGCCTAGCTGCATGACCCGCTCGGCGTCGATCAGCGCGGCCAGGTGGTCGTCGTTGCTGATGTGCAACTGGCGCAGGTTGCGCGACAGGCGCTGGAGCATCTGCGTGGCGCTGGCGGTGCGCAGGTGGTCGGCGCTGAGCGTGATGTGCGGGCCGAACTGGCGGGCGAGCAGTTCACGGCAATCGTTGGGGTACAGGCGGCGCCCGCCACAGGGATCGAGCAGGTGATCGGCGCCGGGTACGCGCAGCAGGAAGTGGCCCGGGAAGGCGACGCCTTCCAGGGGTATCGACAGGCGCCTGGCCAGTTCCAGGGTGAGGATGGCCAGCGCCAGGGGTTGGCCACGGCGACGCTGCAGCACCTTGTCGAGCAATGCCGCCTGCGGGCGCAGCGGGTGGTATTCGTCCTGCTGGAAACCCAGCGCATTCAACTGGCGCAGCAGCGGCTGGGCCAGTTCGGTCAATGGCAACATGGGCAGGCTGGTGCTGACCTGGCCTTGCAGGTGATGCAATGCGGCCAGGCTGGCGGCGGGCTCGACCTTGCGGTCATGCTCGACGGCGATCCACAAGGCAGCTTCCAGCAGGGCCACCGGCTCGCGTTCAAGGCAGGCCAGGCAGGCTTGACGTGGGTTCATGGGCAATCTCCGCACACGCTAGAGTAATAGCTGTGGCACGCGGATTCGTCCAGTGGTCCGCCAGCCGTGCCAGCCCCAGGCACATGCCTATACTGGTAGGAGCACCTCGCAGGGGAGCCCGCCGATGTTCGCGCTGATGCAAAGCACCCGCACCCAGTCGCTGCACCTGTTCATCGACCCGCCCACCGGCCTCAAGGCCGTTGTGGCGATTCACAGCGAGACCCTCGGCCCGGCCTTGGGCGGTTGTCGCTACCTGCCCTATGCCGACGATGAAAGCGCCATGTCCGATGCCATCCGCCTGGCCCAGGGCATGAGCTACAAGGCGGCGCTGGCCGGCCTGGCGCTCGGTGGCGGCAAGGCGGTGGTCATGCGCAATCCCCATGTGGAGAACCGCGCCGCCCTGTTCGAAGCGTTCGGCCGTTTTATCGACACCTTGCAGGGGCGCTTCATCATCGCCGTGGACAGCGGCACCTCGACCCTGGACATGGACTGCATCGCCCAGAGCACCCCCCACGTGACAAGCACCACTGCCTCCGGTGACCCTTCACCGCATGCGGCCATGGGCGTGTTCGCCGGCATCCGCGCCACCTCCAAGGCGCGGCTGGGCAGCAGCAACCTCGAAGGCTTGCGCGTGGCGGTGCAGGGGTTGGGCAATGTCGGTTATGCCCTGGCCGAGCAACTGCACGCGGCGGGGGCGGAGTTGCTGGTGAGCGATCTGGACCCGGGGCGGGTGCGCCTGGCAGTGGAGCAGTTCGGTGCTCACCCGGTGACCAACGATGCCTTGATCAGTACACCTTGCGACATCTTCGCGCCCTGCGGCGTGGGGCCGGTGCTCAACGGGCAGACGGTGATGCAGTTGCGTTGCGCGGCGGTGGCGGGGGCGGCCAACAACCAGCTGACCACGTTGCAGGTGGCCGACCAGCTGGAAACCCGCGGGATCCTGTATGCGCCGGACTACGTCATCAATGCCGGTGGCTTGATCTACGTGGCCCTGAAGCACCGGGGAGGGGACCTGGGGACCATTACCGAACACCTGGCACGGATACCGACGCGGCTGACCGAAGTCTACGGGCATGCCCAGGCCGAGAAACGGTCACCGGCGCGGGTGGCGCAGATGTTGGCGGAGCGGTTGCTCTATGGCTGAAGAGCGATACAGGCTTTGCTGGCCTCTTCGCGGCTAAAGCCGCTCCCACAGGATTGAATACTTCCCTGAGGTCAGTAGGAGCGGGTTTATCGAGGCGCCGATTTCACTCGGCAGCCTCACCCTCGAGCAACTCGGCCAACGCATCCGGCTGGCTCTTGAACGCGCGGGCGAACACGTCGCGGTTCTTGGCCATGTAGATACCGGCCTCTTCGACCTGCTGCTCGGTCAGCGACGGCACCGCCTTGTGCAGCACCTCGGCCAGGCGTTCGGCCAGTTCGAGCATCTTGTCGTGACGATCTGCTTCGGCCTTATCCATGAACAAGCGCTCCGGGTCGCGGCTGCTGCGGTACACCACTTCGACGGCCATTCATCACCTCTGTGCCTTTTAGCTGGTTGGATTACTGTATGTGCATACAGTAATGGCATCGGCCATCACCGTGCAACCAAAAATTCAGGCTAAAGCCTAGTTCACAGGTGCCTTGCGGCAATCGGTCGCCTTCCAACGCAGGGGCCTGGCCCTTTAACTGCATGGCACAAGCGTCACGGGCGTGACGCATCATCCTTCATGTCGTATCGGGGAATCGCACATCGTGAACATCAAATGGGCAGAAAAGCTGCGCAAGGGCCTGCACGGCTCGGCCGACTCGCTGGGCAACCTGTGCGTGGAGGCGTTCCACTACCTGGCGCTGTTCGGCATCGGTGCCATCACTGCCTATGCGGCGGTGGTGACGTTCCTGGACATGCTGGGCAAGGGAGGGATCAGCGTCGATGACATCCTCCTGCTGTTCATCTACCTGGAATTGGGCGCGATGGTGGGGATCTACTTCAAGACCAACCACATGCCGATCCGCTTCCTGCTGTACGTGGCGATCACCGCGCTGACCCGCCTGCTGATCGGCGACGTGTCGCACCACAAGGCGCCGGATGCCGGGCTGCTGTACGTGTGCGGTGGCATCCTGCTGCTGGCGTTTGCGATCCTGGTGGTGCGCTACGCCTCGTACCGCTACCCTTCGACCAAGGCGCTGGACGCCAATGGCAAGGAAGTGGACGAGGGCAAGTGAGGGGCATGGAGAAGGAGATCGGCAAGCTGCTGAAACTGGCCTGATCGTCAGTTGGCCAAGCCGACCGCTGCAAAAGGGCGGGCCTCGCCGGTCAGGGCGGCCAGCACCTGCAGCGGGTTCTGCCCCAGCTCGATGGCAAGGCCCAGGCGGATGCTGTCGATGACCCGCTGCAGGCGCACCGGGTCGTTGCGCTGGGCCTGGCTGATCAGGCGCTTGGCGACCACGCCGGCGTCGTCGGACAGGGTCAGCATGATGCTGCCGTCCAGGCGCTCGATGCTCAGGTTGACCCGGTATTCGGGGGCGAAGGCGGCGCTGATCAGTTCGAAAGGGTTGTTCATGCTCGGGGCCTGCAATGAAAGACTGCAGGAATTGACCGGGTGCTCCGCCGTTTGGTTCAGGGCCATTGGTCGATGGCAACGAAAACGCCCGGCATTGGCCGGGCGTTTTTGTGTGTGGCGATCAGGCGTCGGGATCGTTCAGTTCCAGTACTCCACGCTTGCTGCGCAGCTTGCCGTAGAAATGCTCCAAAGCGTTGTTCAGCTTGCTGGCGGCGCCGTCCACGGCCTGGTCCAGGGAAGTGGCGGTGTGGGTCACGGAAATCGGTTGATGGCCTTTCGGCCGAGCCTCCAGCTGGCAGCGTTTGTCATGCGGGCCGGGCTTGGCGCCATTGTCGTCGCGCAGATGGACCTCGATGCGGGTGAGGTCGTCGTCGTAGCGTTCGAGGGTGGCTTCCAGCGTACTGCGGACCCACTCGTTCAGACGGATGTTGCCTTCGATATGGTTGCTGCTGTTGACCTGGATTTGCATGATTCCGATCCTTATTCAGCTTGCTCGCATGGAGGCGTGCCCAGGCCCTTGAGGACCTTGGTAATACTGCGCCTCTTGACTCTAAGGTCAGGCAACCGCGAAGCGAATTCAACCCCTGGTTGAAAATAAATTTCCTGTAGCAATTGCGCCGCCAAGAGCCCCTGAACTCAGAATTCCACCGACGTCTGCACATACAAGGTGCGCGGCTCGCCCACGTACTTGCCCTTGTTGTTGTCGTCGAACGAACGCGTGTAGTACTCACGGTTGAACAGGTTCTTCACCCCCACCGCGACCTTCAGGTTCGACAATTGCGGCCCGAAGTCATACCCCGCACGGGTGCTCACCAGCATGTAGCCAGGGATGCGCCCGGTGCTGCCGTCGGCGCTTTCGGTACCGGTGTTGGCATTGTCGGCGTACTGCCCGCTCTGGAAGCTGCCATCGAGGTTCAACTGCCACGGACCCTCGCTGTAGCCGACGCCCAGGTTGCCCTTGTGCTTCGAGGAGAACGGCACCTGATTGCCCTTGTTCGGCCCATCTTCACGGATGGTCGCGTCAACGAAGGCATAGCTGGCATGCACGTCGAAGCCGGCCAGCGCCGGGCTCAGGCCATCGAGGGCGTAGCGCACGCTGGTCTCGATGCCCTGGTGGCGGGTTTCGCCACGGGCGATCACCGAGTCGTTGGTCTGGTTGCTCTCGTACTGGTTGTCGAAGTTGATCAGGAACACCCCGAGCTCGGCCTGCAGGTCGCCGCTGTCGTAGCGGGTGCCGACTTCCCAGGTCCGCGCCTTCTCCGGCTTGACCTCGCCGCTGCTGACGCGGTTGGGCATCTGGCTGTACTGCACGCTGCCGAACGAGCCTTCGGTGTTGGCGTAGAGGTTCCAGCGGTCGGTCAGGTGGTACATCACGTTCAGCGCCGGCAAGGCGGTGTTGTAGCTGCCCTGGTAGCGCTGGCCGCTGAGTTTGTTGCTCTGTTCGGAGTCGATCATCTCGTAGCGGATGCCCGGGGTGATGGTCCAGCGGCCGATGTCGATGCGGTCGTCCAGGTAGAGCGCGTGGGCCTCGGTGCTGCCCCGGGTATCACGGTCGTTGCGGCTGGCGGTGCTCGGCAGGCGATCGGCGCTGGTGGCTTCGCGGTAGCGCAGTTCGTGGCCGGCTTCGTTGACGTAGCGGTAGCCGATGCCCAGCTCGTGCCAGCTGTCGCCCAGTGCCAGGCCTTGCGAGAAGCGGGTCTCGATGCCGCGTACCCAGTACTCACGGGGCGACAGCGAGAGGAAGCTGCCCTGGTCCAGGTAGCCGCTGCGCAGGGTCTTGGTGAAGAAGCTGTTGACGCTGAACTGGCGGTCGTCCTGCTTGTAGTCGTAGCCGAAGTTGAACAGCGTGCGGCGGCCCCAGAACTTGTCCTTCAGGCGCGTGGACTGGTACGGGTCGGCGTCGAAATCGGCGCTGCTCAGGCCGCCGGGCATGTCGGCCTCGCCTTCATAGTACTGGGCCATGGCATGCAGGCTGTTGGCCTCGTCCAGCTGCAGCTTGCCCTTGAGGATCAGGTCGTCGATCTGCGTGTCGCTGTGCTCGCGCCAGTCGCCGCCGCGCACGCCGGAATACAGCAAGGCACCGCCCAGGCCATTGGCGTTGGTGCCACCCACCAGCAGATTGGCGCTGTTCTTGAACCCGTCGTGGCTCGACGACGGGCTGATCTGGTTCTGCATGGCGGCCTTGAAGGTCGCCTGCTCCGGAATGGCGCGGGTGACGAAGTTGACGATGCCGCCGACGTTCTGCGGGCCATAGCGCACCGCACCGCCGCCGCGCACCACGTCCACCGCGTCCATGTTGCCCATGCTGATCGGCGCCAGCGACAGCTGCGGCTGGCCATAGGGGGCGAAGGGCACCGGGATGCCGTCCATCAGCACGGTCGAGCGCGAGGCCAGGCGCGGGTTGAGGCCGCGGATGCCGAAGTTGAGTGCCAGGTCGTGGCTGCCGGTGCCGTTGTTGTCGGGGGCATTGACCCCCGGGATGCGGTTGAGCACTTCGCGCGCGGTGCCGGCGCCGCTGCGTTCGAATGCCTCGCGGCGCACCACGTCGCGGGCGCCGGGGTGCTCGAAGACGTTGTCCTGCTGCGCTTCGCCCAGCCAGTCGCCGACCACGGTCGAGGCGCCGAGCTCCACCGCCGCGCCCGGCGCGGCAGGGCCGACCGGTTGCAGGCTGAATGCGTTGTCGGTTTCCTGGCGGGCTTGCAGGCCACTGCCGCGCAGCAGCGCGTCGAGGCCCTGGGCGACCTCGTACTGGCCATCCAGGCCTTGGCTGTTCAGGCCCTGGGTCAGTTGCGAAGCGAAGGAGATCAGCGCACCGCTTTCCCGGCCGAACTGGTTCAAGGCCTCTTCCAGCGAGCCGGCGGCGATGTGATAGCTGCGCGCTTCGGCGGCGTGCAGGGCAGGGGCGGCAAGGCCGAGGCTGGTGGCGAGCAGCAGGGCGTGGACGAGCGGGCTGGGGCGCAGGGGCATGGGGATGGATCCTGTGAGAAGGGGTTCTGCCTTCTCTGTCACGCGAAGTTGGCCAATCGGCTCAGGTCATCGAAAACTTTTTTCAGCTGAGCTTCGGCTCGAGCGATACCCAGTAGCGGGTGAAGCGCCGTACCTTGACCGGCAGCGTCACCTCCAGCATCTGCAGGATGCGCTCGCTGTCATCCAGCGGGTACGAGCCGGACACCTTCAGGTCGGCGATCCGCTCGTTGCAGCCCAGCTGCCCCTGGCGGTAGCGCCCCAGTTCGGCGAGGAAGTCGGCCAGGCGCATCTGCGACGCCACCAGCATGCCGTCGACCCAGGCGCCGCTGTTGCGGTCCAGTGGCGTGATGGCTTGCCAGCCGTGGCCGGTGAAGCGGGCGCGCTGGCCGGCCAGCAGTGCCTGGCCGGCAAACCGGGCCTGGCCGCTGAACACCGAAACCAGGCTGAATCCGTCGAACTCACGCACGTTGAAACGCCCGTTGCCCAGTTGCAGGTCGCCTTCGCCCGTGCGCAACACCAGCGGCCGAGTATCGCTGGCCACCTCCAGTGCCAGTTCACCCTCGCGCAGCCGTACCAGGCGCTGTTGGCCATCGAAGCGCACATCGGCGGCGCTGCGGGTATTGAGTTGCAGCAGGCTGCCATCGTCCAGGCGCATCCGCCGGCGTTCGCCCAGCGGGCTGCGGTAGTCGGCGAGCATGCCGGGCAGTGGATTGTGCCCTTGCAGGCCCAGGCCGGTGGCGCTGGCCACACCGAACAGCAGCAGCGCCTTGAGCGCCCGGCGCCGGGCCGGGGAGGGCGGAGCCTGGAGGGTGGCATGCACCACCGGCGAAGCGACGCCACGCAGACGCTGGTTGACCTGCTGGATATGCGCCCACGCCCGCTGATGCTCGTTGTCGGCCTGCAGCCAGCGTTGCAGGGCCTGCTGCTGGGCCTGGTCGAAATCGTCGCCCTGGGATTCGATCAGCCAGTGCACGGCCTGCTCGGCCACCTGTGCGCGGAACGACGTGTTCACAGGGCGAAGTAGCAGCGCAGGGCTGCCTTGTTCAGGTAACGCTTGACCGTGGCCAGCGACAGGCCCAGCTCGCGGGCGATCGCGGTCTGCCCCAGGCCATCGACCTGGGCCAGCAGGAACACGCGCTTGACCATCGGCGCCAGGCCGTCGAGCAGGCGGTCGAGTTCCAGCAGGGTCTCGAAGATGATCGCCTTCTGCTCTTCGCTCGGCGCTACCTGCTCGGGCAACTGGGCCAGGGCGTCGAGATAGGCGCGCTCGAGTTCCTGGCGGCGGAAGTGGTTGCACAGCACGCGCTTGGCCACCGTGGCGAGAAAGGCGCGGGGCTCGATCAGGTGCGGTGCCTCGCGGGCCTGGAGCAGGCGCACATAGGTGTCCTGGGCCAGGTCGGCGGCACTCTGCGGGCAGCCCAGGCGCCGCCGCAGCCAGCCGGTGAGCCAGTTGTGATGGGCGTGGTAGAGGCCTTCGACAGTGGAAGAAAGGGCGCTGGACACCGTGATACTCCGGCGCTGGGCAGCGCAACTGGTAGTAAGAATTGTTCGCATTGTAGTGCTGCGCAAGCCTCGCGGCAATCCTTTGGCTGAAGCCCAGGCTTTGCTTGTGAGAATTGAAATCATTACTATTGCAGCCCCAGCCCACCCCGGACTCCAGCCATGAAGCGCACCGCCGCCGGACTTCCTCTCAGCTACCGCCTGGCCGTGGCCTCACGCAGCCTCGCCGCGCTGCTGGGCGGTTACCTGCTGGCGTCCCTGGGCAGTGTCTGTGTCGCGCTGCTGCTGCCGATGCCCAAGGTCGATGCCACGATCATCGGCCTGTTGCTATCGTTCGTTTTCTACCTGTTGGCCTTCCTCTGGTGCTTCGCCTGCCGCAGCGCCTGGCGCGCCTGGCTCGGCGTGTTGCTGCCGAGCCTGGCGCTGGCGTTGGTCGACGGGCTTGCCTACTGGATGAAGAACCCATGAAGGAAGGTTTCCGCCAGGCCATGGCCTGGCTGCACACCTGGACCGGCCTGATCTTCGGCTGGCTGCTGTTCGCCATCTTCCTCACCGGCACGCTGACCTACTTCAAGGAAGAAGTGAGCCACTGGGCCCAGCCGGAAGTGCGCCGCCACGCGCTCGATCCCGTGGCCAGCCTGGGCCTGGCCCAGCGCTACCTGGAGGCCAACGCCGCACATTCGGCCAGCTGGATGATCCGCCTGCCCAGCGAGCGCGAGGCTGCCCTGAGCGTCGGCTGGCGCGACCCCGAAGGCGGGCGCCGAGGCTTCGTCAGGAAGAGCCTCGACGCCGTCAGCGGGCAGCCGGTCGAGGCGCGTGACAGCCGTGGCGGCGAGTTTTTCTACCGGTTCCATTTCGAACTGCAGATGCCCTATCCCTGGGGCCGCTGGCTGTCGACCTTGTGCGCCTTCATCATGCTGCTGGGGCTGGTCACCGGGATCATCACCCACAAGAAGATCTTCAAGGAATTCTTCACCTTCCGGCCGGGCAAGGGCCAGCGCTCGTGGCTCGATGGCCACAACGCCATCGGTGTGCTGGTGCTGCCGTTCCACCTGATGATCAGCTACAGCAGCCTGGTGCTGTTCATGTACATGGTCATGCCGGCCAGCATCCTGGCCAGTTACGGCGGCAATACCAATGGCTACTTCAATGACCTGTTCGGGCGCGACGAGGCGCCCAAGGTGGCCAATGTCGCGACGCCACTGGTGCCGCTGGCGAGCCTCTACGCCAAGGTGCAGGCGCAGGTGCCGGGCGCGCGCATGGGCTTCATCCAGGTGCAGAACGCTGGCGACCAGAATGCGCGCGTCACCTTCAGCCAGTCGGCGGCGGACAATGTCCCGTACCGGCGCAGCGCCAACTGGACATTCGATGGCAGTACCGGCGAACTGCTCAGGCAGGGCGCCCCGGAAAGCGCCACGATGCTCACCGCCTTCAGTTTCGCTGGCCTGCACATGGGCAACTTCGCCGGCCCCTGGCTGCGCTGGCTGTACTTCCTGTTCGGCGTGGCCGGCACCGCGGTGATCGGCACGGGCCTGGTGATGTGGCTGGGCAAGCGCCAGCTCAAGCATGCCAAGAGCGCGCGCCTGCCGGGTGAACTGCGCCTGGTCGAGGTGCTCAACATCGCCGGCATGAGCGGCCTGCTGCTGGCGGTGGCCGGGTTCTTCTGGGCCAACCGGTTGCTGCCGGTGGGGCTGCAAGGGCGTGCGGACTGGGAGGTCAACAGCTTCTTCCTGGCCTGGTTGCTGGCGCTGGTGCACGCGGTGCTGCGCCCGGGGCGCAGGGCCTGGGGCGAACAGCTGGCACTGGGCGCGCTGGCCTTCGCCTTGCTGCCGCTGCTCAATGCACTGACCACCGGGCAGGGGCTGAACCATTCGCTGGCGGTCGGTGACTGGGCCATGGCCGGGTTTGACCTCACCGCGCTGGCGACCGGGCTGTTCCTGGCCTGGGCGGCCAGGAAGATGCTGCGCGCGCCAACCCCGGCGGCCAGGCGCGCGCCGCGCGCGGCGAAGGCAGCCGAAGCGGTCGAGGTGAAGGGATGATCAGTGTCGCCCTGATCGGCTTTGCCGGTTTCGTCGCCCTCTGCCTGGCGATGGACAAACACTTCAGCGACCTGCTCGGGCGCAAGCCCCGCCCTGGCCAGCTGCGTGGCCTGCGCATCGGCGGCTGGTCGCTGCTGCTGGTGTCGCTGGTACTCGCCGTGCATCTGCGTGGCTGGGCCCATGGCCTGGTGGAGTGGATCGCCGTGCTGATGGCCGGGGTCACCCTGTGGGTGTTCGGCCTGCCTTACCAGCCACGCCTGCTGCTGGGCCTGGCCGTACTCAGTGTATTGTTGGGCCCGCTGCTGGCCGTGCTGCCTTGAGCGAGCCTGACAGCGACGGCCCCCGCGCGCGTTTCGTGCAGGTGTTCCTCGCCCAGCGTGCGCGCATGGAGGCCCTGGTCAGCCGCCGCGTGGGTTGCCGCGCCACCGCCTCGGACCTGGTGCAGGAGCTGTTCCTGCGCTTCTGGCGCCGCCCCGAGGTCAAGGTCGAGGCGCTCGACACCTACCTGCTGCGCTGTGCCGGCAACCTGGCCATCGACCACCTGCGCAGCGAGGGCAGCCGCGAGCGCATGGCCGAAGCGGCATCGTTGCCGGATGACGATGCCCCGGCGCCGGAGCAGGCGCTGCAGGCCGACCATGACTTGCAGCGCATCGAGGTTGCCCTGCGTGCGCTGCCCGAACGCACCCGGCAGATCTTCCTGCTCAACCGCATCCACGGCTGCAAGTACGGCGAGATCGCCCAGGCCATGCAACTGTCCCAGAGCAGCGTGGAAAAGCATATGATGCGCGCCCTCGAAGCGTGCAAGGCTAGTGTTGCCGAGCCCGCGTCCTCCTTACGCAGGCCTGGGAGCGCCCGCCGATGAGCCATCCAGACCCGATCACCGCCGTGCAGGCCGACGCTGCCTTGCACTGGCTGCTGCGCATCAACGAACAGCCCGAAACCGCCCGCAGCGGCGAATTCAAGCGCTGGTTGTTGGCCGACCCCAGTCACCGCGAGGCCTTCGCCGAGGCCCAGTTGCTGTGGCAGATCAGCGAAGCGCCGGCGGCGCGGCTGGCCGACGAAGAACAGGCCGACCTGCAACGTTACCTGCAGGCCATGGCCAGGCCGAATTCCAGCAGGAGCTGGCGCGCGCTGCGCGGTATGGCGGTGGCGGCTTGCCTGATGCTGGCCGTGAGCGTGGCGGGGGGGTGGCGCCCGGCAGACTGGCTGTTGGACCTGCAGGCCGATTTCAGCAGCGGCGAGGCGATTCGCCAGGTGACCCTGGCGGACCAGTCCCAGGTGACCCTGGATGCCGGCAGCGCGATCGCGGTGGATTTCCAGCAGGGTGAGCGGCGCGTGCGGCTGTTGCACGGAGCGGCGTTCTTCCAGGTCACCCACACGGGCGAGCCGTTCGTGGTCGAAGCGGGAGAGGGCGAGGTGCGGGTGCTCGGTACCCAGTTCGAGGTGCGTGACCAGGGAGATGGCGCCCAGGTGACCGTGCGCAGCGGGCGGGTCGCCGTGACCCCGGCCCAGGGGCAGGTTGCCCATGAACTGACCGCCAATCAGCAATTGGCCTTTGCCGATGGCCAGGCAGGGGAGACCCTGAGCGTGGACAGCGATAGCCGCCTGGCCTGGCGTCAGGGCTGGTTGAATTATTACCAGGTGCCGTTGGCGCAGGTGGTCGAGGACCTGGGGCGGTATTACCCGGGGCGGATCCTGTTGCTCGATGGTGAGCTGGGGCGGCGCAAGGTCAGTGGCAGCTTCCCGGTGCAAGAGCCGCTGGCGGCGCTGGATTCGCTGGGCAAGGTGCTTGGTTTCTCGCGGCAGACCTTGCTCGGGCGTTTGACCGTCATTCGGTAAGCTGCCTGCGCCGGCCCTTTCGCGGGTAAACCCGCTCCCACAGGTATCACACCGGTCTGTAGGAGCGGGTTTACCCGCGAATGGGCCGGAGCAGGAAAAATAAAGTTCAAAAAGAGATGAGGTAACTGGATGTGACATCCGTGTAATGAGTGGAAGTGCGATTCATTCGCAGTCACAACCCTCTCACAGGTCAGCGTCCATGAAGTTCACCCCGCGTTGCGTTCCCCTCTGGTTCGGCCTCACCGCCTGCTCGGCCTTCGCCGCGGCCCCCTTCGCCATGGCTGCCGAGCAGCTGCAGCTGCACAGCTTCGCCCAGCCCAGCCAGCCTCTGGCTCAGGCGCTCAACGCCTTCAGCCGCGCTAGCGGCCAGAGCGTGGTCTACACCCTGGAACTGCCGGCCGTGCAGGCCCCGGCACTGAACGGTTCGTTCAGCGCCGAGCATGCCCTGCAGCAGTTGCTGGGCAACAGCGGCCTGACCTGGCGCCGTCTCGACGCCCGCACCCTGACCCTGGAACCCGTGGACACGTCCGGCGCCCTCAACCTCCAGGCCACCACCGTCTCTTCGCAGATGGACAGCTACAGCTACCAGCCCCCGGCCAGCGCCTCGATCATGCGCGGCCAGGGCCCGTCCCAGGACATTCCCCAGGCGATCAACGTGGTGCCGGGCCAGGTGCTGCGCGACCAGGCACCGCGCAACCTCGACGATGCCCTGGCCAACGTCAGCGGCATCACCCAGGGCAACAACTTCGGCGGCACTTCCGACACGGTGATGAAGCGCGGTTTCGGCGACAACCGCGACGGTTCGATCATGCGCGACGGCATGCCGCTGGTGCAGGGCCGCAGCCTCAATGCCAGCACCGAGCGGGTCGAAGTGCTCAAGGGCCCGGCTTCGCTGCTGTATGGCATCCAGGACCCGGGCGGGGTGATCAACGTGGTCAGCAAGCGCCCACAACTGGCGCAGTACAACGCCCTGACCCTGCGCGGCTCCAGTTACGGCAGCGGCAAGAACGGCAGTGGCGGTGGCTTCGACAGCACCGGCGCGCTGGGCGACAGCAACCTGGCCTACCGGTTGATCGTCGACCATGAGGACGAGGACTACTGGCGCAACTTCGGCACGCACCGCGAGTCGCTGGTGGCGCCATCGCTGGCCTGGCTGGGCGAGGATACCCAGGTGGTGCTGGCCTACGAGCACCGCGAATTCCTTTACCCGTTCGACCGCGGCACGGCGTTCGGCAGCAACGGCCACCCGCTGGACATCCCGGCCACCCGCCGCCTGGACGAGCCGTTCAACGACATGGAAGGGCGCTCCGACCTGTACCGCCTGGAGGTCGACCACCAGCTGGACGACGCCTGGAAGCTGCACTTGGGCTACAGCTTCAACCGCGAAACCTACGACGCCAGCCAGGTCCGCGTCACGGGTGTGAACGAAGCCAGGGGTACCCTGACCCGCAGCATCGACGGCACCCACAACGCCATGAGCCGCGACCAGTTCGTCACCTTGAGCCTGAACGGCAATGTCGAGCTGGCTGGCATGCAGCATGACCTGCTGTTCGGTGTCGATCACGAGGACCGCAAGATCTTTCGCGGCGACCTGATCCGCCAGACCGCGAAGTCCACCTTCAGCTACCTGAACCCGGTCTACGGCCAGGAAGTGGAAGGCAGCACGGTGCGTGCCAGCGACAGCGACCAGACCGACAAGCTGCGCACCGACGCGCTGTTCGTGCAGGACGCGCTGCACCTCGACGAGCACTGGATCCTGGTGGCCGGCGCGCGCTTCCAGCAGTACGACCAATACGCTGGCCGCGGCCGCCCGTTCACCGCCAACACCGACAGCAACGGCCAGGCCTGGGTGCCCCACGCCGGCATCGTCTACAAGGTCGATGACCAGCTGTCGTTCTATGGCAGCTACAGCGAGTCGTTCAAGCCCAACTCCAGCATCGCCCCGTTGACCGGCGGCGTGGTGCTGGATGGCTCGGTGGCGCCGGAACAGGGCAAGTCCTGGGAGCTGGGCGCCAAGCTGGACATGCCGGGTCGCCTGACCGGCACCCTGGCGCTGTTCGACATCACCAAGCAGAACGTGCTGGTGGCCAACTTCGACAGCGGCACCGGCGAGACGCTGTACAGCAACGCGGGAGAGGTCAATTCGCGCGGTGTCGAGCTGGACCTGACCGGGCAGCTCAGCGAGCGCTGGAGCCTGATCGGCAGCTATGCCTTCACCGACGCCAGGGTGACCAAGGACCCGGACCTGCAAGGCAATCGCCTGCAGAACGTCGCCAGGCACAGCGGCTCGCTGTCGGCCGTGTACGACTTCGGCAGCCTGTTCGGCGGCGACCGCCTGCGCTTGGGCGCCGGGGCGCGGTACGTGGGCGAGCGGTCGGGCAATTCGACCAATACCTTCAACTTGCCGAGCTACACCGTGGCGGATGCTTTCGCCAGCTACGAGACCCGGCTGGACGAGCACAATGTGCGCCTGCAGCTGAACGTGAAGAACCTGTTCGACAAGGTGTACTACAGCTCGGCGGTGAACCAGTACTTCGTCGCCATCGGCGATGCGCGGCAGGTGAGCCTGTCGAGCACCTTCGAGTTCTGACGCTGGTGTTGCCTGGGCTGGCCTCTTCGCGGCTGAAGCCGCTCCCACAGGGATTGCGCGGTACCTGTGGGAGCGGCTTCAGCCGCGAATGGCTAAGCGGTACTCGCCGGGGCTGGCGCCGAACGCCTGGCGGAAGCGGTTGCTGAAATGGCTGGCACTGGCGAACCCGCACAACAGCGCCACCTGCCCCAACGGCAGCTCGCCCAGGCGCAACAGCTGGCAGGCCCGCTGCAGCCGGCACGCCAACAGGTATTGATGGGGCGGCAGGCCGAAGCTGGTGCGGAACATCCGCGCGAAGTGGTATTCGGACAGGTTGCAGCGCAGCGCCAGTTCGCCGAGGGTTATCGGCTGGTCCAGGTTCGCCTCGATGTAGTCCAGCAACTGGCGGCGCAGGCTCGGTGCCAGCCCTCCCTTCAGACGCAACCCCTGACGCAGACCTACCTGGCTGAGTACGGCATGATCGACGATCTCGTGGGCCAGGCTGCTGGCCAGCAGGCGCTCGCCAGGCTCGCTCCAGTCCATGCCGATCAGTTGGCGAAAGCGCACGGACTGCTGCGGGTCGTCGAGAAAGGTCGCCTCCTGCAATTGCAGCTCCCGCGGCTCGCGGTCGAGCAGGCGCACGCAGCCCAGGGCGAATTGCGCCTCGCTGATGTACAGGTGCGCCAGGCGGATGGCGCCGTTCACCACCCAGTTCGATTCCTGGCCGGCCGGCATGATGCACAGCTTGTCCGGCGCGCCCTTGTCGGCCGGGCGCTGGCGACGGAAGGTGCCGGTGCCGTCGGCGATGTAGCACGACAGCGTGTGATGGCTCGGCGCCTGGTAGTCGCGGGCGTCGTCGCGGTTGCTCCACAACGCCGCCGCCAGGCCGTCACCCAGGTGCGCGCTCAGCTCCAGCCGGGCATTGGGCGAAGCGTGCATGGCGTTGAACACTTGCAGCTGGCTGAGTGGGGTCATGGGTGGCTCCTCTGCAGGCCATCGTACTGCGGCTGGAGAGCGGTGACAGCTACCGGGGCGAGAAAAGCGCAAGTTTGTGCAAGCGCCTGGCGGTGATCAGGGGAACACTGGTGGCCCTGGCGAGGGCTGCGCCCTCGATTCGCGGGTAAACCCGCTCCCACAGGGACCTCACCGACCTGTGGGAGCGGGTTTACCCGCGAAAAGCCGGGCGCCGATCTTGAATGGCCCAAGGAACCACCGCCATGAACCTGTCCCTGTACCTGCTCACCGTCCTGATCTGGGGCACCACCTGGATCGCCCTGAAACTGCAACTGGGCGTGGTCGCCATCCCGGTGTCGATCGTCTACCGCTTCGCCCTGGCCGGTTTGATCCTGTTCGCCATCCTCCTGTTCACCCGACGCCTGCAACCGATGGACCGGCGCGGCCACCTGATCTGCCTGGCCCAGGGTTTCTGCCTGTTCTGCGTCAACTTCATGTGCTTTCTCACCGCCAGCCAGTGGATCGCCAGCGGCCTGATCGCCGTGGTGTTCTCCACCGCCACCCTGTGGAACGCCTTGAATGCGCGGGTCTTCTTCGGCCAGAAAATCGCCGGTAATGTCCTGGCTGGCGGTGCACTGGGCCTGCTGGGCCTGGGCTTGCTGTTCTGGCCCGAGCTGTCGCACCACGCCGCCAGCCCTGAGACCCTCTACGGGCTAGGCCTGGCCCTGCTGGGCACGCTGTGCTTCTCGGCCGGCAACATGCTGTCGAGCATGCAGCAGAAAGCCGGCCTCAAACCCATGAGCACCAATGCCTGGGGCATGCTCTACGGCGCGGGGATGCTGGCCGGCTATTGCCTGCTCAGCGGCATTCCATTCGCCATGGAATGGAACACCCGCTACATCGGCTCGCTGCTGTACCTGGTCATCCCCGGCTCGGTGATCGGCTTCACCGCCTACCTGACCCTGGTCGGGCGCATGGGGCCGGAACGTGCGGCCTATTGCACCGTGCTGTTTCCGCTGGTGGCGCTGAACGTGTCGGCATTTGCCGAGGGCTACCAGTGGACGGCCCCGGCGCTGCTGGGGCTGGTGGCGGTGATGGCCGGCAACGTGCTGGTGTTTCGCAAGCCCAGGCTCCCCCACAAGGTTGCCTTGGCCCGCTGATCACGGGTTTGCAACTGCAAGCGGGGTCTGTGTGGGAGCGGCTTCAGCCGCGAAGAGGCCGGTCCAGGCGCTAACGAACCTTCAGCCTTTCCACACCTGCGGGTTCACCAGATCCCGCGGCCGCTCACCCAGCAGCGCCGAACGCAGGTTGTCCATCGCCCGGTTGGCCATCGCCTCGCGAGTCTCGGCAGTGGCCGAACCGATGTGTGGCAAGGTCAGCGCATTGGGCAAGCGGAACAACGGTGACTCGCTCAGTGGTTCCTTCTCGTACACATCCAGGCCGGCACCGCGAATGGTGCCGTTCTTCAGCGCCTCGACCAGCGCCGCTTCGTCGACCACCGGGCCGCGGGCGATGTTGATCAGGAACGCGCTCGGCTTCATCAGCTTCAGCTCGCGGGCGCCGATCAGCTTGCGCGTGGCGTCGGACAGCGGCACCACCAGGCAGACGAAATCGGACTCGGCCAGCAATTGCTCGAGGCTGCGCAACTGGGCGCCCAGTTCCTGTTCCAGCGCCTGCTTGCGGCTGTTGCCGGCATACAGGATCGACATGCCGAAACCGAAGCGGCCACGGCGGGCAACGGCGGTACCGATGTTGCCCAGGCCGACGATGCCCAGGGTCTTGCCGTGCACGTCGCTGCCGAACTGCGACGGTGCGACGGTGGCCTGCCAGTTGCCTGCCTTGGTCCAGGCATCGAGTTCGGCGGTGCGGCGGGCGCAGCCCATGATCAGCGAGAAGCCCAGGTCGGCGGTGCTTTCGGTGAGCACGTCGGGGGTGTTGGTCAGGGCGATGCCGCGCTCGTTGAAGTAATCGACGTCGTAGTTGTCGTAGCCGACCGACACGCTCGACACCACCTCCAGCTTGCCTGCGCCTTCAAGCTGCGCGCGGCCGAGCTTGCGGCCGGCGCCGATCAGGCCGTGGGCCTCGGGCAGGGCTTCGTTGAACTGGGCACTGATGTCACCGAGTTTCGGGTTCGGCACGATCACGTTGAAGTCTTGCTGCAGGCGCTCGGCCATGGCCGGGGTGATACGGCTGAAGGCCAGGACGGTCTTTTTCATCGGGCAACTTCTCTGCAGGGCGGTGGGTCGGGTTGATTGCTTAGCAACCTACCATTGTCCACCGCCGCCGTGCAGCAGGTTTTTCAGTTGGCGATCAGCAATTCATGGGTTTTCAGGTCGGCCTCATGGGCCGCCAGGATCTCCGGCAACGAGTTGCGCAGGTACTCGACCCAGGTCTTGATCTTGGCATCCAGGTACTGGCGCGACGGGTAGATGGCGTACAGGTTCAGTTCCTGCAGGCGGTAGTCCGGCAGCGCCCGCACCAGGCTGCCGTCGCGCAGGCCGTCGATCGCCGAGTAGATCGGCAGCACGCCCATGCCCATGCCGCTGCGGATCGCGGTCTTCATCGCGTCCGCCGAGTTGACCTGGAACGGCGAGGTGGTGATGTTGACCAGCTCCTGGCCTTCGGGGCCGTCGAACAGCCATTTCTCCAGCGGGATCACCGGGCTGACCATGCGCAGGCAGGCATGCTGCAGCAGGTCGAGCGGCTTGTGCGCGAAGCCGTTGCGCGCCACGTAGTCGGGCGAGGCGCAGACAATGCTGTAGGTGATGCCCAGGCGCTGGGAAACGAAACCGGAGTCGGGCAGCTCGGTGGCGAGCACGATGGACACGTCGTAACCCTCTTCGAGCAGGTCCGGCACGCGGTTGGCCATGGTCAGGTCGAAGGTCACGTCCGGGTGCGATTCGCGGTAGCGGGTGATGGCATCGACCACGAAGTGCTGGCCGACCCCGGTCATCGAATGCACCTTCAGCTGCCCGGCGGGCCGCGCATGGGCGTCGCTGGCCTCGGCCTCGGCCTCTTCGACGTAGGTCAGGATCTGCTCGCAGCGCATCAGGTAACGCTTGCCCGCCTCGGTCAGGGCGATGCGCCGGGTGGTGCGGTTGAGCAGCCGGGTTTGCAGATGGGCTTCCAGGTTGGAGACCGCCCGCGACACGTTAGCGGTGGTCGTATCCAGCTGCGCCGCGGCAGCCGTGAAGCTGCCTAGCTGGGCTACGCAACTGAAAGCACGCATGTTTTGCAGGGTGTCCATGGGTCACTCTCGATCTAGAGGACAAAATTGTGTCACGAAGCAACAAAAAAAGGCGTTCGACCAAAGCCGGATTATCGCCGTTTTGGTAACAAAGATTCGCAGGAATATACGCTTATCGCCAGTGCTGGCGCCCCCTAGAATTGCTCGGCCCCTCCACCTCTTCCTCGGGAAATCGCAGCTGTGCCGCGTCGCATCATCAGAACGCTTCAAGCGTTCAGTGCCTGTGCCCTTAGTCTCACCCTGAGCGGCTGTATCGGAACCTGGGGCATAGCCCCGCAAGGCAAGACGCTCCAAGCCGCTGCATTGACCCCTGATGCCGCCATTCGCGAAGCCGCCAGCGACGCCCACTGGCCCGACCAGCAGTGGTGGCACGCCTATGGCGACCCCCAGCTCGACCGCTGGATCGACCTGGCCGTGGCCGGCAGCCCGAGCCTGGCCATGGCCGCGGCGCGGGTGCGTGAGGCGAAAGCCATGGCGGGTGTGGTCGAATCGGCGGAAAAACTGCAGGCCAACGGCCAGGCCACGCTCAAGCGGCACAACTGGCCCGAGGACCAGTTCTACGGCCCCGGCGCACTGTCCGGTTCCAACACCTGGGACAACAATGCCGCCATCGGCTTCAGCTACGCGCTGGACCTGTGGGGCCGCGAGCGCAATGCCAGCGAGCAGGCCGTGGACCAGGCGCACATGAGCGTGGCCGAAGCCCGCCAGGCGCAGCTGGAATTGCAGAACAACGTGGTGCACGCCTACATCCAGCTGAGCCTGCACTTCGCCCAGCGCGACATCGTCAAGGCCGAGCTCGAGCAGCAGGAGCAGATCCTGACCCTGGCCAAGCGGCGCCTGGAGGGCGGCATCGGCACTCACTTCGAAGTCAGCCAGGCCGAGGCGCCGCTGCCCGAGACCCATCGCCAGCTCGACAGCCTCGATGAAGAGATCGCCCTGACCCGCAACCAGCTGGCGGCCCTGGCCGGCAAGGGCCCGGGGGAGGGCGCGCAGTTGCAGCGCCCGACCCTGACCCTGGCCGCAGCGCTGAAACTGCCGTCGAACCTGCCTGCCGAACTGGTCGGCCAGCGCCCCGACGTGGTCGCCAGCCGCTGGCAGGTGGCGGCCCAGGCCCGTGGCATCGATGTCGCCCATGCCGGCTTCTTCCCCAACGTCGACCTGGTCGGCAGCCTCGGCTTCATGGCCACCGGCGGCGGCGCGCTGGAATTCCTCACCGGGCGCAAGTTCAACTACAACGTCGGCCCGGCGATCAGCTTGCCGATCTTCGACGGCGGCCGCCTGCGCTCGCAGCTGGGCGTCGCCTCGGCGGGTTATGACGTGGCCGTGGCGCGCTACAACCAGACCGTGGTCGGCGCGCTGAAGAACATTTCCGACCAGCTGATCCGCCGCGAATCGATGAAGGAACAGTCGCACTTCGCCGCCGAATCGGTGGCCGCCGCGCAGAAGACCTACGACATCGCCACGGTCGCCTTCCAGCGCGGCCTGACCGACTACCTCAATGTGCTCAATGCGCAGACCTTGCTGTTCCGCCAGCAACAGGTGCAGCAGCAGGTGCAGGCCGCGCGCCTGATCGCCCATGCCGAGCTGGTCACCGCGTTGGGCGGCGGCCTGCAGGCCGGCAAGGACGTGCCGGACGAAGCGCGCCAGGCGGCACCGAAAACCCCGGCCACCCTGGCCATTTTCGACAAGCAGCCGGATAACGCCGAATGAGCACTTCGAGTTTGCCCGTGCGCTGGCTGCAGAGCCTCGAGTGGCGCCGGGGCTTCTTCGCCTGGGCGCGCACCGACGGGGTGACCTGGGTGTACATCTTCAAGGTGCTGGCCGCCGCGTTCATCACCTTGTGGCTGGCCATGCGCCTGGAATTGCCGCAGCCGCGCACGGCGATGATCACCGTGTTCATCGTCATGCAGCCGCAGAGCGGCCATGTGTTCGCCAAGAGTTTCTACCGGGTGCTCGGCACCCTGGCGGGTTCGGCGATGATGGTGGCGCTGATCGCCATCTTCCCGCAGAACAGCGAACTGTTCCTGCCCAGCCTGGCGCTGTGGGTCGGCCTGTGCTCGGCCGGCGCCATGCGCTACCGCACCTTCCGCGCCTACGGCTTCGTGCTGGCCGGCTACACCGCAGCGATGATCGGCCTGCCCGTGCTGCAGCACCCGGACCAGGCGTTCATGGCGGCCGTCTGGCGGGTGCTGGAGATCGCCCTGGGCATCCTTGTGTCGACCTTCGTCAGCGCCGCGGTGCTGCCGCAGTCGGCCAGTGCCGCCATGCGCAACGCCCTGTACCAGCGCTTTGGCGTGTTCGCCGGGGTGGTGGTCGAGGCCTTGCGCGGCGACAGCCAGCGTGAACGCTTCGAGAGCAGCAACGTACGTTTCATCGCCGAGGCTGTGGGCCTGGAGAGCCTGCGCAACGTCACCGCCTTCGAAGACCCGCACATGCGTCGCCGTTCCGGGCGCCTGGTGCGCATGAACAGCGAGTTCATGGCCATCACCACGCGCTTCAACGCCCTGCACCGCCTGCTGGAGCGCCTGCGCGCACGCGGCCCGTTGCAGATCGTCGGCGCCATCGAGCCGGGCCTGAACACCCTGGTGGAGCTGTTGCAGCCTTACGTGGGCCGCGCGTTGACCGACGCCGATGCACTGCGCCTGACCCTGGAACTGGCCGCCTACAAGGACGGCCTGCAAGCCCAGGTGCGCGGCCTGCGTGCCGACTACCTGGCCACCGAACCCAGCGAGTCCGACCTGCTCGACTTCCACACCGCCTTCGAGCTGCTCTACCGCTTCGTCGACGAGATGTACAGCTACGCCGAGACCCACGCCTCGCTGGCCGCGCACAACCACCAGCGCGAGCAGTGGGACGAGCCCTACGTGGCCCAGACCAGCTGGCTGGTGTCGCTGGCCGCCGGTGTGCGTGCCTCGGCGGTGCTGTTGCTGCTGGGCAGCTACTGGCTGATGAGCGACTGGCCCAGCGGCGCCATGATGACCCTGATCGCCACCGTCACCGTGGGCCTCTCGGCGGCCTCGCCGAACCCCAAGCGCATGTCGTTCCAGATGGCCTGCGGCACGGCGTTCGGCGCCTTCATCGGCTTCTTCGAAACCTTCTTCGTGTTCCCCTGGATCGACGGTTTCGCGCTGCTGTGCATGGTCCTGGCGCCGGTGTTCGTGCTGGGTGCGTTCCTCTCGTCGCGCCCGGCCTACGCCGGCTACGGCATCGGCCTGCTGGTGTTCTTCGCCATCGGCTCGGTGCCGAACAACCTGACCGTCTATGACCCGTACAGCTTCATCAACGACTACATCGGCATGGTCCTCGGCATGTTCGTCTGCGCCGCCGCCGGCGCGATCATCCTGCCGCCCAACAGCCGCTGGTTGTGGAGCCGCCTGGAGCAGGAGCTGCGCGGGCAGGTGCTGTTCGCCATCAGCGGGCGCCTGCGCGGCCTGGGCACCGCCTTCGAAAGCCGTACCCGCGACCTGCTGCACCAGGCCTATGGCCTGGCCGCCGGCAAGCCCCAGGTGCAGAGCCAGCTGATGGGCTGGATGTTCACGGTGCTGGAGATCGGCCACGCGATCATCGAGCTGCGCAAGGAGCAGGCCCGCGCCCCGGTACACCCGGCCTACGCCGAGTCGCAGCCCTGGCGCCAGGCGATCCGGGTCATGGGCCGCGCCCTGGCGCGGCTGTTCCTGCAGCCCAGCGCCAGCAACCACGAGCGCGCCCTGGTGGCGGTGGACCACGCCATCGCCCGCGTGCAGGCCACCGACGAACCCTTTGCCCGGCACTTCGACACCTCGGTGCTGCGCCGGGCGCAGAGCTACCTGCACTTCATCCGATCTTCCCTGCTCGACCCTCAGTCGCCGTTGGCCCCGGCGAAAGGACTGAATCATGCCCCGTGAAATCGCCTTCCATGGCGTGTACATGCCCACCATGACCCTGATGTTCCTGTTCGCCCTGGGCCTGGCCTGGGGCCTGGACCGGTTCATCGCCAGCCATGATGGCTACCGCTTCTTCTGGCACCCGGCGCTGCTGCGCCTGAGCCTGTTCGTCTGCCTGTTCGGCGCCCTGGCGCTGTCGCTCTACTGGTGAGAATCCTTCGATGAAAAAGTTCTTCAGCCTGATCGCCACCCTGCTGGTGCTGGCCGCTGCCGTGGTGATCGGTCGCCAGTTGTGGCTGCACTACATGACCACCCCGTGGACCCGCGACGGGCGCGTGCGCGCCGACATCATCAACGTCGCCGCCGACGTGCCCGGCTATGTGGTGGATGTGCCGGTCAAGGACAACCAGCAGGTGAAGAAGGGCGACCTGCTGATCCAGATCGACCCCGAGCACTACCAGCTGGCGGTCGATCAGGCCAAGGCCCTGGTCGCCTCGCGCAAGGCCACCTGGGACATGCGCAAGGTCAACGCCAAGCGCCGCGCCGACCTGGACAACCTGGTGATCTCCAGGGAAAACCGCGACGATGCCAGCAACATCGCCAACTCCGCCCAGGCCGACTACCAGCAGGCCCTGGCCGAACTGGCCGCCGCCGAGCTGAACCTCAAGCGCACCCACATCGTCGCCACGGTGGACGGTTACGTGACCAACCTGAACATCCACAAGGGCGACTATGCGCGCACCGGCGAGGCGGTGATGGCGGTGGTCGATGAAAACTCGTTCTGGGTCTACGGCTTCTTCGAAGAGACCAAGCTGCCCCACGTCAAGGTCGGCGACCCTGCCGAACTGCAGATGATGAGCGGCGAGCGCATCAAGGGCCATGTGGAGAGCATCGCCCGCGGCATCTATGACCGCGACAACCCGCAGAGCCGCGAGCTGATTGCCGATGTGAACCCGACGTTCAACTGGGTGCGCCTGGCGCAGCGGGTGCCGGTGCGGATTCATATCGACGAGGTGCCGGAGGGTTTTTTGCTGGCAGCGGGGACGACCTGCACGGTGGTGGTGAAGCCGGGCGAGAACTGATACAGCCGATTCGGGGGGCCGCAGATACAGCATTGATTGTTGGGACGTGCTCGAACAGGTTTCGGAAAAAACCTACTTCGTTTAGCGAAATGTCGCTGGTTGCCGCTATTGGCGGCGCATTTCCAGGAGAGCAGTCTGGGACGCCATGAATGTACCCAGTCATCTGCTCGAGGAAAACCCGCCCAATGCCCGAAAGACCGCCATCCCTGATCGACACGCCTCAGGGTTACAGCGCGTGGCTAGCTGATCTGAAAGTCCGCATTCATAGAGCCCAGCAGAAGGCCAGTCTTGCCGTGAATCGGGAGTTGGTTGAGCTCTATTGGCGTCTTGGTCGAGATATCGTCGAACGCCAGGCCGCTCAAGGATGGGGAGCCAAGGTCATAGAACGGCTGGCCCATGACTTGAAGATTGCCTTCCCGACGATGAAGGGATTCTCGCGAGCGAACCTGATGTACATGCGAGCGTTTGCAGAGGCTTGGCCAGAGGAAGCAATTGTCCAACAGGCTGTTGGACAATTGCCCTGGGGCCACAATCTGGTGTTGCTGGCAAAGTTGAAAAAACCGGAAGAGAGGCTGGCATACGCTGCGCGGGCATCGGAGTGTGGATGGTCACGAGCCACTTTGCAGATGCATATCGAGTCCAGATTGCTGAAGCGCGAAGGCAGTGCCGTCTCAAATTTCTCAACGCATTTGCAGTCGCCTGGCACTGATCTGGCTCGTCAGTTCCTCAAAGACCCTTACCTGTTCGATTTTCTTGATGTCGGTCAGGAAGCGAGTGAGCGAGAGATTGAAACCGCGCTTGTAGAGCACATCACACATTTTCTGCTTGAACTGGGAGCCGGTTTTGCCTTCGTCGGACGTCAGGTTCATGTAGAAGTTGGTGGTGATGATTTCTACATCGATCTTCTGTTTTATCATCTGAAACTGCGGTGCTATGTGGTCATAGAATTGAAGGCTGAGAAGTTCAAACCGGAACATCTGGGGCAATTGAGCTTTTATCTCACGGCAGTCGACCTGCAGTTGAAGCTGGAGCAGGATAATCCCACGATCGGTTTGCTGCTCTGTAAAGGCAAGAACAAGGTGGTTGCTGAATACGCGTTACGTGGCAAGGCTCAGCCTATTGGTGTTGCAGAGTTCAAGTTGGTCGATGCCTTGCCGGAAGAGTTGCAGGCAAGCTTGCCCAGCATTGAGCAGATCGAGCGAGAGCTGGCAGGTCGTCAAGCGTAAGGCGCTTCCTGGTGCTTTGGCGCAGTGAGTGCCGGTGCTAGCAAGCAGCCCCCACCAACACCGGCACCTCCACCCGGTCGATCACCTTGGCGCTGATCGACGGATCCAGCAACCGCCCCAGCCGCGACAGGTGGCGGTGGCCCATGATGATCAGCTCGCAGTTCAGGGCCTGCGCCTTGGCCACGATCGCCTCGACCGGCTGCCCGGCGACCATGCAGCCCTGGCTGCTAAAGCCGGCCTGCTGCAACTGCTGCACGGCATCGGCCACGGCGCGGTCGCCCAGGCGTTGTTCCTCGCAGGCGGCGGGGTATTCCTCCAGCTCCTCGGCGGTGTAGGGCGCTGGTTTGTCGTGCACGGCGAAGGTGGCGTCGATGGCCAGCAGGACGTGCAGTTCGTGTTCGCCGGGGCGGCAGTAGCGGCGGGCGAGGGTGAGCAGGGCCGAGGAAGCGGGGGAGGCGTCGATGGCGATCAGGACAGGGCGGGGCATTGGGATCCTTTTTTGAAGCTGGCTGGGTGTTTGCCTGTCCGGGCCTCTTCGCGGGCAAGCCCGCTCCCACAGGTAATGCACTGTACTCAGGTATTGCACAGTTTCTGTGGGAGCGGGCTTGCCCGCGAAGAGGCCGGACCTGCCAATGCCTCTTTTATGGCCGAACATGGCCCTTGAATAAATGCCCCACCACGCACGAACGCATTGCGTCTGGTGCAATCGTCCAACCTGCTACCATCGCCGTTCCCCCAGCCGCCACGGAACCCGGCCATGCAACTCCCGGACATGAACCTGCTCGTCGCCCTCGATGCCCTGCTCGACGAAGGCAGCGTGGTCGGCGCGGCGCAGCGCATGAACCTGAGCCCGGCGGCCATGAGCCGGACCCTGGGGCGCATCCGCGATGCTCTGGGCGACCCGATCCTGGTGCGCGCCGGCCGTGGCCTGGTGCCGACGCCGCGGGCGCTGGCCCTGCGCGAACAAGTGGCGGCGCTGGTGGAGCAGGCCGGCGAGGTGTTTCGCAGCGCCGATGAAGTCGACCTGGCCAAGCTCGACCGCGCCTTCAATATCCGCACCAACGACCTGTTCATCGCCCTGTATGGCGCCCAGCTGCTGCGCCGCATGCACGAGCAGGCGCCACGCACGGTGCTGCGCTTCGTGCCCGAGAGCCCGGGCGGTGATGACGACAGCGTGCTGCGCGACGGGCGCACCGACCTGATCATCAGCTCGACCGTCGACCTGGGCCCGGAGATCAAGGTGCAGAGCCTGTTCCAGACCTACTACGTGGGCCTGGCGCGGCGTGACCACCCGATCTTCGACCAGCCGATCACGGCGCAGACCTTTGCCAGTTATCCACAGATCAGCGTGTCCCGCCGTGGCCGGGCCAACGGGCCGATCGATGTCGAGCTGGCCAACTTCAAGGTGCAGCGGCGGGTGGCGCTGATTACCCCGAGCTTCCACTCGGCGCTGTTCTCGCTGCCGGACTCGGACCTGATCCTGCCCATGCCGGCCAACATCCTCAACAGTGTGCACAAGCTCGGGCTGCCGTTGCGCTCGTTCGAGATCCCGGTGCCGCTGGAACGGGTGATGGTGCTGCAGGCGTGGCACCCGCGCTTTCACAACGACCCGGCGCACCGCTGGTTGCGGCAGACCATGAAGGCCTGTTGCAGTGTCGACCCTTGAGACCGCGTCGCCTGCTTCGCGGGTGAACCCGCTCCCACAGGTACAACGCTGCCCTCGGGCCTGGCGCAATCCCTGTAGGAACGGGTTTACCCGCGAAGCAGGCGGCGCGGTCTAGAGCCGGATTGCGCCTGACGCAACATAAACCTGCCAATAAGTCAGTTTTCGTAAGCATTCGACCTTCTTAGACTTACTCCCGTCGCAAATTTGTTGCTGGAGTTGTCTGCCCATGAGTTCCCTGTCCGCCCCCCCTGCCGTAATCGCCGCCGCGCCGGTGCAGACGGCGTTCGGCCTGCGGGTGGTGGTCGGGCTGTTCGGCGTGCTGCTGGCGGTGCTCTGCGCCGGCCTCAACGAGTCGGTAACCAAGATTTCCCTGGCCGACATCCGCGGCGCCATGGGCATCGGCGCCGACGAGGGCGCCTGGCTGCTGGCGGTGTACAGCGCCGCCTCGGTTTCAGCCATGGCGTTCGCGCCGTGGCTGGCCACCACCTTCTCCTTGCGCCGCTTCACCATGACCGCCGTTGGCCTGTTCGCCGTGCTCGGCCTGCTGCAGCCGTTTGCCCCCAACCTGCACAGCCTGATGCTGTTGCGCGTGCTCCAGGGCTTCGCCTCGGGCGCCTTGCCGCCGATGCTGATGAGCGTGGCGCTGCGCTTCCTGCCGCCGGGCATCAAGGTCTACGGCCTGGCCTGCTATGCCCTGACCGCCACCTTCGGGCCCAACCTCGGCACGCCGCTGGCAGGGCTGTGGACCGAATACGTCGGCTGGCAATGGGCGTTCTGGCAGATCATCCTGCCCTCGGCGCTGGCCATGTTCTGCGTCGGCTGGGGCCTGCCACAGGACCCGCTGCGCCTGGAGCGTTTCAAGCAGTTCGACTGGCGCGGCGTGCTGCTCGGCCTGCCGGCCATCAGCTGCATCGTCCTCGGTTTGTCGCTGGGTGACCGCTGGGGCTGGTTCGACTCGCCGCTGATCTGCTGGCTGCTGGGCGGTGGTGTGCTGTTGCTGGTGCTGTTCATGTACAACGAATGGTCCGAGCCGCTGCCGTTCTTCCAGCTGCGCATGCTCGAACGGCGCAACCTGAGCTTCGCCCTGGTGACCCTGGCCGGCGTGCTCATCGTGCTCTCGGGCGTGGCCAGCATCCCCTCGGCGTACCTGGCGCAGATCCAGGGCTACCGCCCGGCGCAGACCAGCCCGCTGATGATGCTGGTGGCCATGCCACAGTTGATTGCGCTGCCGCTGACCGCCGCGCTGTGCAACATCCGCGCGGTGGATTGCCGCTGGGTATTGGCCATCGGCCTGGCAATGCTGGCGGCGTCGTGCGCGGGCAGCAGCTTGCTGACCAGCGAGTGGATCCGCGGCGACTTCTACCCGTTCTACCTGCTGCAGGTGTTCGGCCAGCCGATGGCGGTACTGCCGCTGCTGATGCTTTCCACCAACGGCATGACCCCGCAGGAAGGCCCGTTCGCCTCCAGTTGGTTCAATACCGTCAAGGGCCTGGCCGCGGTGATCGCCGGCGGCCTGCTGGACGCCCTCGGCACCCTGCGCCGGCACTTCCATTCCAACCACCTGGTGGACAGCCTGGGCAACGCCCCGCTGATCGATGACAACGCCGCAGGCCTGGCCAAGCGTTTGCACGACCAGGCGCTGGTGCTCACCTCGGCCGACCTGTACCTGGTCATGGCCTGCATCGCCGTGGCCCTGATCTGCCTGATTCCTTTCGTGCCTACCCGGGTCTATCCGCCGCGCGCGGTGGCCTGACCCCTGGATGAACTCGAGACACTGAACATGACCAACAAACGCAAAACCCTTCTCATCGGCTCGGTGCTCGCGGTGGCCGTGCTGGCCGCCATCGCCGGCCCCTGGCTGTTTGGCAGCGATCAGCGCCAGAGCACCAACGACGCCTACGTGATCGCCGACTACACCGTGGTCGCGCCGAAGGTCGCCGGCTTCATCAAGGAAGTACTGGTCGAAGACAACCAGCAGGTCCAGGCCGGCCAGTTGCTGGCGACCATCGATGCCCGCGACTACCAGGCCGCGCTGGATGCCGCCCAGGCCCAGCTGCTGGTGGCCAAGGCGCAGAGCGCCGATGCCCGGGCCACCCTCGAACGCCAGGCGGCGCTGATCGCCCAGGCCGAGGCGGCGGTCAAGGCGGCCCAGGCCGAAGCCTCGTTCGCCGACCATGAGGTCAACCGCTACAGCCGCCTGGCCGAGCAGGGTGCCGGCACCGTGCAGAACGCCCAGCAGGCGCGCAGCCGTGTCGACCAGGCCCGGGCGCGCCTGGCCAACGCCCAGGCGGCGCTGGTGGCGACGCGCAAGCAGGTGGACATCCTCACGGCCCAGGTGGCGAGCGCCGACGGCCAGTTGAAACGTGCCGAAGCCGGCTTGGAAAAGGCCGAGCTGGACCTGTCCTACACCCGTATCACCGCGCCGGTCGACGGCATGGTCGGCGAGCGCGCCCTGCGCGTCGGCGCCTTCGTCAACCCGGGCGCGCGCCTGCTGTCGGTGGTGCCCTTGCAGCATGCCTACGTGGTCGGCAACTTCCAGGAAACCCAGCTGACCCACGTGCAGCCGGGCCAGCCGGTGCGCATCAGCGTCGACACCTTCGCCGGTGAACCCCTCAAGGGCCATGTCGAGAGCATCGCCCCGGCCACCGGCGTGACCTTCGCCGCGGTGAAACCGGACAACGCCACCGGCAACTTCACCAAGGTGGTGCAGCGCATTCCGGTGAAGATCGTCTTCGATGATGGCCAGCCGCTGCTCGAACGCCTGCGCGTGGGCATGTCGGTGGAAGCGACCATCGACACCCACGGCGACGGGCTGGCTGGCAAAGAGGTGAGTGCTCGATGAACGCTGCCGTACGCTTGAGCCCGCTGCTGCTGGCCGTGCTGCTGGCCGGCTGCACGATGGGGCCGGACTTCCTGCGCCCGGACAGCCAGGCCCCCGCCCAGTGGGCGCCGCTGCAAGGCGAGGCCGCCGCCAGTCAGCCCCAGGCCGAGCCACTGGAACTGCGTTGGTGGGAGTCGTTTCACGATGCCCGCCTGAGCGCGCTGATCCAGCGCGTGGCCGACAACAACCTCGACCTGCAGATGGCCAGCGCGCGCCTGCTGCAGAGCCGCGCCCTGCGCAGCACGGTGGCGGCCGAGCAATCGCCGTCGGTGGATGCCAACGTCGGCTACAGCCGCGCGCGCAACAGTGCCGAAGGCCTCAGTGACCCGTCCGGCAAGGCGGGTAAAGAGGCGTTCAACCTCTGGCAGGGAGACCTGGTGGCCGGTTGGGAACTGGACCTCTGGGGCCGGGTGAGGCGCCAGGTCGAGGCCGCCGATGCCAGCGTGGAAGTGGCCGAGAACGACCGCCGCGGCGTGCTGCTGGCGCTGCTCTCGGAAACCGCCGGCAACTACATCCAGCTGCGTGCCGTGCAGCACACCCTGGATGTCACCCGCGACAACCTCAAGGTCGCCCAGCACAGCCTGAAGCTGTCCGAAGACCGCCAGGCCGAAGGCGTCGCCACCCGTCTCGACGTGGCCCAGGCCAGCGCGCAGGTCGCCTCCATCGAAGCGCGCCTGCCGAGCCTGGAAGCCAGGCGCGACGACCTGATCAATGCCCTCAGCCTGCTGGCCGCCGAGCCACCGCGCAGCCTCCAGGCCGAGCTGTTGCAAGGCGGCGACCTGCCCGCGCCGCAGCAGACGTTCGCCATCGGCGTGCCGTCGGAGCTGGCCGAACGCCGCCCGGACATCCGCCAGGCCGAGGCCCGGCTGCATGCCGCCACCGCCAGCATCGGCGTGGCCAAGGCCGATTTCTACCCGAGCATCCGCCTGTCCGGCAATTTCGGTTTCCAGGCCATGCAACTGGCCGATTTCGGTGCCTGGGATTCGCGCCGTTTCGCCTTCGGCCCGCAGCTGTCGCTGCCGATCTTCGAGGGCGGCCGGCTCAAGGGCAACCTGCAACTGCGCGAGGCGCAGCAGCAGGAAGCCGCGCTCAACTACCGAAAGGTAGTGCTCGGCGCCTGGCACGAAATCGACGATGTGCTACGCCTTTACAACGCCAGTCAATTGCGCCGCGACCACCTGGCCGAGGCGGTGCGGCAGAACCGCATCGCCCTGGAGACTGCCCAGCGCCAGTATGTGGAAGGTGCGGTGGACTTTCTCAATGTGTTGACCGTGCAGAGCGCCTTGCTGGCCAGCGAAGAACAGTGGATCGACAGCTCGGCGGCGGTGTCCCAGGCCCTGGTCGGCCTGTACAAGGCCTTGGGCGGTGGTTGGCAGGCATTCGACCTGAAAGCATGAATGGCCGGGGCCGCTTTGCGGCCCTTTCGCGACACAAGGCCGCTCCTACAGGCGATCGCGGTCCCTGTAGGAGCGGCCTTGTGTCGCGAAAGGGCTGCAAAGCAGCCCCAGCAATTCCCCAGACAGATGAGGAGGCACAGATGCAAATTTCCTTGAACGGCAAGCGCGCCATCGTCAGCGGTTCCACCGCGGGCATCGGCCTGGCTATCGCTATCGGCCTGGCCGAGGCGGGCGCCGAAGTGGTACTCAACGGCCGCACCCAGGCTCGTGTCGACGAGGCCCTCAAGGCCGTGCGCGAGCGTCTGCCGCAAGCGCGCATCATCGGCATCGCCGCCGACCTGGGCACCCAGGAGGGCGCGCAGAAACTGTTCGAACAAGTGCCGCACACCGACATCCTGGTCAACAACCTGGGCATCTTCGAGCCCAAGCCGTTCTTCGAGATCGATGACGCCGACTGGCAGCGCTTCTTCGATGTCAACGTGCTCAGTGCCGTGCGCCTGTCACGCCATTACGCCCAGGGCATGGCCGAACGCAAGTGGGGGCGGGTGATCTTCCTGTCCAGCGAATCGGCACTGCAGATCCCGACCGAGATGATCCACTACGGCATGACCAAGACCGCGTTGCTGGCGGTGTCGCGGGGGTTGGCCGAGACCTTGGCCGGGACCGGGGTGACGGTGAATTCGGTGCTGCCAGGGCCGACCCGTTCCGAAGGGGTGGGCGACTTCTTTGCCAAGCTGGCGCAGGAGCAGGGGGTGTCCACCGATGAGTTGGAGGCCAACTTCCTCGCCGAGCACCGGCCGACGTCGCTGATCAAGCGGCTGGCGACGGTGGAGGAGGTGGCCAACATGGTGGTTTACCTGGCTTCTGTGCAGGCCAGTGCGACTACCGGGGCGGCGTTGCGGGTGGATGGCGGAGTGCTGCGCTCCATCGCCTGATTCGTTGTTGCCTGTGCCGGCCCTTTCGCGGGTGAACCCGCTCCCACAGGAAATTCCCACGGCCCGGGCTGGCACTGTCCCTGTGGGAGCGGGTTTACCCGCGAAGAGGCAGACACCGATATCAGAGGGGACGGAGTAACCCGAAGCGCTTGCGCAACGCCCAGTCCAGCAACCGCGTAGGCAGCAGCCGGGCCATCAACGGTAACGCCGTGCTGCCATTGCCCAACCTGACCACTGCTGGCACCGGCGTCTTGCCAACCGCCGCCAGCACGCCCTGGGCAAACGCCGCCGCCGACGTCGGCTTGTCCTGCGAGGCCCGCGCCCGCGCCTGCACATGCTCGCGCAACGGCCACCATGGCGAGTCCGCCGCCAGCACCTGATCGGCCTGGCGCTGGGCATTGCTGGCGAACTGCGAGGCGATCGCGCCCGGCTGCACCTCCATCACCTGCACCCCGAACGGCGCCAGCTCCAGGCGCAGGGCATCGCTCAGGGCATGCACGGCGGCCTTGGAGGCGCAGTAGGCACCGGCGAACGGGGTCACCAGCACACCCGAGACACTGCCGATGTTCACCACCAGGCCACGTGAGCGGCGCAGCAGCGGGAACAGCGCGCGGGTCACGCCGACCATGGCGAACACGTTGGTTTCGAATTGCTGGCGCAGGGCGTCGACGCCCCCGTCGAGCAGTGGGCCCATGGCGCCGTAGCCGGCGTTGTTGATCAGGATGTCGAGGGTCCCGAGCTCCTCGGCCAGGCGGGCCAGGGCTTCGCTGTCGTTTACATCCAGCTGTCGGGCGCTGAAGCCGGCGGCCTTCAGCCGCTCGACATCCTCGGGTTTGCGGGCGGTGGCCCAGACAGGGTGGCCGGCATCGCGGAAGGCGTCGGCCAGGGCGCGGCCGATGCCGCTGGAACAACCGGTGATCAGGACGGTGGGCATGCTTGGGGCCTGTTGGCAGGTGGAATGTGTTTAACCTGTGCCGGCCTCTTCGCGGGTAAACCCGCTCCAACAGGTGCGGCGCGGTCCCTGTGGGAGCGGGTTTACCCGCGAAGAGGCCGGCACAGGCGACGAATTAGTTGGCAAATGTACCTTGCAGGTGCTCCGCACGGAACTCGAGTGTTTGCGGGCGATACCCCGAGCGCAACGGCGGCAACGGCACGCAGTCCTTCCACTCCACCCCCGGCTGCAATTCACCCGGCCCGCGATAGCGCGGTGCATTGTAGGTGTTCTCCGCCAGGTTCACGGTATCGCCCGGCGCATATGCCGCCACCCGCCAGCGCAGTTCGCTCAGCGGTGCCTTGTTGCCATTCTTCATGCGCACCTGCAGGGCGCGGTCGGCGGGGCATTGGTCGGGGGCGTAGCTCAGGCGCAGGTCCAGGCGGGCCAGCTGCGAGGCTTCGCGGCTGTCCTGCCACAAGACCATCAGGGCCACCAGGCCCAGGCCGCAGATGGCGGCCAGGGAAATCGGCAGGGCCTTGGCCGGGTAGCGCAACAGCAGCACCAGCCAGGTGAGGATGAGGAAGGCACCGATGATCATGGCAAGTTCAGACCTCTGTTGCGCAGGTCTGTCCATCGTAGCGCCAAATCCTGGGGGCCTCAAAACAGAAGGGGCCGCGTCGCGGCCCCTGGGTGTTGCTTATTGCGCGATGGTCTTCACCGACACGCCGCGCTCGACCGGCGTGGAGCTTCGCCCGTAGACATCCTCGAAGCGCTCGATGTCATCCTCGCCCAGGTAGCTGCCGGACTGCACCTCGATGATCTCCAGCGGGATCTTGCCCGGGTTGCGCAGGCGGTGGATCGAGGCGATCGGGATGTAGGTCGACTGGTTTTCGGTAAGCAGGAACACGTTCTCGTCACAGGTCACCTCGGCGGTGCCGGACACCACGATCCAGTGCTCGGCGCGGTGGTGGTGCATCTGCAGCGACAGGCTGGCGCCCGGCTTGACGGTGATGTGCTTGACCTGGAAGCGGCCGCCCATGTCCACCGAGTCGTACGAGCCCCACGGGCGATAGACTTCCAGGTGGTTCTGGGTTTCGCTGCGGCCCTGCTCGTCGAGGGTCTTGACCATCTGCTTGACGCCCTGGACCTTGTCCTTGTGGGCAATCATCATCGCGTCCTTGGTCTCGACCACGACGATGTTCTCCAGGCCGATCACCGACACCAGCTTGCCGTTGCCGTGGATCATGCAGTTGCGGCTGTCCTGCACCACCACGTCGCCCTTGGTGACGTTGCCGTCGGCGTCCTTGTCGTGCACTTCCCACAGCGACGACCAGCAACCCACGTCGCTCCAGCCGGCCGACATCGGCACCACGCAGGCACGCTGGGTCTTTTCCATCACCGCGTAGTCGATGGAGTTGTCCGGGCAGCAGGCGAAGGTGGCTTCGTCGATGCTCAGCACATCGCCGTCCTGCGCGCTGCGCTCCAGCGCCAGCAGGCAGGTGTCGTAGATGTCGGAGTCGTGTTTTTTCAGTTCTTCGAGGAAGCGGCTGGCGCGGAACAGGAACATGCCGCTGTTCCAGAAGTAGCCGCCGGCGGCGACGAACTCGGCGGCGCGCTGCTCGTCGGGCTTCTCGACGAACTGCGCGACCCGCGCCACGCCTTCGGGCAGCAGGGCGTCCTGGCTGGAGCGGATGTAGCCGTAGCCGGTTTCCGGCTTGGTCGCCGGCACGCCGAACAGCACCATCTCGCCACGCTCGGCGGCCACGGTGGCCAGGGCCAGGGCCCGTTGCAGGGCCTTCTGGTCATCGATCACGTGGTCGGCCGGCAGCACCAGCATCAGCTCGTCACGGCCTTCGTTGACCAGCTTCATGGCAGTGATGGCGACGGCGGGCGCGGTGTTGCGGCCAAACGGCTCCATCAGGATGCCCTGGGTTTCCAGGTTCAGGGCGCCGAGCTGCTCCTGGACGATGAACTTGTGGTCCTTGTTGCAGACCACGATCGGCGTGTCCATGCCGTCGAAGCGCAGGCGCGAGAGGGTTTGCTGGAACAGCGTGTGTTCACCGGTCAGGGCCAGGAACTGCTTGGGGAACTGCTTGCGCGACAGAGGCCACAGACGCGAACCGCTACCACCAGAAAGAATTACCGGGATCATCATGTTTCTCCAATAGTCGTTATGAGGCAGGGGGATCAGTTGCTAGCCACGGGGCGAGTTACCCACACCGGCGACACGTTGCCGCCGGAACCCGTTACGTACAGCACGGCGGCTTCGCCACGCTCCAGGGCGACCGGTTTCAGGTCGCTGACTTTCTTGTTGCCTTCGAACAGGGCCAGGTTGACCTTGACCGGGTTGATCTCGCGCTCGCCACGGCCCTGGGTGGCCACCGACGGCACCACTTCGGTCTTGCCGTCGGCGGTCTTCAGGGTCACGGCCTGGTCGCTGAGGTTCTGCACCCGCACCAGGGCCTTCTGCTTGTTCTTGAACGGCGGTTCCTCGATCAGCTGCGGGCTGCCACCGGCGTTGTTGACCAGGGTGTAGTACTTGTCCGCGGCCAGCTTGACCGGCACGCTCTTGCCGCCGACCTGGGCGGTGTAGTCACCGCCGGGCAGGAAGCTGAAGTCGCTGCTGGCCTGGGCGCCGACCTGCTTGATCTGGGTGTTGCCGACGCTGGCGGCGGCCGGGGCGCCGGCGGCGTTGTACAGGCGCACGAAGCTCGAGCCCTTCGGCGCGCTCGGGCCGTACAGCGCGGCGTCGGCACCGGCGAAGGCCTGCAGGGAGGCAAGGGAAAGGCCGGCCGCGAGGGTGAGGGCTTTGGCAATGGAAGTCTTGGTAGTCATGTGCGTTTCCTCTCTTTCTATCAGTGGTTCGTCCGGGTGGACGACAAGGCCAGGTTTTCTTCGGATTTGCGGGAGTTCTTCAGCTGCGCGATCCACTGCGGGTCGAAGCTGCTGAGGTCGTTCTTCATTGGCAGATAACGTTCGGGGAATTCCCACACCACCACTTGTGGCGCGGCGTTCTTGAAGGCATCGCTTTGCAGGTACTTGAGCATCGGCAGCAGCGGGCCGTGGCCGTCTTCGGCGTAGTTGGCGACGTCGCTGTGCAGCGCCTGCTGCAGCGCGCCGAGGAAGTTCCAGTGCGGGTTGGCGCTGTAGCTGGTGCCCACCAGGGCGACCGGGATCTGGCTGTCGGCGAACAGGGCGTCGCCGCCATCGCCTTGGGCGTCGGCCGGATGGGTGGTGCGTTGCTGCAGGTTGTCCGGGCTCGGCAGCAGGTTGCTGAACAGCGGGTCCAGGGGCAGGAAGTTGGTCAGGTCGCCTTTGTACGGCGCGGTGTTGCCGGCCTCGGTGACGAAGGCCTGCGGGTCGCCGTTGAGCAGGCTCTGGCGGCTGACCGCTTCGGCCAGCGCCTGCGCCGCCACTTCAGCGCCCATGGGCGTCCAGTGGGTGTCGGTGCGCAGGAATACCTGGCCGCGGGCCTTGGCCTGCTCCAGCGGCGCCATCAGGTCGGGGGCGAACACGTTGGCCTGGCGCGCCTGGGCGTGGAACTGGTTGTACAGGTCATCGTGCAGGCTGGCCGGTTGCTCCTTGCCGACGTATTCGGCATACACCCGCGCCTTGGCCGGGATGATCGCCAGCACCAGCTGGCTGCCGTGCTTGTGCAGGGCATCGCGCACGCCGCGGATCAGCGCCAGGTTGTCCTGCATCAGCTGGTCGGCGCCGGCGGTAGGCTTGAACTCCTCGTCGCTGAACAGCCACTGGTCGCGGCCCAGCACCACGCCCGGGCGGCCTTCGTTGAACAGCTTGAAGTCCAGCGCGGCCCAGAGGTTGGTGCCCAGGCGCTTGATCGGGAACTGGTCGTCGTAGTGGGTCTCGGCGGCCTTGGCCAGCTTGCCGTCGAGAAGGGTCATCTGCTCGGTGCGGTGGAAGCTTTCGAAGCCGCCGGTGGACCAGGCGCCCATGCCCACCAGCAGGCCGAGGAACGACAGCGAATAGGTGACGCGTAATGTGCGGGTCATGTCATCCACCTCAGAACTGGAAGTACAGGAACGGCGAGTAGCTCTGCGCCGAAAGCTTGAGGATCGAGGCCGCGAACAGCAGCAGGATCAGGGCGCGGGTCATCACCCGGGTCCAGTCCAGGCCGAGCGAGCCGTCGGCATTGACCTGCACCGGGGTGGCGTTCGCCGCTGGCCGGGCGTTGCGGTAGAAATCGCGCAGGCCGAAGAACGCCAGGGTCAGGTAGGCGATCACCAGGGTCGCCACCTGCAGGCCGGTGAGCTGCGAACGGTTGAGTTCCGACAGCTGCCATTCGCCGAAGCTGAACATGGCGCCGTACATGCGGGCCGCCACGTGCAGGTTCTCGGCGCGGAAGATCACCCAGCCGACCACCACCAGCAGGAAGGTGAAGGCCCACTTGACCGGGTTGAAGCGCTGCGGGTTGGTGTCGATGCCCAGCGCCCGCTCGATCGCCAGCCACATGCCGTGCCAGGCGCCCCAGAGGATGTAGGTGAAGTTGGCGCCGTGCCACAGGCCGCCCAGCAGCATGGTCAGGAACAGGTTGCGGTAGGTGTTGAAGGTGCCTTTGCGGTTGCCGCCCAGGGTGATGTACAGGTAGTCGCGCAGCCAGGTCGACAGGCTGATGTGCCAGCGCCGCCAGAACTCGGTGATCGACTGGCTGATATACGGCTGCTTGAAGTTCTCCATGAAGCGGAAGCCCATCATCAGGCCCAGGCCGATGGCCATGTCGCTGTAGCCGCTGAAGTCGAAGTACAGCTGCGCGGTGTAGGCCAGGGCGCCGAGCCAGGCGTCGCCGGTGGTCGGGTGCTGCAGGGCGAAGCAATGGTCGGCGACCACCGCCAGGGTGTCGGCGATGAACACTTTCTTGATGAAGCCCTGCATGAAGCGGGTGCAGCCTTCGGAGAACTTGTCCAGGGTGTGGGTGCGGTTGTTGAACTGGTCGACCAGGTCCTTGAAGCGCAGCACGGGGCCGGCGATCAGGTGCGGGAAGATCGCCACGAACGCCGCGAAGTCGATCAGGTTGCGGGTGGCAGGGGTGTCGCCGCGGTAGACGTCGATGATGTAGCTGATCGACTCGAAGATGTAGAACGAGATACCGATCGGCAGCAGCACGTGGGTGAGGATGAACGGTTCCAGGCCGAACGAGGCGATGATCGCGTTGAGGCTGTCGACACCGAAGTTGGCGTACTTGAAGTAGCCGAGGATCGCCAGGTCAACGCCCACACCGAGCAGCAACCAGCGCTGGGCCGGCTTGGTGCGCACGCCGGCGGCGCCGACTTTCAGGCCGATCCAGTAGTTCCACAGGGTCACGCCGGCGAACAGGGCGAGGAAGTCGACCCGCCACCAGGCGTAGAAGATGTAGCTGGCGACCAGCAGCAGCAGGTTGCGATAGCGTTGCCCGCTCAAGTAGTACAGGCCGAGGAAGACCGGCAAGAACAGGAACAGGAACACGTTGGACGAGAAGACCATCCCGGTTCTCCTTTTTGTTCACAGCATCCGGGGCACAGCGCCCCCCAAACCCCCCGGTGCAAAACCGGAAGGCAACCTAGTACCCCTGTGGGAGCGGGTTTACCCGCGAAGAGGCCGGCACAGGCACCGCACATGGCAGGTCTGGCCTATTCGCGGGTAAACCCGCTCCCACAGGGTTTTTCTATTTCTTTGCAGCCGCGCTCGGGTCGTAGACCCGGGTCACATTGCCGCCGAGCCTGAAACTGTCGAACGGCTGCATATGCTGCTTGCGTTCCAGGGTGTCGCCGACGCAGTGGTACAGCGCGCACCAGGGTTCGAGCCAGGCGTACTTGCTGTCGACCTTGAGGTCCTTCAGGTCCTGCTTCTCACCGGCACGCTCGGCGAAGTGACGGGGGTCGCGGGCGCCGTACAGTACGCCTTCGCCCAGGCGTTGCAGGGCGAAGTTGTTCTCGCTGCGCAAATCGACGTTGTTGGCCTGGGCGAAGCTGGCGATCATCGCCAGCGGTGGCAGGGCGTAGTTGTGGTAGGCCAGGGCGCGCTGCTTGCGCTTGATCTCGTTGGGCAAGAAGCCCTGCTCGTCGACCTGGTTGGCGCCGACCTTGTATTCCTTCACCGCCCAGTCGAACAGGTCGCGGCGGTCGGTGGCCACGGCGGTGGCCATCACCGACCAGGCGGCCCAGTAGCTGTGGTTGTTGATCTTCGCCAGCGGCAGGTCGCTCCAGTCGCGCACGGTCTGTTCGGCGAGGCGGGCGAACCACTTCTCGATCACCTCGGCCTCGGCCTGGTGCGCGGCCAGCGGCTGCGAGTTGGAGAACTTCAGGCGCAGCCACGAACCGCTCATGCTGCCCAGCGCCCATTTGCGCATGGACTTGCCGGTGTGGTTGTAGTCGGTGGACAGCAACGCACCGGCGCGTGCCCAGCTGCCGAGCCAGGTCAGCGTGCAGTCGAGCTGCGCCGGGCGGCCGTCGCGCATGTACTGGCCGACCATCTTGCTGACGCCTTTCTCGAGGTCGGTGATGTCCTCGGTGGACTTGCGGAAGGCCTTTTCCGAGGCGACGTTGAGGGTCGCCCGGGCCTTGTCCGAGCCTTCGTACTTGCTGCGGAACTGCAACGCGCCGGTGTAGGGCTTGGGCGCTGCTTCGCAGCGGAAGTTGCCGTCGCCGGTCTTGAGCTTTTCGATGCCCTCGTAGTAACCCTGCGGGGGGACCAGCGCGGCCTGCGCGGCGCCGCCCAACAGGGCCAGGCCGAGCAGGGCGGGGCGGAAGATGTGCTTGAGTGCCGTCATGGTTCGCCTCACTGGCCGGCCTGCGCGGTTTGCGCGGGCACGGCGAAGTTGTTGCGTTTGCAGAGTTTGGCCTCGACCTTCTGGGTGCCGCTTTCCGGCCCCTGGACCTCGAAGGCCAGCAGGCTCTGGCTGGCCCAGTCCTCGTCCTCGCGCATCTGGAAGACGAAGCGGCCGTCGGTGTCGGAGGTCTCGGGTTTTTCCAGCTTGATGTCTTCGTGGCGGCCGTTGAGGTACCACAGGGTGGCCTGCAGCACTTTCACCGACGGGTCCTCGAACTTCACGTCCATCTGCAGGTTGCGGTTGACCAGGTCCTTGATCACGCCGCCCTTGCCGTTGACCATCAGCTCGTTCTTGCCGGGCTTGAGCGTGGTGCTGGCGCTCATCAGTGCCGGGCGCGCATCGCAGCCGTCGTCGAGCAGGGCGAGGATCTGCCGCCAGATGGTTTCCTGGTCCAGGCGGTACAGCGGCGAGAATTCCCAGACGAGGATCTTCGGCGGGTGGTTCTGGAATTCCTCGCTGCCCAGGTACTGGATCATCGAGCCTTCCAGGCCGCCACCGGGGAAGGCGACGTTGAGCACGTCGGCGCCGATGTACTGTTCGAGGAAGCCGGAGAAGTTGTAGTTCTTGCCGCTGTGGCTGGTGCCGACCAGGGTGATCTGGGCGTTGCCTTCATCACCGAACAGGTCGTCGCCGCCGCCGCTGGAGCCTTTTGGCTCGGTGGCGAACTGGTCCATGTACTGCACCGCGTAGCTGGTGTTGCAGAGCTGGCCGGCGACGTTGTGCAGGGTGCCGGTCTTGCCCATGCGCCCGGACTTGTGGGTTTCGAATTCCTTGCGCGGGATGCCTTCGAAGGCCGGCATCTTGTGCACGGTATCGGCCACGATCTTCGCCGCACGCTCGGCGCCGTAAGGCGTCCAGTGCTGGTCACCGCGGAAGTAGAAGTCCTTGCCCTGGTCGGCGGCGGCCAGCTGTTCGTTGGTCAGCGGCGACAGGTCGGGCACGTTGTAGCCCATGCTGGCGAAGCGCTTGAGCATGGCCTGGTAGTTGCCCAGGGCCTTCTGGTAGTCGAAGGCGGCTTTTTCTTCGGGCTTGAGCATGTTGCGGTTCACCAGGCCGCGGGTTGGCTGGTACACCACCACCAGCTCGACACCACGCTTCTTGAACGCGTCATGCACCTGCTGCAGGCGCTTGTAGCCGGCCGGGGTGGTGTTGAACTCGGTGCGCAGGTCTTCGCGGGTACGGAACAGCCAGTCGCCCTGGGCCTGCACCAGCGTGGTGAAGTTCTGCTGGTAGCGGGTGGTGTAGCGGCTGGCGTCATGGGCCTCGGGGCACAGCTGGCAGCAAGGCTCGGCGGTGAAGGTCGGCGCCTTCACTTCGTCGGCGCGCACGCCCTGGCTGATGGCCAGGAGGGCGGCGGACAGGCCCAGCAGTTTCATCAGGTGTGGAGTCATGGTCTGGGCTTCCTTAATCGATCATTTCGGTCTGGCGTTCGACCGGGTCGATCAGCACGGCCTTCTGCTGGCGCACCAGCAGGTCGAGGATTTCGTCCTGGCGCTCGCCAAGCACACCGTTGAGGCTGATGCCGCTGGCCTTGCGCGGGGCGAGCATGGACACCTTGTACAGCTCGACCGACAGCGGCGAGTCGATCGACAGCGGGCCGGAGCCGTTGGCCGCCAGCTCGCCGCCGACCACGATCAGCGACACCTTGGTGTCGAACGGGTCGAGGGCGATGTCGCGGTCGGTGTCGGACAGGTCCTTGATGTGCCCGTACACGCCGACCAGGCCGTTGGCCATGGCGATGTTTTCGTACAGGCGGATGTTCACGCTGTTGCGCACGCGGATGCCGTGGCGGCGGTTGTTGATCAGCTTGTTGCCCCAGATCAGGTTGTCGCCGCTTTCGTACAGGGTGATGCCGTCGGTGTGGTTGCGGTAGATCTCGTTGTAGGCCACCAGGTTGTTGACGCTGTTACGGTCGATCACCACGCCGGAGAGCTTGTTGTCGTAGCTCTTGTTGTTGATGATCCAGCTGTCGTTGACCTCGCGCGAGACGATGATCCCGTGCTTCTTCTTGGTGCCGTACACGGTGTTGCCGGCGATGATCAGGCGGTGCGAGCGGTCGTGCGGGTCGATGCCGTAGACGATGTTGTCGCGGTAGGTGCTGTCCTTGACCACGAAGTCCTGCGTCTCGTAGCAGTAGAAGCCGTACCACATGTCGCTGAACTCCGAGCCGATGATCCAGCCGGTGGGTTCGGCGCGGCCCTTCTGCCTGGACATGTTCGGCGTGTACTGGGAGATGCTGACGCCGTAGGACTTGGACTTGGCATAGCCGAAGCTGGCCATCTTGCTGTTGACGATGTAGGTCTCGGTGCCGCCCCACGACAGCAGGAACGGGCGGAATTCCTTCGGCGAGCGGAAGGTCGCCGGGCCGTTGTCCTTTTCGCGCCAGCCGGTCACCTGGGTGTCGCTGACGAACAGCTTGCCGTCGTTGACCAGGAACGCACCGCCTTCCTGGGACAGGCGCAGCTGCTTGACCTTGCCGTCGATCTCGAGGATGCCCTTGTGCCCGACCACGATCGGCAGGCGCGCCAGGTACACGCCCGGCTCGACTTCGCTGAGGTACTGCCTGGGCACCTGCTTGCTCAGCTCGACCAGGTCGACATGGCCGTCATCGATGAAGATCGCCTGGGGAATGCCATGCTGGCGTTGCACCCACTCGGCGGCCTTGTTGTCGCCGCCGACGAATTCCTTGAGGGTGTCCTCCTGGAACATGCGGCGCAGGCTGACCTTGCCCTTGTGGCTGCGGTCGATCTTCTTCTGCACGGCGGCAGCGGTATAGCCGCTCAGGTCGGGCAGCTTGGGCGGGTCCATCTGCAGCGGCTCGATCGGCGCGCTGGCCACGGTGTAGGTCCTGGCCTGCTGCAGCTCCTTGGCGATCACCTGGGGCTGTGCGGCGGCGGCCAGCTGGCTAGCCAGCAGCAGGGCGCTGGCCAGCAGGCTGTGACGGATGTGCGGGTGAAGGTTCATCAGGGTTCTCCCGGCCTCAGAAGCGCCAGATCACGTCGACGAAGGCGCGGTGCATGTACGAGTCCGCTTCCTTGCCGTAGGCGTCGCCCGGCTTGAACACACCGGCGCGCAGGCGCACCAGGGCGGACGGCTCGTCGATCGCCTGGCTCATGGAGGCCGGCAGCAGGCCTTGCTTGAAGTACTTGGTGACGACCACGTCCATTTCCTGGCCGAGGTCTTTCTCGCCATCGACCAGCTGGCGGTTCACGCCGTTGTCGTCGACCGCCGCGTTGATGCCGCTGGAGCCGATGTTCTGGTGGCCGTCGACACGCCAGAACTTGTGGTAGATCAGGCTGGCGTCGTAGTCGTCGCGCAGTTGCCAGGAGGCGAACAGGGTGGCCGCCTGCAGGTTGCCCAGCTCGCCGCGGAAGGCTTCGCCGAAGCGGTGCACGCGCGAGCGGGTGCCGGTGTAGTTGGAGCGGTTGCTCTCCAGGCCGGTCTGCTCGAAGTTGTTCGAACCGTCGTCGCCACCGCCGCCGCTGCCACGGGCGTAGGCCGCGCCGACCTGCCATTGCGGGTCGAGGCGCAGGCGGATGCCGAGGTCGGTGGCCCAGGCGTTGACGTCGCCGCTCTGCTTGCCGGTGGCGACCTGGTCGTCACCCACCAGTTGGCTGCTCAGCTTGTCGCGATCACCGGTCAGCCAGGTGACGCTGCCCCAGTAGTTGACGGTGTGGTCGTTGCGCCAGTTGTAGGCGTCGCTGTTGGCTTCCAGGCCCAGCCAGGTGAGGTCGCCGGTGCGGGTCTTGTCCAGCGCGTCGATGGTTTCGCCGGGGTTTTTCAGGCTGCCGCTGTCATGGGTGTGGTGGGCGCGCAGGCCGACCCAGTGGCCGGGAGTCCACTGCGCGGCGACGTTGCCGTAGACATGCGTGCGGTCCTTGTCTTCCGGGGCCAGTTCGGTGAGGTCGGTGCGGTATTCGCTGAAGCGCTGGGCCACGCCCAGGTCGGCCCTGAGCAGGGTGGTGTCGAAGGTCCAGTTCAGCGCTTCGATGTTGGTGTCGCGCCACATGCCGTCGTCACTGCGCAGGCGCTGGCGGCCGAAGCGCAGCTGCTCGCCGGGGTAGGCGGTGAGGCCGCTGTAGCCGACCCAGAACTCGCGCATGGCCAGGTAGCTCTTGTCCGGCTGGCGGCTGTCGTCGCCGGTGTCGGTGGTGGTGCCATCGTCGTTCTGGCGCAGGGTGTCGGTTTCTATGGTGTCGGTGGCGGCGACCGCCTGGCCCATGGCGTAGGCGCTCCAGTTGCCGCGCTCGCCGTATACCCAGGGGCGCAGGTCGAGGCCCAGGCCGTTGACGTCGCCACCAGGGCGGGTGCCGAGGTCACGGTCGTCTTCGGACTGGCCGGTGATCTTCACTTCCAGGCCGAAGTTCTTCTGGGCGGTCATCTCGGCCAGGGTCGGGCACGACCACAGCAGGGCGAAGCTCAGGCCGATGCCGGCTTTCACGAAGGGATTGAGCGTCATAGCGAGTCCTCACCGTCTACAGCAGCATCCTGGTCTTGCAGGGCATCGAGTGTCAGGCTGCGGCGGCCAACCTGGGCCATGTTGCCGCGGGCCTGCTTTTCCTGCGCCAGCAGGCCCTGGGCCTGGCTGCGCTGTTCGGGCGTGAGTTGTTGATCGAGTTGCTGCACCAGTTCGGTCGATTGCGGCGTCGGGTTGACCTGCGACAGTTGGGCGAACACCCAGGCGTTGGTGGGCTCGGGGCGAACGCCGTGGCCTTCGCTGAACAGCTGGGCGAGGGCGTAGTCGGCGCTGTTCTGGCCGCCACGGGCGGCGGTGAGCAGGTGGTCGACGGCCTTTTGCGGTTCGACGTCGCCCAGGTAGCCACGGCGGTACAGCTGGCCGAGGTAGTAGTCGGCGCTGATCTCGCCGGCAGCGGCGGCGGCCAGCAGGTGCTGTTCGGCCTTCTGGGCATCGGCCGGCACGCCGTTGCCTTCGTAGTAGAGGCGGCCCAGCAGCAGCTCGGCGCGTGGCTGTTCGGCTTCGCGGCCCTTGTCGATGTAGGCCATCAGCTGGTCGCTGTCGCCCAGCTCGGGGAAGTCGTAGAGCAGTTGCGCCAGGCTGACCCAGGAAGCCGGGTTGGACGGGGCGATGCGCTCGAGCAGGGCCTTGGCGGTTTTTTCGTCGGTCTGGCCAAGGTTGCGGTCGGCCAGTACGCGGGCGACGTTGTCGACCCGGCTGGCCGGTACCGTGCCGCGGGCATAGGCGGCTTCGAGCTGCTGCAACAAGGCTGCCTGCTGGTCTGCCTGGCCGCGCTTCTGGTACACCGTGGCCAGTTCCGCGTAGCACACGTCCATGCTGTCGAGGGCCTGCTTGCACAGCTTCTCGACGTCGTCGAGGTGCTGGTCGTAGGTGCCCTGGGTGCGATAGAGCAGGATCTGCGCCAGGCCCGCTTCCGGGTAACCGGCGGCCTGCCACTGGTCGATCTGCTGCTGGGCGTTGACCTTGGGGAAACTCTGCGGGTACAGCAGGTAGAGCATTGCCAGGGGAATCAGGGTTTTCTGTTCACCCTGCTGGGCGGCGAGCTTGAGCAAGGTCTCGGCCTCTTCGCGCTCGGCCTGGGTGCTGTCGGGCTTGGCCACCAGCAGGCGGCCGAGGCGCACCTGGGCACGCGGCGACGTGGCAGCGGCGGCGCGGTAGGTGGCTTCGGCCTGCTTGAACTGATCCGGGTCACCGCTGGAAACCTTGATATCGGCCAGGCCCACCTGGGCATCGCTGTAGCCGAGATCCGCCAGGGCCTTGTAGTTGCGCTCGGCCAGGGCGGTGTCGCCGCGCTTGAGGGCTTCGTTGGCCAGGCGCTGGTCGGGCAGGCCGGCGCAGCCGGCCAGGGCGATCGCCGTGGCCAGGGCGCAGAGGCCCAGGCTCGCGCTTTTCTTGTAGGGAATCATCGCGGTGTCCTCTTACAGGCCACGGGCCACGGCTTTGTCGATCAGCCAGTTGAGCGAAGGGCCACGGTCGCTGTTGACCGCTGCCGGGCGCCCGGCCAGCTCGGCCGGCAGGCCGTCGTCAGGCTTGATCTGCACGCGGATGTCGGAGGCCAGGTCTTCGCTGTTGAGGCTGGCGCTGCTGACGATCTTGCCGGTGCGCACCTGGTCTTCGCCGGCGACCTGGAAGTTGACCCGGGTGCCTGGCTTGACCTCGTCGAACTGGCGGTAGCTGAAGCGCGCCTCGACCATCGGGTTGCTGGTGCGCGGCACCAGCTGGAAGATCGGCTGGCCCTTCGAGGCGTACTGGCCGTCGTCCACCAGCTGGCGGGCGACCACGCAATCGCAGGGGCTGGTGAGGGTGCCGGAGAGCTGCTTGCCGAACAGTTCCTCGATCTTCGCCGGCTCCAGCTGCGAGTCGTCCAGGCTGCCCTTGAGCATGTCCAGCATGCTGGTGGTGAAGGTCGCCAGCGGTGCGCCCTTGGCGATCTGTCCGCCGCTTTCGACCAGGCTGCTGACCGTGCCGTCGCGCGGCATGGTCACGCTGCTGGTTGGCACCGCGACCACGCCGGCCTCGGCGTGGCTGACGAAGTACATGCCGTACAGCGACTTGGCGACGAAGCCGAACGCCGCCACGCCGACCACGAACACGCCGAGGGTCACGGTCACTGCCTTGAGGCGGCCGAACGCCGACAGGCCGCTGCCGCCGTCTTTCTGCTTGCGCGCCTTGGTGAAGTTGTCCCGTTGCAGGGTGCTGAGCACGTCACCGGCGCTGATCAGCTCACCCGACAGGTGGCTGGTGATGATGTGGCGCAGGGTGGCGATGTCGCGCGGTTCGAGGTTCTGGAACTGCGCACCGGTGCGGCCACTGGTGGGGTTGTAGGCGCGCACCTGGAATTCGATGTCCATCGACAGGCCGAGGTTGTCGACCGTGAACTGCAGGCGGCCGCGCATCACTTCGCCCACCGTCAGCGGTTGCTTGGTATGGAAGCTCAGGCCACCGGCGGAGAGGTCGTCGACCTTCACATCGTGGGGCTGGCGCTCGCTGTCGAGGAAACGCAGCTTGGCCGGGATGCGCACCCGGGCGTGTTGGCGCTGGGCTTCGGACTCATGCACGACGTTGACGTTCACGGCGGTATTCATCTGGATTTGTTCCTGTTAGTTCCGATCCGGGTTGGGCTCACACGACCATGAACAGCACAGCGACGAAGATGCTGGCAGCCGAGAAGGTCATGGTCCGCGAGGACCAGGTGTTGAACCATTGTTGAAAACTGGCGAGGTCACGCTTCAGGGCAGTCGGCTGGCGGGTCCAGGACTGCTTGTCGAGGCGGAAGAACACGTAGATCTTCATCAGCGCGCCGACGATCTGGTTGTAATAGAGGATCAGCGGGTAGGCGGGGCCTACGTTGTGGCCGGAGCACAGCAGCATGACGGTGAGGATCAGGCGGGTGATGCCGATCCACAGCAGGTACACCAGCAGGTAGGCCATGCCGAACTTGAGGCTGGCGATCACCGCTACGGTCAGGCCCAGCAGGCTGGTCCACATCGACACGCGCTGGTCGAACAGCACGACGCTGGTGAACGGGCCCAGGCGGCGCAGGCCAAGGCCCAGGGCGCGGGAGTTCTGCCGCAGGTTGTTGCCGTACCAGCGGTACATCAGCTTGCGGCTGGCCTTGAGGAAGCTCTTCTCCGGCGGGTGCTCGACCGTGTTGATGGCGGCGTCCGGCACGTAGAAGGTGTCGTAGCCCAGGCGCATCAGGCTGAACCAGCTGGACTTGTCGTCGCCGGTGAGGAACTTGAAGCGGCCCAGGCGCCAGTGCATCAGCGAGTCGCTTTCGACGTCGGCGATGAACTCGGGGTTGGTCACCACGCTGGCGCGGAACATCGACATGCGCCCGGTCATGGTCAGCACGCGCTTGGACAGGGCCATCGAGCACATGTTGATGTGGCGCTGGGCGAAGCGCAGCTTGTGCCACTCGCTCATGATGTAGCCGCCGCGCACTTCGCAGAATTCGTTGGTGGTCAGGCCACCGACGTTGGGGTAGAGCTTGAACCAGGGCACGGTCTTGTTCACCACGCCATCGGCCAGCACGGTGTCGCCGTCGATCACCGCGACCACCGCGTTCTCGTCCGGCAGCATCCGCGAGATGGCACGGAAGCCATAGGCCAGGCCGTCGCGCTTGCCGGTGCCGGCGATGCGCACGATGTCCAGGGTGACGTGTGCGGGCGGGTTGTACTTGGCCCACAGGCTTTTCACCAGCAGCTCATCGGACATCTCCACCAGCGAGCAGACCACGGTGGTGGGGTAGCCGCAGTTGATCGCCTCGCGGATCACCGAGCTGTACACCTGGGCGGTGGTCAGCGCTTCGATGCGAAAGCTGGTGACCATCAGGTAGACGTGCGACGGGTCGGCCGCCTTGCCCATCTTCTGCACCTTGCGGCGCAGGTACGGGTAGACGCCGTAGAGGAAGATCATGCCGCGGATGAAATGGGTGGCGCCCATGGAATAGCGCCAGATGCCGACTGCGCCGACCAGGAAGATGAAGTGCTTCGACTGCGAGTCGAAGATATCGGCTGGCAGGGCCAGGGCGATCAGCATGAGCAGGCTCATGTAGAGCAGCCACCCGGCGCACTGCAACAGCACGGTCTGGAGCCTTTGCATGTTCAGCATCCGTCGAGAATTCGGGAAAGGGGGGCAGCGCAGGTGCCGCTCTCGTCGAGCGCCCTTGCGCTGCCCGGCCGGGCACTTACCAGCAGATACCTTCGGTACCGCGGGTGGTGCAGCTCGGCTTGCTCATGAAGCCCACCAGGTCGATCACCTGCTTGCCGGCCGGCGCTTGCTGGGCAAGGGCACGGAACTGCTCGTCACGGTTGCCCAGGACGATGATCTCGGCGTCGTCGATGACCTTCTGGAAGTCGGCGTTGAGCAGCGAGGAGACATGCGGAATCTTCGATTCGATGTATTCCTTGTTGGCGCCGTGGACGCGGGCGTACTCGACGTTCTCGTCGTAGATGTCCAGCTGGTAGCCTTTGCCGATCAGGCGCTCGGCCAGTTCCACCAGCGGGCTTTCGCGCAGGTCGTCGGTGCCGGCCTTGAAGCTCAGGCCGAGCAGGGCGACCTTGCGCTTGTCGTGGGCTTCGATCAGCTCGAAGGCGTTCTGCACCTGGGATTCGTTGCTGCGCATCAGCGAGTCGAGCAGTGGTGCACGCACGTCCAGGGAGGCGGCGCGGTAGGTGAGGGCGCGCACGTCCTTGGGCAGGCACGAGCCACCGAAGGCGAAGCCCGGGCGCATGTAGTACTGCGACAGGTTCAGCACCTTGTCCTGGCAGACCACGTCCATCACGTCACGGCCATCCACGCCCACGGCCTTGGCGATGTTGCCGATCTCGTTGGCGAAGGTGACCTTGGTGGCGTGCCACACGTTGCAGGTGTACTTGATCATCTCGGCCACTTCGATCGGCTTGCGGATGACCGGCGCGTCGAGCTCTTCGTACAGGGCTTGCAGCACGTCGCCGCTGGCGCTGTCCAGTTCGCCGATGACGGTCATCGGCGGATGGTCGTAGTCCTTGATCGCGGTGCTTTCACGCAGGAACTCGGGGTTCACGGCAACGCCGAAGTCGACCCCGGCTTTCTTGCCCGAGCAGTCTTCGAGGATCGGGATCACCACGTTCTTCACGGTGCCTGGCAGCACGGTGCTGCGCACCACGATGGTGTGGCGGCGGTCGGTGTCACGCAGGACGTAGCCGATTTCGCGGCAGACCGACTCGATGTATTCCAGGCCCAGGTCGCCGTTCTTCTTGCTCGGGGTGCCGACGCAGATCATCGACACGTCGCTGGCACGGATGGCCTCGGCGAAGTCGGTGGTGCCACGCAGGCGGCCGTTGGCGATGCCTTGCTGCAGCAGTTCTTCCAGGCCAGGCTCGACAATGGGCGACTTGCCCTGATTGATCAGGTCGATCTTGGTCTTGGACACGTCCACACCAATCACGTCATGGCCTCGTGCCGTCAGGCAGCCTGCACATACCGCACCCACATAACCCAAACCAAAGATGCTGATACGCATCGCTATCACCTCATGTGTTTATCACGCCAGCTCCTCCGGGAAGAGCCGGACTGGGTTGATTAACAACAGTTTTCAGGCGCACGGGTCCATGGCGAAATGCTCACTTCGCCGAGCGCAGGCATGAATGATTCCGTCGCGCACAAAGTTGTGCACTAAAAGTTGGCAGTTGCTTGCCGGTATTTAAAAGGCGTGCCCTGAAATGCAGCCGTCTTTATTGCAATGCGCTACTTGGCGCGTTGCTGTGCTTGTTCTTTCAAGTGGATAAATCCTTTGAAATCAACCACTAGGACGAATAGTAAGGGCGGCGATTCTCCTGTTGTGACAGGGCTTTCCGGGACACCGGCAATACCTGTCTTAGTTCTCCATGGCGGGTAACGGATACCTGCCTTTGTCATCTGTAAGTCATCTCTCACACGGATGGGGCGTGAAATTCGTTACGGCACTATGAGCTATTGGTCGTAGGAGAAGTTCCTGGGAGGGTTCCGCCTCGATGAAAGATTTCTAAATAATTCTTCAGTGAAAAATACTTTCAATTTGATAGCACGCGGCAGTTTTACCCCCGTGTATCAAGGACGAGACAGTTGCGGGGTGTTGTTATGCCATCACGTGAAAATATTTTTCAAAATTCGTCAAAAAAGTACGAACGGTCTTATGGCGTTTGGCGATAAAGGTAGAGATGTTGGTTTTTTGGCGTCGGAATAATGACCTGATGGCATTTTGAAGCGTGCCCCGTTGCAGGGCAGGAGGGATGTATCAAGGCAACTGGCCTCTTCGCGGGTAAACCCGCTCCCACAGGTACTGTGCAAGCTTCAAGGCTTGTGAAACACCTGTGGGAGCCACAGGTACTGTGCAAGCTTCAAGGCTTGTGAAACACCTGTGGGAGCCACAGGTACTGTGCAAGCTTCAAGGCTTGTGAAGCACCTGTGGGAGCCACAGGTGCTGTGCAAGCTTCAAGGCTTGTGAAGCACCTGTGGGAGCCACAGGTACTGTGCAGGCTTCAAGGCTTGTGAAGCACCTGTGGGAGCCACAGGTACTGTGCAAGCTTCAAGGCTTGTGAAGCACCTGTGGGAGCCACAGGTGCTGTGCAAGCTTCAAGGCTTGTGAAGC